>NZ_LZKR01000209.1 GCF_001672915.1 Mycobacterium sp. 1245805.9 | reverse complement strand
CCCCCCCCCCCCCCCCCCCCCGGGCCGCCCCCCGGCGCGCCCCCCGCCCCCCCCGCCCCCCCGCCCCCCCCGCCGCCCGCGCCCCCGCCCCCCCCCGGCCCGCCCGTGTACCCGGCCGCCGGCGGACGCCCGCCGTATCCGCCCAGCGCGCCGCCGCCCCCCAACTTCCAACCCCACCCGCAGATGTCCGCCGTGGGCTCCGCGCCGGCCGCGCCGGAAACCCAGATGTCGGCCAACCTCACCAAGCCGCCCGAGGTGGCAAACCTGGCGACCAAGATGTTCCAGGCGTTGCTGCCGTCCCGCTCCGGGGCGATGCCCAAGTCGTCCGACGCGGTCACGATCGGTCGTTCCACCGACAACGACATCGTCATCCAGGATGTCCTGGCGTCACGCCATCACGCGTTTTTGACCCAGACGCCGCTGGGCACCGAGATCCGCGACGCGCACAGCGTCAACGGCACCTTCGTCAACGGTGTCCGAGTCGGGTCCGCGATCCTGACCGAGGGCGACGTTGTCACGATCGGCAACGTCGACCTGGTCTTCACCCGCGACACCCTGGTCCGCCGCACCGAGGCGGCGACGCGCACCGGCGGCCTGGAGGTGAACAGCGTCGGCTTCGAGGTCGAGCACGGAAAGCAACTGCTCGACCACATCTCGCTGACCGCGCGCCCCGGGACGCTGACCGCGATCATCGGCGGCTCGGGCGCCGGCAAGACCACGCTGTCGCGACTCATCGCCGGGTACACCACCCCCACTTCGGGCACGGTGACGTTCGAGGGCCACAACATCCACGCCGAGTACGCGTCCATGCGCAGCAGGATCGGGATGGTCCCGCAGGACGACGTCGTGCACCGCCAGCTGACCGTCAACCAGGCGCTGGGCTACGCCGCCGAGCTTCGCCTGCCCCCCGACACCAGCAAGGCCGACCGGGAACAGGTCGTCGCGCAGGTCCTCGAGGAGCTCGAGCTGACCAAGCACGCCGACACCCGCGTCGACAAGCTGTCCGGCGGCCAGCGCAAGCGCGCGTCCGTCGCGCTGGAGCTGCTCACCGGGCCGTCGCTGCTGATCCTCGACGAGCCGACGTCGGGTCTGGACCCCGCGCTGGACCGCCAGGTGATGATGATGCTGCGCCAGCTCGCCGACGCTGGGCGCGTGGTGCTGGTGGTCACGCACTCGGTGGCCTACCTCGACGTCTGCGATCAGATTCTGCTGCTGGCGCCCGGTGGCAAGACGGCGTTCCTTGGCCCGACGGACCAGATCGGCGCCGCGATGGGCACCACCAACTGGGCCGACATCTTCGCGAAGGTGGGCGCCGACCCCGACGAGGCCAACCGCCGCTTCCTCGCCGAAAACCGGCCGCCGGAGATCCAGGCCCCGTCCGAGGCCAGCCCGGGCGACCTGGGCGAACCCGTGCACACCGACGTCCTGCGCCAGTTCTCGACGGTGGCGCGCCGCCAGGTGCGGCTGGTCATCTCCGACCGCGGCTACACAGTGTTCCTAGCGCTGCTGCCGTTCCTGATCGGCATCCTCACGCTGACCGTGCGCGGCAAGACCGGCTACGGCATGGGCGACCCGTTGAGCAACTCACCCAACCAGCCCGACCAGATCCTGGTCATGCTCACCGTCGGCGCCGTGTTCATGGGCACCGCGTTGACCATCCGCGACCTCGTCGGCGAGCGGCCCATCTTCAAACGCGAGCAGGCCGTCGGCCTGTCGACGGCGTCGTACCTGGCCGCCAAGATCGTCGTGTTCAGCACGTTCGCCGTCGCGCAGGCGGGGATCGCCACCGTGATCTCGGTGGTCGGCTGGGGCCAGCCGCTCTCCGGCGCCGTGGTCCTTGGTAACTCCAGCCTCGAACTGTTCGTCGACGTTGCCCTGACGTGCGTGGCCTCCGCGCTGCTCGGGATGGCCCTGTCGGCGATCGCGAAGTCCCAGGACCAGATCATGCCGTTCCTGGTCATCGCGATCATGTCGCAGCTGGTCTTCTGCGGCGGGTTGATCTGGGTGACCAACCGGCCCGTGCTCGACCAGTTGTCGTGGGGCACGCCGGCCCGGTGGGGCTACGCGTCGGCGGCGTCGACGATCGACACCCACCGGCTGGTCGTCGGCCCGACCGACCCGAAGGACCAGCACTTCGACCACAAGCCGAGCGCGTGGCTGTTCGACATCGGCATGCTCCTGGCGTTGTGTGTGGCCTACAGCGCCATCGTGTGGTGGAAGATCCGGCTCAAGTCGCACTCGTCCGCCCGCCGCAGAGTCAAGTCGGGGAACCGGCGCAAACCTTGACGGGTCAGCCCGCGCAGCCAGTGCTGACGGTGCGGTCCCAGCGGTCCGAAGGTAACTTCGCGCCGGGGCGCGACGTCGTCGTCGGCAGCGACGTGCGCGCCGACCTGCGCGTGGCGCACCCCCTGATCGCCCGGGCGCACCTGCTGCTGCGCTTCGAGGGCGGCCGGTGGGTCGCGGTCGACAACAACTCGATGAACGGGGTCTTCCTCAACGGCCGGCGGGTGCCGGCGGTCGACATCGAGGACGGCCAGGCCCTCAACATCGGCAAGCCCGACGGGCCGCGGATCACGTTCGAGGTCGGGCACCACCAGGGCACCGTCGGGTTGCTGCCGCCGACGGAGACGCTCCCGACGATCCCGCCGCCCAGCGGCCCGCTGCCGGTGCGCCCGCCCGCCGCGCGCCCGCCCGTGCGCCCGCCCGACGACATCGTGCAGCGCACCACCGCGATCCCGATCCTCCGGCCACCCGCGCCGACCCAGGACGCGAACCCGCCCACCCAGATCGGCATGAGCGGTCAGAGCGCCGAGTTCCCGACCACCCGGGTCAGGGCCCCCGTCGCGCGGATCGGCCGCTCGCTCGACAACGACATCGTCCTCCACGACGTGCTGGCGTCGCGCCATCACGCGGTCCTGACCGCGACGCCGCTCGGCGCCGAGATCCGCGACGCGCACAGCATCAACGGCACGTTCGTCAACGGGATCAGGGTCGGGTCCGCGGTGCTCGCCGAGGGCGATGTGGTCACCATCGGCAACGTCGACCTGGTGTTCAGCGGCGGCATGCTGGTCCGCCGCCAGGAGGTGGCGGCGCGGTCGGGCGGGCTGGAGGTGCGCGAGGTCAACTTCGCCATCAACGGGAAGAACCTGCTGGAACGGGTCTCGTTGACGGCCAGGCCCGGCACCCTGACCGCGATCATCGGCGGTTCGGGCGCGGGCAAGACCACGCTGTCGCGCCTCATCGCCGGCTACGCCACCCCGACCTCCGGCTCGGTCACGTTCGAGGGCCACGACATCCACAGCGAGTACGCGTCGCTGCGCACCCGGATCGGGATGGTCCCGCAGGACGACGTCGTGCACCGCCAGCTGACGGTCAACCAGGCCCTCGGCTACGCCGCCGAACTGCGGCTGCCCCCCGACACCAGCAACGCCGACCGCCAGCAGGTGGTGGCCCAGGTGCTCGACGAGCTGGGGCTGACCAGGCACGCCGACACCCGCGTCGACAAGCTCTCCGGCGGCCAGCGCAAGCGCGCCTCGGTGGCACTGGAGCTGCTCACCGGGCCGTCGCTGCTGATCCTCGACGAGCCGACGTCGGGCCTGGACCCGGCCCTGGACCTGCAGGTGATGACGATGCTGCGCCAGCTCGCCGACGCCGGGCGGGTGGTGCTGGTGGTCACCCATTCGCTGACCTACCTCGACGTCTGCGACCAGGTGCTGCTGATGGCGCCGGGCGGCAAGACGGCCTTCCTGGGCGCGCCCGGCCAGATCGGCGCGGCCATGGGCACCACCAACTGGGCCCAGATCTTCGCGAAGGTGGGCGCCGACCCCGACGAGGCCAACCGCCGGTTCCTGGCGCAAAACAAGCCCCCGCCGCCGGTCGAGTCGGCCCCGGCCGACCTCGGCACACAGGCCCGCACCAGCGTGCGGCACCAGTTCTCCACCATCGCGCGGCGCCAGGTCCGGTTGGTGGTGTCCGACCGCGCCTACTTCACGTTCCTGGCGCTGCTGCCGTTCGTCCTGGGCGCGCTGTCGCTGACCGTTCCGGGGAACACGGGCTTCGGGGTCGCCCAGCCGACCAGCGGGACGCCCGACGAGTCCGCGCAGATCCTGACCCTGATGTCGATCGCCGCCGTCTTCATGGGCACGGCGCTGACGATCCGCGACCTGATCGGCGAGCGGGCGATCTTCCGGCGCGAGCAGGCGGTGGGCCTGTCGACGGGCGCCTACCTGGGCGCCAAGCTCACGGTGTTCTGTGCGTTCGCGATCGTGCAGGCGGCGATCGTGACGGGCATCGTGCTGGTGGGCAAGGGCGCGCCCAGCCAGCCGCCGGTGCTGCTGGGTAACGCCAGCTTCGAGCTGTTCGTCACCGTCGCCGCGACGTGCGTGGCGTCGGCGGTGCTGGGGCTGGTGCTGTCGTCGCTGGCGCGCTCCAACGAGCAGATCATGCCGCTGCTGGTGGTGTCGCTGATGCTGCAGCTGGTGCTCGCCGGCGGGATGGTGCCCGTGACGGGCCGGATCTTCCTGGACCAGCTGTCCTGGGTAATGCCGTCGCGCTGGGGATACGCGGCGTCGGCGTCGACGGTCGACCTGCGGGCGCTGGTGCCCGGTTCGCTGGTCCAGCAGGACGGCCACTGGGCGCACACGCGCGGCGCGTGGCTGCTCGACATGTGGATGCTGGTCGCGCTGTCGGTGATCTATTCCGCGATCGTGCGGTGGCGCATCCGGCTCACGCGCTAGTCCTTGGCTTCCCGGCTCCCCCCGAAACGCAGGCCGTGCGCGAGCGCGAACGCCATCGCCTGCGGGACGTCGACGTGGGCGCCGGACAGCGAGGCGGCCCGCCACAACGCGGCGTCCACGACGGCGCCGCGCAGGTCGGCGTCGTCCAGCCGGGCGCCCGTCGTGCGCGCGCCGGACAGGTCGGCGCCGCGCAGCACGGCCTTGCGCAGGTCGGTCTCCACCAGGCTGGCCTCCCGCAGCCGGCAGCCACTCAGGTCCACGCCGCGAAGGTCGTTGCCGCCGAGCACCGCGAGGGTGAAGTCGACCTCGTCGAACGTCATCGGGCGCATCCGGCATCCCACGAACACCGAGCCCAGCATGCTGCACTGCGCAAAGGTACTGTGCCACAACAATGTTCGCTCGAAGGTGCAGTTGCGAAACGCCGACCCGCGGTGCTCGGACTCGGCCAGGTTGACACCGCTGAAGTCGCAGTCGGAAAACACCACCCGTTCGGTGCGCAGCCGGCTGAGGTCCTCGTCGCGAAAATCGGTGCCGGTGAACTCGCGATCGACCCAGTGCTGCAAATCAGCTCGCGGCCAGGGTTTCCAGCGCGTACTCGCTGACTGCGATCAGCGCGTCGGTCGCCGACCGGCGGTCCCTGGCGTCGACGGTGATCACCGGGATGTGCCGGGGCAGGGTCAGCGCCTCGCGCACCGCCTCGACGGGATAGCGTGGCGCGCCGTCGAATTCGTTGACCGCGATCAGGAACGGCAGCTTGCGGTGCTCGAAGAAGTCGACCGCGGCGAAGCTGTCCTGCAGCCGGCGGCAGTCGACCAGGACGACCGCCCCGATCGCGCCGCGCACCAGGTCGTCCCACATGAACCAGAACCGCCGCTGGCCCGGGGTGCCGAACAGGTAGAGCACCAGCTCCTCGTCCAGGGTGATGCGACCGAAATCCATTGCGACCGTGGTGGTCTTCTTGTCCGGGGTGGCCTCGAGCTCGTCGACGCTCGCCGAGGCGTCGGTGAGCATCGCCTCGGTGCGCAGCGGCATGATCTCCGAGACCGCACCGACGAACGTGGTCTTGCCGACCCCGAAACCGCCTGCGATCACGATCTTCGTCGAAGCGTGCGCGCCGGAAGGGCGCGCGTCAGAGTGCTCGTAGGCCACGCAGGGTCCTTCCTATGAGTTCGTGGCGCTCGTCGCGGGTGGAACGCTCGCTCAACGTCCTATGCACCCGAAGGTAGCCGGACAGCACCAGATCGCCGACCAGGACGCGCGCGACGCCGACCGGTAAATCCAGCCGGGCCGAGATCTCCGCGACCGACGGGCTGTTGACGCACAGTTGGATGATCTTGCCTCTCGCATCATTGGGTGGCCACCGGTGGGCCAGGCCGGCGTCGAGCGTCTGTATCGGCGCTTCCAGCGGAAGGTCGACGTCGGTGCCGGTCCGCCCGGACGTCAGGGTGTACGGACGGACCAGGTTCGCCTCACGGGAGGCGGGCCAGCGCTCGCGTCTGTCCATCGCGGGTCACTGGTACTGCTCTGCGGATCGCCGGGTGGACTGAACCACGCCGCCGACGCGTTCGACGAGGATGGCCATCTCGTAACCGATCTGGCCGATGTCGCAGGACGCCACGGCCAGCGTGGCCAGATGCGAGCCGTCGCCGACCCGCATCAAAAGCAGGTAGCCGTTGGCCATCTCGACCACCGACTGCAGCACCTGGCCGCCCTCGAACAGCTGCGCGGCGCCGGTGGCGAGGCTGGCCAGGCCGGAGGCGACCGCGGCGAGCTGGTCGGCCCGCTCGCGCGGCAGGTGTTCGCTGGCGGCGACCGGCAGCCCGTCGACCGACACCAGCAATGCGTGCGCGACGCCGGGCACCTCGCGGGCGAACTTCGTCACCAGCCAGTCCAGCGAGTTGTCCGCAGACGTCATTCCTGATCCGATCCTTCACTCGTCTCGCGGGCGTGCGACCGTCCGGAGCGCACGCCACCGAAGTGGCTGCTGAACGACGCCCGCACCGCCTCGGGGTCGCGCCCCGCGGCGGAGTGCCGCGCCAGCCCGTTGGATCCCACCAGGGATCCCTCGTCCTCGTCCGGCCGCTCCTCTTCGGTCGTGCCGTTCGCGGCGCCGGGCACCAGGCGGGCCCCGGGCTCGCGGACCGGCAGCCCGTGCTCGGTTTGCGCCTCGACCGGCTTGTCCTCGGCCGCGGCGGCCAGCGACCAACCCCGGTCCCAGACCGACTGCCAGTCCAGGTCGGGGCTGTTGACCAGGTCGTGCGGGTCGCCCAGCATCTCCGACAACATCCGACGGTAGATGACGTCGTCATCGGCCGGGGCGGCCGGCGCCGCCGGGGCTTTCGGAATGCTCGGGGTCGAGGCGGCCGGCGCCGGGGGCTCCGCCGCGGCGGCCTGGGCGCGCGCGGCGAAGAACGCCGACGTGTTCGACACCGCCGCGGGTTTGGCCGGCCTCTTTTCCGGCTCGGGTTGTGGCTCCGGCTCGGGCTGAGGCTCCGGCTGCCCGCCCTCCCACCACGGGGTGGCCAGCTCGCGACGGTCCCGCCGCGGCAGCTGCGCGACGGGCTCGGGGACCTCGGGCACTTCGGTAATGCCGCTGGATCCGGGGTTGCGGCGCGGCAACAAGGTGACCGGCGGTCCGGACGCCTCGGCGCCGTTCTGGTTCGCGGGTTCCGGTGCGGCCTGCGGCCCGGCCGGCGCTCCCGCGGGGTCCGTCGTCGCCATGGCGTTGGCGAGCTTGGTGCTCGGCGACGACACGGATCCCGGCCGTCCCTGCGACGCCGCGGAGCCGGCCAGGATCGTGGGCGGCAGGTAGACCTCGGCGGTGGTGCCGGCGCCCGCCTCGTTGCCGGCCGGGCCGCGCAGGCCCACCCGGATGCCGTGCCGGGCGGCGATCCGGCCCACCACGAACAGCCCCATGTGGCGCGCGTTGTCGGGGGTGACGTCGCTGCCGGCCCGCAGCCGCATGTTGGCCATGCGCCGGTCGGCGTCGTTCATGCCCAGGCCGGAGTCGGAGATCCGCAGCATGACGCCTCCGTCGCCGCCGCGCCCCGCGGAGATCCGCACGGTCGTCGTCGGCGGCGAGTAGCGCAGGGCGTTGTCGATCAGCTCGGCGAACAGGTGGATGACGCCGCCGGCCGCCGCGCCGACCAGCGCGCAGTCGGGCAGGCCGGACAGCTCGACGCGGCGGTAGTCCTCGACCTCGGACACCGCGGCGTTGATGACCGTCGACAGCGGCACCGGGTCGCGCTGGTCGCGGGCCAGCTGTGCGCCCGCGAGCACCAGCAGGTTGGCGCTGTTGCGCCGCAGCCGGGCCGCCAGGTGGTCCAGCCGGAACAGGTTGTCCAGCCGCTCGGGGTCCTCCTCGTTGCGCTCCAGCCGGTCGATCAGCATCAGCTGCTGGTCGACCAGGGAACGGTTGCGCCGCGACATGGTCTCGAACATGTCGTTGACCAGCAGCCGCAGCCGCGCCTCGTCTCCGGCGAGCAGCAGGGCCTGCGTGTGCAGCTCGTCGACCGCGTGGGCGACCTGACCGATCTCCTCGGTGGTGTACACCGGCAGCGGCTGCGGAACCGGTTCGGCGCCACCGGATTTGACCCGGGCCACCTCCTCCTCCAGGTCGGTGTGGGCGACCCTGAGCGCGCCGTCGCGCAGGACGCGCAGCGGGCGCACCAGCGCGCGCGCCACCAGCAACACGACGAGCAGGGCGATCACGATGACCGCCAGCACCAGCGCGGTGTCGAGGATCGCTGCGTTGCGCCGGTCGGTGGCCTCGGCGTGCACGGACTTGGTCACCGACGTTGTGGCGTCGTTGATGACCTGCTCGGCGATCCCGTCGGTGGTCTCGATCGAGCGCAGCAGGTCCGGGTTGTCGACGAGCACGCTGCCCGGATCCGACATGATCGCCATCCGGGTCACCATCTGCTGCTGCAGCGTCTTGGCCTCGGGCGACCCGGCGCCGAGCACCTCGCTCATGCCGAACAGCGTCGACGGCTCGGTGCCGGCCAGCGTGATCATCGAGGTCCGCAGCTGCGGCTCGGGAAGGTCGGCGCCCCGGGTCACCAGGATCTGCTGCATCGTCATCTGCCCGCGGGCGCCGACGGCCCGGCTCAGTGCCTGGGCCTCGGCCCGGATCCGCTCGTTGCCGACGTGCACCGAGGCGTTGATCACGTCCTCGGCCGTCAGCAGCAGCGGGGCGTAGGTGGTGACCCGGTCCCGCAAACCGATGCTGTTGTCGGCGACCTTGTCCAACAGCCCCGCGCCACCGTTCAGCAGCGTGCTCACCCCGGACCGGACGTCGGGGGTGACGTCGGTGTCAGCCAGCCGCTGCTGCAGCTCGTACTTGCGCGCCTCGTAGTTCTTCTTGGCGCCCTCGACGTCGCGGCCGGTGGAGTTCGCCAGCAGCGCGACGTCCAACGCCGACATGTATTTGGTGATCGCCGGCAGCACGTCGGCGCGGGCGGCGGCCAGCCTCAGGCCGCTCGCGTTCGCCATCGCGTCCTTGACGCGCAAGCCCCCGAAGGCCGTCGCCAACAGCAGCGGTACCAGCACAATCGCCAGGACTTTGAAGCGGACGGGCCAGTTGCTGAGCGACCAGCTGGGCGGGCGCTTGGCCCGCGGGCCGTCGGCGGCCGGGGCTTCGGTGTAGTGCGGCGCGTCCGCCTCGGCCGCGTGGGCCGGGCGGGTGAACATGGTCACTTGTGTGCGGCCGCGCGACGGGCCGCTGCGCTGACGATCAGCGCTCGGTGAAACGAGAGGCTCATGAGACTTCCTGCTTAATTCCGCCTACCCCACGCAGTCGGCGCCAGCGATAAACGCGTGGCAATCCGACGAGTATGACAGCCCGCGGCCGAGGTCTCCACAATTCCTACTGAGTACGCAGAGCCCTCCAAGGTTGGCCCGCGCACGGGGATGCAAGTCTGGCAAACAAATTGCGGCAAGTTCTCATGACCAGAGAGCGGCCCAAGCGGAACGGTCTCGGCAGCCGTCCCGGTTGGGCCGCGTGTCTATGGCGAAGGGCTAGATCTTGGTGATCGTGCAGTCGTGGAAGGCCCACAGTCCGATGCGGTCCGGGTCGGTGTGGATCTTGATCTCGACCGGACCGCTGCCACCGGGCGGGACGGCGAACGTGAACGTCGTGGGCCTTGCGTTGTCCTCGAAGCTGCCCGCCACGCCCGGACCGTCGACCCGGTAATACCCCGGGAAGTTGGGCCCCACGGCGATGCTTGTCGCCCGGCAGGTGACCAGGAGGCCGCGTCCCGTCGGCGGGTGCTCCAGGGTGAGGCGCAGGTACGGCGGAAACTGCGCGGTGCCCGAGAAGGTCCCGATCGAGGCGAATGGAGTGGCGCCGGCCGTGTAGTAGGCGACGGTCTCGAAATCGAGCCACGCGACCCCGTCGACCGCAGGTTTGCGCGGGTTAAGCGTGGCGAGCGCGGCGAGCTGGTCCATCTCCAAGCCCGGGACATCGTCACCGACGGCGTCGAGGATCTCACGCCGACTGACCAGTGACGTTACCGCGGGAATGGGATTCACCCGCACACCGGGCAGCTGCTCCACCTCTTTCAGACGGGCCACCAGGGCTTCCGGCAGCGACGCTGCCACAGTTAAGTTCGACATGAGTCCACCTTTCGTGGCGAAGCTGACAAATCCGTTGCGCTATAGACGTTTATCGCCCCGGTAGGAAAGCTCGATAGCGTAGTTGGCTACTCCAATCAGTGCGCCGTGGAGGGACTTGTCGTGTTCAAGCTGTTGTTCGTCACCCCGCGCATCGCTCCCAACACCGGCAACGCCATCCGGACGGCGGCCGCCACCGGCGCCGAATTGCATCTCGTCGAGCCGCTCGGCTTCGACCTGTCCGAGCCGAAGTTGCGGCGGGCCGGCCTGGACTACCACGACCTCGCGTCGGTCACCGTGCACGCGTCGCTGCGCGAGGCGTGGGGGGCGCTCGCGCCGGAGCGGGTGGTCGCCTTCACCGCACACGCGACGACGTCGTTCGCCGACGTCGACTACGAGCCTGGCGACGTGCTGATGTTCGGGCCGGAACCCGACGGGCTGGACGCGGCGACCCTGGCCGACCCGCACGTCACCCGGCAGGTGCGCATCCCGATGCTGGCGGGCCGGCGCTCGCTGAATCTGTCCAACGCGGCCGCGATCGCGGTCTACGAGGCCTGGCGCCAGCACGGGTACGCCGGGGCCGTCTGACCCGATGAGTTCCGCGCCGCGGGCGGGTCGGTATTGATATGGCTACCTTCATCACGATCGGTTACGGGGACGCGGCGGGATACGACCGCGTCAGCGACGAATGCAAGGCGGCCGCGCACGAGCGCGACGACGCCCTGCGCGCGGCGGGAGCGCTCATCGGCATTGCCGGACGCCCCGTTCAGGTGCGCAACCCGGAGGGCGGCGGCGTGCGGACTGAGCCCGGTCCGTACCTGCAGTCGGCGTTGCCGATCGCCGGGTTCGCAGTGTTGGAGGCCGAGAGCCTCGACGCGGCGATCGAGCGGGTGAGCCGGACGCCCTGTGCCGTCGCGCACGGCGTCGTCGAGGTGTGGCCGCTTTCGGGCTGACCTACCAGGTGTCCCAGTGCGTGAGCTGCTCGGCGGGCAAGCGCTTGGCCCGCCGGAAGTCGGTTCCCTTGGTGTAGGCGATCGGGAACAGCCCGCCCTGGCTGTAGTTGTCGTACGGGATGCCGAGCACCTCGGCGGCCTGCTTCTCGCCGTCGCGCAGCAGGTGCAGCGTCGTCCAGCAGGAGCCCAGGCCCCGCGACCGCAGCGCCAGGCAGAAGCTCCACACCGCGGGAAACAGCGACGCCCAGAACGACACGCCGCCCAGCGGTGACTTGTCCTCGCGGCCCTCGATGCAGGGGATCATCAGGACCGGCGCCTCACCCATGTGCTCGGCGAGGTAGGTCGCCGAATCGCGGACCTTGCCCATCCGCTCGCCGCGGGTGTCGCCCTCGGCGTACTGGGCGCCCGGCGCGGCGAGGTAGCCGCGGGCGTTGGCCAGGTAGATCTCGCCGATCGCCTTCTTCTTCTCGGCGTCCTCGACGAACACCCACTGCCAGCCCTGCGAGTTGGAGCCGGTGGGCGCCTGCAGCGCCAGGTCGAGGCATTCCATCAGCACCTCGCGGCCGACCGGCTTGTCGAAGTCGAGGCGCTTGCGCACTGAGCGGGTGGTGGTGAGGACTTCGTCGACGGACAGGTTGAGGGTCATGTTTGGAGACTACATTCGGGCCCATGAGCGTCGAACTGACACAAGAGGTTTCCGACAGGCTGACATCGGATCATTACGGCTGGCTGACCACGGTCGCGAAGTCCGGGCAACCGGTCCCGCGGCTGATCTGGTTCTACTTTGACGGCACCGACCTGACGGTCTATACCACGCCGCGGGCGGCCAAGGTCGCCCACATCAAGGCGCATCCCGAGGTGAGCCTGAACCTGGACTCCGACGGCAACGGCGGGGGCATCATCGTCGTCGGCGGCATTGCCACGGTTGACGCCACCGACGTGGACTGCCGCGATAACGAGCCGTACTGGGCGAAGTACGCCGATGACGCCGCGAGGTTCGGCCTGACCGACGCGATGGCCACCTACAGCACCCGGCTGAAGATCACGCCGACGAAAGTGTGGACGACGCCCACGGGCTGAGCCCACTTGGCTATCAGGGCGGGGGCGGCGTCCCCTCGGGCGGAATCGCCCCGCCGCAGCCACCCGGCGGCGGCGGCCCCGGCAGGGGTTCGTCGCCGCCGACGCAGTCGTAATAAAATTGCGGGCCGACAATCCAGGTCTTCATCCACTGGTGCCAAAACGACCCGTCGGGATACTTCTCGCCGTCGCACACGGCCAAATTGCCGTAACCCCATCGACCCCCCGGGCAGAAGCCCTTCGTCATGTCCGGCTGGTGCGGGTCGGGCGGATCCGCGCTGGCCACCGCCGGGGAAAGAACAAGCGCCGCAGCACAACCCAATATCGCGGCGCCGCGCCGAACGAGCTTGTATTTCATTTCGACTCCCTTGACACAATCAATACAGCCGATTTTCGAACAGCTTACGACGCTGCGGATTTGGTATGCGTCTTTCGGCGCAAGACGCACAGCAACCGCTTAACATCGCCGAACGTGCGCCCACGGTGAGAATTTCGCCAAAATCTCGCCGCCAGTGCACGTTCGGCGCGGCGGCGGACCCCGAGATCAGGGCGGCCCGCCGGGCGGAATCGCCCCGTTGCAGCCACCGGGCGGCGGCGGGCCGGGGAGAGGTTCGTCGCCGCCGACGCAGTCGTAACGGGACTGAGGGCCGAGATAGTAGGTATTTATCCACTGGTGCCAAAACGACCCGTCGGGGTACTTCTCACCGTCGCACACGGACAAATCGCCGAAACCCCATCGCCCACCCGGGCAGTAGCCCTTCGTCAGGTCCGGCCGGTGCGGGTCCGGCGGATCGGCGCTGGCCACCGCGGGAGAAAGAACAAGCGCCGCAGCACAACCCAATATCACGGCGCCGTGGCGAACGAGCTTGAATCTCATGCACAACCGTCTTTTCGAATGGCTATCGACCCGATTTTCGCTAGCTTATGACGCGGCGGATTGGCGACGTCAACTCGTTTGCCGGCAGTAATGCGCCAGCTTTACGGATTTTTAGCGGAAGTCGCGCGACTTCGAGCCCACCGCCAGGGTGATGCGGCCCAGCCGCTCGGCCACGACGGTGATGGCGCCGCTGGCGTTTTGCACCTGCCCGCGGATCAGCAGCGCGGGTGCGGCGTTGGCCAGCTTGCGGTGTCGCGCCCACACTCCCGGCGTGCACAGCACGTTGACCATCCCGGTCTCGTCCTCAAGGTTGATAAACGTGACCCCCTGGGCAGTCCCGGGCCGCTGCCGATGGGTCACCGCGCCGGCGATCAGCACGCGGTCGCCGTCGGGCACGGATCCCAGCGCGGCGGCGGGCACCACGCCCATCGCGTCCAGGTCTTCCCGCAGGAACTGCGTCGGGTAACTGTCCGGGGAGATGCCGGTGGCCCACACGTCGGCGGCGGCCAGCTCCAGCTCGCTCATCCCCGGCAGCGCCGGGATGTGCGACGACGAGCCCACGCCGGGTAACCGGTCCGGGCGTTGGGTGGCGGCGGCCCCGGCCGCCCACAGCCCCTCGCGCCGGGACATGGAAAAGCATCCCAGCGCCCCGGCCGTGGCCAGCGCCTCGGTCTGCGGCACGGACAGCTGCAGCCGGGTCGTCAGGTCCAGCAGGGATGCGAACGGGCCGTTGGCCTTTCGCTCGTCGACCAGCCGCTCGGCGAGGTCGTCGCCGATGTGGCGGACGGCGCCCAGCCCGAGCCGGACTTCGGTGCCCGCGTTTTCGAGGGTGGCGTGCGCCAGGCTGGCGTTGACGTCCGGGCCGTGCACCGTCACGCCGTGCCGGCGCGCGTCGGCCACCAGCGACTGCGGCGAGTAGAAGCCCATCGGCTGCGCGCGCAGCAGCGCCGCGCAGAACGCCGCCGGGTGGTGCAGCTTGAACCACGACGAGTAGAACACCAGCGACGCGAACGACAGCGCGTGGCTTTCGGGGAAGCCGAAATTGGCGAAGGCTTCCAGCTTTTCGTAGGTCCGGTCGATCACGTCGTCGGGGGCGCCGTGCAGTTCGCGCATGCCGTCGTAGAACCGGCCGCGCAGCCGTCGCATCCGCTCGGTCGAACGCTTGGAGCCCATGGCGCGCCGCAGCTGGTCGGCCTCGGCAGCGGAAAAGCCGGCGCAGTCGACGGCGAGTTGCATCAGCTGTTCCTGAAAGAGCGGCACCCCCAGCGTCTTTCGCAGCGCGGATTCCATCGACGGGTGGTCGTAGACGACCGGGTCGACACCGTTGCGCCGGCGGATGTAGGGGTGCACCGACCCGCCCTGTATGGGTCCGGGGCGGATCAGCGCGACCTCCACCACCAGGTCGTAAAACACCCGCGGCCGCAGCCTGGGCAACGTGGCCATCTGCGCCCGCGACTCCACCTGGAACACGCCGACGGAATCGGCGCGGCACAGCATCTCGTACACCGCCGGCTCGGAGAGGTCGAGGCGGGCCAGGTCCACCCGGATGCCCTTGTGCTCGGCCACCAGGTCGATGGCGTAGTGCAGCGCCGAGAGCATGCCCAACCCGAGCAGGTCGAATTTCACCAAACCGATTGCCGCGCAGTCGTCTTTGTCCCATTGCAGGACGCTGCGGTTCTCCATGCGCGCCCACTCCACCGGGCACACGTCGGCGATGGGGCGGTCGCAGATCACCATGCCGCCGGAATGGATGCCCAGGTGCCGCGGCAGGTTCCGGATCTGGTTGGCCAGGTCGATCACCTGCTCCGGGATGTCCTCGATGTCCGGCGAGTCGGCGAGCCCGTTCCAGTGGCTGATCTGCTTGCTCCACGCGTCCTGTTGGCCCTGCGAGAAGCCCAGGGCGCGGGCCATGTCGCGCACCGCGATCCGGCCCCGATAGGTGATGACGTTGGCGACCTGGGCAGCGTAATCCCGGCCGTACTTGTCGTAGACGTACTGGATGACCTTCTCGCGCTGGTCGGATTCGATGTCCATGTCGATGTCGGGCGGTCCGTCGCGGGCCGGCGACAGGAAGCGCTCGAACAGCAGCTCGTTGGCCACCGGGTCCACCGCGGTGACCCCGAGGGCGTAGCAGACCGCGGAATTGGCCGCCGATCCCCTGCCCTGGCACAGAATGTTGTTCTCCCGGCAGAACCGGGCGATGTCGTGCACCACCAGGAAGTAGCCCGGAAAGGTCAGGCGCTCAATGACTTTCAGCTCGTGCTCGATCTGGGCGTACGCGCGCGGCGCGGCCTCGACCGGTCCGTAGCGCTCGCGCGCCCCGGCCATGGTCAGCTGCCGCAGCCAGCTGTCCTCGGTGTGCCCGGCGGGCACGTCGAACGGCGGCAGCTGCGGCGCGATGAGCGCCAGCCCGAACGCGCACTGCTCGCCGAGTTCGGCGGCGGCCGTCACCGCATCGGGGTGCTGGCCGAACAGCCGGGCCATCTCCTCGCCGGACCGCAGGTGCGAACCGCCCAACGGGGCCAGCCACCCGGCGGCCGAATCCAAAGACTCCCGGGCCCGGATGGCGCCCATCGCCATCGCCAGCCGGCCCCGCGACGGATGCGCGAAGTGCGCGCCGGTGGTGGCGACGACCCCGACGCCGAAGCGCGGCGCGATCCCGGCCAGCGCCGCGTTGCGTTCGTCGTCGAGCGGGTGACCGTGCCGGGTCAGCTCGACGCTGACCCGGTGCGCGCCGAACCGGTCCACCAGGTCGGCCAGCGCCCGCTCCGCGGCCTCCGGTCCTTGCGACAATGCCTGGCGCACATGGCCTTTGCGGCAGCCGGTCAGGATGTGCCAGTGCCCGCCGGCGGCCTCGGTCAGCGCGTCGATGTCGTAGCGCGGCTTGCCCTTCTCCCCGCCGGCCAGGTGCGCCGCGGCCAGTTGCCGCGACAGCCGTCGGTATCCCTCCGGGCCGCGGGCCAGCACCAGCAGGTGCGGGCCGGGCGGATCGGGCTGCTCGGTGCGGGCGCCTTCCCCCAGCGAGAGTTCGGCCCCGAAGACGGTGCGCAGCTCGAGCTCGGCGGCCGCCTCGGCGCCCCGCACCGCCCCGTACAGGCCGTCGTGGTCGGTGAGCGCCAGGGCGCGCAGGCCCAGCCGGGCGGCCTCCTCCACCATCTCCTCGGGAGTGCTGGCGCCGTCGAGGAAGCTGAACGCCGAGTGCGCGTGCAGCTCGGCGTACGGAACGGACGAGCGGGCCGGCCGGGTGTCGTCGGGCGGCCGGTAGGTCCCGCGTCGGCGCGACAGCGGGGCGTCCTCCGGGGGCTCCGCCGGCGTGCCGGCGTGGCGCGGCTTACCGTCGAGCACCCGCTCCATTTCCGCCCAGCTCGGCGGCCCGTTAAACCAGCCCACCCCGCCTAGTCTACTCGAATGTATGTTCGATTTAACCCCGGCTCAGGACAACGATTGTTAAACGGATCTTCAACTCCTAAACAAGGTCTTAACGCTGCGGTGCTACCGCGCACGGGACGCCGCACCGGATACTGGTACGGGTGCAGAAAATCGACGGCGGGAACTGAGATGGCGCAGGTGAAGACGCTGGACACGGCGTTCCCCGATCAGCATGCCAGCCTGGCGATCGGGGCGGTCGCCATCATCGACGGCGCCGCCCCCGACGACGCATCGCTGAAAGAGCTACTGGCCCAACGGCTTCCGTCGATTCCGCGCTGCACGCAGTTGCTGCGGACCCAGGACTTCGAGTGGATCGACTGCCCGGGACTCGACTTCGCCCATCACGTGCGCCGGGTGGTGGTTCGGCGGCCGGGTGACGACGCCGAATTGTCCCGGGCCATCGCCCATGCCCTGGAGCGTCCCCTCGACCTGGACCGTCCCCTGTGGGAGTGCTGGGTCATCGAGGGCCTGCGGGGCAATCGGTGGGCGATCCTGATGAAGGTCCATCACTGGCTGGCCGACGGCCACTCCGCCGCGCACCTGCTCACCCGCCTTTGCGACGACGCCGACCGGGACACGTTCGCCAACCACGCCGGCCCGAAAGGGGTTGCGCCGACACAGGACTCCAAGCGCGGCTGGGCCGACGCCCTCGGGCGGGCTTCGGGGCTGGCGGACGCCGTCGTCGGCGCGATGTGGCCGCCGGCGCGGCAGTCGGTCGGCCCGGTCACCACAATGCGGAAGTACGGCACCGTGCGGGTGCCGCGCGCCGACGTCGACCGCGTGTGCCGCAAATTCGGGGTCACCGTCAACGACGTTGCGCTCGCGGCCATCACCGAGGGCTTCCGCACGGTGCTGCTGGACCGCGGCGAACAACCACGGGCCGACTCGCTGCGCACCCTGGTGCCGATGCCGATGCGTTCGGCCATGCTGCCGTATCTGCCCGTCGAGCACGAGGACCCCGTCCAGCTGTTGCGGGCGGTGCACCATCAGTGCAAGGCCAAGCACACCGACGAGCCCGGCCTCGTCGACCTCGTCGAGTCGGCGATCAAGCTGCTGCCAACGATGTTGCGCAGCAACGTGATACAACTGCTGGCGCGGCTCCCGCAACGCGCGATCGTGACGCTGGCGACCAACGCGCCCGGTCCTCGCCACCAGCTGCGCCTGATGGGCCGGACGCTGGAGCGCTTCCTGCCGATTCCCCCGACCGCCGTGCGGCTGAGCACCGGGGTCGGCGTGCTGAGCTACGGCGACGAGGTGGTGTTCGGCATCACCGGCGAATACGACGCGGCCGCCGACGTCAAGCAGCTGGCCGCCGGCATCGAACTGGGCGTGGCGAGGCTGGTGGCGCTGAGCCAGGACTCGGTGTTGCTGTTCAGCAAGGACCGTCGGCGCAGGAGCAAGGCCCGCGCGTTTGCGAACCCCTCGCAGCGAGCGCACCCGTCTTCGCTTCGCTGACCCGGCCCCGGCGGCCTCGGTCCGCGTGAGATCGTGGGTCGGTGCCCACCTTGGAGCCGGTCACCATCGACCCGCGCCGTCACGACACCGTCCTGTTCGACGCCGCACTGGGCTCCCCGGAGGCACTGGCGGGGCGGCTGCGCGAAGCCGGCGTCGGCACCGGCGTCTTCCCGTCGGGTGATGAACCCCTAGGTGACGCGGTGCGCCCGGGCCGGTGCGTCGTCGTCACCAGCGACCCGGCGGTCGTGCGGGCGGCGCGCGAGCGCGGATTCGCGTTGGTCATCGGCGTCGGGCCCGCGGGTGACGCCGACGCGGTCGTCGAGGACCTCGGCCAGATCGCCGTGCGCACTGGGGACCGCCGGATGTCGACGCTTCCGGACGCGGCCGACGCCCTGGGCGCCCTGACCGCGCGCAGGCCGGCCGTGTTCTACGACTTCGACGGCACGCTGTCCGACATCGTCAACGACCCGGACGCGGCCAGGCCCGTCGCCGGCGCGGTGGAGGCGCTGGAGAAGCTGGCCGCGCAGTGCCCGGTGGCGGTGCTGTCCGGACGCGACCTCGCCGACGTGACGCGGCGCCTCGGCGTGCCCGGCATCTGGTATGCCGGCAGCCACGGCTTCGAGCTGACGGCGCCCGACGGGACGCACCACCAGAACGAAGAGGCGGCGGCGGCCGTGCCGGTGCTCGAACAGGCGGCCGGCGAGCTGCGCGACAAACTCGGCTCGGTTCCCGGTGTCGTGGTCGAGCACAAGCGCTTTGGCGTCGCCGTGCACTACCGCAACGCCGCCCGTGATCGCGTCGGTGCGGTCATCGCGGCCGTGCACGAGGCAGGCCGGCGCGACGCGCTTCGGGTGACCACGGGCCGCGAGGTCATCGAGCTGCGCCCCGACCTGGACTGGGACAAGGGGAAGACGCTGCGCTGGGTGCTCGAACATCTGGGCGGCTCCGGACCCCTGGTGCCGGTCTATCTGGGCGACGACATCACGGACGAGGACGCGTTCGACGCCATCAGCGGCGACGGGATCCCAATCCTCGTGCGCCACAACGAGGACGGCGACCGCGCCACCGCCGCACGCTTCGCGCTCGACACTCCCGCGCAGGCCGCCGAGTTCACCGATCTTCTGGCGCGGCGGTTACGCGACGCTCGCGCCAACTGATGCCGTTGGTCATTGAATCTCCCATATTCGCTGCGGAATCCCTCTGAACTGGCACAAATCCCGACGTCCGGTACGCGGCGGCGCTAAGCTGTCTCGGCCGACTTGGGAGGTCAGACATGTCTTTTGTCATCGCTGCGCCGGACGCCGTGGCCTCGGCGGCAACAGACCTGGCGGGGATCAGGTCGGCCATCAGCGCGGCCAACGCCGCGGCCCTGGTTCCCACGGCCCAGATCCAGGCGGCCGCCTCCGATGAGGTGTCGGCGGCAATTTCGGCGGTGTTCGGTGGATACGGCCAGGCGTATCAGGCGTTCAGCGCGCAGGCCTCGGCGTTTCACGACCAATTCGTAGGCCTCTTGAACGGCGCGGGCCTGTCCTATGCCGCCGCCGAGGCGGCCAACGCCTCGCCGTTGCAGACCCTCGAGCAGGACGTGCTGGGCGCGATCAACGCGCCGACGCAGACGCTGCTGGGTCGCCCGCTGATCGGCAACGGCGCCGACGGGACGGTGGCCAGCCCGAACGGTCAGCCCGGTGGCTTCCTATATGGCAATGGCGGCAACGGCTTTTCCGAGCCGGCGGGCCCGGCGGCATTTTGGTCGGCAATGGCGGGGCCGGCGGCAACAGCACCGCCCCTGGGGCGCCGGGCGGCAACGGCGGGGCGGCCGGGTTGTTCGGCGTCGGCGGACCGGGTGGCGCCGGCGGATCCAGCCCGAACGTCGGCGGTAACGGCGGGGCCGGCGGGCCCGGGCTGCTGTTCGGTGGCGGCGGCACCGGCGGCACCGGCGGTTACGGGGGTTTCCAAGGAGGTAACGGCGGGCCCGGTGGGGCCGGCGGGTTGCTCGGCTTCGGCGGACCCGACCAGACCCACGGCAGCGCCGGTGGCGCCGGCGGTCCCGCGGGTCCCGCCGGAATCGGCGGAACGGGCGGACCCGGCGGGATGGGCGGGTTATTGGGCTCCGGCGGGTTCGGCGGCCCCGGCGGGGACGGCGGAACCGGTGGCAACGGCGGGGCCGGCGGCGGCAGCCTGCTGTGGGGCAATGGCGGACCCGGCGGCCCCGGCGGCACCGGCAGCACGCACGACGGCGGCAACGGCGGCAACGGCGGCAACGGCGGCCCGTTCGAGGGCGGCGGAGGCATCGGCGGCGCGGGCGGCACCGGTGCGTCCGGCAACGGCGGCAACGGCGGTAACGGCGGCACCGCCGGCGGCATCTCCGGTAATGGCGGGCTCGGCGGCGCGGGCGGCACCGGCGTCAACGGACACGGCGGTAACGGCGGCGCCGGCGGCAACTCCAACCCCTACCAGGGCGCCGGGGGGGCCGGCGGCCGCGGCGGCGTCGGCACCACCACCGGCGGTGACGGCGGGGCCGGCGGCAACGGCGCCGGATTCAACGGCTCGGGCGGCGCCGGCGGCGCGGGCGGCTTCGGCTACACCGACGGCGGCGACGGCGGGGCCGGCGGAACGGCCGGGCCGATCGGCAACGGGGGGGTCGGGGGCGCCGGCGGCCAGGGCCTGGTGACCGGCGGCAACGGCGGCAACGGCGGCGGCGCCGTGCTCATCGGCAACGGCGGCAACGGCGGCAGCGCCGGGGGCGGCCCGACCCCGGGCACGCCGGGCAAAGGCGGCGCCGCCGGGAGTCTGTTCGGCCAGCCCGGGATGGACGGGGTATAGGCGGGGGGGTCCTTGGACCGCCGAGATCGACGTTAGCGTGCGCCGCACTTCTTCGCGCCAGCGTCGATCTCGACGAAGGCTGGTAGGCAAGCTACGCGCCCGTCGGCACCAGCCTCAGCGAGATCGAGTTGATGCAGTACCGCTGATCCGTCGGCGTGGGATAACCCTCGCCGGCGAACACGTGGCCCAGGTGACTGTGGCAGTTCGCGCACAGCACCTCGGTGCGCGTCGTCCCCATCGAATGGTCGGGGCGCAGGATCACCGCGTCGGAGTTCGCCGGGTCGAAGAACGACGGCCAGCCGCAGTGCGACTCGAATTTCTCTGTGCTGCGGAACAATTCGGCGCCGCAGGCCCGGCATTGGTAGATGCCTTCGGTCTTGGTGTCGGTGTACTCGCCGGTGAATGGCCGCTCGGTGCCAGCCTGGCGCAGCACGTGAAACTCTTCGGGTGTGAGCTTCTTTCGCCACTCGTCGTCGGTCAGCTGCAGCTTGGGGGAAGTCATGCCTCCACGCTAGCGCGCTCGCGGTCGACAGACAGCCACGCCGGATCGATGCCCTCGTCCAGCCGGTCCTCGGCCTTGGCGTCGAGGTAACGGAAGTAGAGCACCGTGAACACCACGATCAGCAGCAGCGACCAGCCGTAGGTGATCTTCAGGTAGTGCAGCGCGCGGCCGTACCGCATGTGTTGGTAGATCAGCCAGTCGTCCAGCGCCAGGAAACCGTAGACACCCAGCCAGGCCGGCCAGTTGCGGATCAGCGAGTTCTGCAGCACCACCGTCATCAAGAAGGGGAACAGCATCATCGAGTAGTAGCCCTGGGCCAGCGGCAACACCAGCCACGAACACAGCAGCAGCACGCCCGACGAGCTGGTGTACCAGAACAGCGGGTCCCGGGTGCGGTAGTAGCGGTACAGCAGCCACAGCGCGCCGATCGCGAGCAGCGTGAACAGGACCCGCAGGAACACGATCAGCCAGGTGGGCAGCCCGAAGTACACGCCATTGCCCTCGATCGAGCTGTTGAAGTAGTCCCGGACGCCGCCGATGTAGGGCAGCGTTCGGGTGACGAAGTCCATTGGGTCGCTGACCAACGGCCACGCGGCCGCGTTGATGACGAGCGGGACGACGATCGCGGGCACCAGCGTCCGCCACTGGCGGTTCAGCAGGGGCAGCAACAGCAGCGGCGCGAGCACGGGTTTGAGCGTCAGCGTGAGCCCGATGACCGCCCCTGCCCACCACTGATGGCCCACCCGGCCGTCCAGCAGCCACCGCAGGAAAAGCACTTCGGCCAGCAGCACGCAGCCGTTGATGTTGGTGAACACCAGCGTGCTGGTCACGCTCTCGGTGCAGAACATGGCGAGCAGCAGCGCGGGCGCGGCCACCGAGGACAGCGTGAATTTGAACAACCGCAGCAGCAGGTACCAGGCGAGCAGGATCGCGACGGTGTTGATCAGGATGAACAGGTACCGCGACGGCGTGAAGGACAGGTAGCCGAAGGGGGCCATCAGCAGCGTGCCGCCGGGCGGATACAGGTAGTGCGGGTCGACGTAGTCGAAGTGCTCGTTGTAGATGTCCCAGCCGCGCCGGAAGTTCAGCACCGCCCGATAGACCGGCTTGAAGTCGTCGGTGATGTTGCCGTTGAGCGTGAGGATGATGCTGCGGTGCAGCACCGACATGATGGCCAACGGCCACAACACCGACCGCACGATCGTCGCGGTGCTCGGTGCGCCGGTGCGGGGACGAAACACGGCCAGCAGCGAATCGCGCAGGCCGGTTCGGGTCGAGTCAGCTGCCGTCACGAAGCGCAAAGTATCAGGCGGGACAGTAGGTGTCGGTCCCGGGCAGTTTGCCGCTGTTCAGATAGCCGATCAACGGCGCGACGGCGCAGGGCGAATAGATGCTGGCGCCGTGCCCGATGCCCTGCCACATCACCCGCTTGCTGGCCGCGTTGGCGTTGATGATCATGGCCGCCGTCGCGGCGGCTCCCTCGTTGCCGACGATCGGGTCGTTCTGGACACCCGCCAGCAGGACGTCGACCTTGAGGTCCTTGGGCGGCGCGGGCGGCGGAATCGTGGGCCAGTGCACGCATTTCACCAAGTTGAGCGCGGCGACGGTGCCGAATTGGGGATAGAGCTTCGCCCACGCCACCACCAGCTCGCGCACCCGGTCCGGGGTCGGCCGGTTGATGGCGTCGCTGCAGGAGTTGACGAACTGGCCGTCCGAGTCGGTGAGCGAGTACGCGCGGCCGATCAGGTTGTTGAGCTGGCTGGCGTCCCCGGAGCGGGCGGCCGCCAGCGCGGCGGCCAGGCTCTGCGTGGCGCCGACGCGTCCGCCGGAGGGGAAGCCCAACGCGACCGTGATCGCGGTGGCCACCGCGGACCCCGGCGCGCCGCCGGGCCCCTTGCCCGCGCGGGCGTCGGCCAGCATCGCGCTGATGGCGCCCTTGGGGTCCGGGCCCAGCGGGCAGTTGACGGCGACGCACTGGGCGGCGAACGCGTCGAGGGCGGCCTGCTGGCCCTTGACCTGTTGCTCGGCGGCGGCTTCGGCGTTGACGCCCAAGGCAATTGGGGAGTCGAGGATCAGCCGGGCGACCCGGTCGGGCCGCGACGCGGCGTAGGCCAGCGCCACGGTGGCGCCGTTGCCGATCCCGACCAGGGCGACCGCCGGCACGTCCCACAGGCTGCGCAGCCGCTCGATGTCGGAGGCGGCGTGCGAGTTGTCGTACGACGAGGAGCCTGGGGCGATGGCGTCGGTGCAGTTGGTGGTGGCGGTGTTGGAGATGTCGGACAGGTTGGCCACCGGGTCGTCGCCGGCCTGGAACTGCGCCTGGTCGCGCATGGCCTGGCGGTCGAGTTGGTCGCGGCAGTCGATCGGGCTCGACATGCCCAGGCCGCGGCGGTCGACGGCCACGATCGGGTGGGTTTGCAGCACGTCGGCGCCGCCCCGGGCGAGCCAGGCCGGCAACTGCGTCGACGACGGCAGGTCCGAGCCGGTGGTGAAGACGAGCGGGCCGGCGTCGTGCGGCGTCTTATCCGAGCGCGCCCGGACCACGCCGATGCTCAGCGTCCCCGACCCGCCGCCCGTCGGGTCCAGGTCGGCGTCGTAGTTTGCGCAGTCCAGCTGCACGCCGGGCACCGCGGGCACGGCCGCGTCGCCGAACACCTTCGCCGTGCAGTCGCGCCAGGACAGGTCGTTCTTGGGCGCGGCGATCGGCGGCGGACCGGGCGGCGGCGGCTTCGTGGTGGCCGCGCCCTGCGGTCGGGCGCCCGAATTGGTGGCGAAGCGCGGGTCCGCGCCCAGGCCGGGGACGCAGCCGGCGATCAGCGCGCTCACCGCCACCAGGATCGTGGCGGACGCGATCTGCCGACTCATGCCGACCACAGTAGCTTCGACTTTTCAGCCCCGGACGTAACGGGCGTAAAGGTAGCCGGCGTCGTCGGTGAGCAGGTGGGCGCGGCGCATCCGGGTCAGCACCTGGCCGGGGCCCGTCGCGATGCGCCGGGCCAGGCCGCCGACCAGGTAGGGCGCGATGGTAAGGCACAGTTCGTCGAGCAGGTCGCGGTCGACGAACGCGCCGAGCAGCATCGGTCCGCCCTCGGTCAGCACGCGGCGCATGCCGCGCGCCGCCAGGCCGGCCAGCAGGGCGGCCTCGTCGACCCGACCGGGATCGCCGCCGGAGCAGTCGAGGACCTCGCACAGGTCGCCGAGCCTCCGGCTGGTCTCCGCGGCCGCCGCCGTGCAGGTGAGCACCAGGGGCGGCACCTCGGTGCGGGTGAACACCGCCATGTCGCGGTCGAGCTGGCCGGACTTGGTGACGATCGCCAGCCGCGGCACTTCGCTCTGCCCGCGGGCCTGCCGCCCCTGTCGCTGCGCGACGGCCAGGTGCGCGCCGGAATAGCCCTCGATGCGCACGGTGCCCGCGCCGACCACGATCACGTCGGCCAGTTCCCGCAGCAGGTTGAAGATGTGCCGGTCGCCGGGCCCGCCCATGGTGCCGCTGCTGCCGTCGGCGGTGGCGGCGCCGTCCACGCTGGTGATGAAATTCGCCCGCACGCAGGTGCCGTCGCGTTCCGGATAGCCGTAGAGGCTGGCGAGTTCGGCGTCGTCGATCTCCCGCGTCGACCCGAGCAGCGTCAGCGGGGTCTCTGGCATGAGCTTGATTGCAGCACGCCGCTACAGTTCCTGCATGCACGGGGGCCGCGTGGGGCATCTGGTGGATCGGCATCCGACCGTGTCGCCGGAGCGGCTGATCGCCCAATTGCGGCCGCCGCCAACGTTCGCCGACGTGAGCTTCGCGTCGTATCGCCCGGATCCGGCGGAGCCGAGCCAGGCGGCCGCCGTCGCGGCCTGCCAGGACTTCTGCCGGCAGGCCGTGCAGCGGCGGGCCGGCCGCCGAAAGCTGTTGGGCAGGCGGGCCGTGTTGCCCGGCGTCGGGCTGTATCTCGACGGCGGCTTCGGCGTGGGCAAGACCCACCTGCTCGCCTCGGCCTTCTACCAGCTGCCGGGGGACGGGCCCGAGCCGCCAACTCCCAAGGCGTTCGCCACCTTTGGCGAGCTCACCCAGCTGGCCGGGGTGTTCGGCTACGTCGAGTGCATCGAGATGCTGGCCGATTACACGGCGGTGTGCATCGACGAGTTCGAGCTCGACGATCCCGGCAACACCACCCTGATCTCGCGGCTGCTGTCCTCGTTGGTGGAGCGGGGGGTGTCGGTGGCCGCGACCTCGAACACCCTGCCCGAGCAGCTCGGCGAGGGGCGCTTCGCCGCCCAGGACTTCCTGCGCGAGATCAACACGCTGGCAAGCATTTTCACCACGGTGCGGATCGAGGGACCCGACTACCGCCACCGCGGCCTGCCGCCGGCGCCGCAGCCGCTGTCGGACGAGGAGGTGACCGCGCGCGCCGCCGCCGTCGACGGGGCGACGCTGGACGATTTCGACGCGCTGTGCGCGCACCTGGCCACCATGCACCCGTCGCGGTATCTGACGCTGATCGAGGGCGTGACGGCGGTGTTCCTGACCGGCGTGCACGGCATCGACGACCAGAACGTGGCCCTGCGGCTGGTGTCGCTGACCGACCGGCTGTACGACGCCGGGATCCCGGTGATCGCCTCCGGCGCCCGGCTGGACACCGTCTTCAGCGAAGAGATGCTGGCCGGTGGCTATCGGAAGAAATATCTGCGGGCTACGTCGCGGCTGGTGGCGCTGACCCAAGCTCGCGAACCATGAGGTAGTCGTTCTCGAGGCGCGCGCCCACCCGAAAGGTCCTGGTGCCGTTGACCGTAAAGCCGTGCTTGGCATAGAAGCGTTGCGCGCGGTGGTTTGCCTGGTTGACGCCCAGCCAGACGCGGTGCACGCCCCACTCCTCGGCGGTGGCCACGCCGAGGTCCATCAGCGCCGCCGCCGCCCCGGTGCCGTGGTGTTCGGGCAGCACGTAGATCTTCGACAGCTCGGCGGAGTCGGTACCGTCGCGAATCACCATGGCGTAGCCGATGATTCGGCCGTCCCGCGTGGCGGTGAGGATCGCGCGGTCCGGATCGGCCAGGTATTCCGCGAAGCGCTCCGCCGACAGGTTGGCGTCGATGAACGACGCCATGTCTTCGGGCGCCGTCGAGGGCGGGCAGGCCAGCGGAAAGGTTTGCGCGGCAACGGCAGCCAGTTCCCCGGCGTCAACAGAGCCCGTGGCGAGCGTCAGAGATTCCACTGCGCCAGGTGATAGCCCGTCTTCTTGTCCAGCAGCACGACGGTGGAGACCGGGTCGCGGTAGGCGTCCCAGTACACCGCGCCGCGCACGATCGCCCCGTTCGGCGCGTTGACGAGCACGTTGTCCAGCGCGTCGGGCGCGTCGGATGCCCGCGGCTTGTAGGCGTCGGCGAACGGGGTCACGCCGTCGAAGCTGAACTCGGTCGCCATGATGTACGGGTTGGGCACCCGGACCGCGCGGACCGTCACGTCGGCGCGGTCGACGGTGCTGCCCGGGAAGCTTTTGATCGGAACGCCCTCGCGGGTGTAGCCGAATCCCGGCGGCGGATCGCAGGGGGCCACGCTGCTGACGGTGATGTCGGCGATGTACTTGCCGGTGTCCACCCGCAGGGTGTCACCGAGGTGACCGATCGGCGCGTCGCCCGCCCACGCGCGCGGCGCGGGGACGTTCGCGGCCGCGATCATCAAGATGGACAAGGCGATCAGCCAGCGGTGCATCCTCGCATGATCGCACAGCCGCTACGGCGAAGGGGAGGGGTCGGTTCCGGCGCTCAGCGATTCGAGCGCGTCGACCAGGTCCGTCTCGACGCGGTCCTTGTCGACGCCGCACCGGTGCAGCGGCCCGGCGCCGTCCTCGAGTTCGAGCATCGCCAGCAGCAGGTGTTCGGTGCCAATGTAGTTGTGGCCCAGCCGAAGTGCCTCGCGGAAGGTCAGCTCGAGCGCCTTGCGCGCCGGGCCGCTGAACGGGATGAGCTCGGGGGGTTCGCCGACCGCCGGGGGCAGGCTGACGGCCGTCCGGATGGCGTCGGGGTCCACCTTCTGCCGCTTCAACAGCACCGTCGCCAGCGCGGCCGGGTCGGTGAGCAGGCCGAGCAGCAGGTGGTCGGGGGTGATCTCGCCGTTGCCGGCTTCGTGCGCGGCGTTCTGCGCCGCCACCACCGCACTGCGCGCCCGCGGGGTGAACCGACCGAAGCCCTGCTCGGGGTCCAGCGTGGTGGGCTCGGCGCGCGGGACGAACCGCTTTTGGGCGGCCTGCTTGGTGACGCCCATGCTCTTGCCGATGTCGGTCCAGGAGGCTCCCGAGCGGCGGGCCTGGTCGACGAAGTGCCCGATCAGGTGGTCGGCGACCTCGCCCAGGTGCTCGGCGGCCAGGACGGCGTCGGCGAGCTGGTCGAGCACGTCCGGGTGCACCCGTTTGATGGCGTTGATCAACTCGTCGAGGCGGACGGGGTAGTCGATCGGAGTCGGTTCGGACATGCCGTCAACAGTAGGTTGACGAACCTAAGGCTGTCAACCTCAGGTTGACGCCCCGTTTCGGGTGCGGCGCCACTGTCGCTCTGGCACGATCAGAGGGCCGTGAAACCGCTGATCCTCATGTTGACGAGCCTTGTCGCCCTGGTCGGCATGGCCGCGCCCGCGCGGGCGGACTACACCGACGATGCCTTCCTCACCTCGTTGCGCGCGGCCGGCATCACCTTCCCCGACCCGGGGCCGGCGATCGGTGCCGGGAAATGGGTGTGCGACGCGGTGAGCAAGGGGACGCAGATGGTGGACGTCGTCAAGACGATCCAGGCCCAGAACCCCGGGCTGCACGGGGACAACGCGGCCCGGTTCGCCGCGATCGCGGCCAACGTGTATTGCCCGCAAGCCTTGGCGGCCAGTGGTGGGAAGGTCGACGGCGGCGCGTAGCGTCACTGGATTTTTACAAATACCCCGGCCAACGGCCGGTTAACGAAACCTGTCCTCAACATTTCGCGAATACGCTGCTGCGAGCAAACGGCCCAGGTTGGGGATGGATTTGGACTTCGTTCAGGCACGGTTGATCGACCCGCTGAGCAATGCCCTGAGTTGTCACGTCCTCGTTTACCTGCTGATCGGCGTTGGCATCTACTTCACGGTCCGCACCCGATTCATTCAGGTCCGCTACTTCGGACGGATGCTTCGCCAGCTCCGCAGATCCCACCGCCACGACGGTGGGATCTCCTCTTTCCAGGCCTTCTGCGTCGGCCTCGCGTCCCGGGTGGGCACGGGAAACATCGCCGGCGTCGCCATCGCGCTCACCGTCGGCGGGCCGGGCGCGATCTTTTGGATGTGGGTGGTGGCCGGGGTCGGCATGGCGACCGCGCTGATCGAGGCCACCCTCGCCCAGGTCTTCAAGGTCCGCTCGGACGACGGTGCCTTCCGGGGCGGCCCGGCGTTCTACATCCGGCGCGGCCTGCATTCGCGGACCGGCGGCGTCTTCTTCGCCGTGCTGCTCGTGGTCACGTTCTCGACCGCGTTCAACATGGTGGAGACCAACGCGATCAGCGGCGTGCTGAAGTCGTCGCACGGCGTCGACATCGGTTGGACGACAACGGGTCTGGCGGTGCTGGCGGTGGCGGTCCTGTTCGGCGGGGTGCGCAGCGTCGCCAAGTTCGCGGAATGGGTCATCCCGGTCGCCGCGCTGACGTACGCGTCGCTGGCGTTGGCCATCGTCGCGGTCAACATCTCGGCGCTGCCAGGCGTCCTCGAGGAGATCGTCGGCGGGGCATTCGGAATCAGGCAGCTGGCGGGCGGTTTCGCCGGTGGCATCGCGACGGCCATGCTGACCGGGGTCAAGCGCGGCCTGTTCGCCTGCGAGGCGGGGATGGGCAGTTCGCCCAACATCGCGGGCGCTGCGACGGTCTCACATCCGGTGGAGCAGGGCCTGATTCAGTCACTCGCCGTCTTCGTCGACACCATGGTGATCTGCACGGCGACGGCGTTCATCGTGCTGATGGCGGGGCCCGGCGTTTACGATCCGGCCCACACCGGCTCCATCGCGGGCGCCAGCCTGACGCAGTCGGCGATCGCCGCCGGCCTCGGATCGTGGACCACCGTGGTGATGACCGCCGTGGTGTGCGTGTTCGGTTTCGCCTCGGTGCTGAGCAATTACGTGTGCGCCGAGGCCAACCTGTTCTTCCTGGGCGGCCGGCACGTGGCGACCAACGCGCTGAAGGTCGTGACGCTGGGGGCGATCGTGTTCGGGGCGATGGCTCAGCTGAAGCTGGTGTGGGCTTTCGCCGACCTGACGATGGCGCTGATGGCCATCGCCAACCTGGTCGCGATCTGCCTGCTGAGCAAGTGGGCGTTCGCGACGGTGCGGGACTATCACCGCCAGTCCATGCGGGGCGACCATCCCGTCTTCATCGCGAGCGAGGCCGGGCTGCCCGGCGTGCTCGCCGGCGACATCTGGGAGGCCCCGGAGCGCCGGCAGGTCGGTGCGCTGCCCGGGTCGTTGCCGCTGAGCCGGCCCGCCGCGTAGCGCCTGCCGGTTCGGCCCGAATTGTCACGATCTGTACCGACTTGCGCGTGCATGGCTACGCCCAAGGCATCGGCTCGCTACAGTCAGCCGGTCTGACAAGCCATCTGGGCTGAAATACGAAGGGTCTTAGCACTCCCGGAGTCATCATCGACGCCAAAAGTGCTCGCCGACGGCCGAACCCCAGCGGCTTCCGAAGCTCCTAACGCGCCCGCAAACCCTTAAGCCAAAGGATCGCCGTGAGCCGATTTACCGAGACGATGTACGAAAATGCCCGGTCGAGCCCCAAGGGGATGATCACCGGCGAGCCGCACGCGCCGGTTCGGCATACCTGGGCAGAGGTGCACGAGCGGGCTCGTCGGGTGGCCGGTGGGCTGGCCGCGGCGGGCATCGGACACGGCGACGCTGTCGCCGTGCTGGCCGGCGCACCGGTCGAGATCGCGCCCACCGCCCAAGGCATCTGGATGCGCGGCGCCAGCGTGACCATGTTGCATCAGCCCACCCCGCGCACCGACCTGGCGCGTTGGGCCGAGGAGACAACCGGCGTCATCGACATGATGTCGGCGAAAGCCGTTGTCATCTCGGAGCCGTTCATGGCGGCCGCGCCGGTGCTGTCGGGTCTCGGTATGACGGTGCTCACCGCCGAGACGCTGTTTGCGAACGCCCCCGTCGGCCCCGTCGACACCTGCGATGACGACGTGGCGCTGATGCAGCTGACATCGGGCTCGACGGGATCGCCCAAGGCGGTTCAGATCACGCACGCCAACATCGTCGCCAACGCGGAAGCCATGATGGTCGGCTGCAACTTCGACCTGGATACCGACGTGATCGTGAGCTGGCTGCCGTGCTTCCACGACATGGGCATGACGGGCTATCTGACGGTGCCGATGTACGTCGGCGCGGAGCTGGTCAAGGTCACGCCGATGGAATTCCTGCGCGATACGTTGTTGTGGCCCAGGCTGATTCACAAATACAAGGGCACCATGACCGCCGCGCCGAACTTTGCGTACAACCTGTTGGCCAAGCGGTTGCGCAGACAGGCCACACCCGGGGACTTCGACCTGTCCTCGCTGCGGTGGGCGCTCTCCGGCGCCGAACAGGTGGACCCGCTCGACGTCGAGGACCTCTGCGACGCCGGGGCGCCGTTCGGGTTGAAACCCGAGGCGATAATCCCCGCCTACGGCATGGCCGAGACGACGGTTGCGGTGTCGTTCTCCGCGTGCGGCGGGGGCATGCTCGTCGACGAGGTGGACGCCGACCTGCTGGCCATCCTGCACCGCGCCGTCCCCGCGAGCAGGGGACATACCCGCCGGCTCGTCTCACTGGGCCGGCCGCTGGAGGGGCTGGAGTTGCGAATCCTCGACGAGGAAGGCAGTGTGCTACCGCCACGCGGCGTGGGCGTCATCGAGGTGCGCGGCGAGCCCGTGACCAACGGCTACACCACGGCCGCCGGGTTCATCGCTGCGCAGGATGAGCGGGGCTGGTATGACACCGGCGACCTGGGCTATCTCACCGAGGGCGGCAATGTGGTGGTGTGCGGGCGGCTCAAGGACGTGATCATCATGGCCGGCCGCAACATCTACCCAACCGACATCGAGCGCGCCGCCTGCCGTGTGGCCGGGGTGCGGCCGGGCTGTTCGGTCGCGGTGCGACTCGACGCCGGGCAATCGCGGGAGACGTTCGCGGTGGCGGTGGAATCCAAGGAGTACGACGACCAGGCGCAGGTGCGCCGCATCGAGCGCCAGGTGGCGCACGAGGTGTTCGCCGAGGTCGATGTGCGCCCCCGAAACGTGGTGGTGTTGCAGCCCGGGATGATCCCGAAAACCCCGTCGGGCAAGCTGCGGCGCGCCCACGCGCTGGCCCTCGTCAGCTGAGCGGCTGACGCACAACGGCTTTCGCAACGACGAGGCCTGGCTTCAGCGGATCGACACCAGCTGGTCGATCGAGTCCCTGGGCAGGTCGCCGTCGACGACGGCGGTTACCACCAGTTTGTCCAGTGTGATCGCGCCGCTGTGGTTGTCGAGGAAGGCGACGTCGGCGGCATCGCGTCCAGTGGCGATGCGCACGAGGCTTTGCCTCGGCGCCAAGAGAGTGCCGTCGACCACTCGCCAGTGTCCATCGACGAAAGCCTCGACTACTGCATGAAAGTCCATCGGGTACAGGCCGGGTGCATACACCGAAACTACGCGGGCCGGCACATTGACGGCTCGCAACAGCGCCACCACGAGATGCGCGAAGTCTCGACATACCCCGGCGCCGGAGAGCAAGGTATCCACCGCGCCATCGATGGGGTCACTCGACCCAGGTACATATTCCAGCCGGCCGCGGACCCAAAGGGAAACCTTCTCCAACAGGGTCGCCGAATCGATATACCTACCGAATTCGGTTGCGGCGAAACAGAAGAACTTGTCGCACTCGGCGTAGCGGCTCGGACGCAGGTACATCGATAGGTCATGCTCGGTCACCGGTGCCGGGTCGGTTTGCCCGACGATCGTCGCGGCGTAGTCGACCTTGAGGCTACCCACCGGGACGTCCAGCTTGTGGATGCGACTACCGTGCATACCGCTGATCTCCAACGGCCGCAGAGGATTTCCATCCAAGACAAATGACATCGACTCGGATACCTCGGTGTCGGGATGCGGTGCAACGGCGATCTGGAACTCCAGGGTCGTCGGCGCGGTGATCTCGACTTCGAGTTCAGCGGCGACCTCTCGTCTCATCTGTCCCTCCTGTCGCCGCCTGACGGTCAAGCCTCGGTCGCGGCCAGCAGGGCGCGGCGCCGCGTCCCGGTCAAGCCATTCAGGACGGTGGCGTCTTGGTCGCGGAGTCGCTCGTCGGGCGGTCGGAGAAGGTGGGAAGTTGCACCGGTTCCGAGTCGCGAAGGGTGTCGGAGACGACCTCCGGCTCGTAGCGGTGTGAAAACAAGTCGGACGAATTCATGTATGCGGGGTCCTCAAAGTAGTTCGGGCGATCGATTCGTGAGCTGCTCATCTACACAAAAATGTCGACGGTGGCAGTGCTCAATACGAACGGCTTACCAACCAATCTACACGCGAGCCTTGAAACAGCCGTCTCGCCCGTTTGATCAACCCAGAAACGGCGCCTCTTGATCCTCCTCCGGTCGCCTTCTACGTCGGTCCACTCACGACCCGGAGGACGTCGAGCGTGCCGTCATGCCCGAAAGCTCCGGACCCGTCGGTGAAATGCCGGTCGGTAGGCCGCGACCGGCGGTGCTTGGCCGCCGTCGCTGGTCCCGAGCATGTCGCCGACCGTGGAAGCATTGTCCGGCGCCGCCGCCGTCATCATCGCCTTGTGTGCGACGTCTGGATCAGTGCTCGGGGGCACCACCATCAGGAGGATCCTCTCGCGGCCGAGCCCGACCACCTCGAGGGTGTTGGCCGGTTGGTAGCTGAACCCGTCCAGTCGGACCGATCGTCCACCGGTCGTGAGCCGTGCCGGTGCCTTCGCCCATGCGGAGAGGTCGTACATGACCCGCGCAACGGAGCCCAGTCGCACCGACAACACCGCCAACAGATCAGGCAGTTCGCGCGGCAGGTCATCGGAGTGTGGCCACCATGCCCCGTCGACATGCCCGGTCGTCCGCGCCTTCGGCTTCATGCGCAGCCGCGGTGTGTTCTCCGGTCCTGCGAGGTGGCCGCCGGCAACCGCGCGGCCTTCATGTCGTGTCATAGCGACGATCCCGTCTTGGCCGCGAATCGGCCAATTTCTCCGAATCGGCGACGACGCGATCTCAGATGGTCGCGCGCGACATACCACCGACCCATGCGCATCGCGTCACACGGACGCGAACTCTAGTCGAAAGGTGTTGTGTATCAACACTTCCGGATGCAAATCAGATTGGCCGTCGACTGGCCCATCGATTATGGGATCTGAATGGTCCCAGTAGCTCGATCGTACGCCTGCCGAGTTGAGCCGGAAACCCCTTGCCATGCCGGGATGCGGGCACAGCGCGAGTCTGGGACTATGGCAGCGTCATGAGAGTCCTGTGGGGGATGGCAAGCCTGGTCGTGCTGATCGGCCTGGCCGCGCCGGCGCACGCCGACGAGGACCCCAACGCGGACCCCGCCACCGACGCGGACTTCCTTACCGCGCTCAAGTTCGCCGGAATCTCCTACCAGGATCCGAAGGCCGCCATCTCGGCCGCCAAGACGCTGTGCCAGCTGGAGGACACCGGGGCGACCGAGGACGAAATCATCGGAAACCTTCAGCAGCGCAACGGCTTTACCGGCAACGGCGCCGCCAAGTTCACGGTGATCGCCGTCGGCGCCTACTGCCCCAAGTACATCACCGGCGAGGGCCGCGGCCCCAAGCCCGAGGGCGCGGTCGGCGACTAGCCTCGGCGCGAACCGGCCCGCCATAATGAGCCATGCGCAAGAGGGTTGGCATCGCGTCGGCGGCCGGTTTATTGGGTTGGGGCGCCGCGCAAGCGGCAGCCGCGCGGATCCGGCGCAACCCGGACCCGTTTCCGCGCGAGCGGCTCACCGCCGAACCGGACGGTGAGCATGTCTCGATCACCCGGCCCGACGGGACCGTGCTGCACGCGTTGGTCGCGGGGCAGGGCCCGCCGGTGGTCCTCGTCCACGGCTACACCGCCCGGGTCCTCGAGTGGAATTTCGTGTGGGACGAGCTGCAGGCCAAGGGATTTCGCGTCATCGCGTTCGACCAGCGCGGCCACGGGCGCTCCACGCTAGGCTCCGACGGCATCGGGTCGGAGCCCATGGCGGCCGACCTCGCCGCGGTCCTGGCGCACTTCGACGTTCGCGACGGCGTGCTCGTCGGGCACTCGATGGGCGGATTCGTCACCATCCGCGCCGTGCTCGACCACGCCGACGTGGCGCCGCGGCTGCGCGGGCTCGTGCTGTTCGCCACCTGGGCGGGCCGCATCCTGGACGGCGCACCGCAGAACCGGCTGCAGATCCCGCTGCTGCAATACGGCGTGCTGCAACGGATGATGCGCAACGAGACCGTCGCGATGCTGTTCGGCGCCGCGCAATGCGGGACGCACCCGTCACCGGTGATGGTCTCGGTGTTCGTCGACTTCTTCAACCAGCATCTGGACGAACACGGGCCGCTGCTGCCGATCGTGCGGGCCTTCTCGCAGGAGGACCGCTACCCGCGGCTGGGCGAAATATCGGTACCGACCACGGTGATGGTCGGCTCCGCGGATCGCACGACCCCGACCAGTCATTCGCGCCGCCTCGCCGAGGGCATTCCCGGTGCGCGCCTGGTCACGGTGCCCGACGCGGGACACCTGCTGAACTGGGAAGCGCCCGACGAGCTGATCAAGGTCGTCGAATCGTTTCCGGCGCAAGGGGTTTAGGCGGCCCGCGCGGTCCAGCTGAAGCTGTGCATCTCGGGGATCAGTGGTGTCAAAGCCGCGGCCACGCCGCGACCGATCCGATCGGCCTGCGCGAGTGGGATTTCCGGGTCGAGGAAGCCCTCGACCTCGACCCGTAGAGTGCGCCCGGTCCAGCGGGCCCGGGCATGCGCGTGCACGACACCCGGAACCGAGGCGGCGGCGGTCTCGGCCGTCGTGATGATCTCGGGGTCGACGCCGTCGAGCAGTCGGTGCGCGATGTCGGCGGTCACCTCCCACCCGACGTGGCAGATGAACGCCGTGACAACGATTCCGGCGACCGCGTCCGCCCAGCCCCAGCCGAGCGCCACGCCGATCAGCCCCAGCATCGCCCCGGCCGAGGACAGCGCGTCGAGCCAGGAATGCTTGGCGTCGGCCACCATGGTCGCCGAGCGGATCCGCCGGCCCACCGCCAGCTTGTAGCGGGCCACCAGCTGATTGCCCGCGATGCCCACCGCGGCGGCCGCGATGCCCCAGCCCAGGTGCCCGGTCCCGCCGTGGCGGAGCAGCTTCGTGACGCTCTCGAACCCGGCGACCGCGGCGCTGCCCCAAATCACCAGGGCCACACCGATCCCGGCGAGGTCCTCGGCGCGTTCGTAGCCGTAGGGATAGCGCTCGGTGGGCAGCTTGCGGGACGCCCGGAAACCGACGAACACCAGCGCGCTCGTCGAGACGTCCGACAGGTTGTGTAGCGCGTCGCCGAGCAGCGCCACCGACCCGGACACCAGCGCGATGGCCAGTTCGACGAGGCCGGTCAGCGCCAACCCGACCGCGCTGACGGCGACGGCGCGGTTGGCCTGGCGGCGCTCGCCCGCGTCGTCGGCCAGGGTCTCGAGGGGGAAGCTCGCCGCGGGGTCGCGGACTCCGTTGATCACGTGCATACCGCCCAGGCTACGACCTTGCTACTACTTCCGTGCGTTAGGTTCCGTCCGTGAAGTTCGTGGTGGCCGGCTACGGAAGCAGGGGCGATGTCGAGCCGTGCGTGGCGGTCGGGCGTGAGCTGCTGCGCCGGGGCCACGAGGTTCGCATGGCGGTCTCGCCCGACAAGCTCGGCTTCGTCGAGTCGGCGGGGCTCACCGCGGTCGCCTACGGGGAGGACACGCGCGAGCGGATGGACTCCGCCGAGCGATTCGTTCGCAAGGTGGATAACCCGTTCGCCGCGTTGCCCGAAGTCATGGAGCAACTCACCAGGGTGTGGGCGGACAAGACCGCCGCGCTGACGTCGCTGGCAGCCGACGCCGACCTGCTGTTGGCGGGCTTCAACGAGCAGGAGCTGGCCGCCATCGTCGCGGAGCATCGCGGCATTCCGCTGGCGGCGCTGCATTTCTTCCCGACGCGCGTGTACTCCGCCGGGGTGCTGTATTCGAACTTGGTCAAGGACGTCGCGGCGGCCCAGCGCCGCTCGCTCGGCCTGCCGGAAGCGGCCCCGCCCCCGTCGTCGCTGGAGATCCAGGCCTACGACGAGCTCTGCCTGCCCGGGCCGGCGTCCGAATGGGTGGAGTCGGACGGCTGGCGCCCCTTCGTCGGCGCGCTGACGCTCGAGTTGCCCGCCGACGCCGACGACGAGGTGCTGTCCTGGATCGCCGCGGGGACGCCGCCGATCTGCTTCGGCTTGGGCAGCACGCCGGTCTCGGCCCCGGCGGACCTGGTCGCCATGGTCGGCGCGGCCTGCGGGCAGCTGGGGGAGCGGGCGCTAATTTGCAGCGGCCCCAACGACTTTGCCGATCTGCCGCGCCCCGATCACGTCAAGATCGTGGATGCGGTCAATCATGCGGTCGTGCTGCGAGCTTGCCGCGCCGTCGTGCATCATGGGGGCGCCGGTGTGACGGCGGCGGGCCTACGGGCGGGAATTCCGGCCCTGGCGCTGTGGCTCTGGCTGGACCAGCCGCTGTGGGCGGCCGGCCTGGAACGGCTGAAAGTCGGTGCCGCCCGCCAGCTTTCGACGACGACGCAGGAGTCGCTGGTCGCGGACCTGCGCCGCATCCTCGCCCCGGACTACGCCGCACGCGCCCGCGACGTCGCCGCCCGGATGACCACCTCCGCCGAAAGCGTTGCCCGCGCCGCCGATCTGCTCGAAGGCGCCGCCTCGAGTTGCGCCTAGCCCCCGCCGACTCCGTAGACTTCCGCCCGTGGCATATGACGTTCACATCCGAACCGCCGACGGCGGTGTCCAATACCCCAACGCATTCAGCTACGACATCAAAGACGGAATCCTGATGGTCGAGGTCGGCGACGACGTCGACCACGCGGACAAGATCTACTTCTCCCCGGGCTACTGGCAGCAATACGTGGTCGACCCATTTGGCGACGACCCCCTCGACCTCGAGCTGGACGTCTTCGACGACGAAGACGAGGACTACGAAGACGCCGACGTCGAAGAGGACCACGACGAGGAAGGCGACGAATAGGCGTCGCTTCATCGGGTGATCCGCCCCCGTGACGTCGGTCACGATTGGGCAGCCCTGCTGTCGCTGCGGTGTTGCACGAGACGGTTGTCGCATCAGGCGGCGACCCGGATCGGAGCGAGGCAGACATGCGGCACATCACGACCACGTTCGGTGGACACCACGGGACCCGCGACCTGGAGGCCGCCGCGTTCTGGATCTTCGGCGCCATCATCCTGTTGATTGCCTTCGGCGACGCGGTGGCGGTCTTGGCGGCCGCGGTCGCGGTGGTGGCGTCGATCGCGTGGATCTACCGCAAAATTGAGCGTCTTTGGGACCGCGACAAGGCACACCCGGCCCCGGTGACCCATCTTCGCCCGGAGTGGGCGGACGGATACGACGCGAAAGAGGCTCCGGCGCAAGCGCTGTCGCACCATCCGCACGCCGCGTAGATAATCTCCCAAAAAGCCGACTATTCAGCTGCGCATAATCTGCTTTTTCCCGGCTGTCTCTATTCTGCTACGGCAACCTCAACGCCGAGGAGAAAGAGAGCGCAGCAAATGTCCGCACCTCGCTGGCTGGCCGCCCTGGCCGTCCCCGTCATGACCGGCGCCGCCTTGGTTTCCGGTGCGGCGATCGCGACAGCCGATCCCGTCGATGACGCGTACCTGTCCCAACTGCGCGCCGCCGGCTTCAATTGGCCGCCGGACCATGACGAGGCCCTGACCGCGATGGGGCGGCTCATCTGCGACGACCTCGGCTGGGGTTGGACGTACGACCAGATCACGCAAAACATCCACTCCACCTTGGACCCGAGAAACGTCACGTTCGGAGAAATCGGATCCATGGTGAGAATCGCGCATGCGACCTATTGCCCGCTGCAGCGATGCTGGGCGGCTCATTGCTGAGCGGTCCCTAGCCGACGGCAAAACAGTCCCGTCCCTTTTTCCGGAGTGGAATAAGGGTAAAGATCGGGTATATGCACTTCGCTCTGGTTCCGCAGTTGTCGCGGGCTGAGAGGAGAAGCCGATGACCCCAAATGGTCGCAGCGGTCTTGTTGGTTTGTGTGCCGCACCGCTCGCTATCGCCCTGTCATTTGCCCCGACCGCGTCCGCGGACGCCGCGTCGTGGAACGGCACCTACGCGATCACGTTCATGGTCGGCCCGAAATCCGGGACCAGCATGGCGGTCGGTGACCCCGAGGTGCAGCACACCGATACCTACGGATTCCGCTCGAGCTGTTCGAGCGGAAAATGCGTCGCCACTATCGTCAGCGGCCCCCCGCCGAGCAACCCGACGGTTCCGCAACCGGTCCAATTCACCTGGGACGGGTCGTCGTGGACGCAGGTCAGCGATTTTCAGTGGGACTGCATGATGCCCGACACCAGCATCCAATGGAATCCGGCCCACTCCACCGTGCGCTACACGCCCCAATCCGACGGGTCGCTGTCGGGCGTCATGCACACGGAGATCCTCAGCGGCGCGTGCCAGGGCACGATCGACATGGACATGAGGGCCGAGCGGGCGTGAATTGCCTAAGCGATTGCGCTGCAATGGGGTTCGTTTAGTTCTTTGCCGGCGGCAAGCGCGGCGATACGATGCGACCATGCGTTTCACCTATGTCGCCGCGGCGGTCGGCGTGGCTATTGCGCTGCTCGGGGCGTCGCCCGCTCACGCTGATTACAGCGGTTTCACTCGCTGCGTCGGCGGCATCAAGCAACTCCCGCTGGGGGAACCGGACCCACAAAACTTCCAGCGCGCCGGAGTTATTGAGCAGGACCTCAAATCTGGTGTTTCCCCCGACGCGGAGGCCCAGAAGGTGGCGCGGTTGGGATTCGACCAGCAGACGGCCGCCACGATTGTGCAGTGCGTCATCGAGGAGAACCCGTAACCGCGACGCTGTGAACGCAGCTCAGTCGGTCTTGTGCCAGGTTTGGCAGCTGCGCGTCAAGAACGCCTTGTCGGTGGGCGCGATCATCACCACCTGAGGGCCGGTGCCGATGTCGCTGTCGATGATGTGGGTCGAATTCAGGCTGCTCAGCCGCGCCCAATAGCAGTCGGATCCTCTTTCCGGGCTGGGACCCCCGGAGCGGTAGGTGCCCGCCACGATGTCGATGCCGACGCGATAGGTGCCGTCGGTTTCGATGACGGTCCTGGGGGCGAACGGTGGCGGGGGAGCGGTCACGGTGACTGTCTTCGTGATTTCCACCGCAGACGTCACCGTCGTTGCTGTCTTACCCGACCCGCCGCAACCTGCGAGAACTATCGCCGCGCCCGCGATCGCGATTTTCTTGCCCTGCATTGAAGGAGGGTAAGCAAACGGCTGCTCGCACCGCCACGCGGGCCGTGGCGGTGCCAAGCTAAACGCGTGTCGTGGGCTGATCGAACGGCCGCCCGAAGTTTTGCCACCGCGGCCACCCTCACCGCCGTCGCTGTCGGGGCGCCCGCTCCCGCGTCGGCCGCTCCCGTGATGAGCGGCCACTACCTCAAGACCACTACCGATCCGGGCGCCGGCCGCACGTTTACCGAGAACTGGTACTTCACGCCGTGCGGTGACGGGTGCGCCGACATGTCGAGCCCGGCGACCGGCCTTAGCGGCCGGGCGATGTTGGTGGATGGTCAATGGACGATCGACAGCACCGAGGACATCGTGTGCAAGGGCGGTGTCACGGAAGGCAACGCGGCGAACGCGCACTACATGTGGGATGCGAACACACTGACCGGCACGGTCCAAGTCGTCCAAAACCGGGGCGTCTGCGACCATCCGCCGCAGTCATATTCCTTGAGCTTCCGACTGGTGAAGGCGCCCTGATAAACGCGCTCTGAACTGCAAGAACTCTGGTGCGCGATACTGGGATTGAACCAGTGACCTCTTCCGTGTCAGGGAAGCGCTCTCCCGCTGAGCTAATCGCGCCGGGGGGACAAATTTGGAGGTGGAGACGGGAATCGAACCCGTGTGCACGGCTTTGCAGGCCGTTGCCTCACCACTCGGCCACTCCACCGCTGGGGGATTGATGCCACTTGCACCTTCGAGCGGACGACGGGATTCGAACCCGCGACCCTCACCTTGGCAAGGTGATGCGCTACCAACTGCGCTACGTCCGCGCGCAACGGGCGAGATCGTCGCCCGGTGCGAAGGACGACGATAGTCCACCTGAGCGGGCCCGCACAAATCTCTTTTACGTTGCGGCTCTAGGCTAGCGCGCCCGCCGACGCACGCGGCGCGTAGGGCGATGCCCGCTTCGTGCTAGTCTTCTTCGTCGTTCGCCCCTCGGCGCCGGGTCCCGTGGCTCAGTGGAAGAGCGTCCGCTTCACACGCGGAAGGTCGCTGGTTCGATCCCAGCCGGGACCACCCTTCTGACCTGCACGAACACCGCCGGGTTTGGTACAGGTCTTATACCCCACGATCCTTGGCGGACAAGACAATCCGTCGCCCCCAGACACCGGCGCACACCACTATCGAGATTCGATCACCGACACGGTTTTGTCGCCGCCGTTGGTGACGTAGGCGGTGTGGGTGCCCGGGTCCACTGCCACCCTGCCCGGGTGCTTGCCGACCGGCACGGTGACGCTGACGGTGCGCGTGGAGGCGTCGATCACCGACACCGTGTTGTCGCGGTTGTTGGCGACGTAGACGGTGTGGGTGCCCGGGTCCACCGCGACCCCAGCGGGGTGCTTGCCGACGGGCACGGTGGCGCTGACGGTGCGCGTGGAGGCGTCGATCGCCGACACCGTCCCGTCGTCGCCGTTGGTGACGTAGACGGTGTGGGTGCCCGGGTCCACCGCCACCCCGCTCGGGTTCTTGCCGACGGGCACGGTGGCGACGACCGCATGCGTCGAGGCGTCGATCACCGAGACCGTGTTGTCCTGGGCGTTGGTGGCGTAGACGGTGTGGGTGCCCGGGTCCACCGCCACCTCGTGTAGTTGCTTGCCGACGGTCACAGTGGCGCTGACGGTGCGCGTCGGTCCGTCGATCACCGAGACCGTGCCGTCGTAGTCGCCCATGTGGGCAGCCGCCGTTTGAAGTCGACCGACGTAGACGGTGTGAGTGCCCGGATCCACCGCCACCCCCGCCGGGTTCTCGCCTGGGCCCGTGCTGACGGGCACGGTGGCGGTCACGGTGCGCGTTGAGGCGTCGATCACCGACACCGTGACGCCGTAGTTAGTGACGTAGACGGTGTGGGTGCCCGGGTCCACCGCAACCCCCTCCGGGCCAGAGAACGGCTTGCCGACGGGCACGGTGGCGGTGACGGTGCGTGTCGAGGCGTCGATCACCGACAGCGTGTTGTCGTCGCCGTTGGTGACGTAGACGGTGTGGGTGCCCGGGTCCACCGCCACCCCCGACACCGACTTGCCAACGGCCACCGTGGCGGTAACCCGGTAAGTCGGAGGGGTCTTGCTGCATCCGGTGAGGCCGATGGCCCCAACGGCAGGCAGCACGAGCGCGGCGATGAGGGCATGTCGGCGGTGCCGCCACCGCCGCGGTGTGGGTGCGGTGCGGTCGGCGTCAGTGCCGGGCGACTGTTGCATGATGTGCTTCCTTTCCGCCGAACGTGTTCGGGCTGGGGTGCCGCGATGGCGTGGAATGGGCCACCGGGCGCGGCTGTTGTGGTCGGTCACGCTAAGGGTGCGGTGGGCGCCTTGCGTGTTTCTTGCTTGGTTCTTGTGCCGGTTCGCTGTGGATCGGCATGCGAAAGACATTGCAGCGCAGGCAAATATCTCAGGACTTTCCGGCGTGTGACGTACGTGCACTCGTCGTCAGCCCGCCGCCAGCTTCACCACATGTTGCCGCTCGTCGGTGACGTAGAGATTCCCGGCAGCGTCCACCGCCACACAGAATGGGAAGCGAAGGCCGGTGAACGGCAGCACTGTTTGGTCGTTCGATCCGGGCGCCAACCCCACCACGCGGTCGTGGTTGCGGTCGACGACGTAGACGATGCCCGCGGTGTCCACCGCCAGACCGGTAGCGGTGTCGAGGCCGGTGAACGGCAGCACTGTCTGGGTGTTCGACGCGGCCGCCAACGTCACCACCCGAGCGTCAGTTCCACGCTTGCCCATGTCGAGCACGTACACCTTGCCGGAGCTGTCCACCGCCAGACCGGAAGCGGTGTCGAGGCCGGTGAGCGGCAGCACCGTCTGGGTGTTTGACCCGGCCGCCAACTCCACTACTCGATAGTGGTGGGGGTCGGCGTTGCTTCCGCCGTCGACGACGTAGACGTTGCCGGAAGCGTCCACCGCTATACCGGAGGGGCCCTCGAGGCCGGTGAACGGCAGCACCGTCTGGGTGTTCGACGCGCCCGCCAACCTCAGCACCCGATGGTTGCGGTAGTCGGTGACGTAGACGTTGCCGGAAGCGTCCACCGCCACATCGCCGGGGCGATCAAGGCCGCTGAACGGCAGCACGGTCTGCCCGCCCGACCCGGCCGCCAACTTCACCACGCGACCGCGCGAATCGTGGTGACCGCCGGCATAGTCGACGACGTACACGTCGCCGGCGCCGTCCACCGCCACACTTTGGGGGTTGGTGAGGCCGCTGAACGGCAGAACGGTTTGTCGGGATGGCGGCGGTGTTGGCCCCGTCGACGGATTCGTTGGTCCGGTAGACGCGCTCGTCGTTGCCGTTGCATGCGGGGACGGCGGCGTCTTGCTGCATCCGGTGATGCCGATGGCGGCAATGGCGAGCAGCACGAGCGCCGCGATTCTTGCGTTCTTCATGATTGCTTTCCTTTGCGCCGAACATGTCCAAGACTGGGTCGCCGGGCGCGGCTGTTGTGGTCTGTCATACCAAGGTTGCGGTGGGCGCCTTGCGTGTTTCTTGCTTGGTTCTTGTGCCGGTTCGCTGTGGGTCGGCATGCGAAAGGCATTGCAGCGCAGGCAGGTATAGAACAGGCACTGCGACGCATCAGCCCTGCGCCAGCTTCACCACCTCGGCGTTACCGCGGTCGGTGACGTAGACGGCGCCCGCCGTGTCCACCGCCACCCCCCAAGGCTCGCCGAGGCCCGCGAACGGCAGCACAGTTTGGGTGTTCGACCCGGCCGCGAGCTTCAAGACCCGCTTGTTGGCGGAGTCGGTGATGTAGACGGCGCCCGCCTTGTCCACTGCTATGCCGTGCGCGCCGTCGACTGGGCTAAGGCCGGTGAACGGCAAGACCGTCGGCGTGCTCGACCCCGCCGCCAGCTTCAGGACCTTGTCGTAGTCGACGACGTAGACATCGCCGGCAGTGTCCACCGCAATCCCCCACGGGTCGGCGAGGCCGGTGAACGGCAAAACAGTTGGCGTGTTGGACCCGGCGGCCAACTTCAGCAGCCGATGTTTGTGGTAATCGGTGACGAATACGTCGCCCGCGGTGTCGACCGCAACAGCGCGGGGGGCGACGCCGGAAAACGGCAGCACGGTCTCTGTATTGTCTGGCGCCAACTTCGACACTCGATTGGTTTTGTTGTCGACGACGTACGTGTTTCCGGCGGTGTCGACCGCCACGCTCTCGGGGAAGCCGAGGCCGGTTAACCGCAGGTCGGTTTGGGTGTTGGACCCGGCCGCCAGCTTGATTACCCGGTTGCGGCGGTCGCCCGAAGTGTTGTTGACGACATACACATTGCCGGCGGTGTCCACCGCGACGGCCCAGAGATCGTCGAGGCCGGTGAACGGCAGCACCATCTGTCGGCACGCCGGCGGCCGCGCCGGCTGCGCCGACGAGAGCTTCACGACTCTGTTGTTTTGGGCGTCGGCCACATACACATTTCCGGCGGTGTCGGCCGCCGCACCCTCGGGGCCGGTGAGGCCGGTGAACGGCAGCACGTTCTGGGTGCACGATCCGGCCGCCAACGTCACCGCGGCGTTGTTGAAATAGTCTGTGACAGAGATCCTTCCGGCGGTGTCGGCCGCCACCCCGATGGGGCCTTTTAGGCCGTCGAATGGCAGTACGGTCTGGGTGGTTGCCCCTGCCGCCAGCTTCACCACCCGCTTGCTGCCGAAGTCGGCGACGTAGACGGTGCCGGTGCCGTCGACCGCGACGCCGCGCGGCAGGGCGAGGTGGGTGAATGGCAGCACCGTCTGGGTGGTCGACCCGGCGGCCAACTCGACCACCCGGGCATTGAGGTAGTCGGCGACGTAAACGGCGCCGGCCGCATCCACCGCCACGCCATCCGGGCCGTTGAGGCCCGTGAACGGCAACACCGTCTGGGTGTTGGACCCGGCCGGCAGTTTCACCACCCGGTTGTTGTGGTCGTCAGTGACGTAGACGGCGCCGGCTTTGTCCACCGCCACGCTGTCGGGGTAGTTGAGCCCGGTGAACGCCAGCACCGTCGGGCTGTTCGACCCGGGGGCCAACTTCAGCACTCGTTGGTTGCCGCTGTCGGCGACATACACCGCGCCGTTGGTATCCACCGCGACGCCGGCGGGGTGGTTAAGACCGCCCAGCGGCAGCACGGTTTGTTGGGGCGGCGCCGACCGCGGCGACGAGTGGCACGCGGCGACGCCGACGACGGCCGCGGCGACGCCGACGATCGCGGCGTTTGCGCGTCGTCGCCACTGCCGCTGGTGCGCTCGCACGCTACTTCTCACCCGGGTAAGGCACCGCGCTGATGACCGCGCCGCCGTTGAGCGGCGGTCCCAGCAGGACGTTGGTGGTGCCGGCGGCGGGGTCGTACTCGAGCAGCGACTGGGCGGGTCCGCAACCGGCGACCGTGGCTTTGAGGTCGAGGTTCCCGCCGTGGACGCCGATCACGTAGATGCTGTGACTCGGATCGACGTTGGGCACCGACACCTTGGACACCGTGCCATCGGGGTTGAGCTTGCCGAGGTGGATGGCGCCGCATCCGCCCGCGTACTGGACATAGGTGCCGGCCGGCAGTTGCCATGCGCTGATGTCGCCGGTGTCGTGCGACGCCGGGTCCGTGATCGGCGCGGTCAGCGCGGTCGGTGCTGAACCGTCGATGGGGACCAGCCAGAGTCGTGCGTGCTGGTTTGCGGCGCCGCAGTTGGCGAGGACGGTTTTGGCGCCGGCGTCCCACCACCGCACCGGCGAGCAGCTTCCCGCCGCAGACGACAGCTCCTTACCGACGGTTCCGTCGTTGCCCATCAGAGCAAGGCCGGAGGCGGTACCCAGCACCAGCTGCGTGCCGTCCGGGGTTGCGAGGTACTGACCGTCGTAGGCACTCGCGAGCTTGTCGGTCGGATAGGTCAGCTGCGGATTGCCGGCCAGGTCGACTCGCATCAGTTTCTTGTCCACTGTCAGCAGCAGCGCCTTGCCGTCGGGGCGCGTGAAGCGAGGGGCGACCGACGAGCCGTCGACGGTGAACGTGGAGCGGGTGCCGGTGTGCAGGTCGAGCTCGGTGATCACCGTCGATTTTCCGGGGCCCTCGGAGGCCCAAACGGCGTGGCTGCCGTCGCCCGACCAGTCGACCCCATGGGGTTGGGCGTTCGACGGGAAGGTGGTGATCGCGTAGCGACCGCCCGCCGGGTCGACGAGGTACATGGTGACGGGGACCGTGTCGGGCTCCGGCGAGCCCGGAGGCCGCGACCCGCCGGGAGGCACACTCTCGGCCGGACTCCACGTGGCGAGCATCCAGCCCGGACCGACTTGCGACCAGGGCACGTCGCCGATCGGTTTCTCGACACCATGGGCCGCCATCTCTGCAGCCGCCGTCGGCGCGGATGTCGTGGGGCTACCCGGCGCTTGGTGCGATGCCGTCGCGTCGTTCGAGGAGCAGCCAGCCGCCAGAACCGCGGCCAGCGCGAAGAGGACTGCGGGCCGTCGCCATGTCCTTCCTAGGGCTTCGCGGCCGCCGGTGGAGTGGCGCGAACTTGCGATCATTTTCGGTTCCTTTCCCGCGAGCGGTAAGTGGTCGGGAGCAATTGCGGCAACGATGTCGCTGATACCTTGCGTGATTCTTGCGTGGTTCTTGTGCGCGCCGCCGCCCGTTGACCCCAAATATCGCAGCCTCCAACGGATCCGAACCCGGGAAATCCCGCCCGCCGCCGGGCGGCGGCGCCCACCGCCATTCCTGGCGCGGCCCGGGCAGCGATGCGGTAATGTCCTGACGGATCGAGCATGGAACTGGCGTTCCGTCGTGGGTGCTGCTTGGCGCGTCGCCCTCGGCACCTTCGGCAGAGGAGGCAGCGGTGTATCGACTCTTCAAGAAGGCCTGGATCCCGCTACTTCTCGTCGTCGTGGTCGCGCTCGGTTCCTATGTCGTCCTGCGGGTCCGCGCCAGTTTCGGCGCCACCGCACACGCCGCCAGCCACGACGCCAACGCCGACGACACGAAGCCGTTCAACCCGAAACACATCACCTACGAGGTGACCTCGCCGACGGGCGGCAGCGTCAGCGCCAACTACCTCGACGAGAACGGGCAACCCCATCTCGTCGAGCACGCCCCGCTGCCGTGGTCATACACGATCGTGACGACCCTGCCGTCGATGTCGGCCAACATCGTCGCCCAAGGTGACAAAGGCCTGCGCAACATCCGATGTCGGGTCATCGTCGACGGCCAAGTCCGGGACGACCGCACCATCGACGAATACGAACCCTTCATCTACTGCCTGGTGAAATCCGTATGAGTACCGAGCCAGGCTCTCGCTCGCGCATCGCCCGCATGATCCGCGTCCTGGCGGTGCCGATCATCCTGCTGTGGCTGCTTGTCACGCTCGGCACCACGCTGTTCACGCCCTCGCTTGGCGACGTCGCGGGCAGGCACTCGGTGCCCATGACCCCGCGGGACGCGACCGCATTCAAAGACATGATGAACATCGGCCACAAGTTCCAGGAGTTCGACACCGACTCCACGGCGATGGTCGTGCTGGAAGGCGACGACAAGCTCGGCGACAGCGCGCACGAGTTCTACAACAAGATCGTCGCAAAGCTCAAGGCCAGCAAGCATGTTCAGTTCCTGCAGGACTTCTGGAGTGACCCGCTGACCGCCGCCGGCTCCCAGAGCCCGGACGGTAAAGCCGCCTACGTGCAGGTCTTCCTCGACGGCGCGCAGGGCACCACGCCCGCCCACAAGTCGGTCGCCGAGGTCCGCAAGATCGTCAAAAGCGTCCCGCCGCCGCCGGGGGTCAAGGCCTACGTGGCCGGCAACACCGCGCTCAATACCGACACGCTGATCGCCGCGCACAACAGCATGGAGCTGATGACGATGGTCACGATCGGCGTCATCTTCGTGATGCTGCTGATCATCTATCGCTCGCTGAAGAACGCGATTTTGGCGTTGATCCTGGTCCGCTTCGAGCTCTATGCGGCGGAGGGCATCGTGGCGACCGCCGGGAATCTGGACATCATCGGTCTGACCCCGTACGCGGTCAGCATGGTCACGATGCTGACCATCGCCACGGGAACCGACTATTTCATCTTCCTGTTGGGTCGCTATCACGAAGCCCGATCCCGCGGCGAGGATCGAGAGCAGGCGTACTACAGCGCCTACAACGGCGTGGTGCACGTCATCCTGGGGTCGGGTCTGACGATCGTGGGCGCCTGCCTGTGCCTGACCGCGACCAAGCTTCCGTACTTCCAGACGATGGGCATCCCGTGCGCCATCGCGCTGGTGGTGACGATGCTGGCGGGCCTGACGCTGGCTCCCGCATTGCTCTCGGTCGCGTCCAGGTTCGGTTTCTTCGATCCGAAACGTCAAGTGTCGGAACGGGGTTGGCGTAAGGTCGGCACGATGGTGACGAGGTGGCCGGTACCCATCATCGTCGTGGCGTCATTTGTCGCGGTGATCGGTTTCGTCAGTCTGACGACCTATGTCCCGACTTACAACGACAGGAAGTTCACCCCGCCGGACATCGCGGCGAACGTCGCGCAGACGGCGGCCGAGCGGCACTTCAGCCCGGCGCGCATGAATCCGGAATTGCTGATGGTCGAAGCCGACCACGATCTGCGCGACCCGGCGAACATGTTGATCATCGACAGGATCGCCAAGAGTGTCTTTCATGAACGCGGCATCGGCCGGGTCCAAACCATCACCCGCCCGCTGGGCGCGCCCATCGAGCACAGTTCGATCCCCTTCGTGATCGCCATGAACAGTTCCAGCACCCTGCAAACGGCGAAATTCATGAACGACAGCATGGCGTCCATGCTCGAGCAGGCCGACGAGATGGGCAGGACGATCAGCGTCATGCAGCACATGTATGGCGTCATGCAGCAGATGACCGCCGCAACCCACAGCATGGATGGCCGAACGCACGACCTGGTGGCCACCACCAACGAGCTGCGGGACCGCATCGCGGACTTCGACGACTTCTTCCGGCCCATTCGCAGCTATTTCTATTGGGAGAGACACTGTTTCGATATCCCGGTCTGCTGGTCCTTGCGCTCCATCTTCGACGCGCTGGATGGCATCGACGAGATTTCCGACAAATTCAACGGGCTCGCAAGCGATCTCGATACCCTGGACCGGTTGATGCCACAGCTGCTCGCCGACTTTCCCAAGACCATCGAGTCGATGCAAAGAATGCGCGACTTCATGCTGTCCACGCACAGCTCCATGGCGGGCATCCAGCGGCATATGCAGGAGAACGCCGAAGGCTCGACGATGATGGGGAACTACTTCGACGAAGCCAAGAACGACGACAGCTTCTATCTTCCGCCCGAAGTCTTCAAAAACCCCGACTTCAAGCGCGGTTTGAAGATGTTCGTCTCGCCCGACGGTAAGGCGGTCCGGTTCATCATCACCCACCAGGGCGACCCCGCCTCGGTGGACGGGATCCGGCACGTGCAGGGCATCAAGCAGGCGGTTGCCGACGCGGTCAAGGGAACTCCCTTGGAGTCCGCGAAGGTGTCGCTGGCCGGCACCGCCTCGATGTACAGCGACATGCAGGACGGCGTGAAGATCGACCTGACGATCGCCGGCATCGCGACGCTGATCCTGATCTTCTCGATCATGCTGCTGATCACCCGGAGCCTGGTGGCATCCCTGGTGATCGTCGGTACGGTGCTCGCGTCACTGGGCACCGCGTGCGGTCTGTCCGTGCTGCTCTGGCAGGACATCCTCGGGGTGGGCCTGCAATGGATCGTGCTGCCGCTGACGGTGATCATCCTGCTGGCCGTCGGGTCGGACTACAACCTGCTGCTGGTCTCTCGCCTGAAGGAAGAAATCCCGGCCGGCCTCAACACCGGCATCATCCGGGGCATGGGAGCCTCCGGCCGGGTGGTCACCGCGGCCGGCCTGATCTTCGCGGCGACCATGGCGTCGATGATCGTCAGCGACCTGGTGGTGATCGGGCAGTTCGGCACCGCGATCGGGTTGGGCCTGCTCGTCGACACGTTCATCGTGCGGGCATTCATGACGCCGGCGATCGCCGCCGCGCTGGGCCGCTGGTTCTGGTGGCCGCTGGACACCTTCGCCATGCGGAAGAGGCAGGCGCCTAAGCCGGAGCCGGAGGGCGACACCGCGCCCGTCCCGCAACTGACGGGGGTGTGACGCAATGGAATCGAAGCTTCGCCAGCGCACCGATGGCCGCCTGGACCGGTCCCGCGATCCCGCGATCCTCAACGCCGCCCTGGCCGCGCTGACCGAGAACGGGTACGACGCCACGAACATGGACGACATCGCCGCGCGCGCCGGCGTCGGCAAGGCCGCGATCTACCGGCGCTGGTCGTCTAAAGCGGCGTTGATGACCGACGTCCTTGTCTACTGGCGGCCCGATCTGCGCGACGACGACGTGTACGACACCGGCAGCTTGGCCGGCGATTTGGACGCCCTGATCGAGCGCGCGGTGCGCAACGACAACGAGTTGATCACCAACGATTTGGTGCTCCGCGTCGCCCTGGAAGCGACGCACGACCCCGAGCTGGCCGCCGCCCTCGACGATCTGTTGTTGCTGCGGGGCCGCCGCGTGATGACGACGATCCTGGCCCGCGCCGCGGCCCGCGGTGAAATCGCCGCCGACCGCGACTGGTCCCTGGTCGCCGACGTGCTCACCGCGACGAGCTTGTTCCGGGTGCTCAACGGACAAACCGTCGACGCGGGTTTCTTCCGACAGGTGATCGACACCCTCGTGCTGCCCGCGCTGTCCACCTGAAGCTTGTCGCGCCGCTGCTCGGGTATCACGCGAGAGCTGTAACAATCCTGTAATGAGGAAAGCGGGGCGCCCAGCTATCCGGCGGAGCGGGCGTTGCGCCGGCGGAAAAAATCGGTCCACGACAAGACCTCGGGATGCTGCTTTCGCAGGGCCCTGCGCTGGCGCTCGGTCATCCCGCCCCAGATCCCGAACTCGACTTTGTTGTCGAGCGCCTCAGCCGCGCACTCCTGCAGCACGGGGCAGTGACGGCAGATGACCGCAGCTTTACGTTGTGCCGCCCCCCGCACGAACATTTCGTCGGGATCGGATTCTCTGCACAGCGCCTTCATGACCCAGGCGCGATCGTCCGCCTCCACGGTGCGCGGACTGTTTACGGGCGCAAGATTGATTGGCCGCACGGTCGTTGCTGATTCTGGCAATGAGCTATCCCTTCGTCCCGGCCGGCCGAGCGATGCCCTGCGACCGCCTCCCTTGAGACCCCGTCGGGACGCGCGCCACATCGTGCCCGTTCGTGTGACCTGAATCCCCCGTCCCCAAGTTAAGGGATTCAGTATCGATTGCGCAACGTTTTATGGCACATCTGTACCTTTTTCTTGAACGGCTCGCAGTTTGACAACCGGTGACCTCGGCGTTTGCCAGGGCGCGCCGGACCTGCCCGCTACGAATCCACGCAACGACCACTCCGACCGAAATCGTGATCGACTAGTCCCAGCCGCTACAGAGCAAGAGACAAGGACGGTGGACGATGGCAGCCAACCAAGAGGGCATCGGCGTGCTGAAACTCGAATGCCCGCAACGCCACCCCGTTGGCAGAATCCTCAAAGAGGCCCCGCACCAATCGGTCATGTTCGACCCCGGCGCGATGGTCGGCGAACGCCGCTTCTGGCCGAACGAAGAGGACCAGCCGCAGTTCAAGACCCACTGCCGCTTCTGCGACAAGTCGGTGAGTGAGAACGCCAGCTCCCTGCAGGGCCAGCTGGCCACCCTGGTCGCCGACGCGTCGCAGACCATCGGCACCGTCACGATGCAATACCTACCCGGTTAGTGTTACGTGCCGGCTGCCCGGCGCGCGCCCGGTCCGGGTACGGGTTGAAGCTCGCGCGCCGACAGGAGCGTGTCGTCGTGGGGGCAGCGAAGGATGGCTTCGACGGGATGGCCGCAGTCACGGTGCAGTACCTGGACCGGTGGTCCGTCGGCGTCGGCTTGCCAGCGGTCTCCCCATTGCATGAGGGCGATGACGGCGGTGATGAGGTCCGATCCCTTGTCGGTGAGCCGGTATTCGTGTCGCTCCCGTTGCCCGGGTTCGCGGTAGGGAACCCGCCGCAGTAGCCCGGCCCCGGTCAACGTCGCCAGGCGTTCGCTGAGGATGTTGCGCGCGCATCCGATGCGGGATTGGAACTGATCGAATCGACGGGCGCCGTAGAACGCCTCCCGCATGACGAGCAGGGTCCACTTTTCGCCGACGACCTCGAGCGCCCGCTTGATCGAGCAGTTGTCCGCGACGTAATCGTCACGCAGGTCAGACATGCCCACAGCCTACCAGAGTTTGACATTGCAACTCAGCTCCCGGATAACCTGCGTTGTGTTAGACAACTCAGGGTGCTCGGCGAGGCCCGCCCCGAACCGGAAGGCGAACTGCTATGCCCATGCTCGACGTTTACATCCCCGAACATGCTTTGCCCGCCGAGGCCGAAACCCGACTCCTGCGCCAGCTCGCCGAGATCTTGATCGAACACGAGGGAGCCGACCCGTCCGATCCCGTCGCGCGATCGTTGGCCAAGGTGTGGCTGCACCGGCCGGCGGCGATGCTGCACGCGGGTGAAACACCCACGGCCCCGCACTACAAGGTGATCGCCTCCGTGCCCCAGGGCCAGCTCGACGAGGCGCGCACCGCGAGCGTCGTCGCCGACATCACCAACGCGATCCTGGCCGCCGAAGACGGGCGTTACGACCAAGACGCCCTGAGGATCTGGGTCATCGGCAACGAAATCCCCGATGGCAACTGGGGTGCCGGCGGACGTGTGGTCCGTCTGGCCGACATCGCGGCCGCCGTGCTGCGCGACTCCGACAAAGGACGTGAGTACGCCGAGCAACGCCTCGCCGGACAACAGGCCACGCTCGTGGGATCGACCGGTGGCTGACATCGCGGCGGGGGCCAGGCAGCCGGCGCTCAACGAATGGGCCGCGTCACGGGCTGTCGGGTTGCCGCGCAACAGCATTGGTCGACGATTGGCGCAAATGGTCGCCGAGACCGTCATCGCCGCCGGCGCCGTGGTCACAAGACCGCGGCGCAGGACCAGGCCCAAGCAACCCCACTACCACCGGCGCGAAAGTTTCGTCGAGGAGGCGGCCATGTCCCGCGAGATGTTCAGACTGTAAGACCGCAGTTGACACTCAGAAGCATCGGAGGTCGGTCGGGGCGTTACAGTCTTGGGGCGCGATGTTAAGCGCCGACGCGCGAGAGGAGCCCCGTGGCGACACAAGACGACACCCCCCGCCCTCCCGAGGGCGACTGGCTGGGCACCCCGTATTTGACCTTCGAGCGCCAGGGGCCGATCGCGGTCTGCACCATCGACCGCGCCGAGGCGCGCAACGCCCTGACCCCCGCGATGTACTTCGGAATCCGTTACGCCATAGGGCGTGTCGGCGAGGACCCGGACCTGGCCGGGCTGCTGATCACCGGAACCGGGGACGTCTTCACGCCGGGCGGCGACATGGGCGGCGGGGGAGCGACGGACAACTGGATGACGTTCGGTTCGGCGCTGGGCATGGACGTCACGCCGTTCGACGCGGTGCGCACCTCTGCCAAGCCCGTCGTCTCCGCGGTCAACGGGCTGTGCCAGGGCGGCGGCATGCAGATCGCGCTGTGCAGCGACCTGTCCGTCGTCAGCGAACGGGCGACCTTCCGGGTGCCCGAGCTGTTCCGCGGCTACGCCGACACCTACTACAGTCAGATGCTGGTCCGCGTCATCGGGCCGGTCCGCACCCGCGACCTGATGTTCACCGGCCGGGTGCTGACCGCGGCCGAGGCGCTCGACTGGGGCCTGGTCACCCGCGTGGTGCCCCACGACGAGCTGCTCGCCACCGCGAAAGACCTACTGGCGCAGGTGTGTCGGACCGCGCCGCGCGCCCGCGGTGTCATCAAGTCCAGCATCGACAGCTACCTCGGCCTGTACGACCGCATCGGCATGACTGCCAGCCTCACCGACGCCGAGGCCCGCGAGGGCTTCCGCGCGTTCAAGGAGCGCCGCTCGCCGGACTGGGTGCACCCGGAGCTGCGCACCGAGGGACGGCTATAGGTCGATCCACTCGCCGTGCGCCGCGACCCGCAGCACGCCGGCGATCCCGGCCTGATCGAACGCGGCGGCGAATTCGTCGGCGCCCTCGCTGAAGTGGGCCCAGCCGTCGACGTGGGCCGGGATCACCACCTTGGCGCCGAGGACCTCGGCGGCGGCGGCCGCGCGCGCCGACGTCAGCGTCAACGGCCGGCCGTTCTCCTTGGGGGGCACGCGCGCCGCCCCCGCGAACAGCACCGCGACGTCGACCTCGCCGACCCGATCGGCGACGGCCTTGACCGCGCTCATCGAGGCGTTGTCGCCGCTGAGATACACGGTGGGCACGCCCGGCCCCGACAGCACGAAGCCGGTCACCTCGCAATTGACGTGGCCGCCGGCGTCGCGCTGCCCGTCGGCCGGCCCGTGGACCGCCGGAACGGCTTGCGCCGCAAGCGAACCCGAGCCGCCCGGCAGGTCGTAGGACTCCCACGCCGGCACGCCCACCGCGGGCGGGCCCAGCCGCCCGGCGGCGCCGGGATTGGTGAGCACCAGCGGTGCGGCCAGCGCCATCCGGCGGCCGTCGTCGTCGAGATTGTCGGGATGCTGGTCGTGGCTGATCAACACCGCGTCCACCGGGCCCAGTTCGTCGGCGCCCACGGCGGGCCCGGCGAGTTTGGTGAGGTAGGCATGCTCACCGGGAGGATCGAATGTCGGGTCCATCACGATCCGGCGCCCGGCGATGTCGATCACCGTGGTCGGCCCGCCCAGCACCGTGACCGCGCAAGCGCGTCTGTCAAACATTGCGTGCCCGGCCTTTCCAATACGGTTCGCGCAGCGCATTTTTGAGGATCTTGCCGCTCGCGTTGCGGGGGAGCGACGGTACAAACTCGACGGTCCGCGGGCATTTGTAGCCGGCCAGGTGGCGGCGGCAGAACTCGATGATGTCCGCGGCGTCGACCTCCTCGGTGGCCACGACGATCGCCTTGACCGATTCGCCCCAGAAGTCGTCGGGAACGCCGATCACGGCGGCGTCGGCGACGGCGGGGTGCTCGATCAGCACGCTTTCCACCTCGGGCCCGTATACGTTCTCGCCGCCGGTGATGATCATGTCCTTGAGCCGGTCCTCGATGTAGACGTAGCCGTCGGCGTCGAGGCGCCCGACGTCGCCGGTGCGCACCCAGTCGTCGCCGGTGATCGTCTCGGCGGTTGCCTCCGGGCGATTGAGGTAGCCGCTCATGTTCTGGTTGCTGCGCACCCAGATCTCGCCCGGCCGTCCGACGGGCAGCACGTCGCCCGTCTCGGGGTCGACCACCCGAATCTCGGTGCCCAGCACCGCCTTTCCGGCCGACAGCTGCAGGTGGGGCCGGTCGGGGTCGCGGTGGTCGTCGTCGCCAAGTGCCGTGACGGCCCCGCACAGCTCCGTCTGCCCGTACACCTGCACGAACTTCGTCTCGGGCCAGGTCTCGAGCGCCCGGTGCAGCAGCGGCACCGGCATGGGCGCGGCCCCGTAGACGATGTAGCGCAGGCCCGCGATCGCGGCGGTCGCCGTCTCGCCGGCGTCCAGGAACCGGGCGATGACGGGTGGCACGAAGAACGCGTGCGTCGCGCCGGCCCGCACCGCCCCGATCAACGCCGCGGCGTCGGGCTCGCGGGTGATGATCGTCGGCACTCCCGCCGCGATGCCGAACAGCGCGTACCCGATTCCGCCGACGTGAAAGAGGGGCATGGCGACCAAGTTCGCGTCCCCGTCGCCGAACGGGAACGCCGGCGCCAGGTTCGCCGCGTGATTGGCCAGCGCGCGCTGGCTCAGCAGCACACCCTTGGGTCGCCCGGTGGTGCCGGAGCTGTAGATCACCAGCGCGGTCTCGTCCTCGTCGACGTCGGCGGCCTGCGCGGGTTGTGCTGCGGCGAGCAGGGATTCGTATTCGTCGTCGATCACAACGACGCGGTCCAGGCCGTCGACCCGCTCGGCGGCGGGCTGCAGTTCCGCACCGACGAACAGCAACCGCGGGCGGCTGTCGGCCAGCACGTGCGCCAGCTCGTCGCCCATCACCCGCCAGTTGACGACGGTGGTCACCGCGCCGATCGACGCCGCGGCGAACAGGATCTCCAGGCAGGCCGGGTGATTCTTGTCCAGGAATGCCACGCAGTCGCCGCGCCGCACACCGGCGGCCTGCAACGCCCCGGCCGCCAGCCGAATCCGCGACGCCCACTGCGCCCACGACCACTGCCGCTCGCCGTAGCGGATCGCGACGTCGTCGGGCCGCTGCCGGGCGTGGCGCTCGACCAACCCGGCGAGCGTCGTGCTGTCCATAACCCCTCCGCTGAAGTCAATTGGTTCCACTCTGTGATACGCGGTCGCGCTCCGGCGTGTGGCGGCGGGCCGGGGTTTCGGATCGACGCGCGCTGGCGAAGTAGCCGGCGGAAAGCACCAGCGCACACCCGCCGAGCTGCAGCGCGGAGGGTCGCTCGCCCAGCACGGCGGCGCCCAATACGACCGCGCCCACCGGGGTCAGCAATAGCAGCGCAGAGCTGACGGTGCTGGGGACGCGGGCCGAGAAGAAAGCCACGAACAACCAGCCGAGCAACTGGCCCGTTACGGCGACGAGCATCAACCACCCCAAGGCGCGCCAGCCCGGCCACAGGTCCAGGCCATGCCACCAGGGTCCCACTGCGACCGCCACAGCAGCCGACGTCGCCAGTAGCACCGCGTAGGTCTGCATGGGTTGGCCGGCCTGCCCGCCACGTCGAAGCAAATACAGGAATCCCGAGTAGCACAGCGCGGCACCGATCGCGTGCGCGGTGCCCAGCGCGGGATTGCTGCCCGAGATCCCGTGCTCCAGCACCCCGCCGGCGAGCGCGACACCGACCAGCAGCGCGGGCAGCGCCAGCAGGAACCGCAGTGAGACCTTCTCCCGGTCGACGAGCCAGCTCAACAGCGGGACGACGGCAACCTGGGTGTTGACCAGGACGGTCGACAGACCCACCCCCACCTCCGGTATCGCCTGCGTCCACAGCAACATGTCGCCGGCGAACAGGACACCGCAGCAGACGGCCGACAGCAGGCCGCGTCGTGACAGAGCGCGGCCACGTCGCCATTCCGGGATCGCGAGCACGATCACCACCGGCAGCGCAAGCAGGCAGCGTGCGGCCGTCGCGGTCGCTGGCGTTGTCGCGGCCAATTTGAGGAACATCGCCGAGGCGGACAGGCACAAGGCGCCGACGCCCAATCCGATCCGGTCTGCAGGTATGCATCTCATGACGATGCGGGTACCCGACTCTCTAATGGTTAAATCGATATTTAGGAATTAGGTGGTGATGGCTGATGGTGCGGTCCGAGGCGGCCGGACTCGACCTGCGCGGGGGCCATCCCGCGGTCGACCTGGTCAACACGGTGTCGTGGCGCGGTGACCCGCTGCGCCGCACGGAATACCTGGTGGACTATCTCGACCTCGTGGCGTGGGCGCGGCACGCCGGTGTGCTGTCGGCCGGTGAGGCGCGTGAGCTTGCCGTCTCGGACCCGGCCGCCGCCGGCAAAGCGCTGCATCAGACCGTCCGGCTCCGAGAGGCGCTGCATCGCATCTGGACGGGGTGCGGGTCGACCGGCGATGCCGTCACGATCGCCGACACGTACCGATCCGCGCTGCGGGCCCAACGTCTCGCGATCGACGGGGATGCCGCGGGGTGGCATGAGGTGGCGCTGGTCCCGCAAACGCCGCTGCACCGGCTGGCCGCCGAGGCGGTGACACTGTTGACCACCGTCCCGTTGTCGCGCATCAAGGGATGCGGCGACTCCGCTTGCGGCTGGCTGTTCCTCGACAGCAGTCACCGGCAGAACCGCCGGTGGTGCAGTACGGCCGACTGCGGCAACCGGGCCCGGGTCCGGCGGTTCTACGAGCGCACCCGGGACGGCGGGCCGGGTCGCTAGCTCAGTGTGCACTGAGGGCTTTGCGTGTGCGCGTAGGGCGAAAATCCGGCCGGTCCGCCGCCCTGGGCTCACACGCGACGCCGTAGGTTCACACGCGACGCCGTGGGCGCACAACCAGCGCCGGTGTGCCACTATCACTGCCATGGTCAACGCCGATCGCGCCCGGTCCCGCACCTTCGTCGTGACGGGGGCGGCGTCGGGCATCGGCCTGGCCACCGCGCGGCGCCTGCTCGCCGAGGGCGGCACCGTCATCGGCGCCGACGTGGCGGCCCCGCCCGATCTGGGAGCCGAATTCCATTTCGTGACCGCCGACATCACCGACGAGGACGCCATCGCCGCGGTGCTGGCCGCGGTCCCCGACCGCCTCGACGGCGTCTTCCACGCGGCGGGCGTCGCCGGCGGCGGGCCGGTGCACCTGCTCGACCGCAAGGAATGGGAGCGGGTGATCGGAATCAACCTGACCGGCACGTTCCTGGTGGCCAAGGCGGCGCTGGCCAGGATGATCGAGCAACCCCGCGTCGACGGCGAACGGGGCTCGATCGTCACCGTCGCCAGCATCGAGGGCCTGGAGGGCACGGCCGGCGGCAGCTCCTACAACGCGGCCAAGGGCGGCGTCGTCCTGCTCACCAAGAACATCGCGCTCGACTACGGGCCCAGCGGCATCCGCGCCAACTCCATCTGCCCCGGATTCATCGAAACCCCCATGGCCCAAGACGTTTTCGGCCTGCCGGGGATGGAGGGTCCGTTGGCCTCGATCACCGAGGAACACGCGCTGCAACGGTTGGGCCGCCCCGAGGAGGTCGCGGCCATGGCGGCGTTTTTGCTGTCGACCGACGCCTCGTTCGTCAGCGGCCAGGCCATCGCCGTCGACGGCGGCTACACCGCGGGTCGCGATCACGGTGTCGTCAAACTCTTCGGCTTTCCCGAGTAGCGACTTAGGATTCGCCCATGGTCACTCCCGACGAGGCGATCGAGGCGATTCGAGGCACCGGCGGCGCGCAGCCGGGCTCTCGCGCGCTGCACGCCAAAGGCACGCTGTACCGCGGCACGTTCACCGCGACCCCCGAGGCGGCGAGCCTGTCGCGCGCCAGGCAGCTCGACGGCTCGACGGTGCCCGCGCTGATCCGCTTCTCCAACGGGTCGGGCAACCCGTCGCAGCGCGACGGCGTGCCCGGGGTGCGGGGGCTCGCGGTGAAGTTCACGCTGCCCGACGGCTCCACCACCGACGTCTCGACGCAGACCGCCCGGCTGTTCGTCTCCAGCACGCCGGACGGGTTCGTCGATCTGCTCAAGGCCATGCGGCCCGGCCCGACGACGCCGCTGCGCCTGGCGAAGTACTTCCTGACCCATCCGCGGCTGTTCGGCGCGCTGCCCGTGCTGCGCGACGCCAACAAGGTCCCGACCAGCTACGCCACCATCGACTACCACGGCCTGCACGCCTTCCGCTGGGTCGCCGCCGACGGCAGCGCCAGATTCGTTCGCTACCACTGGGTTCCGGCCGCGGGGTCCAAGGGGGCGGCGCCCCAGGGCGACGGGCCGGACTTCCTCACCGACGAACTGAACGCACGCCTGGCGACCGGGCCCGTGCGGTTCGACTTCCGCGTCCAGATCGCCGGGCCCGACGACTCGACGGTCGACCCGTCGGCGGCGTGGCAGAGCACCCAGATCGTCACCGTCGGCACCCTCGAGATCGACGGCCTGGACACGCAGCGCGAGCACGGCGGCGACATCGTCGTGTTCGACCCGATGCGCGTCACCGACGGCATCGAACCCTCCGACGATCCGGTGCTGCACTTCCGCAGCATCGCGTATTCGGCGTCGGTCAAGCTGCGCACCGGCGTGGACCGCGGGCCCGAAGCGCCGCCCGTCTAAGGACGACTAAGCTTCGCGGGAGTGCTGCTCTCCCATATGGTTTTGATCGCCGTGGCCGGGTTCGCCGCCGGCGCCATCAACGCCCTCGTCGGATCGGGCACCCTGGTCACCTTCCCGACGCTCGTCGCCCTCGGCTATCCGCCCGTCACCGCCACCATGTCGAACGCGGTCGGCCTGGTGGCGGGCAGCGTGTCGGGCACCTGGGGCTACCGCGCCGAGCTGGCCGGGCAGTGGGATCGGCTGCGCTGGCAACTGCCGGCGTCGCTGGCCGGCGCCGTGCTGGGCGCCTTCCTGCTGCTGCACCTGCCCCCGACGGTGTTCGCCCGCGTCGTGCCGGTGCTGTTGGTGCTGGCCCTTGTCCTCGTGGTGATCGGGCCGAAGCTGCAGACGTGGGCGGCGCGGCGGGCCGAGCAACAGGGGCGGTCGGCCGAACACATCACGCCGGCACGCAAGGCCGTGCTGGTGCTCGGGACGTTCGCCGTCGCCGTCTACGGCGGCTACTTCACCGCCGCGCAGGGCATCCTGCTGGTCGGCGTCATGGGCGCGCTGTTGCCCGAGTCGGTGCAGCGGATGAATGCGGCCAAGAACCTGCTGACGCTGGTGGTGAATGTCGTTGCGGCGGTGAGCTATTCGCTGGTGGCGTTTGGGCGGATCAGCTGGCCGGTCGCCGGGCTGATCGCCGCGGGCTCGCTGGTCGGGGGACTGGTCGGGGCGCGCTACGGGCGCCGGCTTTCGCCGACGGCGTTGCGCTCCACCATTGTGGTGGTCGGGCTGATCGGCCTGTACCGCCTGCTCACCGTGGGTTGACGACGGCTTCGGCGATGACGTCCATCACGTCGTGGCGCTTTTGCCACGCCCGCAGCTGACGCATCGCCCCGTTGCCTTGCGCGGCGACGCGGTCCAATTCGGTTGTGACGCGGTCGTATTCACCGAGCGCGTCCAGCGCCGGGCGTACCCGCTGCACCAGCGCGCCCAACACCTGGCGCACCGGCACCGCCCCGCTGCCGTGGATCAGGTCGAGCGTGTCTCCCGCGAGCCCGTCGTGCGCGGCCTTCCAGTACGCGGCCCGCAGCGCCGCGGGCGGCAGGCGCTCGTTGCCCTCATTCCGCTCGTCCAGCGCCGTCATCACCGCGGCCCGGACCAGCGTGGCCAGCAGCACCGTCTCGTCGACCGTCGCCGGTACGTCGGCCACCCGGATCTCGACGGTCGGGAAGTTCTCCGACGGGCGTACGTCCCAATAGACCATCTTGTGGTCGAGGATGACTTCGCTGTCGATCAGCATGCGCACCGTGCGGTCGTACTCCTCGGGTGCGGGGAAGAACGGCGGCGGCCCGGCCACCGGCCAGCGCCGCCACAGCACACTGCGCCAGCTCGCGTAGCCGCTGTCGGCGTTGCGATACACCCGCGAATTGGCCGACAGCGCAAGCAATGACGGCAGCCACGGCCGCAGCCAGTTGCTGACCCGGATGGCGCCGGCCCGGTCGGGCACCTGCACGTGGACGTGACATCCGCAGATGCCCTGCTCGTGCGCGACCATTCCGTACGCCTCGCCGATCCGCCGGTACCGGGGCGTGTCGGTGACGGGAAACTCGTGCGGGGTGGTGGGCGGCAGGCCGGCGGCGAGCAGCTGCACCCCGGCGGCCTCGGCGGCCTCGGCGGCGGCGCGGCGCAGCCGGGTGAGTTGCTCGCCCAGCTCCGCGCTGGTCGCCGTCACGCTGGAGTTGGTTTCGACCTGGCAGCTGCTCAGTTCGAGCTGCATGGTCGCGCCCCGCCGCTCGGCTTCCTCGGCCACCGCGGCGTTGCGGGGGGCCGGTTCGCCGGTACGCGGGTCGACGAGGAGGAATTCCTCCTCCGCACCGAAGGTGGGAAGCCCGCTCATTCAGCCGATTATCGGCCGATTGATTCGGGGCGGCTTACCAGCGAGCGGTCGACGCGAGCGCGGCGTCCGCGGTCGGGTACACCGGCAGCAGGCGGCCCAGCCCGCAGGAGTCGACGATGCGGGCGACGAACGGCTCGCAACTCACCAGACGCATTTCGATGCCGCGCTCTCGACACCGTTGCGCCCCGTCGGCCAGCACCGCGAACGCGCAGCAGCCCATGAATTCGAGGCCGCTGACGTCGATGACGAAGGGGCCGGGCGGGATGACGATGGCGGCGGCCTCGTTGACCAGGCGGCGCCAGGTGTGCTCGTTGCAGGCGTCGACCTCGCCGCCGGCGTTGATGATGACCGCCGCACCGTTGCGGTCGGTGGTTGCCCGCAGCGTGCTGTGCGGGTCTCCCAGCTCGTGGACCAGCCGCGTGCTGAGCGTCAGGTGCGGAGTCGATATCGATTCCGCAGTGATCGGGCTCATGAGGGACTCCTAATCTACCGACGCCGGGCGCCGGGATGGATGCCCGTCCTGCTGTCTGAAGACAGACTGTCGCGCGAAGTGCGCGAATCTCATTTGTATAACGAGACAGGGCGGTCTGTCTACATTAGCCTGTTAAGAGTATGGTAAGGCCCGGTATGACAAGCGACGATGTCACTCCTGTCATCAGCTCGGCCCGCGAACGCATCCTGACCGCGGCTTATGAGCTGTTCAGCCGGCGTGGGATCCGCGCCGTGGGCACCGACGAGGTGATCGTGCGGGCTGGCGTGGCCAGGGCGACCCTCTACCGCCACTTCCCGACCAAGGACGCGCTGGTGCTCGCCGTGCTGCAGCGGCGCGAGGAGGTCTGGACGCACGGCCTGATCGAAGAGCAGTCCTTCCAGCGGGGCAGCACACCCGAGGAGCAGCTGCTCGCGATCTTCGACGTCCTGCACGACTGGTTCCAGTCGCGCGACGGCTACGAGGGCTGCTCGTTCATCAACGTGCTCCTGGAGTTGGGCGCCGACCATCCCGCCGGCCAGGCCTGCATCGCCCACATCGACCACGTCCGCGACATCGTGCGCCGCCGCGCCGTCGCCGCCGGGCTGACCGACGTCGAGGAGTTCGCCTCGTCCTGGCACATCCTGATGAAGGGCGCGATGATCCTCGCCGTGGTGGGGGACCTGGACGCCGCCCGGCGCGCCCGCAAGATGGGCCTCTCGCTCATCGAGGAGCACCGCCCGGTCGAGCCGATCGACATCGGCGAGGCCGTGGGTTAGCCCTGCGGGCTCAGGGCTTTGAGTGTGAATCTTGGGCTTTCAGTGTGGGCTGATGGCGGGATCCGGGCGACTTTCTCGCCCTGGACGCACGCGCAAAGCCATGGATTCACTAGTTCACGCGGCGTCGGTGGCTTCGGCCTTGCGGCGGTGCTCCTCCTCCAGCTCGGCGATCATCCGCGACGTGCGTTCGCGCAGCAGGATGGCGGCGGTGATGCCACACACGACGGCGACCACCAGCCCGATCCAGGAGAACCGCTCCAGCCAGCGTTCGGCGGCCATCCCGGCGAAGTACACGAGCGCCGTGGTGCCGCCCGCCCAGCAGATGCCGCCGGAGACGTTGGCCGCGAGGAAGCGCGGATAGGGCATCTTGAGCGCACCGGCCAGCGGGCCGGCAAAGATCCGCAGCAGGGCGATGAAGCGGCCGAAGAACACCGCGCGAACGCCCCAGCGGTTGAACAGCTTTTCGGCGAGCGCGACGTGCCCGGGGCCGAAGTGTTTGGGGAACCGCCGGCCGAGGCGGTCGAAGAGCGGCAGCCCGTACCGGCGCCCGACCGAATAGCCGATCGAGTCGCCGACCACCGCGCCGATCACCGCGGCGGCGCCGACGCCGACCGGATTGACGGCCAGGTCGTGGTGCGACGACATCAGCGCGGCGCTGACCAGCACGATCTCACCGGGGAGGGGAATGCCCAGGCTCTCCACCCCGACCACACCGCCGACCACCAGGTAGACGAGCAGCGGCGGGATCGACTGCAGCAAAGCCTCCACGTTCATGGGTCAAGGATGCCTGACCGATGGGCAAACCGCGCCGTACTTGGTGTGCCGACCGGTTCCAGGCGCGGGCGCTTGGGCACCCGCCCGTCGGCCGAGGATTTGCCGCGCATGCGCCGCCACACCCACGGCATGAACTTCTCCTGCGTCCAGCGCAGCTGCCCGTAGGTCCGGGTCCGGAACGACAGCCGCGTGGGGCTACCGCTCGCCTCGGCCCAATCATGGTTGCTGCCAGGCAAATTCAGGGCCTCGGCCGCCGCGGCCGCGAACAGGATGTGCCCCTTGGTGGACGCGTGCACGCGGTCCACGTCCCACGTGTCCAGGTCGCGCATCGAGGGGGCGTCGTAGAGGTCGACGAGCCGGAAGTCGTTTTGGTCGGCGGCGGCCCGGATCGCGTCGTTGATGCGGGCGAGCCGCCCGGAGACCAGCCGGCCGAGCGGAAGGAATTGGGCGACGTTCGGGAAGGTGGTGGTGACCACCGTCGCTCCGGATTCGGCGAGCGCGGCGTGCAAGCGATCGAGGTTGGCCAGCGCCCGGCCGAACGAGTTCCCCGGCTGGATGACGTCGTTCATCCCGACGCACACGGTGATCAGGTCCGGCCGCATCGCGAGCGCCGGCGGGAGCTGCTCGTGCAGCACGTCGGCCACCAGCTTGCCGCGAATCGCCAGGTTGGCGTAGTGCAGGCCCGGGTAGTGCGAATCGATCATGGCGGCGAGCCGGTCGGCGAACCCGAGGAAGCCGACCGTGTCGTTACCGTCCCAGAGGCCCTCGGTCTGGCTGTCACCGATGGCGACGTATCGGCTGTATCCGGTCTCGGTAGCCCCGTACACGATGCCGAGACTAACGGGTCGAGTGGGCTCTCACCGTCTTCCGTGTGAGGTGGCGGCGGTATGTCGGCGATTTTTCCGCCGCGGTCGAGTGTGAAGTGACGGCTTTCGGCGTGTATGCGTGGCGGGATCTCGGCGATTTTCCCGCCCAGGAGTTACACGCAAAGCCCTGGACGCACACGGCGCCCTGACGGGCGTGGCCATTGCGACCAGTGCGACTACCGTGAAGCCATGCAAGCGAAGCGCGAGCCGTCAGGCGAACCGCTTGCGCCGCAGTATCCGATCGAGTCGGTCGACAACGCGCTGAAGCTGCTGCTGTTGCTGGGGGAGCGGCCCGAGATCCGGTTGAGCGAGGCCACCCGTTACCTGGGGGTCGCGCCGTCGACGGCGCACCGGCTGCTCGCGATGCTGGCCTACCGCGGCTTCGTGCGCCAAGACCCGGTATCCAAGGCGTACCTGCCGGGTCCCTCGCTCACCGGCGTGGCGTTCGCGGTCTTCGGTCGCCTCGACATCCAACGATCCGCCGCGCCGATCATGCGTGCCCTCAGCGAGCAACTGCGCGAATCGATTCACGTCGGGATGCTCGACGGCGCCAACGTCCACTTCGTCGCCGCGGTCGAGGGCCCGGCGGCGGTGCGGGTGGCGTCCCGGCTCGGGCGCACCATGCCGGCGCACTGCACCTCGACGGGCAAGGTGATGCTCGCCCAGCTGCCCGAACACGAACTGCGCCAACTATTTCCGAACGAGCGGCTGGAACGGGTCACCTCACACTCGATCGGCAGCCGCGCCGAGCTGGAAGCCGAGCTGTCGCGCATCCGCGAGCGCGGCTACGCCATCAACCGCGAGGAGAGCGAGGACGGTGTCGCGTCGGTCGCGGTGCCGATCCCGACGCGGGCGCCGGGCGTGCGGCTCGCGCTCAACGCCGCCGCGCCGCAGGACCGGCTCGACGGCGACCGCTACCCAGCGGTGGTGGCCGCGCTTGTCAAGGCGGCCAAGGAGATTGGCGATCAGGTCGGCTGAGGCTCGTCAGCCGGCGAAATGCGCTGTGCGGTGCGGGATTTCCGGCTTCAGGAAGACGTCGTTGAGCGTCACTGTGCGCAGCCTGCGGGCCCGGATGATCTCCACCAGCCGCCCGTACACGTGGGTGACCGGCGCGTGGTTGAGGTGGCCGATCACGATGTTCTGCCGGGTGAAGGACAGGTCGGCCAGCTTGACGATCTGGTCTTCGGAAAGCAGCGCGGAATCCCGCAGGTCGCCGGACCACAGCGTGGGCACCTGGTAGCCCAGATCGGCGGCGACGGCGTCCACTACGGCGTTGTGATGGCCGTACGGCGGCCGGAAGTATGGCGTGGCATCCACACCGTAGGTGTTGCGCAGGAACTGATCGGTGCGGCCGAGTTCGTCGGCGACCTGGTTCGGCGTCAGTTTCGTCAGGTCCGGATGCGACCAGGTGTGGTTGGCCAGCTGGATCTGCCCGGATTCGACCAGCGGCCGAAGCAACGCGGCGTTGTCGGTCCACGACCGATAGGAGCCGGTGACGAAATAGGTCAGCCGCACGCCGGTCGATCGGGCGAATTCCGTGTAGAGCCGGACCACATCGGTGTCGACGCCGTCGTCGACCGTCCAGGCCAGCAGGTCACCGTCGCCGGGAAGCTTGCTCAGCACCGCGCCGCCCGGCAGCACGACGCGCGCTGCGCGGTCCGGGGGCGACAGCAACGGCGGCAGGGCCGGGGCCGCGGGGGCCGGGGCGGACCCGGGGACCTCGGCGCGCGCCACCCTGGGACCGCCGTCGGCGCACCACGAGATCCCGGTGACCGCCACCGTCGCGGCCACCGCGACCAGGAAGCGCCTCCGGTCCAGTTCGCTCACGTCGGCCAGGTTAAGCCCGCCGCCAGCGCTATCCGGGCAGGGCGCGCGCCCGATATCAACCTGTGACTTTGCCCAACCGCGCGATCTCGTGCCGCCAGGCCGCGTCGGTGTTGAAGCCCGGGCCCAGGTCCGGTAGGTCGTCCCAGTCGGCGTCGTCGATGTCGCGCAACATGCCGCCGGCCGAGCGCACCCGCAACGACATCCGCGCCAGCGCGTCAAGGCTGATCGCCTGCAAGACGGCCTGCTCGACGGTGGTTGCGGCGCTGGTGATCCCGTGTCCGCGCAGGATCACCACCGGCCGGCCTTGCATGGCCGCCACCATTTCCTTGCCCAGCGCCGGGTTTCGGATCAGCACGGCGCGTTCGTAGACGGGCACGCCGCCGCGCGCCAGCCACGCGCCGGGAATGTCGAAGGCGCCGTAGATGGGCCGCAGCGCTATGCCGGCCAGATCCGCGGCCACCACTGCCGGCGGGTGCAGGTGTGCGACGGTCCGGTGCCCGGGATCGGCGCGCATGGTCTCGACGTGGATGGGCAGCTCGTTGGGGACGCGGTAGCCGTCGAGTTCTCCTGCGGCGCCGGGGCTTCCGTCGAAGGTGACGAGCCGGATATCGGTCGGGCGGGTGAAGGCCACCCCGGTGTCGGTGTCGCTGCGGCAGCGGATCAGCAGGCGGTCGTCGTCGACGCGCAGGCTCAGGTGACCGAGGATGCCGTCGATCAGGCCGCGGGCCGCGGCGACCCGGCAGCCCTGGGCCACCAATGCCCGCTGCTCGTCAAGCATTTCGCGGCCCCAGCCCGAATCCGCCGTCGGGATGGACGGTTTCGCCGGTGATGCCGCGCGAGCGGTCGGACGCCAGGAACACGTAGCTGAAGGCGTGGTCCTCGCCGGTGAGCGCGACGCCGAGGGGGCTGCGGGACGCCAGGTCGCGGGCCCGGTTGGGCGTGTCGTCGAGGCGGACGTCGTCGAGCCCGAGGCTGGCCAGGCCGCGCAGGTCGGTGTTGAGCGTGCCGCCCGGCGCCACCCCGTTGACCCGAATCCGCGGCGCCAGTTCGTGAGCCAGCGCGGCCACGAGCCCGCGGACGGCGAACTTCGACGACACGTACAGCGCGCCGCCGCGCCCCGGATGGTACGACGACGTCGACTCGGTCAGCACGATCGACGACCCGGTGGCCGCCCCCAGCGCGGGCAGGGCGGCCTTGACCGACTGCAGGTGGCTCAAAACGTTGGTGCGAAACATCTCGTCGAACGCGCCCGACAGGTCGCCGGCGTCGATGTCGCCGATGCCTCGGTAGAAATCGAAGATCCCGACGCAGTTGACCAGGGTGTCCAGCCCGCCGAATTCGTCCACCGCCGCGGCGACGGCGCGCTCGTTGGCCTCGCGGGTGACGGCGTCGCCGTCGACCACCGGCACGTCGGGCAGCTCCCGCCGCAACCGCTCGCACTTGTCGCAGTCCCGTTCCAGCACGGCGACTTTGGCGCCCTCGTCGCGAAACGCGTCCACCACGGCGCGGCCGATTCCCGAACCGGCGCCCACCACCAGCGCCCGTTTGCCCTCGAGCCAGGCCGTCACGGTTGGTCCTGTTCGTCGGGCAGCAGCGGGCCATCGGGATTGCCGACCATGGCCGCCAGCGTACGGGTGTTCTGCCGGGTCAGCGCCTCGATCTCGAGCGCGTCGAGCGTGATCGAGCGTCCGGTCTTGGGCGCGCTGATCAGCAGCCGCGACCCGTTGCGGGTGTCGATCCGGCGCACCACGACCTCGGTGAATTCGTTGGCTATCGTGATGGATTCGCTCACAGGAACACCGCCAAATTCTGCATCCGCAGCACCGACTCGTCGACAAAGATGGTGCGGCGGGCCAGCTTCCAGCGATCGCCGCACCGGCGCAGCAGGTCCTCGCGCCCGCACGACACCAGCGCGCTCTCGTTGACGTCGCCGCGGCTGCGGAAGAGCAGCTCGGCCGACTCGACCACCAGGTGCGTGTCGTCGTCGCACTCGTAGGTGCGCACGTTGGTGATGAAGTGGCGCAGCCGCGACGGCGGGTCCTCGGTCCAGGCGTGCTCGGTGGCGAACCGCGCCGCCCGCTGGCCCAGCGAGTACTTGTCCTCGTCGAAGTGCGCCATCCCCGGTGACGTGTCGAACCCGGCGCCGCGCGCCGTCGTGACCCGCACCGGCATCACGTAGCGGACGTCGTCGGTCAGGGTGTCCAGCCACGCGTCGTAGTCCTGGGCGTCGAGCAGGTAGGCCTCGTCGACCAGGAACTGGTGAGCCTGCAGATGCCGAATATCGTTAAACGGCAAGCACGGCAGCGCCTTTCTCATGACAGGTAATCCGCCCACAACCCGAGCAGCGCGCGCTGGTTGTACTCGTTGTAGCCGACCTGGGCGCGCCCGGGCCCGTGGAAGGACTCGGCGGGCAGCGCCTCGACGACGGGCCGGTCGTCAGCGAGCAGCCCCATCCGGCTGTTGAGCAGCAGCCGCCGCGCCATGGAACCGCCCGCGGTGGTGGTCAGCGACACCCAGTTCTCCACGTCGTCCTGCTCGAACATGCCCGTCGATCCGAAGCACATCAGATAGGCCTTGTACGAGTCCTGCTTGAACTGTTCGGGCGCGGCGGAGTCGACCGCGAACCACGAGCACACCTCGGTCTCGTTCTCGCTGATCGGCTGCCACAACCGGATCGAGATGAACGGCAGCACTTGGTCATCCCTGTCACGCACCTTCGGCCAGTTGTGCACAAAACTGAGGTTGGGAAAGCAGGTGGCCGCCGAGATCATGAACCCGTCCTCGCCGACCACCCGCTGCTGCCGGGGCGTCCAAGCGTCCTTGATGCGGCCGATCATCTCGTCGGGGTAGCCGACGTAGCGCATCCGCTCGTCGAAGTCGCCCGGCGGAAGCTTGTAGGTGGTGCCGCCGCCGCGATGCGCCCAGTAGGTCGCTCCGTCCTTGCGCTTCTGGGCTTTTGGCTCGCGGAACAGGCCGATGTCGACGATCGACGCGTGCGTGTGCGGCGTGTGGTACATGTCGCCGGCGAAGTTCTCGGCGCCGATCTTCCAGTTCGCCTTGATGCGCCAGCGCTGCGGCCCCCGCACGTCCAGGCCGCCGGCGCTCTGCTTGGTGTAGAAGTCCAGATAGAACCGGAAGTCGCCGAGGAAGTCCTCCAGCGGCTCGGCGGCCGGATCCATGCTGATGAACAGCAACCCGTTGTAACTCGCGAAATTCGGTGCGGGAAGCAGGCTTTGGCCGGCGCGGGGCAACCCTTCGTCGCCGCCGTAGGCCTCGTGGTGAAAAGGCAGCCCGGTGAGCCGGCCGTCGTTGCGGTACGACCAGCCGTGGTACGGGCAGCGAAAGTTGGAGGCGTTGCCCAGCTCCGCGCGGCACACCTGCATCCCGCGGTGCAGGCACATGTTGAACATCGCCCGCACGTTGCCATCGGAACCCCGCGTGATGATGAACGAGTCGTCGAGAACCCGGCGCACCACGTAGTCGCCGTCGTGCGGGACCTCCGATTCGTGGCCCACGAACGTCCACGCGCGGCTGAACAGGCGCTCCTTCTCCAGCGCGAACAGCTCACCGTCGTTGTAGATGTGGGCGGGGATCATCCCCCGCCGGACGTTGTCGAAGACGTCGTGATCCACATAGCCCTCTGTTCTACAGAAATATTTTCTGTTAAGTAGAATCCCGCATGCCGTCCCGATGGTCAATCAGCGCCCCGCAAGGATCCTTGTGGCTAATTCACAGGTGGCGGACAGCGGAGGATCCAGGGGCCGCGGCTACCGTGGTCACGTCGGGCCGCTGAGCGGGTGACCGTGACGTAACACCGGGATAATCGCCGATTTTGCGGGAGGTATCGGCGAATATCCCTGTGTCTGAGGAAGGGTGGTGTTTATGGGTCTCGGAGCGCGGGTGTTGTCGGTTATCGGGCGCCAGGAGTGGCTGGACCGGCCGAGCTATCGCTTCGAGCACCTGCTCAGCTTCGCCTTCAACGCGTTGGGCGGCGCGCGCGACACCGTCACCAACGCGCTGCACGGCGTCTGGCTCGGGCACCCGGTCCATCCGCCGCTGGCGTCGCTGACGAGCGGGGCGCTCGGCACGACGGTGGCGCTGGACGCGCTGAGCCTGTTGCCCGGCCAGCGGCCCAGCGAGGTCCGCGACGCGTCGCGGTTCGCCTCGCGCGCGCTGGGGGTGGGGATCCTGGCGAGCGTCGGGTCGGCGATCACCGGCACCACCGACTGGCAGCACACCCACGAGGAGGACCGCCGGGTCGGGCTGGTGCACGGGCTGGTGAACCTCGCCGCCACAGCGCTTTACGCGCAATCCTGGTGGGACCGCCGCCGGGGTCGCCATGGCCGCGGCATCGTGCTGACCGCGCTCGGCTACGCGATCACCCTCGGCGGCAGCTACCTCGGCGGGTCGCTGGTGTTCGAGTCCGGCATCGGCATCGACCGCTCCGGTGAGCGGCTGCGCGCCACGGAGTGGACGCCGGTGCTGTCCGCCAGCTCGCTGAACGGAAAGCCGGTGCGCGTCGAGGTCGATGGCGTGGGATTGGTTGTGTGCCAGACAAAGCCGGGGGAGGTGTCGGCGTTCGGGGAGTTCTGTCCGCACCTGGCCGCGCCGATGGCCGACGGCTGGGTAGATCGCGGCCGGGTCGTGTGTCCCTGGCACGGTTCGTGGTTCGCGGCCGAATCGGGCGAGGTGTTGCGTGGCCCGGCGGCGGCGCCACTGCCGTGCTACGAGGCCAGGCTGGCCGACGGAATGGTTGAGGTGCGTGCCGAGGAGGTAGCCAAGTGAACGCGTATGACGTCTTGAAGGAGCACCACGTCGTGATCAAGGGCCTCGGCCGCAAGATCAGCGAGGCGCCGGTGAATAGCGAAGAGCGCCATGATCTTTTCGACGAGATGCTCATCGAGCTCGACATCCACTTCCGCATCGAGGACGACCTGTACTACCCGGCGCTCAAGGACGCCGGCAAGCTGATCGCCGTCGCGCACGCCGAGCACCGCCAGGTGGTGGACCAGCTCTCCGTGCTCCTCAAGACGCCGCAGAGCGCGCCCGGCTACACCGACGAGTGGAACTCCTTCAAGACCGTGCTGGAGGCGCACGCCGACGAGGAGGAGCGCGACCTGATTCCGGCCCCGCCCGAGGTGAAGATCACCGACGCCGAGCTCGAGGAGCTCGGCAACAAGATGGCCGCGAAGATGGAGCAGTACCGCGGCTCCGCGCTGCACCGGCTGCGCACCAAGGGCCGCGCCTCGCTGGTTCGCGCGCTCTAGGCGGCTGATCGGGAGTAGCCTCACGGCTCATGAGCGCCGAGGATGTCGCGTCCCAGGACGACATCACGGCGGAGATGGCCGCGATCGCGCGCGCGGGCGCGACGGTCGGGGATCCGGCCCGGCCGCGGCTCGACTATCCGCCCTACCGCAGCAGCGCCCTGCGCCATCCGAAGCGGCCCGCGCTGCTCGTCGACCCGGAGGAGCTGGAACGCCACGCGCCCTGCTTCGGCGGCCGGGACGTCGACCCTCGCGACGCCGACCTGACGGCGGGCCACCCCGGCGAGCCAATCGGGGAGCGGGTCGTCGTGGCCGGGCGGGTGCTCGACGACTCGGGCAGGCCGGTGGCGGGCCAGCTGATCGAGATCTGGCAGGCCAACGCCGCCGGCCGCTACCGACACGCGGTCGATCAGCACCCGGCCCCGCTGGATCCGAACTTCGTCGGCGCCGGTCGTTGCCTCACCGGACCCGACGGGTCGTACCGCTTCCTGACCATCAAGCCCGGCCCCTACCCGTGGCGCAACCACCGCAACGCCTGGCGCCCGGCGCACATCCACTTCTCGGTGTTCGGAACGGCTTTCACTCAACGCCTGGTCACCCAGATGTACTTCCCGGGTGACCCGCTGTTCGACCTGGACCCCATCTTCCAATCGATCCCCGACCCTGCGGCGCGTCAAAGGCTGATCGCCCGCTACGACCACAACCTCACCCAGCCCGAGTACGCGACCGGCTACCGCTGGGACATCGTGCTCTGCGGGGCCCGCCGGACCCGGACCGACGACGATGGCTGAATTGGCTTGCACCCCAGGGCAAACCGTCGGTCCCTTCCTTGGGCTGGGCCTGCCGTTTCCCGGTGACAGCCACCTGGTCGGCGACGGACATCCGCAGGCGGTCCGCCTGCACGGCACGGTGTACGACGGCGCCCGCCAACCGGTGCCGGACGCGCTGGTCGAGCTGTGGCAGGCCGACGGCGCCGGGCGCATCCCGCGACTGGCCGGCTCCCTGCGGCGCGACGGAACCTTCACCGGATGGGGCCGCTGCGCGACCGACGCCGCGGGCCGCTACTCCTTCACCACCGTGGCACCCGGCCCGGCCGAACCCGGGCGCGCGCCGTTCTTCGCGCTCGCCGTGTTCGCGCGGGGCCTGCTGGACCGGCTGTTCACCCGCGCCTATCTGCCCGGCGACGACGCGGCGTTGGCCGGCCTGGTGTGCGTCCCCGAAAGCGGCTGCGCGGGATACCGTTTCGACATCCACCTGCAGGGTCCCGACGAGACCGTGTTCCTGGAGTACCGGCGATGACCAACCTGCTGTGGCCCGGCGACCAGCGGGCGGGCGCGCACATGACGGACGCCGCGCTGCTGGAGGCGATGGTCGCGGTCGAGTCCGCCTGGCTGGCGGGGCTGACCGCCGCCGGCCTGGCGCCCGGCGAATGCGCCGGAGCGGATCTGGCGGGCCTGCTGCGTGACGGCGACCGCGAGTCGCTCGCGGTCGGCGCCGAGGGTGGCGGCAACCCGGTCATCGGCCTGGTCGACCTGCTGCGCGCGCGGGCCGTCCCCGCCGTGGGGTCGTGGATCCACCGGGGCCTTACCAGCCAGGACGTTCTCGACACCGCCCTGATGCTGGGTGTGCGCGCGGTCGTCGATGAGCTCGTAGTCCAACTCGCGCAACAGATTTCGAACCTGTCCGACCTCGCCGCGGCGCACCGCGGCACGCCCATGGTGGCCCGCACCCTCACCCAGCACGCGGCGCCCAGCACGTTCGGCGCCAAGGCGGCGGGCTGGCTGGACGGGGTCGTCGACGCCCACGAGCGGCTCGCCGGCGTGGTCACTCCCGTCCAGGTCGGCGGGGCGGTCGGAACCAGGGCCGCGACCACCGAACTGGCGACACTGCTCGGCGGGGCCGACCCATCGGCAACCTCCGATCGCCTGGCGCAAAGCGTCGCAACGGCTTTGGGGCTGAGCGACCGGTCGCCCTGGCACACGACGCGCACGCCGGTCACCGCGGCCGGGGACGCGTTCGTCGGCTGCACCGACGCCTGGGGCCGCATCGCCTCGGACGTCGTCACCCTGGCCCGCCCGGAGATCGGCGAACTGGACGAGCCCGCGGGCGACAACCGCGGCGGATCGTCGTCGATGCCGCACAAGCGCAACCCGGTGTTGTCCATCCTGATCCGGCGGGCCGCTGTCACGGCGCCGCAACTGGCGGCGACGCTGCACACCGCCGCGGCGCTGGCCAACGACGAACGGCCCGACGGCGCGTGGCACGCCGAATGGGACACCCTGCGCACCCTGGCCCGGCGGACCGTGGTCGCGGGTTCGCAGTGCGGCGAACTGCTGGCCGGGCTTCAGGTGCATTCCGCGCGGATGGCCGAAAACCTGCGCCTGGCAGACGTTTACGGCGAGCAGCGCGCGATCGCCGACCTGGTGGGCAAGGCCCCCTCGGCAACCTACTTCGGCGCCGCCGACCGTCTGATCGACCAGAGCCTGGACCGCGCCGCGCGGGCGCTCAAAAACCGGTAGTGGCCAACGCCTTGGCGTCGGCCTTGTAGATGCTGGCCAGCCAGATGTGCACCAGCATGTCGATCACGCGGTCCTCGGGGATCGCCGGCTCCTCGGCGGTGAACGTCGCCGCCATCACGCGCTCGCTCAACATGTTCAGCGCGACCGACAGATCCTCGGCCGGGTAGGTGTCCGGGGCGGCGCCGCGGCGGCGCTCAGCCTTGATCGCCGCCGTGGTGTGCGAGATCCACTTCTGCATGAGCGTCGACCAAAGCTGCCGGACCTCGGGGTTGGTGGCCTTCGCCGCGGCGCCCGCCACGGCGACCGCCCGGTGCGAGCCCGACACCTCGAAGAACGCCTCGATGCGCGCCCGCCATAGCGCCGCGGGATCGCCGAACAGCTTGCCGCCCAGCGCCGTAAGCGCCGCGTGCGCCTTGCCGTTCATCTGGTCCAGCAGCGACAGCAACACGGCGTTCTTCGACTGGAAATAAAAGTAGAAGGTGGGACGGGAAATGCCCGCGCCCTTGGCCAAATCGTCGACCGAGAAGTCGGCCAGCGGCCGCTCCTGCAGGAGGCGCTCCGCGGTGGCCAGGATGGCCTGCTCGCGATCGTCACCCGAATGATGCGACGGACGGCGGCCGCGGGAGGCGTGCATCTACTCGGCCTGCGCGAGGTCGTCCACGAAAGTTACTTTATGGACGCGTCGATATATGTCAACGAATTGTTGATTAAAACCAACAATATTGTCGATTAATATCGACGGTTTGTTTATCGAGCAATTTGCTGAATGGTCGGCGGTCCGTCGAAAACCGTTTCACGCCCGTGGCCCGCGCTCACAGGTGACATTCGCCCCTACTTCGCGGCGCCGTTACGTGGTATCGAGTGAGCAAATACCCGTCAAGGCAAGGAGACTGGCGATGACCGGCAACGCTGACGGCACCAAGACCTGCCAAATCGACCTGGTCGTCGAAGAGCATGAGGAGCGCACCCGGGCGAAGGCGCGGCTGGCCTGGGCGGGAAAGAAGTTCGTCGGGGTGGGTCTGGCGCGGCTGGATCCCGCCGACCAGCCGGTCGCCCAGATCGGCGACGAACTGGCGATCGCCCGCGCGCTGTCCGACCTGTCGAATCAGCTGTTCGCCCTGACCTCAACCGACATCCAGGCCAGCACCCACGAACCCGTCACGGGCCTACACCACTGACGCGCGACCCTTGACCGGGCCGCGGCAGACCAGTGAAGCGTCGCAGCACCATCGGC
>NZ_LZKR01000208.1 GCF_001672915.1 Mycobacterium sp. 1245805.9 | reverse complement strand
CGATCCTGGGTGACCCGTCGACGCTGGGCGGTGCTTCGCCGATCGCGTCCGGCGGCACCGGCGGGACCGGCGGCACCTCTGGCGGCGGCGGCGGGCTGATGAACGACCTGATGCAGGCCGCCAACCAGTTGGGCGCCAACCAGGCCATCGACCTGCTCAAGGGCCTGGTGATGCCGGCCATCATGCAGGGTGTCCAGCAGAGCGCCGCGGGTGGCGCGCCGGGTGCCGCGTTGCCGGCCGCCGCGGGTGCACTGCCGGGCGCGGCCAAGGCCCTGCCGGGTGCCGCCGCTGCCCTGCCGGGTGCCGCGGGTGCCCTGCCGGGTGCTGCGGGTGCGCTGCCGGGTGCCGCGGGTGCGCTACCGGGTGCTGCCGCGGGTGCCGCGGGTGCCCTGCCGGGTGCCGCCGCCGGTGCCCTGCCGGGTGCTGCGGGTGCGCTGCCGGGCGCCGCGGGTGCCCTGCCGGGCGCTGCCGCCGGTGCACTGCCGGCCGCCGCGGGTGCGCTGCCGGCCGCGACCGGTGCCACCGGCGCCTTGCCGGCCGCCGCCGCGCCGGTCCTGCCCCACTAGAGCCGCGAGGAACCTGCCCCCTGACGGCACCGCAGAGTCCGCCCTCTGCGGTGCCGTCGAACAGGTTTCGTGGTCTCTGGCGCTCGAAATCGTGTCGCCTCATAAATAACACCAGGAACACAAGTAACATCAGCTGGTGTCCCGGAGTCGCGCGCCGACGATGTTGCTCACCGCCATCGCGGCCACGGTCGTCATCGTCTCCTGGGTTGGCGACGCGACGCGCGACCGGGGAACCCCGAAACCGGCGCGGCCGCCCGAAACTCAGCTGGCCGAGCAGCCGCTGATCGGGCTCGGGGGTGGGGTCACGGTTCGCGAACTCACCCAGGACACCCCGTTTTCGTTGGTGGCACTCACCGGGGACCTCGCCGGCACGTCCACCCGGGTGCGCGCCAGGCGCCCCGACGGCTCCTGGGGCCCCTGGTACCAGACCGAGTACGAAACGGCGGCCCCCGACGCCGGGCCCGCGAGCGACGGGGCGACCGAGGGCCCGCGCAGCACGGACCCGGTCTTCGTCGGCACCACCACGACGGTCCAGATCGCGGTCACACGACCGATCGATGCGCCGACGACGCAACCGGCCCCCGCCCCCGCCAGCGACGCGGGCCTCGGATACAGGCCGGCCTCCAGGGAACAGCCCTACGCGGAGAACATCTCGGCGATCCTCATCTCCCCGCCGCAAGCGCCGGTGCACACCCAGTGGACGCCGCCGTCGGGAGTGATGATGCCCGGCCAGCCGCCCGCCATCATCAGCCGCGCGGAGTGGGGCGCCGACGAGTCGCTGCGATGCGGTAGTCCCCAGTACGACAACGGGATTCGCGCCGCCGTCATCCACCACACCGCGGGCAGCAACGACTACTCCCCGCTGGAATCCGCCGGGATCGTCAAGGCGATCTACACCTACCACAGCAAGACGCTGGGCTGGTGCGACATCGCCTACAACGCGCTGGTCGACAAGTACGGCCAGGTGTTCGAGGGCAGCGCCGGGGGGCTGACCAAGGCCGTCGAGGCCTTCCACACCGGCGGCTTCAACCGCAACACCTGGGGTGTGGCGATGATCGGCAACTTCGACGACGTGCCGCCGACCCCCATCCAGCTGCGGACCGTGGGCCGGTTGCTCGGCTGGCGGCTGGGCATGGACGGCGTCGACCCCAAGGGCACGGTGGCCCTGGAGTCGGCCGGCAGCCACTACACCACCTTTCCGGCCGGCGCCGTCGCGAACCTGCCCACCATCTTCACCCACCGCGACGTCGGCAACACCGACTGCCCCGGCAACGCCGCCTACGCGCTGATGGACGAAATCCGGGATATCGCATCGCATTTCAACGATCCGCCGGAGGAGTTGATCAAGGCGCTGCAGGGGGGCGCCATCTACGAGCACTGGCTCGCGATCGGCGGCATGAACAGCGTCCTCGGCGCGCCCACCTCGCCGGAGGACAACGCGGAAGGCGGCGCCCGCTTCGCGACCTTCGCCAAGGGCGCGATGTACTGGTCGCCCGAGACCGGCGCGGAGCCGGTGACGGGTGCCATCTATGACGCCTGGGCCTCGCTGAGCTACGAGCGCGGCCCGCTCGGCCTGCCGACCAGCGCGGAAATACAAGAGCCGCTGCGCATTACGCAGAACTTCCAGCACGGGGTCCTTAACTACGAGCGGCTCACCGGGAACGTCAGTGAGGTCGTCGACGGCATTACGACGCCGCTGTCGACCCAGTCCCCCAGCGGTCCCGACGTGCCGTCCGAGCACTTCTCCCTACCGACCCACCCGACCGCCACCTAGGCGGCCGCTCAGTTTTTCCGGGCGATTGGCGCGTTCGGGACCGGACGTGCGCCAGGTCACATAGTCTCGAACTGGAGGGGGTTCGACTCGAGGGGAGACGGCCGTGTCGTTCGTGGTCACAGAGCCGGAGGTAGTGTCGACCGCCGCCGAGAACCTGGCTGGCATCCGCTCCACCCTGGGCGAGGCGACCGCGGCGGCGGCGGCCCCCACGACCGGGATCGCGGCCGCGGCCGGCGGCGAGGTGTCGACGGCGATCTCGCAGGTGTTCGGCACCTTCGGCCGAGACTTCCAAGCGCTCACCGCCGAGGCGGTGGCGTTTCAGGACGAGTTCGTCGGGCTGTTGAATGGTAGCGCGGCGGCGTATCTCGGCACCGAGCTCGCCAACGCCGAGCAGGGCCTGCTGAGCACGGTGAACACGCCCACGCTCGGCGGCGCGGCCACCGCCTTCGTCCCGGGCGGTGCGTACGGGCAGCTGATCGCCACGACTTCGGCGAACCTGCAGTCTGTCTTCACCGCTTGGAGAGCTGACCCCTTCCCGTTCCTGCGCCAGGTCATCGCCAACCAGATGGGTTACTGGCAGCAGATTGCGACGGCGCTCGCCTACACCGTCCAGAACTTCCCGGCCGTATTGGCTAATTTGCCGGCGACCATCCAGGCCGCGGTCCAGCAACTGCTGGCATTCAACCCGGTTACCGCCCTGCAAGGGTTCGTCACCACCCAGATCGGCTTCGCCCAGGAGTTCGTGACCAACCTCTACGCCGCGACGACCGGCATCATCGCCGGGCTGCCCGCGTTCGGCGCTCAGCTACAGGTGGCCTGGCAGGCCGTCCTGGCGGGCAATTACTTCGGCGCGGTGCAGGATGTGGCGCAGGCCTTCGCCAATCTCCTTGTGACAGGCACCAACCCGGGGAACCCGGTGATCACAATAACGGGGGGCAGCATCTTCCCCCCAGTCCTTCCCACGGTGAGCGCCACGACGACCCCCACCCTGCTCGGCCCGCTGGGAAATCTGTTCGACCTCGCCAACATTCCCGGGCAGGAGGCGCAGTACTTCACCAACCTGATGCCGCCGTCGATCCCCCGGCAGATGTCGCAGAACTTCACCAACGTGCTCAATGTGCTTACGATTCCCAGCATTTCGGCGACGGCTACGTTACCGCTGGCGGACCCGACGACCGGTTCGCTCAGCGCCTTCTTCGGGTTGCCGCTGGTGATCACCTACGCGGCCGCGGGTGCGCCGCTCGCCGGGCTCACAGGGCTCGCGACCAGCGCGACGGCGGTTCAGACGGCCCTGTTGGCCGGCGACCCCGTGGGGGCGCTCGGCGCACTCGTGAACGCTCCGGCCGTGGTAGCCAACGGGTTCCTGAACGGCGAAACGATCGTGGACATGACGATCCCGGTGCCAGTAGGCGCCACAATTCCGATCATTGGCCCCGTCAGCGTTATCGTACCGATCACTTTGCACTTGCCGTTTGACGGCATTCTCGTTCCGCCCCACCCCATTACGGCGACTGTCGATTTCAGCGCCATACCGTTTGGCACGTCAATTGATGTGACGATCTTCGGCACGCCGTTCATGGGACTGGTCCCGCTGTTCGTTAACTACCTGCCCCAGCAACTCGCGGCGGCAATCGCCCCGGCGGGTTAGCGGGCTAAAGCCACCAGCGTTCCAGCACCCGACCCACCCCGTCGTCGCTGTTGGGCGTGGTGACCTCGTCGGCGGCGGCCAGCACATCGGGATGCGCGTTGCCCATCGCCACACCGTGGCCCGCCCACCGCAGCATCGGGATGTCGTTGGGCATGTCGCCGAACGCCACCACGTCGTCGCTGGTGATGCCCTGCGGCTTGGCGACCTCCTCCACGCCGCTGGCCTTGCTGATCCCCAGCGGGACGATCTCGACCAGGCCGTTGTTGGTCGAGTAGGTGATATCCCCTTCGATGCCAACATGTTTGGCGAGTTCGGCGGCCATGTCCGAACTGCGGGCACCGGCCTTGCGGATCAGCAGCTTGATCGCCGGGGCGCTCAGCAGGTCGGCGATCGACACCTCGGTGTTGTCCGGGTTCAGCCACGCGTGCTCGTAGCCCGGCGAGCTGATGAACTGCGGAGTGGCCGTGTCGTGGGCGCGCTCGCCGATCCGCTCGACGGCCAGACCGGCGCCCGGGATGACGCGGGTCGCGAGCTCGGCCAGCTCGGCAAGCGTGTCGGTGCCCAGCGTTCGCGACGAGACCACGCGGTCGTTCGCGGGGTCGTACAGGACGGCGCCGTTGGCGCACACCGCGATCGGCGCGAAGCCGAGCGCGTCCACCACGGGGCGGATCCAGCGCGGCGGCCGTCCCGTCGCCACCACGAACTGCGCCCCGGCGGCGACGGCGGCACGCACGGCGTCACGGGTGCGCGGGGAGATGGTCTCGTTTTCGTCGAACAAGGTGCCGTCGACGTCGCAGGCGATCAGCGCCGGCAAGGTCATTGAGAGAATCCGCCTTCTCTCAGTGCAATCCGCTTTGGGTCTGCCCCGGTCGCGTCACGCCGTCGCTGCCGGACCGTTGCATCCGCTCGTGCAATTCGGCCAACCGGATCGCCCGGGAATCGTCCTGGTTCGGCGCGGATCCACCCAGGCGCCGCGGCACCCAGAACTCGCCCTCGGGGTGCGGATATTCCTCCTGCACTCGGTACAGCATCGCGTTCATCACCTGGCGCACCGCGGCGATGAGCTGGTCGGCGTTGCCGTCCGGTGGCAGCGGGCGCCCGGCGGCCACGGTGATCGGAACTTTGTTGCGGAACACCTTCTTTGGATGGTCCTTGGGCCAAATCCGATGTGCGCCCCAGACGATCATGGGAATGATCGGCACCCGGGCGTCCAGCGCCAGGCGGGCTGCCCCCGACTTGAACTCCCGGAGTTCATAGCTGCGGCTGATGGTCGCCTCGGGGTGGAGCCCGACGAGCTCGCCCTCCCGCAGCTTCTGGGCGGCCACCGCGTACGCCTCGTCCCCCTTCCGGCGGTCCACCGGGATGAGCTGGCAGTGCTTGATCACGAAGTTGACCGCCTTCACGTCCGCCATCTCGGCCTTGATCATGAAGCGCAGGCGTCGCTTGCGTTCTTTGGCGGCAATCGACGCGGGCATCCAGTCCAGGTAGCTGGTGTGGTTGAGCGCGATCAGGGCGCCGCCGCGGGCCGGAATGTTTTCCAGGCCTTCGAAATTGAGCTTGGTTCCGTTCATCGCAGCGAACGCGGGAACAACGATCTCCGCCAAGCGGAAAAACGGCTCTGCCATGTTCCTATCCTTCCCCCTAACGCGACTGATGCGAAGTCCGGTGGGCGACCCTCTTGGCCGACCTCGCCGCCGCCTCGTCGGCCTCTATCTGCGCCGCCTCGGCTGGGGTCGGCGCGCCGCCGCCGAGCCGGCGCGGCACCCAGTAGGCGCCGGCGGGGTGCGCATAGTGCTGCTGCGCCTGATGCAGCAGCGTCGTCATCGATTCGCGCAGCGCGGCATTGGTGGACTCGATGTCTCCGGTAGCCCGCACCGGCGCCCCCACCGCCACGCTGATCGGCAGCTTCTTGCGGCCGACGTTCCGCGGATGGTCCTTGGTCCAGATGCGGTGCGCGCCCCAGACGATCACCGGGACGATCGGGACGTCGGCTTCGGCGGCCATCCGGGCCGCGCCCGTCTTGAACTCCTTGAGTTCGAAGCTGCGGCTGATCGTGGCCTCCGGGTAGACGCCGACCAGCTCGCCCTCGCGCAGCCGCCGCACGGCTACCGCGTAGGCGTCCGCCCCGGCGCCGCGGTCCACGGGAATGGTGCGGGTGTGCTTGATCAGGAAATTAACCACCTTCACCTGTTGCATCTCGGCTTTGATCATGAATCTAAGCCGACGGCGGCGGCGATGCACGGCTAATGCGGCAGGCAGAAAGTCGACGTAGCTGGTGTGGTTGATCGCGATCACGGCCCCGCCGCGGTCGGGGATGTTCTCCTCGCCGCGGTAGGTGATTCGCGTGCCGGTGGCCAGGACGACGAGCTGGGCCAGGATCTCGAGGGTGCGAAAGGTTGGCTCCGCCATCACGGCTCCGGTGGCCCGGCGGCCCGGGCGCGGCGGGCGGCCCGCTGGGCGGCCTCCTCGGCGTCCATGCGGGCCGCTTCGGCTAGCGACGGGGCGCCGCCCCCGAGCCGTTTCGGCACCCAGAATTCCCCGGTCGGGTGGGGTCCATACAGTTCTTGGGCCCGTTCCAGCAAATGTTGCATCCGTGAATGCAACAGCCCCTTCAATTCCTCGACGGCCAGCGTCGGCTCGATCGGCTCGCCGACGAGCACCACGATCGGCACCTTGGGGCGCCACAGCTTCTTGGGGTGCCCCTTGGTCCAGATCCGCTGCGCGCCCCAGACGATGTGCGGAACGATCGGGACGCCCGCGTCGACCGCCATCCGGGCCGCCCCCGACTTGAACTCCTTGATCTCGAAGCTGCGGCTGATCGTGGCTTCGGGGTACACGCCGACCAGCTCGCCGTCCTTGAGGTTCCTAACCGCGGCTTCGTAGGACGCCGCCCCGTCCTGCCGGTCCACGGAGATATGCCGCAGGCTGCGCATGATCGGCCCGGTGATCTTGCTGTCGAACACCTCTTGCTTGGCCATGAACCGCACCTTGCGCCCAAGGCCCTGCTTGTAGGCGGGCAAACCCGCGAACGTGAAGTCCAGGTAGCCGGTGTGGTTGATCGCGATGACGGCACCGCCGGTCTTCGGCAAGTTCTCGACGCCCGAGACGGAGATCTTGAGACCCTGGATACGCCAGACCAGGCGGGCGAGCTGGATGACAGTCCCGTATACCGGTTCCACAGCGCTTCAGCGTAGTGCTCCGGACTGTGAGGCGCCTCAAGCGCCGAAGAGAGGCAACCCCTTGTCCGTCCCCGATTCACCGCCCCCCGTGCCGGCGGTCGTCGCCCGGTTCGCCGCCGGCAGGCCCGTGCGCGCGATCTGGGTCAACGAGCTGGGCGGCGTCACCTTCCGGGTGGGTCCGGGGGCTTCCGGCGCAGAATTCATCAAGGTGGCCGACGCGGACGTCGCGGACTTCGGCGGTGAGGCGGCCCGGCTGGGGTGGGCCGCCCGGTACGTCACGGTGCCGGAGGTGCTGGGCTGGGGCGTCGACGGGGGCCGGGCGTGGCTGCGCACCCGCGCGCTGCCCGGCCTGTCCGCGGTGCACCCGCGATGGCTGGCGGCACCGGAGGTGGCCGTGCGCGCGATCGGCGCGGGGCTTCGCGCGCTGCACGATCGGATGCCGGTGTCGTCCTGCCCGTTCGACTGGTCGGTCACCGGACGGCTGGCCATGCTGTCGCCGGCAGCGCGGGAGCGCCTGGGCCCGCCGCCGCCGATCGATCGGGCGGTGGTCTGCCACGGCGACGCGTGCGCACCCAACACGCTGATCGGCGACGACGGCCGCTGCTGCGGGCACGTCGACTTCGGCGAGCTCGGCGTCGCCGATCGGTGGGCCGACCTGGCGGTGGCGACGCTGTCGTTGGGCTGGAACTATCCCGGTCGCCGCTGGGCGCCGAATTCTTCGACGCGTACGGCGTCGAGCCCGACCCGGCTCGCATCGACCACTACCGGCGGCTGTGGGACGCCGAAGATCAGTCGTCGCGCTAAGCTCGGGGCCTGACAAGCCGTCAACGCCCCAACGTCCCTGAAAGGTATCAGTGCAGGTCACGAGCGTAGGCCACGCCGGATTCTTGATCGCGACCCGCGCGGGCACCATCCTTTGTGACCCCTGGGTCAATCCCGCCTACTTCGCGTCCTGGTTCCCGTTCCCGGACAACAGCGCGCTGGACTGGGACCAACTGGGCGACTGCGACTACCTGTACGTCTCGCACCTGCACAAGGACCACTTCGACGCCAGGAATCTCAGCGAGCACGTCAACAAGGACGCGGTGGTGCTGCTGCCCGACTTCCCGGTCCCCGACCTGCGAAACGAATTGCAAAAGCTGGGGTTTCACCGGTTTTTCGAGACCACCGACTCGACCACGCACCGGGTCAGCGGGCCCAAGGGCGACCTCGACGTCATGATCATCGCCCTGCGCGCGCCGGCCGACGGCCCGATCGGTGATTCGGCGCTGATCGTTTCCGACGGCGAGACAACGGTTTTCAACATGAACGACGCCCGGCCGGTGGATCTCGACGTGGTGGCCGCCGACTTCGGCCACGTCGACGTGCATCTGCTGCAGTACTCCGGGGCGATCTGGTACCCGATGGTCTACGACATGCCGGCGCGCGCCAAGGAGTCGTTCGGCAGCCAGAAGAGGCAGCGTGGCATGGACCGTGCCCGTCAGTACATCGCCCAGGTCGGGGCGACCTGGGTCGTGCCGTCGGCGGGGCCGCCGTGCTTCTTGGACCCCGAGTTGCGCCACCTCAACGACGACCACGGCGACCCGGCCAACATTTTTCCCGACCAAATGGTGTTCCTCGAGCAGATGCGCGCGCACGGGCACGATCGCGGCCTGCTGATGATGCCCGGTTCGACGGCCGACTTCACCGGCTCGACGCTGAATTCGCTTCGCCACCCGTTGCCCGACGACCAAGTCGAGGCCATCTTCACCACCGGAAAAGCGGACTACATCGCCGAGTACGCCGAGCGGATGGCCCCGGTGCTGGCCGCCGAGCGCGCGAGCTGGGCCTCGGCCGCGGGCGAGCCGCTGCTGGAACAGCTGCGCGCGCTGTTCGAGCCGATCATGCTGCAAAGCGACGAGATCTGCGACGGTATCGGCTATCCCGTCGAGCTGGCCATCGGCCCCGAGGCGGTGATCCTGGACTTCCCGAAACGGACCGTGCGCGAACGGATTCCCGACGAAAAGGTCCGCTACGGCTTCGCCATTGCGCCCGAGTTGGTGCGCACCGTGCTGCGCGATCGCGAACCCGACTGGGTCAACACCATCTTCTTGTCCACCCGGTTCAAGGCATGGCGGGTGGGCGGCTACAACGAATACCTGTACACGTTCTTCAAGTGTCTGACCGACGAACGCATCGCCTACGCCGACGGCTGGTTCGCCGAGACCCACGACGACTCCGCATCGATCACCATGGACGGCTGGGAGATTCAGCGTCGATGCCCCCATCTCAAGGCCGACCTGTCGAAATTCGGTGTGATAGAGGACAACACGTTGACCTGCAACCTGCACGGGTGGCAGTGGCGGCTGGAGGACGGCCGCTGCCTGACCGCGCGGGGGCATGAGCTGCGGAGCTCAAAGAAATGAACGCGAGTTACGATGACGGCCTGGTCCAGCTGGATCGCGCCGCGATCACGTTGCGCCGCTACCACTTTCCCTCCGGTACGTCGAAGGTAATCGCGCTCGACGCCATCGACGGGTACAAGGCCGAGGCGTTGGGCATGTTCATGCAGCGCTTCCGCATCTGGGGCAGCTCCGACCTGCGCCGCTGGCTGCCCCTGGACGTACAGCGGCCGTTCAAGTCCACGCTGATCACCCTGGACGTCCCGGGGACCTGGCCCAGCCCGGCGTTCACGCCGTCGCGCCCGGACGAGTTCGTCGCGCTGCTGGACGAACTGCTGGCCGGGCGGGGTTAGCGGCCCCTAGCGGCCCAAGTCTTCCAGCGCCGCCCGGGCGGCGTTGTAGCCGGGGATGAACGTGATTCCCGGGCCGCCGTGACACCCCACGCCGCCAAGGTAGAGCCCCTGGATCGGGATCGGTTGGCCGCGAAAGCCTTTCGGACCCGGCCGGTTCGGCCCGATCTGGTCCGAGCTCAGCAGGCCGTGGCAGTAGTCGCCACCCGGGGCGCCGAACATCACGCCCATGTGCCGGGGCGTGAATGTGGTGTGTCGGATGATGCTGCGCTCGAAGTTCGGCGCGAGCCGGGTGATCTTCTCGATGACCCGCTGGCCCATTTCGACCTTCGCCTGGCCGTAGTCCGCCCCGCCCTCGATCGGGAACCACAGCGCGAAGGCCGACGCGGCGTGCTTGCCCTCGGGCGCCAGGTCGGGGTCGTTCTGCGAGGGGATCTGCAACACTACGGTCGGGTCGGCCGGCACGATGCCGCGCCGGGCGTCCTCCCACTGCTGCTGGACTTCCTCCGGGGTGCAGAAGAGGCCGATCGAGGCCTGCATCGCCGGCTCGTTGAGCACCTCGTAGGGCGCGGCGAACTGGGGGGCTTCGTCCAGCGCGAAGTGCATCTGCAGGTAGCTTCCGCGGTGGTCGATCCCCGCGTAGCGCTCGCGGATGTCGGCGGGCAGCGCCGCGGGGTCGATCATCTCGTTGAGCGTGAGGTCCGGCGCGAGGTTCGAGACGACGGTTGGCGCGGTCAGGGTATCCCCGGCCTCGGTGCGCACGCCGGTCACCCGCCCGTCGGCGACGAGGATTTCGGTCACCTTGGTGCGCAGCCGCACCTCGCCGCCCAGGCTCTCCAGCAGCTGCGCGAGGTGAGCGGTGAGCGCGCCGATGCCGCCGCGCAGCTTCTTCATCTGCATGGTGTCCCCGTCGGGAACGCCGAGCCCGAAGGCCAGCGCGGCCGCGCTGCCGGGGGTGGACGGCCCCCGGTAGAGGGTGTTGACGGCCAGCACGGTCATCGAGCCGCGCAGCGCGCCGTGCTTCTCGCGGTCGGGCAGGTAGCGGTCCAGCACGTCGGTGACAGAGCCGAACAACATGTCGTCGATGGCCGAGCGTTCGAATTCGTTGGTGGCGCAGGCGTACATCTCGTCGAAGGTCTTGGGTTCCGTCCCCGCCTCGAACCGGCCGAGCGCCCGGGCGGGCGCCTGGCTCCAGGCCATCAGTCCCGCCATCCCGTTGACGGCGTCCGCGCCGTGCACCTCGTTGAGGTGGGTGAACAACTTGATCGGGTCGCTGTACTGGATCAGCGGATCGTCGCCGACGCCACGCACCGCGACCGACATCACCTCCAGGTCGAGGGTCTCGAGGGTGTCCAGGCCCAACTCCTCGACCACCACCGACGCCGTCGGGAACTGCACCGACCCGGCGATCTCGAACTGGTACCCGTCGAAAAGCTCGACGGTGGAAGCCATCCCACCGGCATACAGCTTGGCGTCCAGGCACACCGTTTTTAGCCCGGCCTTCTGCAGCAGCACCGCCGCGGCCAACCCGTTGTGTCCCGCGCCGATGACGATCGCGTCATATTCAGTCATGTCCCTGCCCTCCAGGAATGGAGGCTGGCATGCCCGCGAAGTTTTGTCAATTATGACGAAACTGGGGTCAGGCCCAGGCGTCGGTGATGCCGGCCCGCAGCGACTCGAGCGCGACGTGGGACACCCGCGCCAGCTCGCCCAGCGACCGATCCCCGCCGAGCATCCAGAATTCCATCGCACCGAACACCGCGGCCGCGATGCAGCGCGCGGTCACCGCGGCGCGCAGTCGCGCGTCCGGCGTGGCGGCCGCGGCGCAGCTACGCCGGTGCAGTTGCTCCTGGATGGCGTTGGCGAAGTCGGCCTGCACTTCCTGGATGTGCCGGACGATGCGGCCGGGATCGATCTCGCCGCCCCGCAACGCGGCGATCTTCGTCACGGCCTCAACGTCATACGGGAACGAAAAGACGGCCGATTGCACGGAATCGATGATCGGCTCGTCGGCGGGACGCGCGTCCAGCGCCGCGCGAAACCAGTTCAGACCGGTGTAGTCGGCAAACAGCAGGTCGTGCTTGGACCGGAAGTGGCGATAGAACGTCCGCAGCGACACCCCGGCGTCCGCCGCGATCTGCTCGGCCGACGTCTCCTCGACACCCTGGGCGAGGAACCGCACCAGGGCGGCCTGTATCAGCGCCTCCCGGGTGCGTTCGCTGCGCGCCGTCTGCGCGGGCCTGACCATGATCAGTAAGGTACCCCAGGGTTTGTGTGTCAATATTGACAAAACTTCGGAATCAGGGTGACACTTCGCCCATGATCTGGCTCTACATCCACGCAATCCTCGGGATCGCCGTCATCGGCTGGATTATCGCGTCGAACCCGAAGATCTACGCCAAACCCGCCGACGGACCGTGGTTCTCGCCGCTGGAACTCGTGTACTACGCCGCGGGCATCGCCTCGATCGCGCTGGGCTGGTACTTCAACATCCATTTCGTGCTCGCCGCGCACGGCGAGGGCAGCATCGTCTCGGGACCGGCCAGCTACCCGCACTTCCTGGCGCAGCAATTCGGCAACCCGGCCGCCGGCTCGGGCAGCCAGGACTACATCATCTCGAATGTCATTCTGCTGCCGGTGTTTACGATCGTGGACGGCTACCGGCGCGGCGTCCGCCGCCCGTGGCTGTTCTTCCTGGCCAGCTTCTTCACCAGCTTTTCCTTCCCGCTGGCCTGGTACTTCGCCACCATGGAGCGGATGCGCCGCCACGAGCGCGCCCGCGAGCCGGTGAACGCCTGATTCAGCGCGTCGTCTCGGCCCATCGCGCAGCCCAGCGCTCCAGCGGAGTCAGGGCCTTACCGAGGGAGCGACCCGCCTCGCTCAGCTCGTAGCTCTGGTCTTCCCGCTGGACGACGAGGCCCGCGTCGGTCAGCTCGCCGAGGCGGTCGTAGAGAACGCTGGGCGACATGCCGTCGCAGCGGTCGCGCAGCGCGCGGGCCCCGAGCGGACCGTCCCGAAGCTCCCACAGGATCCGCAGCGACCAGCGCCGGCCGAGCAGGTCGAGGGCGGCCATCAGCGGGCGCCCCGTCGTCGACCCGCGCACCGGCGTGCCGGGGCGGACCGCCGATTGACGTTTCGTTTTCCGTAACGTAGTTTCGTCTGTCATGGTTACGGAAATAGTAACGCCTCGGATCGGCGCGCTCGAACCGCCCCACGAGCCGGCGGTGGCCGCTCAGCTGGACAAGATGATGCCGCCGGGCGTGCCACCGATCGCGTTGTTTCGAACAGTGGTGCGCAACCTGCCCATGGCCGAGGCCATGACGTTGTGGGGCGGCTACGAGCTGAGCCGCGCGCTGTCGCTGTCGCTGCGCGACCGCGAGATCGTCATCGACCGCACCTGCGCGCGATGTGGCTGCGAGTACGAATGGGGCGTGCACATCTCCTTTTTCGCCCAAAAGGCGCGCCTCGAGCGCGGCCAGGTCCGTTCCCTGACCCACGGCAGCGCCGACGATCCCTGCTGGGTCGCCGAGCGCGATCGGCTGTTGATTCGCGCGGTCGACGCGCTGTGCGACCACCGCGACATCGACGACGCCCTGTGGGCGGCGCTGCGCGACGAGTTCGACGAACGCGAGATCCTCGATCTCACCATGCTGTGCGGCTGGTATCACGCGATCAGCTTCACCGCGCGCGCCGCCCGCGTGCCGCTGGAGGCGGGCAGCCCCACCTTCGCCGGGGTCGCTTAGTCCGACGGTGGCGACCCGCCGCGCCCGGCTACGCCGCGCTTGCGATCGCCACTAGGGCTCGAGCAGCTCGGTGCCCACGAACGGCACCAGCGCGGCGGGCACCCGCACGCTGCCGTCGGGCTGCTGGTGGTTCTCCAAGATCGCCACCAGCCACCGCGTGGTGCCGAGCGTGCCGTTGAGCGTGGCCGCGATCTGCGGCTTGCCGTTGTCGTCGCGATAGCGCGTCGCCAGCCGGCGCGCCTGAAACGTGGTGCAGTTCGATGTCGACGTCAGCTCGCGGTAGGTGCCCTGCGTGGGAACCCATGCCTCGCAGTCGAATTTGCGCGCCGCCGACGAGCCGAGGTCGCCCGCGGCCACGTCGATCACCCGGTACGGCACCTCGATCAGGGCCAGCATCTCGCGCTGCCAGCCCAGCAGCCGCTGGTGTTCGGCCTCGGCGTCGGCGGGGGCGCAGTAGACGAACCCCTCCACCTTGTCGAACTGGTGCACCCGGATGATGCCGCGGGTGTCCTTGCCGTAGCTGCCGGCCTCCCGCCGAAAGCACGAGGACCAGCCCGCGTAGCGGCGCGGGCCGCCGGACAGGTCCAGGATCTCGTCGGAGTGGTAGCCGGCCAGCGGCACCTCGGACGTCCCCACCAGGTAGAGGTCGTCGGCCTCGACCCGGTACACCTCGTCGGCGTGGGCGCCCAGGAACCCGGTGCCGGCCATCACCTCCGGGCGCACCAGCACCGGCGGGATCATCGGGACGAAGCCGTTGTCGACGGCCAGCCGCAGCGCCAGTTGCAGCAGGCCCAGCTGCAGCAGCGCGCCCCGCCCGGTCAGGAAGTAGAACCGCGAGCCGGCCACCTTCGCCCCGCGTTGCATGTCGATGAGGCCCAGCGACTCGCCGAGTTCCAAATGGTCCCTGGGGTTTTCGATCGTCGCCGGCTCGCCGACGACGTCCAGGACGCGGTAGTCGTCCTCGCCGCCGGCGGGCACCCCGTCGATGACGACGTTCGAGATCGCCATGTGCGCCGCGGTGAACGCCGCCTCGGCGTCGGCCTGGGCGGCTTCCGCGGCCTTCACCTGCTCGGCGAGCTCCTTGGCGCGCTGCAGCAGGCCCGGGCGTTCCTCGGGCGACGCGGCCCCCACGCTCTTGCTGGCGGCCTTCTGTTCGGCGCGCAGGCCGTCGGCGGCCGAGATCGCCGAGCGGCGCGCGGCGTCGGCCGCCAGCAAGGCGTCCACAAGCGCCGGGTCTTCGCCACGGCTGACTTGCGAGCGGCGCACGGCATCGGGGTCTTCCCGGAGCAGCTTCAGGTCGATCACGGCCCCGACACTACTTTCGCGGCCCCGACCAGACGGCAGAGCACCCGCCAACCCGAGCCCCACATACCACATCCGTAACGTTTGTCACGCCACTCAGGGGGCCCTGTCAGAATGGAGCCGATGTCGCAAGCGCCGGAGAAGGAAGTTACGGAAGCCAGCGCCTCCAGTTCGGAGAACGCCGGCTCCCGCGACGACGCGGCGAAACCACCGTCGGGCGGCTTCCCATGGCCGCGGGGGTTGCAGGCGACGGCGACCAGGCGGGCGCTGCTGCTCACCGCGCTGGGCGGACTGCTGATCGCCGGACTGGTCACCGCGATCCCGGTCGGCGGCGGCCCGGGAAGGCTGGCCGGCTACATCGACCCGGTGCCCAGCACCGGGACCAAGAGTGATGCCGCGTTCAACCGCGCCAAGGGCGGCGATTGCCTGATGTGGCCGGATGCCACCCCCGAGTCCGCGAGCATCGTCAACTGCACCGAGGATCACAAGTTCGAGGTGGCCGAGTCCGTCGACATGCGGACCTTCCCCGGCTCGGAGTACGGGCCCAGCGCCGCTCCCCCGTCGCCGGCGCGGATCCAGCAGATGACCCAGGAGCAGTGCGAGCCGGCGGTGCACAACTACCTGGGCGCGAAGTTCGACCCCAACAGCAAGTTCATGGTCAGCCTGCTGTGGGCCGGCGACCGGGCCTGGCGCCAGTCCGGGGACCGCCGCATGCTGTGCGGGCTGCAACTCCCCGGCAGCAACAACCAGCAGCAGGCGTTCAAGGGCAAGGTCGCCGACGTCGACCAGTCCAAGGTCTGGCCGACCGGCACCTGCCTGGGCATCGACCCGGCGATCAACCAGCCCACGGATGTCCCGGTCGACTGCGCGACGCCGCACGCCATGGAAGTCACCGGCACGGTGAACCTGGCCGAGAAGTTTCAAGGTCCGCTGCCCGCCGAGCCCGACCAGGACGGGTTCATCAAGGACGCGTGCACCAAGATGACGGACGCGTACCTGGCGCCGACCAAGTTGCGCACCACCACCCTCACGCTGATCTACCCGACGGTGTCGCTGCCGAGTTGGTCGGCGGGTAGCCGCGAGGTCGCGTGCAGCATCGGCGCCACGCTGGGCAACGGCGGCTGGGCCACGCTGGTGAACAGCGCCAAGGGCAAGCTCCTGATCAACGGCCAGGCGCCGATCGCCCCACCCGACATTCCCGAGGAGCGGCTGACGATGCCGCCGATCCCGGTTCAGGCGCCGAGCCAGCCCACCCAGGCCAGCACCGCGCCCGACGCCATACCACCGAACAACCAGCACCTGCCGGGGCAGCAGCCGGTCGTGACGCAACCGCAGGCGCCCGCCACCCAGGCCCCGGCCCCGCAAGCGCCGCAGGACGTCCCGCCCCCGCCAGACGGCGGGGCGGCCCCACCGGCCAACCCGGCGCCGCAGGCCCCTCCGGCGCCCAACCCGCCGGCGGAGGCACCGCAGCCCGCGCCGGCCGAACCGGCTCCCGCCCCGGCGGGCTAGCCGGGTGGCCGTGCGGATGGATCCGCGCCGGTTCGAGGAGCTGGTCTCCGATGCGCTCGACCTGATCCCGCCCGAGTTGGCCGCGGCGATGGACAACGTCGTCGTGCTGGTCGAGGACCGCCACCCGGAGGACGCCGAACTGCTCGGCCTGTACGAAGGGGTGGCGCTGACCGAGCGCGACTCCGACTACGCCGGCTCGCTGCCGGACGCCATCACGATCTACCGCGAGGCGCTGCTGGACGTGTGCGACTCCGACGACGACGTCGTCGAGGAGGTGGCGATCACGGTGATCCACGAAATCGCCCACCACTTCGGCATCGACGACCACCGGCTGGAAGAACTGGGCTGGGCCTGACGGGCGCGGCAACGCCATTTTGTCCGGACCGGATGCTATGAACGGCTGATGAGCGCTGAGTGCCGCGAGTGCCGGGCGGGCTTAGATCACTGCCACGGCACCATCATTCGTCATTCGTTGCGTCGGTGGGAATGCACCGAGCCGGACTGCGACAGCCCCGAGCTGTTGGTGCACACGTTCGTCATCGACTGCGACGCCGTCGGTTGCGCGTGCGCGGAAGAGTCGTCAGCCCATCGGATCGGTGCTTGAGCCCACCGCGTCGGCGACCGGGCTCGCGGCGGCCTGCGGGTAGAACGGCGGCGTCAAGCACCCCCACCGCACGCAGCTCCACCGCCCGTCGGTGATCGGAGCCAGGACCACCGAATCGGCGTTCTCCAGGTGGTTGTCCAGCGCGAAATTGGCGTCCACCCCGGCCAGGACCGCGGAGGCCAGCCGGATCGCCGCGCCGTGGCTGACGACGACGATGTCGCCGGTCCACTCATCGTCGTCCAGGTAGCGCAGCCGCAGCTCGGTCAGCACCGGCAGGTAGCGGTCCAGGACGTCGTTGCCGGTCTCCCCGCCCGGCAGGGGGAGGTCGAGATCGCCGTGATGCCATTGCTCGTAGATCGCGTTGAACTCGGCGACCGCCTCGTCGTCGCTGCGGTCTTCCAGGCGGCCGACCTGCACCTCGTGAATCCCGGTGAATTCCAGCGCGCCCATCTCGAGTTCCGCGCCGATCACCTGGGCCGTCTGCGACGCCCGCGTGGCCACCGAGTGCGCGAGCATCGCCGGGCGTCCCGAGCCGCGGGCGAACGCGCGGGCCTGGTCGCGGCCCAACGGCGTCAGCTCGGCCCCGGGCGGGCGGGTGTCGAGGCGGCGCTCGACGTTGCCGTAGGACTGCCCGTGCCGCAACAGCACCAAGCGGCCGCTCATCGCGCGCCTTCCCGCAGTCGCGCCAGCCAGCCCGCCGCCTCGTCGGCCGGCGGGGGCAGCACCCCGGAGGCCGACCCCGTCGGCCATGAACCCAGATACCTCACATCCGCACAACGACGGTGCAGCGCCTTGAGTGCCTCGCCGACGGCGCCGTCGTCGATGTGCCCGACACAGTCGGCGAAGAACAGGTAGGTGCCGAGTTCGGTTCTGGTCGGCCGGGATTCGATCCGGGTCAGGTCGATGCCGCGGATACCGAACTCGGCCAGCGCGGACAACAGCGCGCCGGGCACGTTGTCGATGCGCAACACGACCGACGTTCGATCCGCTCCGGTGCGGGCCGGCGGCGGCCCGGGCAGCCCGATCAGGACGAAGCGGGTGCGGGCGTTGGGCTCGTCGACGACGCCGTCGGCCAGCGACCCCAGCCCCCAATGCTCGGCGGCCAGCGGCGAGGTCACCGCGGCGTCGGCGTGTCCCTCGGCCACCTGACGCGCCGCGTCGGCGTTGGAGTACGCCGGCCGCAGCTCCACCCCGGGTAGATGGGCGGCCAGCCACTGCCGGACCTGCGCCACCGCCACCGGGAACGCCGCCAACGTGCGGACGTCGGACGCGCCGAGGCCGGCCTTGACGACGATGCTGAAGGCGACGTCCAGGGTGGTCTCGGCGAACACCTGCAGGGGCGAGCCGATCGCCAGGCTGTCCAGCGTGGGCATCACCGAGCCGTCGATCGAGTTCTCGATCGGCACGCACGCGTAGTCGGCGTCGCCGTCGCGGACCGCGTTCAGCGCCGCGGGCGTGCTCTCGATCGGCATCGTGCGCACGGCGCCCGGCCCCTGCTCGGGAACGAGGCCGGCGGCCGTGATTTGGCGCAGCGCCGCCTCGGTGAAGGTCCCTTCGGGACCGAGATATGCGATGCGGACCACGCCCCAACCCTAACGGCGCGCCACGTCGAACGGGCCTTGCGGCGTGCTGCGTCGTAAGTTAACTTAGGCTTACCTAATACGCGTGAAGGAGAACGATGGCATCGCCGAGCTGCCCCATCCCGACGACCGCAGAACGCATCCGCAGCGCCTGCGCCAAGGCCGCCGACGCGCTCCTGGCCATCGACGCTGCGGACCCGATCGCCACCCCGGTGCACCACCTGCTGGCCGATGGATCCTTCGCGGTCGTCCTGCCCGTCGAGCGCGAGTGCCCGGCCTCGGGAGCGCAGGCGCTGCTGGAGCTGACGGACTACGCGCCGCTTCCGGTGCGCGAGCCCGTCCGCTCGCTGGTGTGGGTGCGCGGCCGCCTGCAGGAGGTCCCGGCCGACGCGGTGACCGACACGCTGGACCTGATCGCCGCCGAGGACCCGAATCCGGCGCTGTTGGAGGTGGAGACCCCCCGGTCGGCGGGAGAGCCTCGGTACCGGCTGCTGCGGCTCGAGATCGACTCGGTGGTCGTCACCGACGCCACCGGTGCCGAGCCGGTCAGCGTGGCGGATCTGCTGGCCGCCCGTCCCGACCCGTTCTGCGAGATCGAGGCGAGCCTGCTGTGGCACCTCGACACCGTCCACAACGACGTGGTCGCGCGGCTGGTCTCGAAACTGCCGCCGATCGTGCGCCGCGGGCAGGTTCGCCCGCTCGGGCTCGACCGATACGGCGTGCGGTTCCGCATCGAGGGCCGCGACGGCGACCACGACGTCCGGCTGCCGTTCCACAAGCCGGTCGACGACATGACGGGGCTGCGGCAGGCCATCCGGGTGCTGATGGGGTGCCCGTTCATCAATGGGCTGCGAGCCCGCCGGTAGCCCTTGCACGTACGTTATCCGGGTGAACGGCGACCGCTCGCCCCAACGGCCGGTGCCGCGCCGGCCCGAGCCGCCGACCACGCCGCTGCGGCGGCCGGTCCCGCCGCCCGCCCCGGCGCCCCCCGGGGGGGCCCGCCCCGCCGCCGGCGCCCCCGCGCCGCGCCCCCCCCCCGCGCCGCCGGCGCGGCGGCCGGCG
>NZ_LZKR01000207.1 GCF_001672915.1 Mycobacterium sp. 1245805.9 | reverse complement strand
GCCAGCGGATCATCGTTGCCACCATGCGGTGCGTGGCCAGGGTCGGGTACGCACGCGCGACCATCCGCGAGATCGCCCGCACGGCCGACGTCACCAGCGCCAGCCTGTACAACTACTTCCCCAACAAGGCGGAGTTGATCAAGGCCGCCGTCGCGGCGAGAACCGAGGTCGCGTTGCCGCGGCTGCGCGAGGCGGCCGGGCGCCCCGGTGACGTCGTTGACCGGATCGACGCGGTGCTCGACGAATCGGGCCGGTTGATGCGCGAATACCCCGACCTGGCGGCTTTCGAGTGGGCGATCCGCGCCGAGGGCGCGATCGATCCCGGGGCGCCCGACGCAGGCTTTCAGGCGTTCCGCGAGATCATCGAGGGCATCGTCGGGGGCGCGGGCAAGCCGGGCTCGGTGGAGGCGATCTATTCGCTGATCTACGGCCTGACCGAGCTGGCGGCCACGCTGCCGCCAGACGAGTACCACGCGGCGCTGGGCTCGGCCAAGCGACTGGTCAGGGGCACGTTGCTGCGCGGCGGCCGGAGTTCATAGCGGGCGGGAGCGCCGAGACTGCAACCAGCGCGTGGTTCGGCCAAAATTTCGCGCGCTGAGCGCAGGCTCGATGCGGGAACCCATCCCGCGCCATTGATATGATCAAATGATTGATTATATAGTCGGCGGGGGTTCGCGATGAGGAAGCCGATGCCGTGACCGAGACCGTTGATGTGACGTTCGACGTCGACGCGCTGCGCCGCAAGTACGCCGAAGAGCGGGCCCGGCGACTGCGCCCGGACGGGATCGCGCAGTACGTGGCGACGGCGGGTGCCTTCGCGCGATTCGCCGACGACCCATGGGTGGACGGAACGTTCACCCGCGAGCCGCTCACCGACGAGGTCGACGTCGCGGTCATCGGCGCCGGTTTCGGCGGACTGCTGACGGGCGCGCGGCTGCGCGAGCTCGGCGTCGAAAGCGTGCGGTTGATCGACAGGGCGGCCGACGTGGGCGGCACCTGGTACTGGAACCGGTACCCGGGGATCGCCTGTGACGTCGAAAGCTATGTGTACATGCCGCTATTGGAGGAGCTCGGCTACATTCCGGCGGACAAGTACGCCAGGGGTTCGGAGATCTTCGCCCACTGTCAGCGCATCGCCGAGCATTACGACCTCTACCGCGACGCGTGCCTGCGCACCGACGTGCATGAGATCCGTTGGGAGCCAACGACGTCCCGCTGGATCATCCGGACCAACCACCGGGACGAGATGCGGGCCAAGTTCGTCTCCATGGCCAACGGCTACCAGGCCAAGCCCAAGCTGCCCGGGATCGCCGGCCTCGGCAGTTTCCGCGGGCCGACGTTCCACACCAGCCGGTGGGACTACCGCTACACCGGCGAACAGCTGGAGAACCTGGCGACAAAGCGCGTCGGGATCATCGGTACCGGCGCCACGGCGATCCAGTGCGTGCCGCACCTCGCCGCGGCGGCGGGACATCTCTACGTCTTCCAGCGCACGCCGTCCTCCGTCGACGTGCGAGCCAATCGGCCGACGGATCCGCAGTGGGCCAACGCATTACAGCCGGGCTGGCAGTCGCAGCGCATCCGCAACTTCCAGATCCTGACGGCCGGCGGCCAGGCCGAGGAGGATCTCGTCGCCGACGCCTGGACGAGCATCACCCGCAAACTTCCCGTCATGCGGCAGGGCGGGGGCCCGGCCCCGAACATCGAACTGGCCGACTTCGCCAAGATGGAGGAGATTCGGACGCGCGTCGATGCGATCGTGGCCGATCCCGCGACCGCCGAGGCGCTCAAGCCGTGGTACGGCTACTTCTGCAAGCGGCCGTGTTTCCACGACGAGTATCTGCAGACCTTCAACCGCGACAACGTCACGCTGGTCGACACCCGCGGTCGCGGGGTCGAGCGCATCGGTGAGGCCGGCGTGGTCGTCGACGGAGCGACGTACGAGCTCGACTGCCTCATCTTCGCGACGGGTTTCGAGGTCGGCACCGACTACTGCCGGCGCACCGGGTTCGAGCTGATCGGCCGCGACGGCGTGACGCTGACTGACGCGTGGCGCGACGGCGTGCGCACGTTCCAGGGCCTGTGCGCCAACGGCTTTCCGAACTGCTTCATCGAAAGCATCGCCCAGGCGGGGCTCACGGTGAACTTCCCCTACCTGCTGGACGTGCAGGCCAGCCACGCCGCGTGGATCATCGCGTGGGCGCTGGAGCGCGGCGTCACCGAGATCGAGGCGTCGCGCGAGGCCGAATCCGCGTGGGTCGACCTGGTGGTGGCCCGCTCGACGGCGACCGCCGAGCGGGCCAGGACCTGCACCCCGGGCTACTACAACCGGGAAGGCAAGGCGGACGCCAAGACTCGGCAGGGCAGCTTCTTCATCGGGGCACCGACCGAGTACGCGGACCTGCTGCAGGCGTGGCGGGCGAACGGCGACCTCGAGGGGTACGAGGTCCTAAAGGCTGGGCCGTGACGAGCCGAGGGGCCCGTCGACGGTATGCGGTCGGCCGGCTGCGGGCGGCGAGGCGCCGCCGGCGCCCGCCCAGGGTGGCGATCATCGGGGCCGGCTTCGGCGGCCTCGGCGCGGCGGTGGCGCGGCGCCGCGCCGGGATCGACGGCCTGGTGATCATCGAGGCCGACGACGGGGTCGGCGGCACCTGGCGCCGCAACACCTATCCCGGCGCCGCCTGCGACATCCAGAGCCACCTGTACTCATTTTCCTTCGCGACCAACAAGTCCTGGAGCCGCACCTACGCCCGTCAGCCCGAGATCCTGGCCTACCTCGAGTCGGTGGCCGACGACTTCGACCTGCGCCGGCATCTCATGCTCGGCACGAAAGTGCGTTCGGTCCACTGGAATTCCGACGCGTGCTGCTGGGACTGCGAACTGGACCGCGCGGGACAGGCCGAGACGCTGAGCGCCGACGTCGTCGTCTGCGCCGTCGGATTGTTCGGATCGCCGAAGCGTCCCGACATCGCGGGGCTCACCGACTTCGGCGGCTCGCTGATGCACACCGCGCAGTGGGATCACGGTGTCGAGCTGGCCGGCAAAAAGGTGGCGGTGATCGGCACCGGCGCCAGCGGGGTGCAGGTGGTCCCGGAGCTCGCGAAGACCGCCGAACGCGTGACGGTGTTCCAGCGGACGCCGCCGTGGATGGTGCCCAAGGACGACCGGCCGTACAGCGCGGCGGAATTGGCGCGCTTCCGTCGTGATCCCCTGGCCGCGCGCCGCGCGCGTTGGCAGATCTGGAAATTCCAGCACGACAACACCGCCACCTTCGCCGACGACCCGGTGGTCGCCGCGCGTACGCACGTCGCGACGTCGTTCCTGGAGCGCACCGTGGCCGACGGGCGGCTGCGCCGCGCGCTGACGCCGGACTATCCGTTCCGCTGCAAGCGGGTGCTGCTGGGCGACGAGTATTACCGCGCGCTGCAGGCGGACAACGTCGAGCTGGTCACCGATGCCGTCGCGCGGGTTACCGAGACGTCGGTGCTGACCGCGGGCGGCCGGGCCGTCGACGTCGACGCGATCGTGCTGGCCACCGGCTTCGAGACGTCGCGCTACCTGTCGGGCATCGACGTGGTCGGCGCCGGCGGCCGGCGGCTGCACGAGCGCTGGGGCGCCGATCCGAGCGCCTATCTGGGGGTGGCCGTCGCGGGCTTCCCCAACTTCTTCATGCTCTACGGCCCCAACACCAACCAGGGCGGCAACTCGATCGTCTACATCCTGGAGGCGGGCGCGCGGCTGGTGGCCAGCGCCGTCAGCCGGGTGGCGCGCCGGGGCGGCTACGTCGATGTGCGCCCGGAGGCCGAAAGGCGCTACAACGAAGCCCTTTCCGCGGATCTCGAGCGCACCGTGTGGACCCAGTGCGACAGCTACTTCCGTTCTCCCACCGGCCGCATCGTCACCCAATGGCCCTATACCGAACTGGAATACGCGCGGCGCACCTGGCGGCTGCGGTCGCGCGATTGGTCGCACCGCTCAAGGGGTGCTTCGCCGCTTCCGAGGCCTCCTCGGCACGTCGATCTTGGCGGCTTCCTCGGTGGCGATCCGGCCCGCCACGTTGTCTATCGCCCTGCGGAACGCCTGCATGCCGAGACCGATTCCCAGGGACCGTAATTGGACGGTCTTCTCGGCGATCGCGGGCCAGTCGTCGATGGGCAGCCCGGCGTGCAGGAATGGCTCCCAGATCTGCTCGCGATAGAGGTCGACGAACGCCTGCATGCTTGCGATCTGATGGTTGGTCATGTGGGTCAGCGCCCAGGCAACCTTGTCCAAGGGCAGGCCGACCGCGACGAGCTGCTCGACGTAGTCGAACGTGCGCGTGTCGGTGATGACGAGCAGCTCGTCGTTTACCACGTCGATCAACCCGCAGCCGGCCAAGTGCTGCTCCGCGTCGGGACCGAACCGTTCGGCCAGGTCGACGCGTTTCATCTCCATCGATCCGGTGAGGTTGGCGGGGCCGAGCGCTTGCGAGGTCAGCCGGCGTAACTCGGGCGCGGATTCGCCGGACTGGTCCAGGACTCGCCGGATGACATCGAGTGGAAACCCTTGTGCTCGAAGCGATTTGATGCGATCGATGTGCGAGATGTGGTCGTCGTTGTATATCCCGATCCGGCCGCGCCGCTCGGGCGGTGGGAGCAACCCGTTCGTTTGCCACTCGCGAATGTTCCGCGCCGTCATATCGACGCGGCGCGCGAGTTCGTCGATTGTCATGTCCACGGCGACGACCCTTGTCGATTACGGAAAGTTACGTTACGGTCCAGTGCGTAACTATACAGGTTAGGTGATCGATGGCGCTCACTGACGGGGTTCGCTTCACCGGCTCGGCGGCGCGCACGCTGGCCGGCGCCGCATTGGCCAACGCCGTGGGCGCCCGCCGGCGCTTGCCGCTCGATGCGGACATCACCGCCTACGATCCGCTGGATGCGGCGACGGCGGCCCAGCCACACGAGGCCTATCGCCGGCTGCACGCCAGCGCCCGGGTGCAGTACAACCCGAAGCGCAGCGTGTTCGTCCTGAGCCGGTTGGACGACGTCCGGGCGGCCGCCCGTGACGACGCCAAACTGTCCAGTGCCGACGGGCCCATGCTGACCCGGATACGTACCCCGATCCTGGTTTCGCTCGACGGCGAAGCGCACGCCCGGCAGCGCCGTCAGGTGTTGCCGGCCTTCACCAAGGCGGCGCTGGACAGCTGGCGTCCCATCATCGACAGGCTCGCCGCGGAGACGGTCCACGACGTCCTGGCCAACCCGGGGTGCGACGTGGTGCAGCGACTGGCGATCCCGATGCCGGTGCGTCTCATTGCCCAGTTGCTCGGCGTCCCCGACACCGACGTCGACGATTTTCGGCGGTGGTCCGAAGCGTCGGTTCAGATCACCGACATCGACCTCACGGCACGCGGCGCCCGCAAGCTGGCGGGCTCGGTGCGGGGTTCGTGGGCGATGCACCGCTATTTCACGCGGCAGTTCGCCGTCGGCGGCCTGAAGGGTTCCGACACCATCCTGGGACGGCTGCTGGCCGAGAACGAGGCCGGCTCCCTGCCCGACCGCGAGCTGTTCTACTTCGCGATGCTGCTGCTGCTGGCCGGCAACGAGACCACCACCAACCTGCTGGGCGGCATGTTCGACACCCTGGCCGCCCACCCCGACCAGTATGACCTCCTACGCGCCGATCCCGACTTGATACCGATGGCGGTCGAGGAGTTGCTGCGCTATCTGTCGCCGGCGCAGAACGTGTATCGGACCGCGCTCAGCGACTACCGGGTCGGCGACACCACCATTCCTGCGGGTTCGCGGATCATGCTCTCGATCGGCGCGGCCAATCGGGATCCGCGCGCGTTCGACGAACCCGACGCGTTCCTGGTAACGCGAAACCCTAGCCAGCACATGACGTTTGGGTTCGGCGCTCACCTGTGCATCGGAGCGCAGTTGACACGCATGGAGGCCCAGGCGGTGCTGCGTGAGCTGACGACACACGTCAGCCGGATTTCCGTGGTCGGCACGCCACAATGGTCCACCAACAGTCTGCTGCGCGGACCGACGCGCCTGGCGGTCCGTCTGACGCCCGCGTGAGGCGTTCTCAATGGGCGGGGTCCGCGGCCACCTCGATGTCGCCGGACGCGGCCGCCGCGCGCAGTTGATGGAAGTCGTCGAGCGACTTGTCGGCGTACGCATAGGACCACTCGGCGACCGCCTCGTGCAACGTGTCACCGGTGCCCGCATACCCGCGCAGTATCGACGCGTTGGCGCTCTGCGAGTGCGCGCGCGCCAGCAGCACCGCGCACGCACTGACGTATTCGCCAAACGTGGAGGGGGACATGCCTTCGGTTTCGACGGAGCCCTTCATGTCGTGGAATTGACGGACGTAGTAGTCGCGGCCGTCCTTGCGCGTCGTGCCCAGGAACACGTCCGACATCGCCTGCAGGATCTGCTGGCCGTCGATGACGCGCACGCCCTGGCCGCTCGCCTCGACGGCCGCGTTGAGGCTCTCCGGTTGGGCCCAACGGCCGTACTCGTCGAGCACCGATCGGGTGGCCTCCTTGATCTGCAGGATCAGCGGCGTGCCGTCGGGCCCCACCAGGATGACCAGGTAGCACCGGGTGCCGACGCTGCCGACGCCAACCACGCGCAGCGCGACGTCGGTCATGCGGAAGTGGGACAGCAGCAGCGCAACGTCGGCCGGCACGGCGGTCAGGTACTCCTGAACCGCCTCCACCAACGGCCCTTCGGTCTCCTCGTCGACATGCTGGAGGACCGGGGGCGCCTCCCGCAGGCGCGGGGTTCCGTCGGGCCCAATCTCGGTGATCCGCTTGAAGACTCGCGCCGAGGTACGGGTCCGCGCCCGGGATATCGTTTTTTCGATCACCGCCTGCAGGCCCTTGGACACTTTCCCGGTGTAGTGCTCCGGTTCCACCCGCAGGTAGTAGCGGTCCAGAACGTTCATCTCCTCGAGCATCGCCTCCAGGCTGGTCTGGTAGCGCACCAGCGCCTCCTCGACGCAGCGGCGGATCGCCTTGGCCGGGTATCCGGCGTGGCGGCCCCCGACGATCGCGCTGGTGATCAGCCGTTTGACATCCCATTCGGCGGGTGCGACCGCGGCCTCGTCAAAGTCGTTGAGGTCGAACACTATCGAGCGATCCGGCGCGGCATACACGCCGAAATTCGAGACGTGTGCGTCACCGCAGCACATGATCTCGATCCCGCTCGTCGGGCTTGCGGCGAGGTCGGCGGCCATGACCGCCGCCGAGCCGCGATAGAACGAGAACGGGTCGGTGAGCATCCGGGCAAAACGCAGCGGGACGAGCTGGGGCAGCCGGCCGGCGTTTTGCTCGACCAGGATTTCCGTGGCGGTCCGCGAAGACGGGATCAACTGCGCCAGGGAACGCCGGGGGACGGTCTTCCGCAGCGCCCGACCGCGCGCCACGTCCTGGTCGGGTACTTCGAGTTCGATCAGGCGGTCACGCAACGCCCGTTGCGGCATCTGCTCAGCATAGGTACGGGACGCGTTTGCAGTTAGCTTCAGGGTGATTCTCAACGCTGTGCCGAAGTGGCCCGATCGTTAACATTCTCGAAAGTATTGGTGCCGGGCGGAATCGTCCGGCGTTTGCTGTGAGAGGACGCCTGGATGTTGAAAGCGCGTCCCACGTTCGAGCGTTTCCGCCCCCGGTTGCGCATCGGCTGGCTCAACGTCGTCGGTGTGGTAGCCGTCGTCCTGGCCGCGACCGCAATCGTCGTCAAGAACGCTCCCGGCGCCGGAACCAACCAAATCCTCAACGTCTCCTACGACCCGACGCGTGAGCTGTACGCGGCGATCGACAAGGCCTTCGTCCCGCAATATCGCGCGCACACCGGAATCAGCTTGGACATCAAGGAGTCTCACGGTGGTTCGGGCCGCCAGCTGCGCAGCGTCCTCGACGGCAGCCAGAAGGCCAGCGTGGTGTCGCTGGCGCTGATCAGCGACGTCGAGACGCTGAGCAAACGGGGGCTCATCGCCCCCGACTGGCAACGGCGGCTGCCGCACGACTCGGTGCCGTACACGTCGACCATCGTCTTCGTCGTCCGCAAGGGCAATCCCAAGGCCATCCACGACTGGCCCGACTTGGTCAAGGGCGACGTGTCCGTGGTGACCCCCAACCCGCGCAGCTCGGGCAACGGCCAGCTCAGCGTCCTCGCGGCCTGGGGCTCGGTCACCACCCGGGGTGGCAGCCGCGCCCAGGCGACCGACTATGTGCGCTCGCTGTTGCACCACGTGGCGGTCTCCGACGCCGGGGCGCGCGGTGCCGGCGACAGCTTCACGCTGGCTAAGATCGGCGACGTTCAGCTGACCTGGGAGAACGAGGCACTGCGCGAGGTCGCCGCCAACAAAGACGAACTGCAGCTGGTTTATCCACCGGTCAGCATCCTTGCCGAACCCGCCGTGGCCTGGGTCGACGCAAACGTCACCGAGCCGAAGACGGCGACCTACGCCAAGGCCTACCTCGACTACTTGTTCACCGACGCCGCGCAAGAGCAGGTGGCGCAGTACGGATACCGCCCCTTCAAGCCGGAAATCCTGGCCAGACATGCCGACCGGCTGCCCCCGCTGGCGCTGTTCCCGATCACCGCCATCGCCAAGGACTGGAGCGACGCGCGCGAGCAGTTCTTCGGCACCAACGGAATCCTCGACTCGATCTCCGCGCCGCCGGGTGCGGCGTCGGTGACCTAACGGAAAGACCGAACGCACCGTGGGCTTGGCGCTGAATTACGACCTGGTGAAGGGCCGGCACGATCTGATCGCCGGCCTGACCGTCGCCGCCATCTCGTTCCCCCAGGCGATGGCGTATGCGCTGATCGCCGGAGTGGACCCGAGGTTCGGGGTCTACTCGGCGATCGTCGTGACGATCGTCGCCTCGATCTTCGGCTCGTCGTCGCATTTGATCAACGGGCCGACGAGCGCCATCTCGCTGCTGGTCTTCGGCGCCCTGGCGTTCATCGATTCGGAGAACAGCACCCAACTCTTCGAGGGCTTGTTCCTGCTGGCCGTGCTGGTCGGCGGATTCCAGATCGTGATCAGCCTGTTCAAGCTCGGCAACCTGACCCGCTACATCTCGGAGTCGGTGATCATCGGCTTCATGGCGGCCGCGGCGTTTCTGCTCGCCGCCGGGCAGTTGGGCAACGCACTCGGCGTGCGCGACAAGGGAAACGGGCACATGCAGGTCTTGCGCCGGGTATGGCTCACCCTCACCCGCGGCGACGCGATCAACTACCGTGCCTTGACGCTCAGCGTCGCCGCGGTGGTGCTGGCGGTCGCGCTGCGCAAGCTGGTGCAGCGCTACGGGTGGCCGCAGGTCGACATGCTCGTCGTGCTGATCGTCACCGCGCTGATCGCCTATCTGGCCGGGTGGTCGATTCCGGGCGCCAACGGACATACCGCGGTCGCGGTGGCCGCGAAGATCCCGCGCAGCCTGCCCACCCCGCACATCCCGGAGGTCCACACCGACTGGCTGCCCGAGCTGTCATCTGGCGCTTTGGCGATCGCGTTCGTCGGCATCATCGAGGCGCTGTCGATCGCCAAAGCCATTGCCTACGAAACAAAACAGGAGATCGACTACAACCGGCAGATCATGGCCGAAGGCCTGGCAAACATCACCGGCGGCTTCTTCCAGAGCCTGCCGGGCTCGGGATCGCTGTCGCGGTCGGCGATCAATTTCCAGTCCGGCGGGTTGACCCGGTTCTCCGGGATCGTCTCGGCGGCAACGGTTGCCGCGGCGCTGCTGTTGTTCGCGCCCCTGTTGCGCTATGTGCCCCAGGCGGCGCTGGCCGGGCTGCTGCTCGTCACGGCCGCCCGGCTCATCGACTTCAAGCGCCTGATATACACGCTCAAGGCGTCGCGCTATGACGCCGGCCTGGTGCTCGTCACCGCGTTCACGGGAGTGGCCATCGATCTTGACAAGTCGGTCCTGCTTGGGGTTATCCTGTCGATCCTGCTGTTCGTGCCCCGCGCGGCGAAGCTGAAGGCCAAAGAGCTGATCGTGACTCCCGAACGCGTTGTCCGCGAACGCATCCCGGGTGATCCGGCCGATCCGTCGATAGTCATCTACGACGTGGAAGGCGAGCTGTTCTTCGGCGCCGCTCCGGAATTGGACCGCTATCTGGCGGAGATCAGGCAGCGGATCGAGAGCGACGACATCCGGTTCGTGGTGCTGCGGCTCAAACGGGTGCGCCATCCCGACGTCGTCTGCATCGAGCGCATCGAGCACTTCCTGCGCGACGAGGCGTCGCGCGGTGTCACCGTGCTGCTCGCCGGCGTGCGCGCCGATACGCTCGCGCTACTGAAAAACGTTGGCTTCCAAGGCTGGTTCCCGGCGGAGCACGTGTTCCCCGAGGAGGACGAGGAATACTCCGCGACGCTCAAAGCGGTGCGCTACGCGCACAACGGGCTGGCGGAACCCGCCCCGCCCGCCGACCTGTACTACCTGGTCTGAGCGTCAGCCCTGCACCGCGGCCGCCCTGGCCCGCTCGGTCATCGACGCGACCACGCCGCCGTCGTTCAGGATGTCCGTCCCGGTGAGGTAACCGGCCTTGTCGCTGGCGCAGAACGCGAGTAGCTCTGCCATCTCCTCGGGCTTGCCCCAGCGCGGTACGGCGGCGTCGGAGACCATGGCGCCGGCCCCCGCCCGCTCCTCCAGCCGGCCCATCTCGGTATCGGTCGACCCCGGCGAGACGGAGACGATGCGCAGCCCGCGCGCATTGAATCGCTCCGCCTGTGCCTGGCTGTACCACTTGACGAACGTCTTGCTCAGCGCGTAGGCGAGGCCCGACCGGGCCTGCTCGGGCGCGATTTCGCAGGCCGCCAGCATGGCGCCCATGAAGGCCTCGGGGTCTTCGAGGGCCAGCGGAAATTGGTGCGTCGGAACGATTTCCGCGGGGAGCATGTACGCCGACATGGACGCCACGTTGACGATCACCGCGCCCTCACCGGCCGCCGAGTAAAACGCCTCGTCGACGTTGACCGTGCCGACCGCGTTGGTCCGCATGACATAGTCGGCAGGCCCCATGCTGGGACTCACCCCGGCGGTGTGGATGACCGAGGCGAGGGTCCCGAGCTCGCTTGCGGTGTCGAGCAGGTCGGTGACCGCGCCCCGGTCGGTGACATCGCAGTTGACCGCCGTGGGAGTCATCCCGAGGCTCTCCAGGGCCGCGACCGCGTCGTTCAGGCGGTCCTGCCGCACGTCGCAGAGGACCAGGGAGTGGTCGCGGCCAACGATTTTGGCCGTGGCCAGACCCATGCCGCCGGCGCCACCCGTGATTACCGACACTCGATTCATACGTGGACCGTATACGTTCCGCGGCTTTCGACCGGCGGCCGGGTTATTCCCGCGCTACCTCGGCAGTGCGGGGCCGTCCACCTCGTGATGGGGGTGGCCGGTGTGGCGGATCGCCCGGCCGACGAACGGCGCCCGGAACGTGGCAACCAGGTGGCCGCGGTTGACGATCAGGCCGACGACCGCTACCGCGGTGTAGACACCGCAGAGCAGCAGCCGCTCCTGCGTCGACACCAACGGGAACTGGACGAAGAACAACGCCAGCAGCGCGCCCGCTGCGAACCGCCCGAAACGCAGCCCCAGGATCAGCGCCACGCCCATCAGCGTCTGGGTGGCCGTCAGCAGCACCTCCTCGACCTGGCGGGAGTCGAGCGCCAGCGAGAACCCGCCGCCGCCGAGCACGTGGGCCACCGGCAACGATCCGATCAGCAACGTCCACTGGTTGACCTTGGAGGAGATCAGCGTGGCGATCGCCGCGGTTCCCTTGCCGCGGGAGGCGAAGATGACCGCGATGATGAACTCGGGGGCCTCGGATGCCAGGGGAGCGAGCCACTGGACGAGCAGGAACCGGTCGATGCCGAGTTCGGCGCCGGCCGCGACGAGGTTGTCGGCGAACGGCTTGGCGCACAGCAGGATCACGGCGCCCGACGCCGCGAAGAGCCCGATGACGGCGACGCGCCGGACGCGATCGGGCAGCTCCCCGAGCGCGGCCGCGGTGCCGACGAGGTCGGGTTCCTCCACGTCGCCGTGGCCGATCTTGTAGAGGTAAAAGCCGAACCAGGCGAGCAGCGCCAGCCCCAGCGCCATGTGGATCTGCCTAGTCGCCGGCATCACGAATGCGGCGATGCCGGCGATCAGCAGGAAGCCGAGTTCGACGCGATTGGCGGGCTCCAGCGCCACCGCGGCGGACTTGGGCGCGGAACCGCCCGCGGCCGCCCTTCGCGCGACGACGATGCTCACCAGCACCACGACCGGCCAGCCGAGCCCCATCAGCAGCCGGTTGGACCCGGTCATGTTGGCGGCGGCGTACTGGGTGTAATCCGGATCGTGCCCGGACACGTAGGCGTAGTAGAGGTCGACGGCGTATTCGGGCAGCACCGCCACCAGCGCGAGCACGGCGATCGCCAGCCCGCCGGAGACGTCGATCTGCGCGGCCTCGGCGGCCCACGCCAGCAGGAAGCTGGCCGCGACCACCGCGGCCCCGTAGGTCAGCAGGGCCGTAACCGGGTCCAGGTGCAGCCCGATGATTCGGATGACCACCGCCGGGGCGATAAAGATCGTGGTGATCAGCGCCGAACGGGTCAGGGTGAACCGCCACGCGCGCGATGTCGTCGCGACCGTGGCAGCGGGCCTCTCTGTGGCCAGCATCGTCATCCTTCAACTCGAAGAGGGGTGCCGATCATTTGGTGAGTGCTTTGGCTCGCATGCCGTGGCGAACTGCCCCCAAACGTACCCGCGAAACCGCCGGCCAGCAACGCGACCGGAGGGGTGAAGCGGGAGCACGACGGGTTCAGTCTTCGCTGGCCACACCGGCTAGAGGCGAAAGTTCGGGTCGGCTGATCTGAAACTTTGGCAAACCTTTCGGGCGTTGTGGTGCCGTTTTGAGTTGCCCACGCCACGACGTGCGTGCCTTGGGCCACGGATGTATCAACGGTTGCACAGATAGCTCGATTAACTTCGGGGGAGTGCACTTGGCCGGGCAGCCGTGGAACATCAACATCCATTACGACGCGTTGCTGGAGTCCAAGGTTCCTCGCGGAGCCCGGCGAGTGCTCGACGTCGGGTGCGGCGACGGGTTCCTCGCCGCCCGACTGGCACGGCGCGTACCGGATGTGACCGCGCTGGACGCCGACGGACCCGTGCTGCAACGCGCCCGGGTCCGGTTTGCCGCGGTGCCCGTGCGGTGGTTGGAGGGCGACGTCATGACCGCCGACCTTCCGCGGGCGGGCTTCGACTCCGTGGTGTCCAACGCTGCGCTGCACCACATCGACGACACCCGAGCGGCACTGCAACGTCTCGCCGGTCTGGTGGGTCCACGGGGCACCCTCGCCGTGGTCACCTTCGTTAGACCCGCACTCCGAAACGGATTGTGGCACTTGACAAGTTGGTTGGCATGCGGCGTTGCCAACCGTATCAGGGGCAAGTGGGAACACACCGCTCCGATCAAGTGGCCGCCCGCCGCAACCCTCCAAGAGCTGCGAGACGATGCCCGGACAGCGTTGCCCGGCGCGAAGGTGCGGCGGCTGCTCTACGGCCGGGTGCTGATCTCGTGGCGCGCTCCCGGCTAGCCCGGCGGGCCCATCGCCGCGGCCGCGGCCTGCGCGAAGAGTTCGACGGTCTGCTTGCGGGTCATCGAGCTCGTCAGCTGCTCGGCGGCGCGCATGACATCGCCGACGAACCAGGTCGGGCCGTTCGCGAGGTTGTCGAACGCCTCCGCGATCACGTCGTCCACGGAGGCGGCGCCGGGCGGTGTCTCGTCGGGCGAACCGATCTGGCCGCGGCTGTGTTCGAGCGCACGCAGCGCCGGCGTGTCGGTCTTGCCGAGAATGAGCCCCACCACGTCGACGCCTTTGTCGTGCAACTCGGCCCACAGCGCCTCGGCGAAGACCATGTCGAACGCCTTCGACGCGCCGTAGGCGACCATGTTCGCCCCGCCGGCCAGCCCGGCGCCGGAGGAGAAGATGACGATGCCGCCGCTGCCCCGCTCGACCATGGCGGGCGCGAAGTGGTGGCACAACTGCATCGGCACCATGCAGTTGCGTTGCACCATCGCCTCGGCGGCCTCGATCGGGTTGGCAAGGAACGGCTGATAATTCGGGTCGGCGCCGGCGCAGTACACGAGGAAACCGATCTCCAGGTCGCTGGTGGCCGCGGCGATCGCCGACGCGGCGCCCGGCTGTGCGAGGTCGATCGCGAGGGTGCGCGTTTCGACCGGGTGCTTGGAAGCGATCTCCGCCGCAACGGCATCCAGCACGGATTGGCGGCGCGCCAGCAGCACCACGTTGACACCGCGCTCGGCGAGCCCCGCGGCGAACGCGGCGCCCAGACCGTCGGAGGCGCCGGCGACCAGCGCCCAGGGACCGTACTTGGTTGCGAATGTCATCTAAGGGCTCCCCACTGTGGCCACCCGCACCACGGTGAATCGCCGCCGCGCGATGCGCCAACCGTCGGCGGTCCGGACGATGTCGTCGTCGTAGAAGCCGATCCCGTTGGCGCCGGATTGGTTGTCGGCGAACATGATCAGGGCATCGACATAGGTGCGAGCCGTGGCCTTGTCGCCGTCGAGCGTGATGACCTGGTTGGTCAACCGGTGCAGCGTATGCCCCGCCAGGGCGTGTGTCTTCTCCATGAAGTCCGTGACTTCGTCGACGCCGCTCCACGCGCCGATCTCGCCGTAGTCGAGTTGGCAGTTCTCGGTGAACACCGTTCGAAACAGCGGCCAGTCGCGTCGGTCGATCCCGGTCGCGTAACGAACTAGCAGATCCGAAATTTGTTGTCGGTCGGCGTTTTCGGTCATCAGGCGTCTCCATTCGGGTGGACAACGATGCGTGGTGGGCCGTCGGATCTGTGCGCCAGCTGGGCGCAACGCATCTTCTCGCTTGCGTTCTCGAATACTCGATATAAACTCTCGAATGATCGCTGTAACCATATGAATCCCGCCGCAGAGGAGTCAAGAAATTCGCGGATCGCCGTCGGCGCCGACCGTCCGTGTGCTCGACGTCGTCGAACTCCTGGCCCGATCCCCGGACACGCCGCTGCGCTTCTCCGACGTCGTGCGCGAGCTGGATCTCACCCAGGCGACGGCGCACGCGATCCTGAAGACGCTGTGCGACCGGGGCTGGGTCAGCCGCGACCCCGTCGCGAAGACGTTTACCCTGGGCCCGGCGCTGGCCGTGGTGGCCGCGCGCACCGACACCGCGCGCCCCCTTGCTCATGCCGCCCGCTCCGCCGCGCTGCGACTCTCCGGCGAAGTCGGCTACGCCGGTTCGGTGGTCGAGCGATTCGGTGATTCGCTGGTGGTGACGGCCTTCGAGGGTGACCCCGCGACGCAGCCGGCGGGAATCCCGGGTGATCGGATCCCGTACGCCCCGCCGTTCGGCGTCGCGCTCGCCGCCTGGGACGGCGAGGAGGAACAACGGGCGTGGATTCGTCGCGGCGCTGGCGACAACACCGATCGCGTCGAGCGCCTCGAACGCGTCCTCGAGCACACCCGGCAACGCGGGTTCGACGTCGACTGGACGACGCCCGCGCTGGCACAGGCCGTCCAGGCGGTCGGCGGGCTGGATCACCACGAGATGCCGACTCCGGTGCGCCACATCCTGGACCAGCTACTCGCCGAGTTCACCACCATCGGCTTCCTCTCCGACGACAACCCCGGCCGCCGCAAGCAACCCGTGGTCACGATCGCCGCACCGGTTTTCGACCACCGTGGACAAGCCGACCTGATGCTCGCGGTGCATCCGCTGTGCCCGCTGAGCGCGAGGCAGATCCGGCTCATCGGCGAGAAGCTCACCGACGAAACGGCGGCGATCACACGATCGCAACGGCATGCGGTGGGTCGCACCGTCTAAGTTGGCCATACGGATAGGGGGGTGACCGTAGGGTGTTCGGGTGCTGACAAGCGGGTCAGTGGTGTGCGGGTACCGCATCGAGCGAGTGCTGGGCGCCGGCGGGATGGGCACGGTGTACCTGGCGGCCGACCCGAGCCTGCCGCGCCAGACCGCGCTGAAAGTGCTCTCGGCCGAACTGTCGCGGGATCCCGATTTTCGGGCCCGCTTCATTCGCGAGGCCGACATGGCGGCCTCGCTGGAGCACCCCCAGATCGTGTCGGTCTACAACCGCGGGCAGACCGAGGACGGCCAGCTGTGGATTGCAATGCAGTTCGTCGACGGCACCGACGCCGACGCCGCGCTGCGCGAGGGGACCATGGCCCCGCAGCGGGCCGTCCACATCATCGCCGAGGTCGCCAAGGCGCTCGACTTCGCCCACGCCCACAACGTGGTGCACCGCGACATCAAACCGGGCAACTTCCTGCTGTCGGGCCCGGTCGGCCCCGACGAGCGAGTCCTGCTGGGCGACTTCGGAATTGCCCGCGCCTTTGACGACGTCGGGCTGACGGCCACCGGCTCGGTGATGGCCACCGTCGCCTACGCGGCGCCCGAGGTGCTGTCCGACGCGCCGATCGACGGCCGCGTCGACATCTACTCGCTGGGTTGCGCCCTGTTCCGGTTGCTGACCGGCCAGACACCCTTCCCGGCCACGAACGGCGCGGCGGCGGTGATGATGGCGCACCTGTTCAGCCCGCCACCGCGGGTGACCCACGCGGTGCCGTCGTTGCCGGACACGCTGGACCGGGTGATCGCCATCGCGATGGCCAAGGACCCGGCGGCCCGGTTCGGTTCGGCGGGGGAGCTCGCCGACGCGGCCGCCGGCGCGCTGCGCGACTCCACGCGTCATGCGCCCCTGCCGCCCATACCCAGCGGTCAGGTCGGCCCGTACCCCGTGCACTCCCCGGCGCCGGCCTGGTGGCAGCACAGCGGACAGCGCACCATGGCGCCGGATGCCCGCGCGCGACCGCCGCGGCGCCGGCGCCGTTGGGGCGTGATAGGCGCCGCGGCGGCCGCCATCGGGCTGATCGCGGCCGCGACGGTCACCGTGGTGGCCTGGCCCGATCGCAGGGACGGGGGCCCGGGCGCCGACCCCGGCGCGCCGACGCCCGGATCGGTCTCGGCATCCGCGCAGGGGCCACCGGCCACCAATGTCGCCGCCGCCCAGTTGCGCCCGATCCTGCTGACGGCCGCGCAGATTCCGAGCGGAACGAACGGCGGCCCCCTGGTTCTGGAACACGACGGCACCTCCTTGTCGGACGACTCCGCGAGTCTCGACAACCCGCAGTGCGCCGGGGCGTGGGCACCCGCGCAGCAATCGGCGTACGGCGCGAGCGGTTACACCGGCGTGGCGGTGCAGGACCTGCGCGCCCTGAACGAAACGGCGTGGCAGGACAGCGTCACCCAGGCCGCCATCGCGTTTGCCCCCGACAAGGCGGGGCCGTCCTACGTCACCCAGCGGGGGCAGTGGGCCCTGTGCGGCGGCAAGACCGTCACGGTGACCGCGCCGGGCACGCCCGGTCAGGCGTGGGACTTCGCCCAGCCGACCACCACCTCCGGCGTGCTGGTGCTGGCGGCCACCCTGCGCGGAGGCGGCGCCTCCTGTCAGCACGGCATGCAGGTGCGCGGCAACGTGATCATCGACATCCGGCAATGCCGCTCCACCGGTGGCCCCGACGTCGCCTCGCTGGTCACCGCGACTTCCGCCAGGGTGCCCCGCCAATGAGGTGGGCAACGCGGGGCGGGTCGGCGTCGGCGTGGGCCAAAGCGGCGTCCGCGCTGGGCGTCGCCGCCATGGCCGCCCTCGCCGCCGCCTGCTCCGTCGTCACCGGCGGCACCCCGGTGCTCCCCCACACCACCACGTCCGTAGTGGCGGGGACGACCAATGGCCCCGCGACACCGCCACCCCCGACGACCGAGTCCGCCGAAGACCAGATCCGCCAGACCGTCATGGCGTTTCAAGACGCCTACAACACCCAGAATTGGACCGCCTACACCGAATTGATGTGTTCGGCGATGCGCGTCGAATTCACCGGTTCGGTAATGGATTACCTCAAGAAGGGCCGCGCCCAGAACGGTCTCACCACCGTCAAGATCACCTCGGTCGCGATCACCGGTGATACCGCCACCGCGACAATGGACGCGCAGAACGAGGCGTTGGGTTCCGCCTCGGTGAGCTTGCCGCTCAAACTCGAAGACGGCTGGAAGATCTGCAAACCATGACAGGCCCAGTGCCACAGGCGAAATGGGTCGCCCTTGCGGCGCTGCTCGCCGCCGTACTGGTGGCCTGCCAGCACACGACCGCGGGCACCGCGCGGCAAGCATCACCGCCGGGATCAAACCCGTCGTCTTCGGTGAATCCCTCGTTGCTCGACCCGGGGAACTATCCGACCGCTCCGTTGCCCCCGCTCGGCAACGCCGGTTCGGAGGATGCTGGCCGCCTTGTCGAGGGCCGCCGCATGGCCGCTTTTGTCGTCGGGCCGTGGCAGGCCGACCCGTCCCTTACCACACCGGGATCCAACAGCTCGGCAACCGTGATCAAAGACTTCGACCAACTCTCCAAAGTCGTCTGGACACCAATCACGGGCGGCGCCTTCAACCTTCCCTTCGTGGTCGGATTCGTGTCCGAGCGCCAGACCCCGGGGCCCAGCCCGCAGATGTCTCTGCGCAATGCCGTCCTGCGGTTCGCCAACCCCGCCAGCGCCGCCTCGGCCGCCCAGGGCATGCACGCCAAAGCGATGGCCATGCCCCGCCTTCCCAGTGCCACGCCCATCGTCACCGAGCCCGAACAAGCCATCCCCATCCCGGGCCATCCCGACGCTGCCGCCACACTGCTGGCCTTCCAGGACGGCGCACAGACGGTGCGCGAACTGTCGGTGTTCACCGCGCACGGACCCTACGTCCTCGTTCAAGTCGCGCGCTGCGGCAATGGACCGGACTGCGAAACACCGCTGGCCGCCCGCGCCATCGACCTGCAAATACCGCTGATCGACACGTTTCGGCCCACCGACGCCAACCAGTTTCCCGCGCTTCCACTGGACCCGACCGGTCTCGTCGCCCGCACCCTGCCGCTACCGGCCGACCAGGCGACCCCGATGTCCGGTGCCGCCTACGAGACGGCCGGAGCCCTGCAGCTGGAGGACGACCCGGTTCAAGTCGGGCCGGCCCTGACGGCCGCCGGCGTGGACTACGTGTCCGTCAACATGACCACCCTCTACCAAGCGAAGGGCCCGGCCGACGCTCAGACGCTTGCCGACGCCTACGGGGAGATCGTGGCGAAAACACCGGCGGCACAGGCGGCTTCGTCGGTACCCGGTCTGCCCCAGAGCCACTGCACCCGCGTCGCCGGGGCCAACGGGCTCGTACCGCGGTATTGGTGCCTGGCCGCGTCGGGGCGATACACCATCAAAACCGTTGCCCGGCAACTCGACAGCGCACAACGCCAGATGGCCGCCCAGTACCGGATCCTGGCCGGGTAGCTGTGATCCGGCCGGACAGGCGCTACGTCTCCTCGCGGCCGGGGACTCCCGCGTCGAAGGCGTTGAGCGTGACGGCAACCATCGAGAAGCAGCCCACCAGGAAAACGATCTCGGCGGCCCCCTGCTCGCCGAACCGCGCGACGGCAGCTCGATAGGTGGTCTCGGGCAGGACACCGCCGCGGTTGAGCGCGGCCGCCATGTCGTAGGCGACGCGTTCGTCGTCGCTCAGCCCGGCGGGGCGCTCACCGGCGGCGATGGTGGCGATCTTGTCGTCGGAAAGCCCCGCGCGGCGTGCGAAGTACTCATGGCCGTAGATCTCGTAGCGCGCCCCGAACTTCGCGGCGGTGACCAGAATGACCAATTGATGAACGCTGCCGGGCAGCAGTGCATGCTCCCATAGCGATCTGTTGAACGCCCAAGCAGACGAACCGAATTGAGGAAAATGGAGCCAACCGTTGAACGGACCGACCAGCGCGCCGTCGTCGCGGTATGCGACGAGTTCGCCGAAGCCGCTGTCGATTACGGCGCGCATGTCGGCGTACAGGTCTTGCTGTGCGGCGGTCAAACCGCTCGGCGGCAACAGCGGAAGTCGCACCGGCCCCTCCCCAGGTGATCGCGGTTCGTTTAGCCCAGCCAATCCCCGGAACGCTGGCGCGTCCACGACGGGCTTTCGATCAGTGCTAAGGCACGCTTCCTACCGCAGGTAGAGGCACATAGGCTCGTCTTATGGAACTGCGGCAGCTGGGCTATTTCGTGGCGGTTGCCGAGGAGTTGCACTTCGGCCGGGCCGCCAAGCGGAAACACATTTCGGGACCCGCTCTCTCGCAACAGATCATCGCCCTCGAACGCGAGTTGGGGGCCGAGCTGTTCGCGCGAGACCGGCGCAGCGTCCGGCTGACGGAAGCCGGACGCACCCTGCTGCCGGACGCGCGGAGGATATTGGCGCTGGCCGACGACGCCAAGCACCGACTGCAGCTGGCGGCGGCCCAGAGCACGCCGGTGCGGCTGGGCTACGTCAGCTGGCTGCCCGACGACATCAACAGCCTGGTTTGGCCCGAGGTGGCATTGCGAGTCGACGAATGGGTGTTGCCGTCGCACGCGCAGGCCGACCGCGTGGCGGAGGGCACGCTCGATATCGCGCTTGCGTGGGTGACCGCCGAGCAGGTCAAGCAGCGCGGGCTGACGGCGCACCTGCTGCGCGCCGAACCCCTGCAGGCCGTGCTGCCCGGCGTTGGCTCACCGGAACCGATTGCCGCGCAACGGGTCAAGGTCCTCACCGACGCCGACGAGTCGGCATGGTCGTCGTGGAATCGGTTCGCCGAGGAGTTCGCCGCCCACACGGGGGCGCGGATCGTCAGGATCGACGACGGCGGCGTCACCGGTGACGCCTTCTACGCGCACGTGCGCAGGATCGGCGCCCCCGTGCTGGCGTCACCGAAGCGGCATACCGCGGTCATCCCGCCCAGCCTGGGCCAGCGACCCGTCGGCGCGCCGATACCCGTGTGGACGTGGTCGTTGTTGCACCGCCAAGACGATGATCGGGCCGGCGTGCGTGGGCTGGTGGACGCGCTGCTGACGACAGCGCGCGGCCGCGGTTGGCTCGCGCCGCCCACCGATCGGTGGTGGGCTCCAGCCGACGACCCGCACCGCGATGCCCTCGCCTCGGGCACCGAACTGCGGTAGGAACCCCCGCCGAGCAGTGGTAAGAGATCGATCCTGGACTTCCGTGTCGTTGCCGCGCTTCTGTGGAGGTAACGACGGGAGGACGAAAACCCATGGCACATAACTACGTTGTCGACGAGCTTGCCGACTTCGTCGTAGGCGCACGGCAGGAGGACCTCAGCGGGCAAACCCGGGCCTTGCTGAAACGCAACGTGCTGGACAGCGCCGCCTGCGCCGTCGGCTCGCTGGACGGCGAGCTGATCGCCACGATCCGCGAACACACCGACCAGTTCAGCGGCGTCCCCACCGCGACACTCGTCGGTGGCGGCCGGGCCTCGGTCGACCAGGCGGCGTTCTTCAACGCGGTGCTGGTGCGCTACCCCGATCTGCTCGACACCTATCTGACGGTGGGCGGACTGTGCCATCCCGCCGACAACTTCGGTGCGATCCTGGCGGTGGCCGAACATGTCAACGCCACCGGGGCCGATTTCCTGCTGGCGCTCGCGGTCGCCTACGAGATCCAATGCCGGTTCAGCGCCCAGGTTCCCGTGATGGCGCGCGGGCTCAATCACGCACTGCAGCTGGCGATGTCGGTCGCGGCGGGATCGGCCAAACTGTTGGGGCTCGACGCCGAGCAAACCGCCAACGCGATTGCCGCCGCCACCGCCGACAACGTGTCACTCGCGGCCGTGCACGCCGAACCGGTTTCGAACTGGAAGGGCATCTCGCCCGCGATCACCGGCATGCGCGCCGTGTACACGACGATGTTGGCCGGCCGCGGCGTCACCGGACCCAAGGCGCTGTTCGAAGGCCCGCACGGCCTGGTGCAGCTCTTCGACCAGCCCATCGACTTCCACACCGACGACCGCGCGCTCGCCTGCGTCGAACAGACCTACCTGAAGCAGTACTGCTCACTTATCCACGGGCAGGCCATCATTGACGCGGTCTTGGCAATCCGCGGCGACAACGGCCTGCGGGGCGACGACGTCGCGCGGGTGACCGTCGAGGTCTTCCAGGGCGCCTACGACTTCGCCGGCGGGGGAGAGTACGGCGCCAAGGATCACCCGCTGACCAAGGAGCAGGCCGACTACAACCTGAAATATCTCAGCGCGGTGGCGCTGCTCGACGGGGGCGTCGGTCCCGGACAGATCGAGACGGAACGCCTGTCGCGCGGCGACGTTCAGGACCTGCTGGCCCGGGTCGACGTCAAGCCCGCGCCCGACCTGACCGCGGCCTACCCGCACCGCACCGCCGCCCGCGTGCACGTGGTCATGCGCGACGGGCGGGAATTCAGCCGCGAGCAGAGCGATTACGAGGGATCGCCCACCCGGCCGATGTCCTGGGAGCGCGTCGTCGACAAGTTCGGCTGGCTCGCGGAACCGTTCTGCGACGAGGCGCTGCGCGACGACATCGTCGCCGCCGTCGACCACCTCGACGAGATCCCCGTCGCCGAGTTCGCCGCCCTGCTCGGCGCGGTCAGCCCCAGCGCCCGGCGTTCCCGCAGCAGGGTGCGCTTCTGACAGCGCGCCCCCTTGCGTGGTTCGCTGCGGGCGTTCAATGATCGGCCATGCGCAAAGATCGCGGCATCAACCGGTGGGAACTGGTCACCTGTGCGGTGGCGGGGCACGTGACGTACGCGCCGGACGAGGAGGCGCTCGCCGAGCGGCTCAGCGGCACCACCGGGCTGGGCGAAGTCTGGCGCTGCCTGCGCTGCGGCGAATTCATTGTCGGCGAACCGCACGGCCGCGGTCACGCCGACGAAGCCCCGATGATCATGCGCGGCAAGGCTTTACGCCAGGCGATCATCATTCGTGCGCTCGCGGTCGAACGGCTCTTCCGGGCGGTGGTGATCGCGCTGGCCGCGTATGCCGTCTGGAAATTCCGCGGCGCGCGCGGGGCCATCCAGGCCACCCTGGACCGCGACCTGCCGATCTTCCGCGCGGCCGGGTTCAAGGTCGATCAGATGACGATCGTGCACGAGCTGGAAAAGGCGCTGGCCACCAAGCCCTCCACCTTGGCGCTACTGACCTTGATGCTGGTCGCCTACGCGGTGATCGAGGCCGTCGAGGGAGTCGGCCTCTGGTTGCTGAAGCGCTGGGGCGAGTACTTCGCGGTGGTGGCCACCTCGGTGTTCCTGCCATTGGAAATCCACGACCTCGCCAAGGGCATCACGATGACGCGTCTGGTCACCTTCGCGATCAACGTGGCCGCCGTGATCTACCTGCTGGTATCGAAACGGCTATTCGGCCTGCGGGGCGGTCGCAAGGCCTACGACGAGGAGCGCCGGGGTGAGCAGCTGCTCGACGTCGAGCGCGCCGCCGCCGCGACCTGAATGGGTACCTATGCGATCAGCGGATCGGCGTCCGGGATGGGCCGCGAGGCCGCGCAACGACTCCGCGCCGACGGGCACACCGTGGTCGGTGTCGACGTGAAGGACGCGGACGTGGTCGCCGACCTGTCGACCCCGCACGGCCGCGAGGCGGCCGCCGACGGCATCCTGGCGGCCTGCGGCGGCAGGCTCGAGGGCGCCGTGCTGGCCGCCGGCCTGGGCCCGAGCCGGGGCCGCGACCGGGCCCGGCTGATCGCCCAGGTCAACTACCTCGGCGTGGTGGAACTGCTCGTCGCGTTGCGCCCGGCGCTGGCCGCGGCCGAACGCGCCAAAGTCGTCGTCGTCTCCAGCAATTCCACGACGACCGTGCCCGCCGTACCCGGGCGAACCGTGCGAGCGTTGCTCGCCCACGACGCGGACAAGGCGGTGCGATCGGTGCGGCCGTTCGGGCCGGCCGCGACGACGATGATGTACGCGGCCTCGAAAATCGCCGTGGCCCGGTGGGTGCGCCGGCACGCGGTGCTGCCCGAATGGGCCGGCTCGGGCGTGCGCCTGAACGCCCTGGCGCCGGGCGCCATCATGACGCCGATGCTCCAAGAGCAGCTGTCGGACCCCAGGCAGGCGAAAGCGGTGCGGTCGTTCCCGGTGCCGGTCGGCGGTTTCGGTGAAGCCGGGCAGTTGGCCGACTGGATGCGTTTCATGCTGTCTGATTCCGCCGACTTCCTTTGCGGCAGTGTCGTTTTCGTCGACGGTGGGACCGACGCGTACTTCCGCGCCGACGACTGGCCGAAGGCCCTGCCGGCGCGCCGGCTGTTCGGTTATCTGCGGCGGTTCAGAACCAGCACGTGACGAGCGCGTCGCGCCACCGCGAGTGTGCCTGAGGCCACAACGGGGTTTTTCGCGACGTTTACCGCGGCGCGGCGCGCCCGTAAAACCGCTGGGGTGCAATTAAATGAGTCGGCGAACTGGCCGAGTGGACAAGGGACGGACAAGGACGGCAACTGTGCCAACGCTGCAGCATTGGATGAGCCAGAGCCCGACCAGCCTCGACGTGGTCACGCCGATCAAGGCACGGGCGTGTGACGCCCTGCAGGCGGTGCTGAGAAGCAGGCCGCGCCAAACGGGTTCCCACGCGCGGATCATGACGAAGGGGGTCGAGCGCTGCTGACGGCCAGCGCGCCGAACTAGCTGTTCGCGCGGTCGCGCTCGCGGCGGCGGGCCCGCGAAGCCCGCAGATTCGCGGCGTTGCCGCACGTCTTCACGTCGTGCCACACCCCGCTGTTGTTCTTCGAGCGGTCGTAAAACGTCGAGGCGCAGCCGGGGTTGTGGCATTGCTTGATCCGCCGCCAGGTGCCGTCGCGCTGGCTGAGCATGATCTCTCCCCACAGCGCCGACGCCAGCCATCGCCAGCCGGTCCCCGCGGGCTCGAGCCGTACCTCGCCGGTCTCCGACAGCGTCAAGGAGGCTGAGGCGGCGCCCGTCGGGCGTCCGGTCTGCGGTTCCCCCGAGACCAGACGCGTAATCGTGTCGCGCAGCGCGCGCAGCTTCGCCACGTCCGCGTCCCCGAGCGGCGGCGGCTGCACGTCCAGCCCGCGCACGGTCGCCCAGGTCCGCACGGCACCGGCCGCCCAGTCGCTCGCAACGGCCGCGTCGCCAAGCAGGTCCGGCCCGTAGTCCTGGATACGCACCGTGTTGAGGAAGTCCTGGACCAGGCCCAGGCCCCCGGGCGCCGGGGCGAGCTGGTACCGCTGTGATGCACGCCATTCGATAGACATATTCAAAAGATACTTGCCTATGTCGCTAGGGTCAACTATGGTGACAGAGGCAAAACGCTTTCACCTACGTCAGGGAGTGCATATCATGGTTAACATCAAAGGCTCGACGGTCGTGGTAACCGGCGGGCAGCGCGGGCTCGGCAAGGCCATCGTCGAGGAGTTCCTGCAGCGGGGCGCGGCGAAGGTGTACGCCACGGCGCGGGCGCCCAAGCCCAGCGAGGATCCGCGGGTGGTCGGCCTCGAGCTCGACGTCACCAAGCCGGATTCGGTTGCGGCGCTGGCGGCTACGGCGTCCGACGCCGACATCGTCATCAACAACGCCGGAATCATCGGTGCCTCGAAGTTGCTCGGCAGCGACATCGAGGAGGTGCGTGAGGTGTTCGAGACGAACTACTTCGGCGCCCTTCGGGTCGCCAAGGCCTTCGCCCCGATCCTGGCCGACAACGGCGGCGGAGCCCTGGTCAACACCCTTTCGATCCTGTCCTGGGTGGCCGGCTTCGGCGGCTACGGTGACTCCAAGGCGGCCCTGTGGGCGGCGACAAACTCGCTGCGCATCGAGCTCGAAAAGCAGGGAACGCTGGTCACCGGTGCGCACCTGAGCTTCACCGACACCGACATGGCCGCCGGCTTCGACGCGCCGAAGAACGACCCACGCGATGTCGCGCGACAGATCGTCGACGGCGTCGAGCGCGGCGATGCCGAGGTGCTGGCCGACGACGACACCCGGCACGTGAAGGCCGCGCTGTCCGGACCCGTCGAGGCGCTCCGGGTCGGCTAATCGCGGCAGGCCGCCGGGTCCCCCCCGCGGCCGCCGGCCGAAAGTCGTAGCTGCGCCGCCCCGGCGGGCATGTTTGGATGGCGACATGGAACCGGAACGCATTGTTAGCGCGACCCGCGTGATCTCGGCGAGCGCCGAGCGGATCTTA
>NZ_LZKR01000206.1 GCF_001672915.1 Mycobacterium sp. 1245805.9 | reverse complement strand
CGGACCCCCCTGGGGGCGCGCGCGGGCGGCGCGCAACCCAAACCCCCGGGGGGCCGCGGCCCGGGCGCGGGCGGGCCCGGGCCCCCCGCCGAACCTTTGGTGCCCGGCGCGCGCTCCGGGGCGGCTGCTGAACGCCGCCGCGTTTGCTCGGCTGGCGAACTCTTTCGGGGGTGCCGCCGAGGGGTCCTCTTAACCACCTGGTAACTCGGCGAAAATATGGCCGAAAGCCAACACGCCCGGCGCAGTAACCTGCGGCGACACGCCGTAGAGATTCCTGTCCACACCGATTGTGGTGAGTTGTACTGCTCTTATCAGCAGTGATGTCGCAGTGTCTCGAATTAATCCACAGGTTCTCCACACCCCGTTCAACACAGGTGTCGAAGGATATGCACACACGATGCACAGCCTTATGAACAACGCCCCCTTTAAGTCCTTGCCAGCAACGTTTACCGTCGTCCCCGCGCGTTGCGATAGGGGCGCTATGGATCGTTGGTTGTCGGGGCCTTGACTTACGCTCCGGATGTCGGTTATCGAATGTATGTTCGGGTATTCATGGCAAGGGAGGTGAGAGTCCGTGGCGGTCGTCGATGACCTCGCGCCAGGCATGGATTCGTCGCCACCCAATGAAGAGTTCGGCCGCCAGCCCCCGCAGGACCTGGCCGCGGAACAGTCAGTGCTGGGCGGGATGCTGCTGAGCAAGGACGCGATCGCCGACGTCCTGGAGCGGCTGCGGCCCGGCGACTTCTATCGCCCGGCGCACCAGAACATCTACGACGCGATCCTCGACCTCTACGGGCGCGGGGAGCCGGCCGACGCCGTCACGGTGGCCGCCGAACTGGACCGCCGCGGAATGCTGCGCCGCATCGGCGGCGCGCCCTATTTGCACACCCTGATCTCGACGGTGCCGACGGCGGCCAACGCGGGCTACTACGCGGGCATCGTCGCCGAGAAGGCCCTGCTGCGCCGGCTGGTGGAGGCGGGGACGCGGGTCGTGCAATACGGCTACGCGGGCGCCGAGGGCGCCGACGTGGCCGAGATCGTCGACCGCGCGCAGGCCGAGATCTACGACGTCGCCGACCGCCGGATGTCCGAGGACTTCGTTCCCCTCGAGGATCTGCTGCAGCCGACCATGGACGAGATCGACGCGATCGCGTCCAGCGGCGGGGTATCGCGGGGCGTGCTGACCGGTTTCACCGAGCTCGACGAGGTGACCAACGGCCTGCACCCCGGGCAGATGATCATCGTGGCGGCCCGACCCGGCGTGGGCAAGGCGCTCGCGCTCGATACGCCGCTGCCCACGCCGGCCGGCTGGACGACGATGGGTGACGTCGCGGTCGGTGATGAGTTGCTCGACGCCGACGGGCGGCCGACGCGGGTCGTGGCCGCCACCGAGGTGATGCTGGGGCGACCCTGCTACGAGGTGGAGTTCTCCGACGGCACAGTGATTGTTGCGGACGCCGCGCATCAGTGGCCGACGACTCGCGGCGTCCGGACTTCCGCTCAGTTGCGGTCGGGCTGGGACACGATTGCCGCGGCCGGCTCGACACCGCGCTACGGCAGCCTCGAGACGACGACGGCCTTGTTGGCTCCCGTATTGCAGATCGACTCGGTGCGCCGCGTGGACACCGTGCCGGTCCGCTGTGTCCAGGTGGACAACGCCGCGCGTCTGTATCTGGCCGGCCCAGGGATGGTGCCGACGCACAATTCCACGCTGGGATTGGATTTCATGCGGTCGTGTTCCATCAAGCACCGGCTGGCCAGCGTCATCTTCTCACTGGAGATGAGCAAGTCCGAGATCGTGATGCGGCTGCTGTCGGCCGAGGCCAAAATCAAGCTCGCCGATATGCGTTCGGGCCGCATGAGCGACGACGACTGGACGCGGCTGGCGCGGCGGATGAGCGAAATCAGCGAGGCGCCACTGTATATCGACGACTCGCCCAACCTGACCATGATGGAGATTCGGGCCAAGGCGCGCCGGCTGCGGCAGAAGGCCGACCTGCGGCTCATTGTGATCGACTACATGCAGCTGATGACGTCGGGCAAGAAGCACGAATCGCGTCAGGTCGAAGTGTCCGAATTCTCAAGGCACCTCAAGCTTTTGGCGAAAGAGCTCGAGGTTCCGGTGGTGGCGATCAGCCAGCTCAACCGCGGCCCCGAGCAGCGCACCGACAAGAAGCCGATGCTGGCCGACCTTCGCGAGTCGGGATGCCTGACCGCGTCGACGCGGATCCTGCGCGCCGACACGGGGGCTGAGGTCACGTTCGGCGAGCTGATGCGCACGGGCGAACGTCCGCTGGTGTGGTCGCTGGACGAGCGGCTGCGCATGGTCGCGCGCCCCATGACCAATGTCTTCCCGAGCGGCCGCAAGGAAGTTTTCCGGCTTCGGCTGGCCTCGGGCCGCGAGGTAGAGGCCACCGGTAACCACCCGTTCATGAAGCTCGATGGCTGGACTCCGTTGGAGCAGCTCAAGATCGGCGATCGTATCGCCGCGCCCCGGAGGGTTCCCGAGCCCGTCGACACACAGCGGATGGACGAATCCGAAGTGATCCTGCTGGCGCACATGATCGGCGATGGCTCGTGCGTGAAGCGCCAGCCGATTCGCTACGCGTCGGTCGACGAGGCCAACCTCGCCGCGGTGGCTGCGGCTGCTGCGCATTTCGGTGTGACCCCAATTCGTGACGACTATCCCGCGGCGCGCGTGACAACGCTGCGGTTGCCGTCCGCGGAGCGGCTGGCGCGCGGCCGGCGCAATCCCATTGCTGCATGGCTCGATGGATTGGGCCTTTTCGGGCTACGGAGTTACGAAAAGTTCGTGCCGGCGGCGGTTTTTCGTGCACCCAACGACCAGGTGGCGCTGTTCCTGCGTCACCTGTGGGCGACGGATGGCTCGGTTCGGTGGGACGCCAAGGTTGGGCAGGCGCGAATCTACTACGCGTCGACCAGCCGACGCCTGATCGATGATGTCGCCCAGCTGCTGCTCCGGGTTGGCGTCTTCGCTAGGATCAAACACGCACCGAAGCCTGGTTACCGCGACTCTTGGCACTTGTGCATCTACGGGGCCGAGAATCAGCTGCGGTTCGTTAACCACGTTGGCGTTCATGGCATGAAAGCGGCTGCGGCACAAGACGTGCGGCGTCATCTCGAACCGATCGTGCGTAACACGAACCTCGACACCATTCCGAAAGAGATATGGGTGCGTGTCCGGGAGGTAGTGTCTGCCAAGCAAATAACGCACCGGCAGTTCGCTGCGGCGATGGGCAGTCAGTTCTGCGGTTCAACGATGTGGAAGCACTCGCCGAGTAGGTCCAGGCTGCACCGTGCGGCGGTAGTGCTCGATGATCAGGACATTCACGCGCTTGCAACCACCGACGTCTATTGGGATACGGTTGTCGAGATCACGAGCTTAGGCGAAGAGGACGTCTACGACGGAACCGTAAGCAACACACACAATTTCGTCGCCAATGGTATGAGCGTTCACAACTCGCTAGAACAAGATGCCGACGTTGTGATCCTGCTGCACCGGCCGGACGCGTTCGAGCGTGACGATCCGCGCGGGGGAGAAGCGGATTTCATTCTCGCCAAACACCGCAACGGCCCGACCAAGACGGTGACCGTCGCGCACCAGCTGCACTTGTCGCGCTTCGCCAACATGGCGAGGTGAGCTCAGGCAGCAGCGGCGACGCCGACGAACCGGTCACATTGCTAATCGCGGACATTTCGAAACATTGCCTGTTCGGCGTCGTTGCCCATCAGCTTGGCCCGCTTCACTGATCCCGAAGTAACCCGCCCGCGTCACGAACTCGACTGGATCCCTACACCTCCGAGGTGCTGTCGCCTGTCGAGGCACTCCGGATCAAGGTCAAGGGGTGATCACCGCGCATGGAGGAGCGGCGAAGCTCCTCATGGACGGCGCCTGCGGCGCGTCTGCCGCAATGTGTCAGACCCCTTCGGAAGAATCCGGTCCATGAGCAGACGCAATCGCGAAAAGCGTACGGCCAAACGCCGGAATCGGCACCGGGCGTCCACCGAGGGAAAGCGCATCGGCTTCGACCCCGGGCCGGACCGGGTGCTGCTTCTTGAACGCCTCGTCGTGGCGTTGAGCACGGCCGCTTCGTGTTCCGCCGAACACGCGCCCCGGCACGCCGCCGAACTCCTCGAGGAGTACCGGGCCGTGCCGCGCGAGCTCGACGTTGCCGCAGACCTCGCCATGAACGAGGCCATCAGAGCGGCATGGGAGCATGGCTGGTTGCCGTCCGATCTGCACGAGATCGCACGTCGCAAGCTGCAGGCAGCCGAGGTCCGCTATCTCGATGAGGCCATCGTCCGTGAGTCTCGGCAGTATTCGGTCGCGACATTGCATCCGAATTGGCGTGCCGATATCGCCGCACTTTCGGCCACCGTCGATGCCCGTGCACAAGCGCCGCAGATGCGGTGCTGGGCGGTGTCCAATGCTGACGACCAGCGCATGGCGCTGACTATTGTCTTGAAGCTGCTGAATTTCCTCGGCAGACTTCCCGTGCTAGAAGCGATTCTGCCGCTGCCCGGGGCGCATCGGTACGTGCCGACGGTGAGCGGCATCGACGAGAAGGCTCTCGCCAAGGTGCGCGCTCTGCTGGCGAAGGCGGAAGCCACCGAGTTTCCCGACGAAGCGGAGGCCCTTTCGGCCAAGGCGCAAGACCTGATGAGTCGATACTCACTACACGAAGCGCTGACGCAACACGACCGCGGCCAGCTGCCGGTGGCGGGCGCCCGCCGGATCTGGATTGAGAACCCCTACGCCGCCGCCAAGACAGCGCTCGTGCAAGTGGTGACCCAGGCCAACCGTTGTCGCGCGGTGTGGGCGGAGCGTCTCGGATTCGTTACCGTCGTTGGCTGCGAAACCGATCTCGCTCTCGTCGAGTTGCTCACCACATCGCTGCTCGTCCAAGCCAACAGAGCCATGCTCAGTGCCGGGCGCCGCCAGAGCAGCAACAAGCACGCGCGAACTAGGTCATTTCGCCAATCGTTTCTCGTCGCATATGCCCAGCGCATTGGCGAACGTCTCGACAGCGCCAGCGCATCAGTCACAGCAGAGGTCAAGCAGGACGGCCGTCTACTTCCCGTGCTGGCGGCCAACAGTCGGGCGGCCGACGAACTTGCTGATCGACTGTTCCCATTGACGACGCCTCGCTCGATATCAGTGTCCGACGCCGCCGGATGGGGCGCCGGTCGCGCAGCGGCGGATATGGCCGTGCTCGATACGCGGGATGCGCTCGCCGGCTAGGGGCGGATGCGGCGCGCTTGTTGAACGGCCGTCTAGGCGAGGTCTTTCCGAATAGGCTGGCGGGTGTCGCGGGTTTCATCGGCGAGTCTGTTCGGAAAGACTTGCGCCGGAACGGGTTAACGCCGGGCGGGCTGGTGGAAGTCGGCGGGAGTGAACGTGCCCAGGCGCAACTTGTGCTCTATGTGCTCCAGGCTGTGTCCGGTCAGATCTGGCATCTTGAAGTAGACGAACATCCAGGCTGCCACGTTGAACAGTCCGTAGATCCACATCGTTTGACCGGCCCCTGCTGAATTGATGAGCGTCAGCAGTGTCACCGTGATCAGCGTGTTCGTTCCCCAAAGTGTGGCGGCCTGAGCACTGGTACCGGCGCCGCGGACGGACAGTGGGTAGATCTCCGAACCTGTCAACCACCCCATCAGTTGCAGGCCGCCGGCGTTGAAGGTCATGAACACGATCAGGCAGCCGATGATGAACGGTACGTCGCTGCGGACGTTGTGGCCGGTCACCCACAGTGTTCCCAGTACAAACAGTGCGATCGCGGCACCCGGAATCATCACCAGAGTCAGCCGTCTGCGGCCAATGGTATCGACGATGGATAGGCCGACGATCATCATGATCAGGTAGGTGGCACCCAGCGCGACGCTGACCTGCAAAGCTACTGCGTCGGAGAACCCATTCTCGGTGAGAATGGTCGGTGCATAGTAGACGATCATCTCGATGCCGCTCAGCTGCGTGAAGGCGGCGATACCGCACCCGACCACCAGTGCGGGCCGTACCCAGGGTTGTCGTAGTCCGCGCCAGCCCCGTTCATGTTGTGCGGCGCTGTGCTCCTCCGCGTCAACCGCGACGATGCCGGACAGTTCCGCTTCTACGTCGTATTGGCCGCGTAGTCGCTGTAGTACGTCTCGCGCCGAGGCAAGACGCTGGCCTTGTTCGACGAGCCAGCGCGGGCTTTCTGGCAGCCGCATCACCAGTAGCAGCATTAATACCGCTGGTACCGCGGCACATCCGATAGCCATCCGCCAGGAAATGAATTGACTCGCCCCGACGATAGTGGCGACGACGATGCCCACACCTATGCCGATCTGGAAGGTCAGGACAAGGCGGCCGCGCAGGTTGGAAGGAGCTAGCTCAGCTATGTACATCGGCACCGTCTGGGTGGCGCCACCTACGGCGATCCCGAGGACCATGCGACCGCACGCCAGGTCGATCGCGCTGGGCGCGAACGCAGACGCCAGCGAACCGATAACGAAGATCAGCGACAACAGCAGGACCGTCTTGCGCCGGCCGAAGCGCTCACTGGCCTTACTACCGGCGAGCGCCCCGATGATGGCACCGATAAGGATCGCTGCCGCGACGAACTCGGCCATGCGATCGTCAATGCCGAATTCACGCCGAATCTGTAGCAGCGCACCGGAAATCACGCCACTGTCGTATCCGTACAAAAGCGACGAGATGACCGATACCAGAGCGCCGGCCATCAGAATGGACGTCAATCGGCCCTCGCTGGTCTCCACCGTCCCGGTTTCTCTGCCGGCACTGCCCGCGCCAGGTTGCGTAGCTGTCATTGCCTCCCCCATCGCCGTTGAAATGAAACCGGCGGAACTTAACGAACCCCTGTCGGTCGAGCGCTTCTCAACATCACCGCGGAATCGCCTGTGGCGACCGTCACAGAATTAGATGGGCTCATCGCAGGAACCTGCGCACGACACTCCGGCAGCCAGGTTAGCCAAGGCTGTCGTCGCGCAGACCGGCGGGTTCCTGGGGCTCGCCGGTGTGTGCGACGTGTTCGGGATATCGTGCGTCCCCGCTCTGCGGTGTTTCGTTCGAAGAAGGGTGGCGTGGGGGTGTGCCGGGGACGGGTTCGGGGCGCAGGAGGAAGGGTGTTGATCTTGTCCCGCGGGCGCCCGGCGCACACACGTGCCCCCGGCATTTTCCCGTCGATATCAACCCCTCCGGATTTTTGCTGATGTTGGGATCGGTAGCAGCGCGGGCGGGGTCGACTTATCCGGTGACTGGCCTACCAGGGCCGAACAATACGGGGAGCACGATCATCTGGTGTCTGCATAAGGCTCGCGGGCCGGGGACACGATCGGAAGGAACAAGAGCTATGAAGCGAATGGCTGGGGGATTGGCTGCGGCCGTGGCGGTGGCCGGTGGTTTAGGTCTGGCGGGTTTCGACGGTGGTATCGCACAGGCCGATCCGCTACCGCCGCATACGTGGTGCCCGGGTAATTCCATGGTGTACTCCAGTTTCGACCCGTCCACGGGACCAGGGGTCGCTTATCAGTGGGACATGAATGTCTGCCACACGTGGTACTGGGTTAAGAGCGGTGGCAACGTTCCGTATAAAGGCGAGCTGCCGAGCAGCGTTTGGGACGGGCCAAATCCGCCGAATCGTTCGTGCGGCGCCTGCGGTACTTGGTGAGCCGGGGACGCCACCACATTCAACGGGTCGTATTGCACAAATTGCGGGCTCCGTACCTTTCGACGCATGGTCCCGTGTCGGCGCAAGTCTGCGTGCCGGTTTGAGGGCGATCGCCACTGCATGGCGACCGGTGAGCGGCAAGTAATGGCTCGCGTGTCAGACAGTTGATCGTCGGTGTGGCTCTTTACACTTCGGGTCGTGACGTGGTGGGAACAGCCGTCGACGATCGCGCCGTGCAGCCATTGTGGTCGAGACGCGGTCTGGCTGAGGACGGCATACGGCGGGTGGGGCTTATTCGATGCCGAAACGTTCTCGACGCCCGAAAGCTATCAAGGCAATCGCTTCGCGATCGACCGTCGGTCACGCCTCGTCGTCGACCTCGATTGCGTACGCGAGAAGCGCTGGCCCGCTGAGTGTTTGCATTTGCACAAGTACACCTGCTCAGCGGCCTTCGACGAGGCCCGGTTTTACGCGCGCAGGCCTCGCCAACCGGCCCAGGTCGACCTGGACGATATTTGGGATCGTTTGATACGGGTGGGTGCATCAGCGCGACGGAAGACAAGTTAGCGCCCCGCTCCCGTCGATCGGCTGGCCGGCGGTGTCAGGCGGCCCAGGGCCCGACGCCACCGACCCTCTCGATCGTGATGCGGGTCAGGTATCCCGGCGGTGAGCCGGGCGGCGGAAAACCGGTGCCGGGTCCGAGCAACCCCGTGGCGATCTCGCCCAGCAGTTCGGGCGCGCCGCCCTCCTCGATACGTGCCGTGCCCTTGATCGACAGATAGGGAGTCTGCAGGCCGCTGCGATCGTTGGACACGACGGTCACCGCCACGCGGGGATCGCGCCGGATGTTGCGGACTTTTTGATGCTCCTCGAGATGGGCGACGACCAGCTCGTCATCGCCGTCGGCCGTCTGTTGCACCACCATCCACACGACACTCACTTGCGGGCTGCCGTCGCGATTGTTCGTGACCAGCGTCGCGGGGTCGGTACTGATCAGTTGGCGCGCGTTGTCGTCGAGTTTCATGCCTGCTCCCGAATTCTCGTTCCTGGTGCTGTCACAGATATGGAGGTGGCGAGTGGCCGGAACTCATCGCACCGCGGCGATGAGTTTCGACGGCTGAGTCCCTCAGTACTGCTGAGGAGAGGAGCCGAAATGAACATCACGCATACCGCGTCACGCGATGAGTGGCTGGCCGCGCGGCTGGAGTTGTTGGTCAGGGAGAAGGCCGCCAGCCGGCAGCTCGCCGCGCTGGCCGAGCAGCGCCGCGCCCTTCCCGCGGTGCCCGTCGACAAGGACTATGTGTTCGAGGGTCCCGACGGCAGGGTGGCGCTCATCGACCTGTTCGAGGGCCGCAGCCAGTTGATCGTCTACCACTTCATGTGGGTGCACGACATCGACGAGGGCTGTCCCAGTTGTTCGTTCGCCGTGGACAACATGCCGAACCCCGTCCATCTCAACGAGGGTGCGGACACCACGCTGGCGCTGGTGTCGCGAGCGCCGTACGCGAGGCTTAGCCAGTTCAAGGCCCGCATGGGGTGGCGGCTGCCCTGGTACTCGTCGCGCGGCAGCGACTTCAACTACGACTTCCACGTCAGCAGCGACGAGTCGAAGGCGCCGATCGAATACAACTACAAGGACAAGGCGACGTTGCTGCGCGAAGGGCTGGATTACGTCGCCGCCAACGGTAACGACGGGCAAGGCGTCAGCGTCTTCGCCCGGGACGGCGACCAGGTTTTTCACACCTATTCGGCCTACGGGGTCGGCGCCGATGTCATGCTGAGCACCTACCGGTTCCTCGACCTCACTCCGCTGGGCCGGCAGCGCTACATCAACGAATGGCCATGGCACGACACGTACGGGGCACCGGATCCTCATGAGCATCACCACTGATCGTGGGGGAGACGACTTCGCGCGGCTGGCCGAGCCGTTTCGACGGGAGCTGATCGCCTACGGATACCGCATGCTCGGCTCGGTCGACGACGCCGAGGAAGTCGTGCAGGACGTCTACTTGGACGCGTGGCGGGCCTACGACCGGTTCGAAGGCCGGTCGTCGCTGCGCACCTGGCTCTACGCCATCGCCACCCGCGCATTCGTCAAAGCCCTCGAGCGGAGCAAGCGCCGTCCGTTGCCGTCGGACCTGCAGGACGCGGCCGCGGACC
>NZ_LZKR01000205.1 GCF_001672915.1 Mycobacterium sp. 1245805.9 | reverse complement strand
GCGGGTGGGGCGGCTGCGTGCTCGGCGGGTTGAGCGCCGGGCGCGCCTCTCGACCGGATGGCGGGGTGGTTTGCCCGCTCGCCGGTGCGGTGGTTTGCGCGCTCGGCGGCGTCGTCTGCCCGCCCGACTGGGTGGTTTCCGTCTTCGGCGGTTCGCTGCTTCGCGTCCACGACGGATGCGTGCTCTGGGTAGCCGGCGGCTCGCTGGATTGGGTCGCCGGCGCCTGCGTGGTCTGGCTGGCCGGCGGCTGCGTGCTCTGGGTGGCCGGCGGCTGCGTCGAGTGCGTCGCCGGCGGTTCGGTGCTGTGGGTGGCCGGCGGCTGGCTTTGGGTGCTCGGCTCGTGGGTCTGGGGCGGGTTCTGCGGGGCCTGCGTCGCCCCGCCGCCGCCACCGCCGCCACCTCCGCCACCGCCGTGGCAGTTCGGGCAGGGCGGTGGCGGGTCCAGCGGCGCGGAGCTGGCGAACCCGGGGTTCAGGGCGGAGATGCCGAGCCCGGCCGCGAGCGCCGCCGCGCTGACGATTCGTTTCATAGACATTAGAGTGCGTCCCCTTGTGTCGATCGCCTGCGCTACGGGCAGGTCACGTCCAGTTCGAATGGCTTGGTCACCTGCTGCGGCTGCTGCGGATTGCTCATATCGGTGCCGGTCGCGGTGCCCTTGATGGCGTAGGCCTTGCCGTTGACTGCGGCCCCTGCGTTGCTCGCTTGGTTGGGGGCGGCGTCGGAGAAACCGAGCGCGATCCCGTTGACGCTGCCCAGTCCGACCGAATGAACGATCGGCGGGTTGTCGTTGCTGACCACCGCCCCGACCCCGGCCGTCGGGTCGCCGATGCCGATGGTGGTGACGCCGTTAGCCGAGTTGCACGTGACCTGGCCGCTGACGTTCTGGGTTTGCCCGTCGACGATGACCTGAGGGCCAGCCGCCGCCGGCGCGGAACTCGATGATGCTCCCGTACTGGACTTGTTGCTCGAACAGCCGGCGCACGCCGCGACCGCCACGGCCACGCCCGCTACCCCGACCACGATCCCACGCTTCACTACTGATCTCCTTGGTGTCGCTGGTTCGTACCTTTTCGTTGACAGGCTCCAACAGACGGACGCCGACAATCGCCGCACCGCTTGGTACCCGTTCGCGACGATTTGCAAACGTCGGTTTTCGCGCGGCGTCCTCAGGGCAGCACGTGCAGGCCCCACCGGCCGAGCAGCGGATTCACGAGCGCGAAGTATGTCGTGTAATCGTCGTCGTCGGGCGACGACATCAACAGGCCGACGGCGCTGACGGTGCCGTCCGGGTTCTTCACGAAGCCGGGACTGCCGCTGTCGCCGTTGAGGCTGTACACGCTGGCTTCGACGACGTCGCCCTCGATGCCCTTGACGGCCCCACACGTCTCGCCGGTGACCGCGCCGACCTTGCAGAACGGCATGCCAACCTGAATCTGGCTCGCGCTCAACACATCCCGGACCACGTACCTGCCGTCGACGTGGCCCACCGGCGTGCCAACGCTGGGATCGAGGCGGATGATCGCTGCGTCCCTGGTGTCGGCTTCGTGCTCGCTGGCCGAGATCCGGCCCAGCGGGACATTATCGCCGTAGGTCCACTCCGAGCCGTCGTGCGCGTCGCAGTGCCCGCTGGTCATCAGGTAGTAGCGGCCGTCGTTGCCTTGGGCGGCGAAACCCGCTGTACACGCGCTGTTTTCATCCTCGACCTTGATGCCCGGCTCCACACCCGGATTTGCCCACACCGGGCCCGCCAAGCCGATCGCGGCAATAACGACGGCACTGACCAGCCCCCACCCCCGCAACCAACGCACGGCCACGCCGCCTCTCTTCTCGTGTAGGGCAGCATGTTAACAGCAGCAACTGAGTGGCACCGACCGTCGGAGCGGAGGACACGTGTTCGGTATTGGTAGCCGGCGGCTGGAGCGAAAGCTACGCCGGCACGGAAGGGCGGCGATGGCCACGGTGCTGTCCACGCGTAGGGCGATGTCGGGCCTCTACAAGAGCGACGATCCGTTCTATCAAACGCCACCCACCCAAGCGAGTCCGGACCTTTGGGCGATGACGGTCCGGGTGCAGCCCGACGGGGCAGCCGCGTTCGACGCCGAAATCGAGGCCTGGCTATGGCAGCGGGAGCGGCCCTGGCTGAATACGGTCGTGCCGGTGCTCTACGACCCGTCGGATCACCGCAAGGTCGTCCTGGACCGGTCCCCCGAGGCCCAAAACGCCGCGCAGCAGGCAACTTTCGCGATGCGCGACCAATGGTTGGCGGAGCAGGCCAGGAGTCCGGTGGACCGGCTCACCGAGCTCATGGATCTGCGCGATCGCGGCGTTCTCAGCGCCGACGAGTACGAGGCGCAGAAGCGAAGACTGCTGGGACAGTAGCGAATTCGGGACCGACGGTTCAGACGCCGACGTGCCGGGTGAGGAAATCGAGGACAGCCTCGGCGAAGATGTCGTTGCGGTCGCCGGCGACCATGTGCCCCGCGCCGCGCACATCGGTGAACTCGACCTGGGGGAAGCGCTGCAGGAACTCGTCGGCGCGCTCCTGGCTGACCAGGTCGCTCACCTGGCCCCGCACCAGCAGCATCGGCACGCCGTTGCGCAATATCGCCTCGACCGCCGTGTGCATGCGGTCGGCGTCGGTGACCTCGAACGGGGGAAACGGCGCGGTGCCGCTGATGAATTGCGGATCCCAATGCCAATACCAGCGATCGCCGCGCCGGCGCAGGTTGGTGGTCAGGCCGTCGAGATCGGTGGGCCGAGGACGGTGCGGGTTGTATTCGGCGATCGCGTCCGCGACCTCGTCGAGCGAGGCGAATCCCGATTCCACCCGGTCGGACATGAAGTTGTGAATGCGGGTCGCCCCGGATTGCTCCATGTTGGGCACGATGTCGACGAGGACGACCGCACTGGCCGTACCCGGCGCGAGTTCCCCCTCCAGCAGCATCGTGGTGAACCCGCCCAGCGACGCGCCCACCAGCACCGGCTGCGGCGGCAGCGTGCGCAATACCTGTTGGACGTCGGCGGCGAAGCTGACCACGCGGTAGTCGCCCTCGCTGGACCAGTCGGATTCCCCGTGGCCGCGCAGGTCGATGGTGACCGCCTGAAAGCCGCGTTGAGCGACGGCCGCGGCCGCCTTGGCCCAGGAACGACGGGTCTGCCCGCCGCCGTGCAGGAACACCACGGCACGCGCCCGCGGATCGCCCAGGCGATCGGCGACGATGCGGACACCGCCGGGTCCCTGGGTCGAGAAGGTTTCGGGCGCGGTGGTCACCAGGAGATAGTAAGACCCTCTCGAGATCTCCGGGCGCTTCCGTCGCCGACAAGTTGCCGAGTCAGCCGGCGCGCCTGCCGCCGGAGGAAGCCCTGTTGATCCCGACGAACTTGGTTATCCGCAGGAAAAGCCTGCCGAGCGGGCTCCCCGCGTGTTGTGAGTCCTTGATCCGGCCGAGCGTTTGCTCGCCCTCGGCGGCGTAGTCCTTGACCGTTTCGTCGCCTTCTTCAGCGCGCATGCGTCATCTCCCCCTGTGCTCGGTCTGTCATGCCGGCGTCTGCCGCTCCGGCGGGTCGGTCGGCGTCAGGCGTTCCGGAGGTTCCGCGGGCGCGAGCCGTTCGGGTGTTTCCGCCGGCGTCAGCCGCTCGGGCGTCTCGTCCGGGGTACCTGGTTCGGTGTCGACCATCTTCGGTGCGTACCCGCGTTGTGCGGGTACCAAAACGAACGGGGGGCCGAAGGTCCGGCGTTGGGTGTGTATTGAGGGCTTTGGGTGTGTAGTGAGGGCTGAGAATCGCCCCGAAAACCGCCCTCAGCTCACACCCAAAGCCCTCCCTTCACACTCGACGCGCCCCGAAAAGTGGCCTAGCCGAGCGTTTCCCAGAACCGCGTCAGCGCCGCCGCGCCCGCCGCGGGATCCTGCACCATCCACCAGTGCCCGAGCCCGTCGAGCACCTCGGTGCGCGCGCCCGCCCGGTCGGCGGCGCGGCGCCGGTTGTCGGTGGCCCCGATGAACGGGTCCTCGGTGGCCAGCAGCGAAAGCCCGGGCCGGGCCGCGGCCTTCTCCAAGTCACGACCCGCTTCGGCCATCGCGGGCTGGCGCGCCGAGCGGTACAGCGCCAGGATGGCCCGGCCCATCTCCGCGCCCTGTTCCGGGGCGATCAGGGTCGCGATGTCCATGGGGATACCCAGGGAGGCCATCCGTTCCGCACGGTCCTCGACCGTGCCGCCGAGCAGCGTGTCCACCAGCTCTTCGCCCTCGTCCGGTGTCTGCCACGTCTGTGCGAAGTCGTGCCACACGTAGTCGGCGTCGAAGAGCCCGACGACGTCGCTGGCCCAGCTGCGCACCAGTTCCGGTCGGTGCATCATGGCGTTCACCACGTGGCCGCCGCCCCAGTCGTGCCCGACGAGGTCGATCGGCGCCTCGATGCGCTCCAGCTCGGCCTCGAGCCAGTCGCGGTAGGCCAGGTAGGTGGCCGGGAAATCGTCGGGCAACGGCGCCCCGAACCCCGGTGGCGACAGCAGCACCACATCCTGGCGCCCGAGGGCCTCGACCAGCGGGCCCCAGATGGCGGCGGTCTCGGGATTGCCATGCACCAGAACCACGGTCATGGCCAACATCGTGGCACGACACGGCGGTCCGGCGGGAGGGCCGACCGCCGGGAAGGCGCTTACACTCCTGTGATGCATCCTGTGCCGACCAGGCACGCAGCGAACAGGGTCCCGCTCGCGGTCGGGCTGCTGATCGCGCTGGCGATCGGCATCCTCGCGATACCGGTCAAACAACGGTGCGGTGCGCCAGGTCAATTTTGCGCGACGGCGGTCGATCCGCAGGGCAATGTTCACTACTACTACGAGGTCGAACCGGTCGGCGTATACCTCGCCGAAATCATCGCGGGCTCAAATATTCGCCTCTATTACAGCTCGGGCGAAGATTTGGTAAAGGCGGGCTAGGGGGCCAGATGTGGCGACATGGAGGCATCGCGGCAACGGGACTGCTCGTGACGGCGCTGCTGATGCCGAGTGCGCCCGCCGGTGCCATCACACTCGTCGGTGCACGCCAAAGCATGTGCGGCACAAGCGCTTTCTGCCCGTCCGATCCCGCCCCCGACGCCGGTGACCAGGCCACCGCCGAGCAGAAGATCGGAGACGGCTACATCCAGAAGCAAATCAATTGCACGCCAAGCCTGCCGCCCAACCCCCAGTCGATCACCTGGGATCCGCCCGGCTTCGCGCCGAATGTCGGCGGCTCCGGTGTGATCCGGGACGCCAATCCGCAACTCGGCGGCCAATATCGTGCCGATTACGTGAACGGCAGATGGCATATCGAATACCCGTATTGCTGAATGGCCTTGGGCGGCCAACATTTGGTGCCAGCCGTGTAACAACTCGGGCTCGATCTCGGCACGATCGCGGCGTACAAACCCGACGATGTTAGGCAAAAGCGCTGGTAAGAGGCCGATTGACGGCATGAAATCCCGCCATTGTGCGCGAGTGAGCCAGCTTACATCGATCCGCTTAATTGGAGGGTTCACAGCAAGCTAACGCATACTTGACGGCATGCTGCAAGCGACATCACCGCAAACCACGATTGCGGTGGCGGGTGGTGCGCTGGTAACAGGACGAGGTTTTTGATGGCACAGTCTGGCGGCGCACATCGCCGCCATCGCGCCGTTCGGCAACCGTCGCGCCTTCGCAAGGCGCTGACGCGCAGCCTGATGACGCTGGTGTCCGTGGCGGCCGTGCTGATGACGGGCACCGGATACTACGTGGCCCACGGCGCGCTGGGTGGCATCACGGTCTCGGACGCCCTGTCGCCGGAGGATCCGCGATCCAGCGGCGACAACATGAACATCTTGCTCATCGGGCTGGACTCGCGCAAAGACCAGGATGGCAACGACCTGCCCTGGTCGATCCTAAAGCATTTGCACGCAGGCGATTCCGACAACGGAGGCTACAACACCAACACCCTGATACTCATTCATGTCGGGGCCGACAACAAAGCCGTCGCCTTCTCCATCCCGCGCGACGACTGGGTGCCGTTCAACGGCGTGCCCGGGTACAACCACATCAAAATCAAAGAGGCATATGGACTTACGAAGCAGTACGTCGCCAACAAGCTCGCCAGCCAGGGCAACATCACCCAGAAGGAACTCGAGACGAAAGGCCGTGAGGCGGGCCGAGCGGCGACGCTGCGCGCGGTGCGCAGCCTGACCGGCGTTCCGATCGACTACTTCGCCGAGGTCAATTTGGCCGGCTTCTACGACCTTGCCCAAACCCTGGGCGGCGTGGAGGTATGCCTGAATCACGCTGTCGAGGACTCATATTCGGGTGCGGACTTCCCCGCCGGCCGGCAGCGACTGGACGCGTCGCAGGCGCTGTCGTTCGTCCGGCAGCGCCACGGCCTGGAAAACGGGGACCTGGACCGCACGCACCGGCAGCAGGCGTTCCTATCGTCGGTCATGCAGGAGCTGCAGGCGTCGGGCACCTTCACCAACATCGACAAGCTCAAGAGCCTGATGGCGGTGGCGCGCAAAGACGTTGTGCTGTCGGGGGGTTGGGACGAGGATCTGATCCAGCGACTGGGCTCGCTGGCCTCCGGGGGCAACCTCGAATTCCGGACGCTGCCGGTGGTGCGTTACGACACGATCGACGGGCAGGACGTCAACATCATCGACCCGGCGGCGATCAAGGCCGAGGTGGCCGAGGCCATCGGGGCGCCGCCGCCGACGACCACGCCCGCCACCATGGCCGCCAAACCCAGCCCGTCCACTGTCGTCGACGTGATCAACGCGGGCGCCATGAGCGGGATGGCCAGCGAGGTGTCCCGCGCGCTGAAGAAGCACGGCTACACCGCGGGCCAAGTGCGCGACCGCAATTCGGGTGAGCCGACCGCCACCACCGTCGAGTACGGCGCCGGTGCGGAAACAGACGCGCACAACGTGGCCACCCTGCTCGGGCTCGACGCCCCCAAGCAACCCAACCCCGCATTGCAGCCCGGGCATATCAGGGTGATCGTGGATACCAACTTCTCGATTCCGGCTCAGGACGAGACCACGATGGACGACAGCACGACCACGACGACGACCACCAAGTCCAACACGTACTACTACAACGGCACCACCACCACGTATCCGACGCCCGATCAAGGGAAGCCGATGGCCGCCGGCGGCGTGCCGTGCGTCAACTGATTACGCGTGGGTTCCGCCGTCGATGCGGATCTCGGTGCCGGTGATCCAGGCGCCGTCGTCGGAGACCAGCATGGCGATGACACCGGCGATCGCGCTGGGCTCGGCCATGCCGGCGCCGCTGGATTCGACGCTCGTCGGCAGGATCGGCATGAGCCGCGGAAACAGAGACCAGTCGGCGTCTTTGGGGATGTATCCCCCTGTCGCGTCGGTGATTCCGGACTTGATGCTCCCGGGTGCCACGCACGCCGCTCGCAGGCCGTCCTTGGCGTATTCGAGTGCCAGAGAATGGGTGAAGGCCTGGATGCCGCCCTTGCTGGCGGCGTAGGCCGCCATGTAGGGATGGGCGAATGAAGCCGACGTGGAGCTGAAGTTCACGATCGCGCTGCGCGAATTGGCCAGGAGCGCCGGAAGTGCCTCGCGGACCGCGAGAAACGTTCCCGTGAGGTTGATCCCGACGATCCGGTTCCACAGTTCGAGGCTGGTCTCGTGGGTGTGGGCGGCGCGCAGGATGCCGGCCGCGTTGACGAGCGAATCGAGGCCGTCGAGCGTCTGGACGGCGAGGCGGACACCCTCGATCACCGAGCCCTCGTCGCCGACGTCCATCGGCAAGGTGGTGAGCCGTTCGGCGGTTCCGGCCTGCTCCGCATCGGCCCGGGTGGCGGCCAGGCCGTCCTCGGCGACGTCGGAGGCCACCACGGAGGCGCCCTCGTCGAGCAATCGCAGCGCGCTGGCCTGGCCGATCCCGGACGCGGCGCCGGTCACCAAAATCCTCTTGCCCTCGAGTCGCTTCATCTGTTGCTCCCGTCACCTGGCCCGCCCTATAGGGCAGGGTAGATGCATGGACATCGGATTCATCGGGCTGGGCAACATGGGTCAGGGCATGGCGGCAAACCTGATGAAGGCCGGCCATCGCCTCACCGTCTACAACCGCTCCCCCGACAAGGCTGACGCCCTCGTCCGCCAGGGCGCGACCGCGGCGCGCAGCGTCGCCGACGCAAGCCGTGGCGACGTGGTGTTCACCATGCTGTCCGACGACCGGGCCGTCGAGGCCGTCGCGCTCGGCCCCGACGGCATCGTCGCGTCGCTGGCACCGGGCGCCACCCACGTCTCGTCGAGCACGATCAGCGTCGCCCTCTCGGAGCGACTGGCGGCAGCGCACGCCGAGGCCGGTCAGCGGTATGCGGCGGCGCCCGTGTTCGGCAGGCCCGAAGCCGCCTCCGCCGCAAAGCTTTTCGTCATCGCGGCGGGCGCGCCGGAGGTCTTGCAGCCGTTGTCGGAGCTGTTCGACGCGATCGGGCAGCGGACGTTCGTGGTGTCCGAACAGCCACACACCGCCAACCTGGTGAAGTTGAGCGGCAACTTCCTGCTCGCCTCCGCGATCGAGAGCATCAGCGAGGCCGTCGCGCTGGTCGCCAAGGCCGGCGTCGACCGCCAGCAGTACGTCGACATCCTCACCTCGACGCTGTTCGCCGCGCCGGCGTATCAGACCTACGGCGGCCTGATCGCGCGACAGGAGTTCGAGCCGGCCGGGTTCGCGGCCCGGCTCGGTCTCAAGGACGTTCGGCTGGTGCTCGCCGCCGGCGAGCAGCTGGAGGTGCCGCTGCCGGTGGCCAGCCTGCTGCGAGACCGCTTCCTCACCCTGGTCGCGACCGGCGGTGGGCACCTGGACTGGTCGGCGCTCGCCGCGCTGGCCGCCCGCGACGCGGGGAGCTCAGACCACCCCGCGTAGCCCCTCGGCGCCGAAGGCGGGTTCCAGCATCGCGGAGAAGTCGGGGCCGCGCCGCAGGATGTGGCCGCCGTCCACGTTGATGCATTGCCCGGTGATCCAGCTGGCGGCGTCGCTGAGCAAGAACATCGCCAGGTTGGCGACGTCCTCGACCTCACCCACCCGCGGCAGTGGCGTGCAGTGCCGGTAGTCCGCGCTCAGCTCCGGCGATTCCGTAATGGGCACAACGAGATCCGTGCGGATCAGGCCGGGGCGGATGCTGTTGACCCGCACCCACGACGGGCCGAGCTCGTCAGCGGCCAGCTGCATCATGTGGTCGACGGCCGACTTGGTGACGCCGTAGGCGCCGAACCACCGATGGGTGTTGCTGGCGGCGATCGACGAGATCCCGACGAAGGAACCGCCGCCGCCACGCACCAATTCGCGTGCGGCGTGCTTGAGCACGTACATGGTGCCGTTCACGTTGAGGTCGACGGTGCGCCGCCATGCCTCCGAATCGATCTGGGTGATCGGACCGATGGTCTCCGACCCGCCCGCGCAATGCACCACCCCGTGCAGCCGGCCGTGCCAGGCCGTCGCCGCATCCACCGCGCGCGCGGCCTCCTCCTCGTTGGTGATGTCGGCCGGCTCGTAGCGGATGGCGCCGTCGGCCTTGAGCACTTCGATCTCCTGGACCGCGGCCGCCAGCCGGTCGGCGTTGCGCCCGACGATCATGACGGAGGCGCCGGCCGCGACCAGCCCGGCGGCCACCCCCTTACCGATCCCGCTGCCACCGCCGGTCACCAGGTACGTCCGGTTTACGAAAGAAAGCTGCACGCCGCGCCTCTCATGCCGAAACTGAAACGGGTTCTAGCATAGGCGAGCGTTGACAGCCGCCACACGGGTCGCGCTATGGCGTATCGCGGCGGGCGATCTGCGTGGGCTTGGCGTCGCGCCAGTCCTCGACGTCGGGCGGTAGGCCCACCGCGTACCTGTTCTCGTTGTGGGCGGCCCAGTGCGCGTGGCCCAGCTCGTGAATGTGGAACGCGTGCCGCAGCGCCTCGGTGAATCCCATCGCGTCGGAGGCCGCATTCACCGAGTCCTTGACGAGCAGCGCCGCCATCGTGGGGCGGTCGGCGATGCGCCGGGCGAACTCCAGCGTCTTGTCCGCCAGCTCGTCGACCGGGAACACCTTCGACACCATGCCCAACCGGTAGGCCTCGTCGGCGTCCAGCGCATCGCCGGTCAACAGGAGCTCCTTGGCCTTGCGCGGCCCGAATTCCCAAGGGTGGGCGTAATATTCGACGCCCGGCATCCCCAACCGCACGGCGACGACGTCGCTGAACTTCGCGTTGTCGGCCGCCACGATCAGGTCGCAGGCCCAGATCAGCATCAGCCCGGCCGAGATCGCGTTGCCCTGCACCTGGGCGATGGTGATCTTGCGCAAATCGCGCCAGCGGCACGTGTTCTGGAAGAAGTAGTGCCACTCCTGCAGGTAGATCTTCTCCGCGATGGGATCGCGGGTGCCGCCGTTGATGCGGAAGCTCGGCAGCTGGCTACGCTCGGCGATCGCCAACTCCGAGCCGAGGTCGTGCCCGGCGGAGAAGTTCTTGCCGCGCGCCGCCAGGATCACCACCCGAACGGTGTCGTCGGCCTCGGCGCGCAGGAACGCCTCGTCGAGCTGGACCAGCAGGCCGCGGCTCTGCGCGTTGTGGGCGTCGGGCCGGTTGAGCCAGATCCGGGCGATGCGGCCGTCGTCGAGGGTTTCATAGGCCACCAGCGGCTCCGCGCCGCCGTCGGCGTCGGTTGATTGAGTGCCGGCCTGGTCGGAGAGTGTCATTTCCGCCCACCTACCTTGTCATCGGGGTCATCGGGCTCGTTACAAGTTATCGCCGATCCGTAAATGTTGGGCCCGGCTCTTTGCACATTACGGCCACCGCGGAAGGCCCTGATCGCGGGGTGGATCTGGCGCCTCCGCGGGCCGCACCGACCAGCAAGACAGCGCGAACCCGGCGAGGGTGAAATCCGCGCCGGAGCACGCCGCGCATGCGTCGGATAATTCACTCTCGCGGCGTACTAAATCGCAGGTAGGAAGCGGCTCGCTGCGGGCGAATATCGACGTCGCCTACAGTTGTCCTATGCCTACGAAATCTGATCCTGGCGAACTCGGCGATGTGGAGCCCCTGGCCGACAGCACCGCGAGCCAGGCCAGGCGGGTGGTAGCCGCGTACGCGAACGACGCCGACGAGTGCCGGGTCTTCCTGTCCATGCTCGGTATCGGACCTGCAAAACACGACGCCTAAATGACTCCCAGCGGGGGCCAGGAATTCGGCAATTCCGATTTCGTAGTCGTGGCCAATCGGCTACCGGTCGACCTCGAGCGCCTTCCCGACGGCAGCACCGCCTGGAAACGCAGCCCCGGCGGCTTGGTCACCGCCCTCGAACCGCTGTTGCGGCGCCGGCGCGGCGCCTGGCGGGGGTGGCCCGGGGTCGCCGATGACGACGACGCGCTGGATTACGACCCGGTCGTCCAGGATGACCTGCATCTGCACCCCGTGCGGCTGACCTCCGACGACGTCGCCGAGTATTACGAGGGATTCTCCAACGCCACGCTCTGGCCGCTGTACCACGACGTGATCGTCAAACCGATCTATCACCGCGAATGGTGGGACCGCTACGTCGACGTCAACCGCCGCTTCGCCGAGGCGACGTCGCGCGCCGCGGCCCGCGGGGCGACCGTGTGGGTGCAGGACTACCAGCTGCAGCTGGTTCCCAAGATGCTGCGCGAACTGCGGTCCGACCTGACCATCGGTTTCTTCCTGCACATCCCGTTCCCGCCAGTGGAGCTGTTCATGCAGTTGCCGTGGCGCACCGAGATCGTCGAGGGCCTGCTCGGCGCCGACCTGGTGGGCTTCCACCTGCCCGGCGGCGCGCAGAATTTCCTGTTCCTGTCCCGGCAGCTGATCGGGGTCAACACCTCCCGCGGCGCTGTCGGGGTGCGGTCGCGCTTCGGTGAGGTGGAGCTGCCGTCGCGCACCGTGCGGGTGGGCGCCTTCCCGATCTCGATCGACTCCACCGCGCTCGACCACGCGGCCCGCGACCGCGGCGTGCGGCGCCGCGCGCGGGAGATCCGCGCCGAGCTCGGCAACCCGCGCAAGGTCCTGCTCGGCGTCGACCGGCTCGACTACACCAAGGGCATCGACGTCCGCCTGAAGGCCTTCTCGGAGCTGCTCGCCGAGGGCCGCGCGAAACGCGACGACACCGTGCTGGTTCAGCTCGCGACGCCCAGCCGCGAACGCGTGGAGAGCTACCAGATCCTGCGCAACGACATCGAACGCGAGGTCGGCCACATCAACGGCGAGTACGCCGAGGTGGGTCATCCGGTGGTGCACTACATCCATCGGCCCGTCCCCCGCGACGAGCTCATCGCGTTCTTCGTCGCCAGCGACGTCATGTTGGTGACCCCGCTGCGCGACGGGATGAACCTGGTGGCGAAGGAGTACGTCGCCTGCCGCAGCGACCTCGGCGGCGCGCTGGTCCTGTCCGAATTCACCGGTGCCGCAGCCGAACTCCGGCAGGCGTACCTGGTCAACCCGCACGACACCGACGGCGTCAAGGACGTGATCGAAGCGGCGCTCAATCAGTCTCCCGAGGAGGGACGGCGCCGCATGCGCGCGCTGCGACGGCAGGTGCTCGCCCACGACGTGGACCGGTGGGCGCGCTCGTTCCTGGACGCGCTCGCCGAGTCGCATCCCCGCGACTCGAACTAGCCGCCCCTGCCTGGGCCGCGCAGTCAAATGCACGGCAGTTTCTCCGAATGCCACTGGTGAAAACTCTCTTTATTTGCTGTGGAAGCGTTTCGGTGCGTCGTCATTTGTGGAGATCCCGAAGCAGTGCAACCCCGCCTTGACCGATCCCACCGCCGACGATGCCTTGATTGGCCAGCCAAGCCGGACGTACGATGCGAATCTGTCTAAAGAGGGGAGCGTTCGAATCGAAATCTATTTCTGAGTTCGTACGTGAGCGCGGCCCTATAACTACTTCCGGAGACGGCAGTTCACGCTCAGGGCCAACTGTTTTGTGTCTTAACCAGACCGGAAGTTGTGCGAATTCTTCACGTGAACCACTAGCGAAAGACGCCGTATGGATATCGCCGTACGCCAGTCTTCGCTTGGGACCGTGAATCATTCGTTTGGTCGGTTGACCTGGCTATTTGCGTACTTTGAAACGCCAGGTCGCCAAACGGGACAGCGGCGACAATCTGCCCCAGGTCGCCCGGCGGCATCAAATCACTGATTCCCGGTCCGTAATAACAAGGCCGGAGCATGGTCAGCTGCTTGGTATAGCCGGCTCAAAGGGGTTGTCGAAGGCAACGAGTTCGAGTCGCGAAGCCGCACCGAGGCATCGTCAAAACGGTCTTCCCGTTATAGACGGTTGACACAGAAAGGGGTGAACGCTGCGTACTTCCAGCCAGGTGTCATAGCACTTACGACCTCGCTGAACGGACCCTCGTCCCGGGAATTTTCATTGAAACAGTGGAATTTGCTGCATTGACAGGGATACGCTGCAGTCGTTTCTGTTTTTCCTCGGTGACCAATCAGGCGAAAGCCGAACTGTCGGGAGGTGCGGAATGTCGTTTGTGATCGCAGTGCCGGAGCTGGTGACGACGGCGGCGACAGATCTCGCGGGAATCGGATCCGCGATCAGCGCGGCCAACGCGGCCGCGGCGTCGTCCACCACCATGGTTTTGGGCGCGGGCGCCGATGAGGTTTCGTCGGGCATTGCGGCGATATTCGGCGAGCACGCCCAGGCATTCCAGTCAATCAGCGCCCAGGCGACGGCTTTTCACGACCAGTTCGTCAACGCCCTCGCATCCGGTGCGGGAGCGTACGCGGCGGCCGAGGCCGCCAACGCCTCGCCGCTGCAGGTCCTGCAGCAGGATGTGCTGGGTGTGATCAACGCACCCACCGAAGCGCTGTGGAAGCGCCCACTCATCGGCAATGGCGCCAATGGGCAAACCATCAACGGTGTGGGGCAGCCCGGCGGGCCAGGCGGAATCCTGTTCGGCAACGGCGGTGCCGGCGGCAACGGCACCAACCCTGGGGCGCCCGGCGGTGCGGGCGGCCACGCCGGCCTCATCGGCAACGGCGGCGCGGGCGGCCACGGCGGGACCGTCAACGTGTCGGGCGGCACCGGCGGCACCGGCGGCGCGGGCGGTACCGGCGGCCTGCTTTACGGCA
>NZ_LZKR01000204.1 GCF_001672915.1 Mycobacterium sp. 1245805.9 | reverse complement strand
GCTCGCCGGGCGCGGCCGCGAACGCGGCGGGGGGGGCGCCCGGCGCGCCGATCGCCGCGCAAGGCCGCGTTGCCCCGCCATGGGGGGAGGGGGGGGGGGGGGCGTCGGCGGCCGCGCGACCCAGCCCGCCGATCGCCATCGCATCGGGTTTGAGGCCGTTGAGGCGCTGCGCGGCCTGCAGTTCGCGGCCGAATTCTTCGGCCGATGCGGGCCGGTCGGCCGGGTCGAGCGACATCGCCCTCTCGATCGCCGAGCACACCGCGTCCGGTATTCCTTCCGGACGCAGATCCGGAACGCCGGTCGTGCTGATCCGCAGGTACTGCGCGATCAGGTCCTCACCCTTCCTACGCTCGTGGGGGGCGTTGCCGACGATCAGCGCATAGATGGTGGCGCCGAGCGAGTACATGTCGGCCGCGACCGTCGCCGGGCTGCCGGTCAGGAAGAGTTTTCGCAGGCGGCCAACGTCCTGCGCCACGGGCACGCCGCGGAGACGCAGCCGCAAGTGTCGTCCGACGGCCCACCGGGCCCGCCGAGCGGCCCCGAACCGGTTCCGACCCCGCCGCCCTGGCGCAAACCCGTAGCGCTGCGCATCCAGGAGTGGTTCGCGCGACCGGGCAAGAGGCGCAGTCGCATCGCCCTGGTCGCCGGCGCGGCCGTCGTCGTCGTGCTGCTGGTCGTGGGCGCCGTGTTGCTGTGGCAGCGGCCCGACAACGGCGCTCACCAGGCCGCCGGCCGACCGACCCAGGCGCCGGTCGCCTGGAAGCCGATCACCAACGCCCGCGTCGCGCGCGATGCGGTCGCCACCACCCAGGCCGACGGCACGATCTGGGTCTTCGGCGGCATCCGAAGCGACGGCAGCGCCACCACCAAGCACGAGGGCTACGACCCCGCCATCGACGAATGGAAGGGCGGCGACGACCTGCCGGTGGCGTTGCAACACGCGTCGGCCGTCACCTGGCAGGGCAACCCGGTCGTCGTCGGCGGCTGGAAGACCGTCAACGGCAAAAAGGTGGCCAGCGACCAGGTTTGGCGGGTGGTCAACAGCCGGTGGGTCGAACTGCCGCACCTGTTGCAGCCCAGGGCGGCGGCGGCCGCGGCGGTGGTCGGAGACCGCCTCGTCGTCACCGGCGGAGTCGACGCCGGCGGCGCCCTGCTGAATACCACCGAGGTCTTCGACGGCAACTCCTGGAGCCTGGGCGCGCCCATACCGACCCCGCGTCAGATGCTGGCCGCGGCGTCGGACGGAAAGCTGGTGTACGCGGTCGGGGGAACCACCGGCGACTCCGACCTGACGATGGTCGAGGCGTACGACCCGGCCGCGAAGACCTGGACGACGATGCCCGCGCTTCCGCGGTCACGCAGCGACCTCGGCGTCGCCATCGCCGACGGGCGACTGGTCGCCGTCGGGGGCGTGTCGGGGGGTCAGGTCCTCAAGAGCGTCTCGGTGTTCGACCTCATGACGAGGCACTGGGACGGGCTGCCGGACATGGCGACGGCGCGACATGGCATGGCCGTCGCCGCGGTGGAGAAGTCCGTGTACGCGATCGGCGGGTCGACGGCCGTCGGTGACAGCCAGGTGATTTCGGAGGCCGAAGCGCTGAAGCTGCCGCCGCGCGAGATCCAGCCCGCGTCGCAATGGCGTTCCCTGCCCGACGCGCCGACCCCGCGGCTGATGATGGCGTGGACAGTGCTGGGCGACAAGATCTGGATCATGGGTGGCCTGCGCGACGGCGTCGCCCTCACGACGGTCGAGAGCTACCAGCCGCGCACCGGAGCCTGGGAGACGGGACCCCCGTTGCCCATCCCGCTGCATCATGCGGCCGCGGCAACCTACCGCGGCGAGGTGGTGGTGCTCGGGGGCGCCAGCGACAACATCGCGGACGGTTCCAACCGGGTCTTCGCGCTGCGCGGCGGCAACTGGGTGGAGCTGCCCGGCCTCACGCACGCCCGGGCGGCGCCGGCGGCTGCGGTGGCCGGCGACAAACTCGTCGTCGTCGGCGGGCAGAACGCCAAGCAGCTGGTCCCGCAGACCGAGGTCTTCGACGGAAGTTCGTGGACCGATGCCGCCGACATGCCCACCGCGCGCGAACACCTGGCCGCGGTGTCGGACGGCACCTACGTGTACGCCATCGGCGGCAGGTTCCTTTCCTCCGACAAGAACTCGGCGGCGCTGGAACGCTTCGACCCGGTATCCGGCTCGTGGACGAGGTTGGTGGGCATGCCGACGCCGCGCGGCAGCTATGGCGCCACATACATCGACGGCCGCATCGTGGTGGTCGGTGGTGAGGAACCGACGATGGTGCTGAACGTGGTCGAGATGTACGACATCGCCGACGGCAAATGGAACACGTTGGCCCCCATGCCGACGCCGCGGCACGCCGAGGTGGTGGCCACGGTCGCCAACACCGTCTACTGCATCGGCGGCGCGAATCGGCCGACCCACGAGGGCCCGATCGCGACGGTCGAGGCGCTCGACTTCAAGTAGTCGCGGCCCCTGCCTGGGTAAACGCGCGGTTGTTTTATTCCTGTCAAATATGGGGACACCGGTACGGACGGGCTGCAGCAACTACCCAGACGAACCGACGGAGCCCCCTATGAATACGAGCACCATGTGGATTGTGATCGCCGTGATCGCGGCGATTCTCGTGATTGCCGCCTTGATCTTTGCCGCCAGGGCGGCGACCCGCCGCCGGCGCGTTCGGCAGGCCGAGGAGATTCGCGAACAGGCCAGGGTCACCACGACCAGGGCCGAGCGCCGGCAGGCCCTCGCCGATGAAACGGCCGCCAAGGCGCGGGCCGCGCAGGCGGAGGCCGAGGCCAAGGCCGCCGAGGCCGCCAGGTTGCAGGAACGCGCGGCCAGCCATCAGAACGATGCGGCCGCGTCGCGGGAGGAACTCGAGGACCAGTGGAAGCGCGCCGAGAAGATCGACCCGACGAGCCGTAACGAGACGCGAGAGGAACCCGCCAACGGCCAGGAGACGTCACCCGAACCGGCGGCCAACGCGGAATCCACCAGGGAGCACCGCGCCTCCAGCTAAGCCCCGGGCCGGCCGGCCAGTCCCGGGGGGGCCCCCCCCCCCCCGGGGCCCCGGGGGGGGGGGGGCCCCCGCGGGGGGGGGGGGGTGGGGGGGTGGGGGGGGGGGGGGGGCGGGGGGGGGGGGCGCGGGGGTGGTTTAGCAGAGC
>NZ_LZKR01000203.1 GCF_001672915.1 Mycobacterium sp. 1245805.9 | reverse complement strand
GCGGCGTCGTGATGACCGGCACCCGGAAATGCCCCGACAGCGTGGTGGTGCCCGCCGGGATGTTGGCCCCGCCGCCCGCGACCGATGCACCGAGCCCCGCGCCACCCGCGGCTCAAGAGCCGCAGGAGGTTCCCGCGCCGCCGGCCGAGCCGCCCGCGGCCGCGCCGCCGCCGGCACAGGCTGCGCCACCGTTCCAGATCCCGCGGCTCCCGCGAATCCCCGCGATCCCGGCCCTGCCGCCGATCCCCGGGATCAACGAACCGATCCCGGGCTTCCCGGAAATCCCGACCTTATTAAGCCAGCTCGGCCCCCGCGTCCACTGAATCAGGTTCCGCTGGGGCGCTTTTCGCCCTTGTTCTCCTCGGCCGCGGCCTTCTTCAGCTCTTCGTTCAGGGCCTTGTCCTGCTCGATTTGCTCTTTGTAGGCCTCGGCGTCCCTGCCCTCGTCGTCGTCCTGCTGATCCGAACGGGCTTCCGAGCCGGCGTCCGAGTCGGCACCTTCAGGCGTCTCGCATTTCGGGTTGCCCTCGTCGTCCAGCCAATCGTTGACCGCCGTGCCGGTCACCATCGCGCCGGACCCCGGCAGCACCAGGGTGGGACGGTCCTCGTAGGCCGTCATCATCTCGGCGGCCTTTTCCTTGTGCTCCTCGTTCGGCTCCGGCTTTTCGGTTGCCTGCTGATCGTCTTTCTCGCCCGAGTCCTGGTCGGTTGCCTGCTGATCGTCTTTTTCGCCCGACTCCTGGTCGGTTGCCCGCTGGTCTTCTTCCTGGCCGGCCACTTTGTCGTCCTGCACGCTCATGACGTACCCCCTTTGGAGTCGCAGCGACTATCCCCGGGGGTTACCCGCTGTGGCGGCGGGCCGAAACTCTCGTCACTCCGATCGGCCGCGCTTGACCAGCACCACCGTCGCGATCGGAATCCGCATGGGCTCGGGCGCGTTTGACAGGCGTCCAGCAACGGCGGTCTCCAGGTGCTCGACGAACGCGGTCGCTCGCGGGTCACCGGCACCGCCGTTCAGCCCGCCCACCAGGGCCGGAAAGAGCGCGGCCCGCGCGAACGCCGCCCATTGCGCGCCGAAAGCGTTTGCGTCGTCGTCAATTTGGAGCCGGGCCCAGAATCGGTCCTCGGCGTTGAAAGTCTCGAGGTGTTCGATCGTCAGGCCCTCGAACCGCCCGCTCGGCGCGAAGGGGGCGCGAAAGTCCTTCTCGGTGCGGGCGAATGTGGGAATGGCCATGCGGCGCACCTCCTCCTCGCCGAGCAGGCCGTCGCGCGCCTGATCGGCCAGCGCCGCGCCGATCGCGTCGAGCAGCGGCCGGAAGCCGGACGTGCCGTCATCGTCGACGGCCGACGTCATCACCACCAGCCGCCCGCCGGGAACCAACTCGCGCCCGCGGAACGCCACGAAGTCGTTCCAGTCGACGGCGGCCTGGTGCGCGTAGGCGGCGCGGGCCGCGTCGTTGCCGCTGTAGCCGACGTGTACGTGATCTTCTAGCTCGCACGGGATCCGGCTCACCCACTGCGTCGCCCACGACGTCCAGCCGAGGTTGACCGCGTTCGACGGCAGGATCTGGCCGTAAAAGGACCGCCCGATCGCCGAGGCGAAACTCGCTGTGTCGGAGTGCAAATAGCTGTCCGGGTCGTCGGACACGGTCCGAAACAGCGCGGTGAAGTCGTTGTCCGGGACATCGGTGTGCGCCACCAGGATGGCGTGGTCGTGGCGGGTGCGACGGCGCAGCACCGCGATGCCGGCCGACATCGGCTTCAGCGAGTTGTGCCCGTTGGCGGCGCCATAGTCGGCGACGACGATCGGCTGGGGCACCGCGGGGATGGGCACCTGTTCGGCGGCGCGCTCGAACAGCGCGATGCCCTGGGCCAGGCCGGCGGCCTGCAGCCGCGAAGACTGGGTGTAGGTCGCGCTGTGGGTCGGCTCTGGCCGGACCACGATGCTCGACTCGGGCAGTCGACGTTCCGGCCGCATGCACCAACGATAGTCAGTTCGGCCCGGGATAGCTGACCCCGGTGAGCTGCTCGGAAAGCTCCCAGAGTCGCCGGCAGTCGTCCTCGTTCTGGGCGAGCTTGGGCACCCGGGCGAGCGCGACCCCGCCGCCGGCCAGCTCCTGGAACCCGCGGGGCCCGTAGAAGACGCCGCCCTCGGCGTGCGGCGCGGCGGCCGCGTACAGCGCCGGCAGGATCCCCTCGTCGATCTCCTGCCACAAGAACGGCGTGAACCGCCAGGACGCCTTGTATAGCCGCTCCATCAGCGCGGGCCGTTCGCGGCCGTGCGAGGGCCCGGCGATCTGCAGGTTGGTCTTGGTCAGGCCGGGGTGCGCGGCGTTGGACACGATGCCCCAACCACCCGCGCGGCTGCGCCGGTCCAGCTCGAGGGCGAACATCAACACCGCCAGCTTCGACTGGCCGTAGGCCGACATGGCGGCGTAGGACTTCTCGAACTGCGGGTCGTCGAAGTGGATCTTGCCGCTCTGGCGGGCGGCGAGGCTGCTCAGCGAGACGATGCGGGCGCTCTTGGCGGCGCGCAACAGCGGCAGCACGTGACCGGTGAGGGCGAAATGCCCGAGATGATTACTGCCGAACTGCAATTCGAAGCCGTCGTCCGTGGTGTCGCGGTCCGGTGGCGTCATGACGCCGGCGTTGTTGATCAGGATGTCGATCGGGCGGCCCTCGGCGTTGAGTTGTTCGCCCAGCGCGGCGACGGAGGCCAGCGACGACAGGTCGAGGGACTTGATGGTCAGCTTGGCGTCGGGAACCGTGGCGCGGATTTCCTCGATCGCCTTTTCGCCTTTGGCGCGGTTGCGGATCGCCATCACGACGTCGGCGCCCGCGGCCGACAGGCGCCGCGCCAGCCCGAACCCCAGGCCGCTGTTGGCTCCGGTGACGATTGCCAGCTTGCCCGACAGATCGGGAACCGTGGCGACGAGATCGTTGGCCATGCGTTTCACTCCTCTCGTATGAGCCCCGTCTTAGTCTGCTCTTTGTGTCGCGGTCAGCGAACCCCTGCGGCAACCTGATCGCCGCGGCCGCCGCGCGCGCGCTGCCCGCGCTCGCCTTCCCGGCGCCGACGTGGTGGTGGCTGGCCTGGGTCGGCCTGGTGCCGCTGCTGTTGGTGGTGCGGGCGGCGCCGTCCGCGCGGGCGGCGGCGGCGCGGGCGTGGTGCGGTGTCGCCGGGTTCGTGCTGGTCACCCAGTACTGGCTGGTGGGCAGCGTCGGCCCGCTGCTGGTGGTGTTGGCCGCCGGGGTGGGCGCGCTGTGGCTGCCGTGGGGGTGGCTGGCGCACCGGTTGTTGTCGGCGCCCGTCGGATTTCGGCGCACGGTCGCGGCCGTGCTGGTGCTGCCCAGCGCGTGGGTGCTGGCCGAGGTCGCGCGGTCCTGGCCGCCGCTGGGCGGCTCGTGGGCGTCGCTGGGCGCGTCGCAAGCCGCGCAGCCGGTGACGCTGGCGTCGGCGTCGCTGGGCGGGGTGTGGTTGACGAGTTTCCTTGTCGCCGCGTGCAATACGGCTCTGGTCGGGGTGCTGGTGCACCGCGACGCGTTGGGTCGTGGCGTGGCGCTTGGGTGCGCGGTGGCGTGCGTCGCTGTTGGCCCGTTGTGGTATGCGGTGGGCCCGTCGCCGGCCGGCGGCGCTCCGTTGCGCGTCGCGCTGGTGCAGCCGGGGGAGATCGCCGACTCCGGCGACCGCCTGGCGGCCGGCGAGGCGCTGACCGCGGGGCTCGTCGGCGCGCGCCTCGATCTGGTCGTCTGGGGAGAAAGCAGCGTGGGATCCGATCTCGCCGGCCACCCCGAGGTGTTGGCCCGGCTCGCCGACCTGTCGCGGCGGGTCGGCGCGGACCTTCTGGTCAACGTCGACGCGCCCGCGCCGGGCGGCGGCATCTACAAGTCGGCGGTGCTGATCGGGGAGACCGGGGTGCTGGGCAGTTACCGCAAGACCCGGCTGGTGCCGTTCGGCGAATACGTCCCGCTGCGATCGCTTTTCGGCTGGATCACCCGGCACAGCCGGGCCGCCGCCGAGGACCGGCAGCGCGGGACCGGCCCGGTGGTGCTGCACGCCGGCGACCTGCGGATCGGGCCGCTCGTCAGCTACGAAACCCTGTTCTCCGACCTGGCTCGGCGGGAGGCGCGGCTCGGCGCCGCGTTGCTGGTGTACCAGAGCTCCACGTCGTCGTTCCAGGGCAGTTGGGCGCAGCCGCAGCTGGGAGCCCAGCCCGCGATCCGCGCCGCCGAAGCGGGCCGCCCGGCGGTGCACGCCGGACTGTCCGGCGACAGCTCGGCCTTCGACGCCCGGGGCCACCGCCTGGCCTGGTGCCCGTCCGGATTCCGGGGCGTGACCGTGGTCAGCGTCCCGATGGGGTCGACCGTCACGCCGTACCAACGGCTGGGGGACTGGGTGCCGGTGCTGGCGTCGGTGATCCTCGTCGGCTTTGCCCTTTTTCGCTGGCACCGCCTGGCACGCGGTGTCACACTGCGTGGATGACCAGCAGACGGCTCGCGAAGATTTCGCTGTCCAGCGCCGTCGTGCTGATGGTCGTGTCGGTCGCCGGCTTCATCGCCGCGCTGGTGGCCAACGCGTTCTTTTTGGACAAGTACAACGCCTATGGCGAGGTGCCGATCCCGGGGTCGAACAGCCTCTACCTGCCCGCCGGCGAGGTCACCGTCAGCCTGCACGCCCTCGTCGTCGGCAGTTCCAACGGCGGCCTGCCGGTGCCGCCGCTCGGGGTGACGATCGCGCCGCCCGAGGGGGTTGCGCAACCGGCGGTCAGCGAAAGCATCGGCAGCACAACGACGGTCAACAACGACGCGCACGTGCGGGTGTGGGTGGCCCAGATTCCTGCTGCCGGCACCTACAACATCACCACCGACGGTCAGGTCAACGGGTACATTAATCCGCGACTGGCGTTCGGCCACAAGAGTTCCTACGGCTTTCTGGTCTGGTTGTTCGTGGGGCTGTTCGTGGCCGGACTGGTCGGTTCGATCCTGTCCGGCATGTGGCTGTCGCGCACCCGGCGCAAGGCGGTGGTGGCGGCGAATCCGTTCCACCAGACGCCGATGCCGCCGCCTCCGATGACTCCGGTGGAACCCAGCGACGAGGGGGTCCGCCTCGAGCGGCTCAAAACGTTGGCGGCGCTGCGGGATTCCGGGGCATTGACCCCGGCGGAGTTCGAGGCCGAGAAGCGCCGGATCCTGGAGGGGCATTGATGCGCCTGAACGCTAGGATGTCGGCCCCGACCGCGATACGATCCGCCCTGACAGGTTGCCCGGGGGGTTGGGGAGGTGGCTCATGTCGGAGGTGACCGCCACGCCGCACATGTTGGCGGCTGCGGCCGGGGATCTGGCCTCGGTTGGATCGACGATGCGCGCGGCCAATGCGACCGCGGCGGCCGGGACCGCGGGAGTCGACGCTCCGGGCGCCGACGAGGTGTCGGCGTTCGTGATGGCGATGTTTTCCGCGCACTCGAAGGCCTATCAGGCCGCCAGCGCCCAGGCGGCTTCCTTTCACGACCAGTTCGTGCAGGCCTTGCGCGACAGCGCGGGAGCGTATGCGAATACGGAGGCCGCCAACGCATCGCCCCTGGACAAGGTGGCGGGCGTGTTCGACGCGGCCAGCAAGAGTCCCGCCGGGCGCCTGATGGGCAACGCCGCCGCAGCGAATGCCGGGCAACATGGCGGCGGGCCGGTCGTCAGCGCCGCCCCCGCCGGGACCAGCAGCAACGCGATGGGCGGCGGCGCCGCCGGGGCCGGCGCGCAGGGCCACACGGCCGCGATCGGTGGCGCTCAGGGCGGCAATGGCGGCGGCGGCGGGGCTAGCGGTGTCGCTGCCGGTGACGGCGGCGGGCCCGGCGGCGGGTCTGGCGGCGGCGGGTCTGGTGGCGGCGGCGGGGGCAGTGCCGGCGACATCGCTCCATCGGGTGGTGTCGTCAGCGCCGGCGGAGCGACCGCCGCGGCGGCCGTCCCGGCCGCTTGGGCGCCCGCGGCGGCCGCCGGCCCAGTCGCGCCGGCCATCGCGGCGACGCCTCCGGCGGCGCCCGCCGTCATGGCTGGCTACTCGGCTGCGGCGGGGCTGCCGATGCTTGGCGCGGACGGCCTCGCCGGGCATTCCACCGCCGTCGGCGGCTTGGGCGAACCGGTGGCACCGGCGGCCCCCGCCGCCCCCGCACCTCCGCCCATCCCAACGGCGCCCAAGGCGCTGCACCACGGCGGCCCGGCGCAGCCGGGCGATGCCGCGCACCCGGATCACTCGGATCGCGACAAACCGCCTGTGCCCCTTCCCATACCGCCGCTTCGGCTGCGAAGCCTTCGGGGGTTGCGCGACAAGCTGCGATTGGGGCTGCGAGACAAGGACGAATGGCGCAACGAACTTCGCGAGGCCGCCACCAGCAAGCCGTGGGGGCGCGACGAACTTCTCGGCGCTCTCGGTCTTCGGCCGCCCGCGAACTAACGCTTTTGTCGCGGACGTTGCGTCAGCGCGTCGATTCGATGGCGCGCAGCAGTTCGTGCAGCCGTGGTGCGTCGGCGCTGTGCGTGTACGCGCCGAGCCAGTCGGTGAGCTTGGCCACGAGTTCGGACGGCACCGGCACCCGCTGCCGTGCCATGGTTTGCAGCGCCGTGTCGATCGCGGTGTACGACTCGCCCGAACCGATCGCGGCGTAGAACCGGCTGCGGTCGCGGTCGGTGAGTAGCGGGCTGATCGCATCAGCCAGCTCCCACGCCAGGTCGGATTCGGCCCTATCGTCCACGGCCTCAATTGTCGTTGGCCCGCGCCGTTTCTGCTGAGCGAGCGCGGCGATCTAGAGCGTGACGAAGTCGGCCATCATGGCCATGTCTTCGTGCTCGAGGTTATGGCAATGCACGAGATAGGTTCCGCGGTAGTCGGTGAATTGGACGGCGACCTCGACGGCCTCGGACGGCGCGACGTCGACGGTGTCTTTCCATCCGCGATCGTAGCGGCCCGGCGGCCTGTTGTTGCGTGAGAGCACCTGGAAGTGGTTGAGGTGCACATGGATCGGGTGCCGGATGTCCGTGATGAACCGCCAGATTTCGACGTCGCCGAGGCGCGGCGTGGCCAGCGGAACCCCCGGCTTGTACGGCTTGTTGTTGATCGTCCAGATGCCGGCGCGGCCTTGTCCGAACAGGAAGGTGCGGGTGGCCACGGCGCGACCACGCTCCAGCGGGGCATAGCTTTCGGCGAGTTTCTCGGGAATCGTCGTATCGTCCGATCGGTCGGTGCCGACAATGTCGAAGCGCATGATCTCCGAGGTTGACTGGGTGCCAAGCGCATTGGTGAGCTGCACCCGGGTGCCCGCCGGGTAGCGGGAGAAGTCGACGACGAGGTCGAACCGTTCGGCCGGGGCGAGGTCGACCGCGTCGTGGTTGATCGGTGCGGCCAGCAGGCCGCCGTCGCTTCCGATTTGGGTGAATGCGGACCCGCCGGGCGGTGGCGGGTCGAGCTGGAGCCGGTACCGGCGCGCGTTGGAGGCGTTGAGCACCCGGAATCGGTAGCGCGCGGGGTCGGTTTCCAGCACCGGCCACGGCGCCCCGTTGACCAGGACGACGTCGCCGAGCACACCGTTCATGTAGGGATCGGCGACCGCGCCGCCCTCGGTTGTCGGGTACTGGAACGAGCCGTCGGCACTAAACGACCGGTCGGCGATCATCAGCGGTATGTCGCGGCGGCCGCGCGGCAGCGGCAGGGCGTCCTCTTCGTCGTCGTGCACGATGTGGAACCCCGCGAGCCCGCGCCAGACGGCCTGACCGGTGTAGCCCATGCGGTGATCGTGATACCACAGGGTGGCCGCGCGTTGCTGCATCGGATAGACGTACTCACGTTGCCCGACAACCGAATTGCGTGACATGTCGGGCATGCCGGATTGTCCGGCGGCGCCGTGTGGCGCATGCGGCTCGATGAGATCGAGCGGGTACCCATCGCTATCCGGCGGGGTGTGACCGCCATGGAGGTGCACCGCGACCGGTACGGGCAGCGCATTGTGATGGCGGATCACGGTTCGCCGGCCCGACCGCGACTCGATTGTGGGCCCGGGAAACGTCCCGCCGTAGGTCCACGCCGGCGTGGTCAGGCCGGGAAGTATCGCTAAATCGGTGACCTGCTGTGTGATGGTGTAGTAGTCCGTCGTGCCGTCGGTTTCGCTGGGGGCCAGTCGAGCCGGCATCGGCAACGGCGTCTGATAGCGCGGCGGCAGCGGCGCGCGGCTTGGCAACAGCGTGCCCGGCTCGGCGGGCCCCAGCGCCGACTGCGCCGCCGGCAACGCGGCCGCGACGACGCCCACGCCCGCGGTGAGCAGCCCCGCGCGCAACACGGCGCGGCGGTTCACCGTGTCGCCTCGAGGTCGGCGACGGCGCGTCGCACCGGCAGGGGGATACGCCAGATCATCGTCACCAGTTGGACAATCCCGACGACCAGCAGCACACCGAGCGGGATGTGCAGGGCGGTGAGGCGCAGTTCGCCGGTCGCGAACTCGGCGACGAGCAGCAGGGTCTGCACGACGCCGGCGAAGAACGGACCCCGCCGACGAGTGCTGCGCCAGACCCACGCCAGGATCACGATCTGGACCGCGGAGGTGATGGTGATCGCTCTCGCGCCAAGCGCATGCAGCCGCAGCGCGTCGTATTGGCCGCCGAGGAAGTTGCCGGCCAAGATCGCCTGCGTCAGCGCCCAGGCGACCATCAACGCGGTGCTGAAGCGCGCCAATAGCAATGGTGTGCGCGTCATGGTCACAAGATCCCCGGGTGGGCGGCGATCGTGGCCGCCAACGTGGCGCAATTAAGTGCGAGCAGAAACCCGCCGAACATCATTTGTCCGGTGATGTCGTGGGCAAGTACGTGGGTGTAGACGGCGCACACGAAGAAGATCACCAGTCCCGCCGCGGCCGCGATGCCGATGGCCGGAACCCACAGACCCACAATGAGTCCGACGGTGCCCAGTGTCTTCAACGTGCCGATGGGAAACGTCAACCACGAGACCGGCACGCCCGCGCTTGCCATGCCCGGAAGGATCGGCGCGAAGTGAACCAGTGCCGCGACGCCGGAAAATCCATCGAAGGCGATCGCGATGAACGTTATGACTAGATAGGTGGTATGCACGGCGCTCTCCTGTCGAGCCAGAGACAGATTAGTCACAGATGATGATCATCATCATATGTGACAATCATGCGCGGTGCCAGACCCTACCGGTCCGAGTGAAGCTCGTCGGAGTGGTTGCAGAACGGGTATCAGTGCGACAACCGCGGGTGGACCCCGGGGATGAGGCCCGCCCCGGCCGCGACGCGTTGCAAAAGTCGCCGCAGCGTGTCGCGTTCCTTCGCGGAAAGCGGTGCGGCGATCTCGTCTTCCAGCTCACGGGCCTGGTCGTGCAGGGCCGGCAGCAGGCGGCGGGCCTTGGCGGTAAGGGTCACGGCCACCGCCCGCCTGTCGTCGGGATGGGTCAACCGTTTGGCCAGCCCCCGTTGCTCGAGATTGTCGATAACCATGACCATGGCGTTGCGGTGAATTCCGAGGCGTTCGGACAGCTGGCGCTGCGACTGACCGTCCGCGGCTGCCAACGCCAGCAGCACCGCGTACGTGCGCGGTTCGGCGCCGATCGGCGCCAGCCGGCGCTGGAAATCGCCGCTGACATGGGCGCCCAGCTGCGAGAGCAGAAACGGGATCCGTTCGTCGAGTTCGGTGATGCCCGAGCCCTGTTCAGTCATTGGCCAAGGTTAACACCGGCCAGGATTGTCACGGTTCAGGATAATCAGTACGCCACGCCGAGCGGCTGCCGGATCGTGCTTGTCGATGCCAGGGCTTCGAGCATGGCGTGCGCGACGTCGGCCCTCGCGATGGCCAAGCCGCGGGCCACATTGGCGCCCACCACCGTGCGGTACTTACCGGTGAGGGGTTGGTCGACGAGCCGGGGCGGACGCACGACCGTCCACTCGACATCGCTGTGCTGCAGGAGGGATTCCATCTCGGCAAGGTCGGCATAGACTTTTCCGAAAACGGTTTTCAGGACAGGAAGCAACACCCAGCGCGTCATGAAACGCTCGCCTTCGGCCGTCGGGCCCACCGGCAGCGCGCTGACGCCGACGAATCGCTTCGTCGAGCAGGCATTCATCGCCGCCAAGATCGCGCGGGTGCTGCTGCTCGCGACCGGACCGTCGTTACGTCGACGCGGGCCGACGGCCGACAACACGGCGTCGCTTCCGCGGATCGCCGGGATGAGGGTGCCGGGATCGTCCAGCGCGGTGACGGTGACGACGTCCAGGGCTGGATGCGTTACGCCGAGCCGGCTGGCGTAGCGTACGACGGCAACTACGTCGTAACCGCGTCCCAGCGCCTGCTTTACGAGCTCGCGACCGACGCCGCCGGTCGCTCCGAACACAGTGACCTTCATGGTCCCGCCTCCTCTAAGGCCCGCCTCATTGATCCGAAGTTCGCGAGCGGGATGATTATCATTATCGATGATAATACATAAAAATGACAGAAGCGTGGAGGACGCAATGGCGCTGACGACGGGCCATCGGTGATGATGGGGGCGTGATCGACCGCGCGGCGCTAGCAATGGACTTGGAAGGCGCTCGCTCCGATTTCCATCACCTGTTGACGCTGGTCGGTGCGGACGACTGGGACAAACCGACACCGGGAACGCGGTGGACCAACGAGGAGCTGTTGTTCCACATGGTCTTCGGTTACCTGGTGGTGCAGCGGCTGCTCGTGCTGGTACGGATGTTCGGGCGGCTGCCCGATTCGGCTGGCCGGCGCTTCGCCGCGTTACTCGACGCGAGCACGCCACCCTTCCACGTCGTCAACTACCACGGCACCCGGTTGGCCGCCCTCGTCTCCAACCGCAAGCGCATGGCCGCCAAGCTCGACCGCGTAATCGACTCGCTGCAAAGATCGCTCAGCCGCGAAAGCGAGGACCGTCTTCGCCGCGGCATGCACTTCCCGACCCGCTGGGACCCGTACTTCCGCGACTACATGACGTTGGCCGACGTCTATCGGTACCCGGGCAAGCACTACGCCCATCACCGTCGCCAGCTCACGCTGACCAAGCTGATGTAATCAACGGGGCTAGTGGCCGCGGGCCACCCACTCCTCGTAGTGCACGATCTCGTCGCCGATGGTGGTGCTGTCTCCGTGACCCGTGTGCACGACGGTTTCGCCGGGCAGCGTGCCGAGGCGCTCGGAGATGGACTGCAGGATCGTCGGGAAGTCGGAATACGAGCGCCCGGTGGCGCCGGGACCGCCGGAGAACAGGGTGTCCCCGCTGAACACCACGCCCAGGTCGTGCGAATACCAACACACCGATCCGGGGGAGTGGCCCGGGGTGTGCAGCGCCTTCAGCTCCGTCCCTCCCACGGCGAGCGTCTGGCCGTCGGAGATGGAACGGAACTCGTTGTCGGGGTGCGTCATTCGCCAGAGCACCTCGTCGGCCGGATGCAGCAGCACCGGCGCGTCGAGGGTCTTGCCGAGTTCCGGCGCGACGGTCACGTGGTCGTTGTGGCCGTGCGTGCACACCACCGCGACCACGTGGCGGCCGGCCACGGCCTCGACGATCGGCGCAGCGTGGTGGGCGGCGTCGAACACGATAACGTTGGAATTGTCGCCGATCAGCCAGATGTTGTTGTCGACTTCCCAACTGCCGCCGTCCAATTCGAACGTTCCGTGGGTCACCACCCGATCGATGTCCACCATCAGAGCAGCACCACCGAACGCAACACCTTGCCGCCGTGCATCTTGTGGAACGCCTCCTCGACGTCGTCGAGGCCGATCCGCTCGGAGACGAACTTGTCCAACGGCAGCCGGCCCTGCAGGTACAGGTCAATCAGGGTGGGGAAATCCCGTTCGGGCAGGCAGTCGCCGTACCACGACGACTTCAGCGACCCGCCGTGGCTGAAGAAGTCCACCAGCGGCATGTCCAGGCGCATGTCCGGTGTCGGAACGCCCACCAGCACAACGGTTCCCGCGAGGTCGCGGGCGTAGAAGGCCTGCTGCCAGGTCTCGGGCCGGCCCACGGCGTCGATCGCCACGTTGACGCCGAAGCCGTCGGTGAGGTCCTGGATCGTCTTCACCACGTCGAATTCGCGGGCGTTGATCGTGTGGGTGGCGCCGAACTTGCGGGCCAGGTCCAGCTTGGTGTTGTCGGTGTCGACGGCGATGATCTGCCGCGCCCCGACCAGCGCCGCCCCGGCGATCGCGGCGTCGCCCACGCCGCCGCAACCGATCACGGCGACGGTGTCGTCGCGGGTCACCGCCCCGGTGTTGATCGCGGCGCCGATGCCGGCCATCACGCCGCAGCCCAGCAGCCCGGCGACGGCGGGGTCGGCCTGCGGGTCGACCTTGGTGCATTGGCCGGAGTGCACCAGCGTCTTGTCGGCGAATGCCCCGATGCCCAGCGCCGGCGTCAGCTCCGTGCCGTCGGTCAGCGTCATCTTCTGCTCGGCGTTGAACGTGTCGAAGCACAGGTGCGGGCGGCCGCGCTTGCAGGCCCGGCACTGCCCGCACACGGCGCGCCAGTTCAGGATCACGAAGTCGCCCGGTTCGACCGCCGTCACACCCGGCCCGACCGCCTCGACGCGGCCGGTGGCCTCGTGGCCGAGCAGGAACGGATACTCGTCGTTGATGCCGCCCTCGCGGTAGGTCAGGTCGGTGTGGCAGACCCCGCAGGCGATGACGTCGACCACCGCCTCCCCGGGCCCGGGGTCGGGGATGACGATGTCGACCAGCTCGACGGGTTCGCCCTTCTTGCGTGAAATCACTCCGCGCACTGTCTGACTCATGGCAACCAACCTACTGGCGGGCTCTCCGCGTCGTTGCGTCGAGTCTGCGTTGAGATCGCCCATTTCGAGCAAATGGACGCGCTGAGCGCAGAATCGGCGCGTAACCGCGCCGGTGTAGCGTCGCTCAGCGTGACGGCTAGTGAGACCACCCCTGAGACCACAGAGGAATTCGCCGGGCGCGTGATCGAGGCCATCGACGGCGCGAGCCTCACGATCCTGCTGAGCATCGGGCACCAGACCGGCCTGCTGGACACGATGGCCGGGCTCCCGCCGGCCACCAGCGCGCAGATCGCCGAGGCCGCCGGCCTCAACGAACGCTATGTGCGCGAGTGGCTGGCCGGCATGACCACCGGGCACGTCGTCAACTACGACCCGGCCACCGCCACCTACACGCTGCCCGCCCACCGCGCGGCGGCGCTGACGCGCGCGGCCGGGCCCGACAACCTGGCGTTGGTGGCGCTGTTCGTGCCGCAGCTCGGCGGCGTCGAGCAGAAGATTGTCGGCTGCTTCCGCGAGGGCGGCGGGCTGCCGTACAGCGAGTTCCCGCGCTTCCACGCGCTGATGGCCGAGATGAGCGCGGCGGTGTTCGACAAGGCGCTCGTCGACGTCGTGCTGCCGTTGGTCGACGGCCTGCCCGAGCGCCTGCGCGCCGGAGCGGACCTCGCCGACTTCGGGTGCGGCAGCGGACACGCGATCAACGTGATGGCCCAGGCCTTCCCGGCGAGCCGGTTCACCGGCATCGACTTCTCGAAAGAGGCCATAGCGACTGGAGTCGAGGAGGCGGCGCGCCTCGGCCTGACCAACGCCTCCTTCGAGGCGCACAATCTGGCCGACCTGGACAAGTCCGAGGCCTACGACGTCATCACCGTGTTCGACGCGATCCACGATCAGGCGCAGCCGGCCCGGGTGCTGCAGAACATCCACCGCGCGCTGCGGCCCGGCGGCGTCTTCCTGATGGCGGACATCAAGGCGTCGAGCCGGCTGGAGGACAACGTCGACGTCCCGTTGAGCACCTACCTCTATACGACCTCGCTGATGCACTGCATGACGGTGTCGCTGGCGCTGGACGGCGCCGGGCTGGGCGCGGCCTGGGGCACGCAGCTGGCCACCGCGATGCTGGGCGACGCCGGGTTCGCCGATGTCCGGGTGGTCGAGGTCGAGTCGGACCCGATCAACAGCTACTTCATCGCCACGAAGTGAGCGCCCTCGACGCGCTCGATGACTGGCCGGTCGGGGCCGCGGCCGCCGCGGTCGTCGGGCCGGACGGAGTCCTGGCCAGCCACGGGGACACCGGGCGGGTGTTCGAGCTGGCCTCGGTCACCAAGCCGCTGGTGGCCCGGGCCGCGCAGATCGCCGTCGAGGAGGGCGTCGTCGAGCTGGACACCCCGGCCGGCCCGCCCGGCTCCACGGTCCGCCACCTGCTGGCGCACGCGTCGGGCCTGGCGATGCACAACGATCGCGTGCTGTCCAAGCCCGGCACCCGGCGGATGTATTCAAACCAGGGCTTCACCGTGCTGGCCCAGACCCTAGAGGCCGAGTCGGGGATCGAATTCGGCCGCTACCTGTTCGAGGCGGTATGCGAACCGCTCGGCATGGCGACGACCCGCCTCAACGGCGGCGCCGTGGCCGCCGGGTTCGGCGCGACCTCGACCGTCGCCGACCTGGCGGCCTTCGCTCGGGAGCTGCTGCGGCCTGCGACGGTGTCTCCGCAGCTGCACGCCGAGGCCACGACCGTGCAGTTTCCCGGCCTGGACGGGGTCCTGCCCGGCTACGGGGTGCAGCGGCCCAACGACTGGGGCCTGGGTTTCGAGATCCGCGACGCCAAATCGCCGCATTGGACGGGCTCGCGCAACTCGGCGCGGACGTACGGCCATTTCGGCCAGTCAGGCGGGTTTATCTGGGCAGATCCCGAGGCCGACCTGGCGCTGGTGGTGCTGACCGACCGCGATTTCGGCGAGTGGGCGTTGGAGCCCTGGCCGGCGATTTCGGATGCGGTCATAATTGACCACTCCGCACACTAGCGCAACAGGGGCATCAGAGGGCACAATAGACACGCAGGACACAAAAATTCACATGCATCCCGCTTTCACGGGTCCACCAGGTCGTTGGGGAAGACGTCCCTCGTGGAACCGAAGGAGCAGGAGATGCGTGCGTCGAATCAATTTGCCGACGTGACGACGGGTGTGGTGTACGTCCACGCCTCGCCCGCGGCGGTATGCCCGCACGTCGAGTGGGCGTTGTCGTCAACCCTGCAGTCCAAGGCCAACCTGGTCTGGACGCCGCAGCCGGCGATGCCCGGGCAGCTGCGTGCGGTCACCAACTGGGTCGGCCCGGTGGGCACCGGCGCCCGGTTGGCCAACGCCCTGCGCTCCTGGTCGGTGCTGCGGTTCGAGGTCACCGAGGACCCGAGCCCGGGGGTCGACGGCCAGCGGTTCAGCCACACCCCGCAGCTTGGCCTGTGGAGCGGGTCGATGAGCGCCAACGGCGACGTCATGGTCGGGGAGATGCGGCTGCGGTCGATGATGGCCCAAGGCGCCGACTATCTGGCCGCCGAGCTGGACTCGGTGCTGGGCACGGCGTGGGACGAGGCGCTCGAGGTGTATCGCGACGGCGGCGACGCCGGGGAAGTGACCTGGCTCAGCCGGGGCGTCGGCTAGGCCTCGGCGACCGCAGCATCCGCGCCGCGGCCGGGACCACCGAGATCTCGGCGGGCAGCGCGCAGGCGAAGTCGCCGTCGGCGTAGACGTTGATGCCGGGGCACTCGACGTGGACCGTCTTGGCGCGCGCGGTGGTCACCTCGTCGAGGTCGACGTGCGTGCCCTTCATGACGGTGGGGAACAGGCGGACCAACTTGGTGCGGGACGCCGAATGGGCCATGGTGATGTCGAGCATCCCGTCGGTGGGGTCGGCGTTGGGACAGATCAGCAGCCCGCCGCCGTAGCTGCGGGTGTTGCCGAAGGCCGCCAGCGTGATGTCGTCGTCGATCTGGCGGGTGCCGTCGAGCACCATGCGAAACGGCAAGAGCCGCAACTGCGACAGCTCGGCGAGCATCGCGATGTAGTAGCGCAACCGCCCGTGCGGCCAGGTCATCCGGTTGGCGCGGTCGGTCACCAGCGAGTCGAACCCGGTGGCCGCGACGGTGCCGAACCACTTCTCGGTGTCGCCCCATTGGATGCGGCCCAGGTCGATGGTTTCCGTCCAGCCGTCGACGACGACGTCCGCGGCGGCCTCGGGATCCTTTGTGGGGATACCGAATTCGCGGGCGTGGTCGTTGCCGGTGCCGGCCGGGATGATGCCCAGCGGAACGTCGGTGCCCGCCAACACCTGCAGCGCGTTGGAGACGACGCCGTCGCCGCCGGTGACCATGACCGCGTCGGTGCCCCGCTCGAGCTCGGCGGCGACCAGGTGGCGCGCGTCCTCGGCGTCGTCGCCGATGATCTCGGTGACCTGCACCCCCCGCTCGTGCAGCCGGGCGATCGCGACCTGCGCGGCGCGGATCGCGGCGCCGTGACCGGAGACGGGATTGGTCAGCGCGGTCACCTTGCCGATCTCGCGCTGAGCGTTCACGGAATCAGCTTGCCGGGGTTGAGGATTCCCGCCGGGTCGAGCGTCGCCTTGACCGCGCGCAGGACCTGCACGCCGAGCTCGCCGACCTCGTCGCGCATCCAGGGCCGGTGGTCGGCGCCGACCGAATGATGGTGGGTGATGGTGCCGCCGGCGGCGACGATCGCGTCCGCCGCGGCCTTCTTGGCGGCCCACCACTGCTCGATCGGGTTGCCGCGCTGCCCGGCGACGATCGTGAAGTAGAGCGACGCGCCGGTGGGGTAGACGTGCGAGATGTGGCACATCACCAGCGCGGGCGTGCCCGATTCGGCCAACGCGCCCGTAAGCGCCTCGGTGACAGCGGCTTTCAGCCTCGGCACGTTCGACCAGTCGGTGGCGGTCTCGAGCGTCTCGCACAGCGCGCCCGCGGACAGCAGCGAGTCGCGCAGGTACGGCGCGGCGAACCGGCCCCGCTCCCAGGCCTGCGCCGGCGCCTCGCCCAGCGACGTTCCGCCGCGAGCCGCCAGCAGCGCGCTGGTCTCGGCGTACCGGCTCTCGACGTGCTCCTTGGTGCCCTCGAACACCGTGATGCCCAGGCAGCCGCCGGTGATCTGGCTTTCGCCGATCGCCTCGGTGGTGGCGAGGTTGACCCCGGTCTCGACCTCGTCGGAGAGGCGAATGACGGTGGGGCCGGTGGCATTCTGGGTGACGGCGCGCAGGGCGGCGGCCCCGGTCTCGAAGTCGGGGAAGGACCACGCCTCGTAGCGCACGGCCTCGGGAATCCGGTGCACGCGCAGGCGCACCTGGGTGATGACGCCGAACGCTCCCTCCGAGCCGAGCAGCAGCTGGCGCAGGTCCGGGCCCGCGGCCGACTCCGGTGCGCGGCCCAGCTCCATCGTGCCCACCGGGGTCACCATCCGCAGGCCGCGAACCATGTCGTTGAACCGGCCGTAGCCGGCGGAGTCCTGACCCGAGGACCGCGTCGCGGCGAAGCCGCCGATCGTGGCGTACTCGAAGCTCTGCGGGAAGTGCCCGAGCGAAAACCCGTGTTCGCCGAGCAGGCGATCGGCGTCCGGCCCGGTGACCCCGGCCCCGAAGACGGCCTGGCCGGACACCTCGTCGAGCTCGATCAGCCGGTCGAAGCGGCGCAGGTCGAGCGACACCACGGCGCCGAATTCGCCGCGGGTGGGGTCGAGCCCGCCGACCACGCTGGTGCCGCCGCCGAACGGGATTACGGCGATGCGGTGCTCGGAGCAGTAGCGCAGGATGGCGCCGACGGCGTCGTCATCCCCGGGCAGCAACACGGCGTCGGGCGCGTCCTGCACCCCGGCGTCCCGGCGGCGCAGCAGGTCAAGGGTGGACTTGCCGCCCGCGCGCAACAGCCGGTCGCGGTCGGCGGTGCGGCAGTGCTCGGTGCCGACGATGCCGGCCAGGGCGTCTTTGTCGGCTTGTGACAGTGCCGACGGACGCAGCTTCACCTGGTCGGCGTCGATTTCGGGTTGGTCCGAATCCTGCAGGCCCACAGCCTGTTTCAGCAGCGAGCGGATGCCCTCGGAGAGGGGCTTCGCGGCGGCGGGATCCCCCCACGCGTTCCACTTCATCGGCGGCAGGAGTTGCTCGGCGTGCGTCATGCGTTACAGTATTACACATGCTGTCAACCAGTAACGCTGCGCCGCTAGACACCCGCGACCGCATCCTGTCGGCGGCGGCCAGCTGCGTCGTGGACTTCGGGGTGGACCGGGTGACCCTGGCGGAGATCGCCCGGCGGGCCGGTGTCAGCCGGCCGACGGTGTACCGCCGCTGGCCGGACACCAAGTCGATCGTCGCGACGCTGCTGACCCAGCGCATCACCGGCGTGATGCGCGACGCGCCGCTCCAGGGCGACGACCGGGAATCGCTTGTGCGACAGATTGTTACGGTCGCCGATCTGCTGCGCCACGACGAGCTGGTGATGTCGGTGATGCACTCGGAGCTGGCGCCGATCTACATAACCGAGCGCCTCGGGGCCAGCCAGCAGATGCTGATCGACGCCCTGGCCGAGCGGCTGCGCGCGGCCCAGCGCCACGGCAGCGTCCGCGCCGGCGACCCGCTGCAGATGGCCACGATGGTGCTGCTCATCGCCCAGTCGACGATCCAATCCGAACGGATCGTCCGCCCGATCCTCGACGCCGACGCGCTGGCCGCCGAATTGGCCTACTCGCTGAACGGCTACCTGTCGTGACCGCCTTGAACGCGGCGCGCCGCACGGCCGACCTGACCGCGCTGGCCGACGGCGAGCCGCTGGACGTCGTCGTGATCGGCGGCGGCATCACCGGCGCGGGGATCGCCCTGGACGCCGCGTCGCGGGGCCTGCGGGTGGCGCTGGTCGAAAAGCACGACCTGGCGTTCGGCACCAGCCGCTGGAGCTCCAAGCTGGTGCACGGCGGCCTGCGCTACCTGGCGACCGGCAACGTCGGCATCGCCCGGCGCAGCGCCATCGAGCGCGGAATCCTGATGACGCGCAACGCCCCCCATCTCGTGCGGGCGATGCCGCAACTGGTGCCGTTGTTGCCGTCGCTCAGTCACACCAAGCGGGCGTTGGTGCGCGCCGGGTTTCTGGCCGGCGATGCGCTGCGGGCGCTGGCGGGGACGCCTTCGTCGGTGCTGCCGCGGTCGCGGCGCGTCTCGGCGCGACGTGCGGTGGAGATGGCGCCCACGGTTCGGCGTGACGGCCTGGACGGCGGCCTACTGGCCTACGACGGGCAGTTGATCGACGACGCCCGGCTGGTCACCGCGGTCGCGCGGACCGCGGCGCAACACGGCGCGCGAGTCCTGACCTACGTCGCGGCCTCGGAGGCGACCCGCACCTCGGTGCGGCTGACCGATCAGCTCACCGGGCAGTCGTTCGACGTGTCGGCCCGCGCGGTGATCAACGCGGCGGGGGTGTGGGCGGGCGAGATCGACGGCGCGTTGCGGCTGCGGCCCAGCCGCGGGACGCACCTGGTGTTCGACGCCGCGGCCTTCGGCAATCCCACTGCGGCGCTTACCATTCCGATTCCGGGCGAGCTCAATCGCTTCGTGTTCGCCATGCCCGAGCAACTGGGCCGGGTGTATCTGGGCCTGACCGACGAAGCCGCGCCCGGCCCGATTCCCGACGTGCCGGAGCCGTCCGACGCGGAGATCACGTTCCTGCTGGAGACGGTGAACACCGCGCTGGGAACTTCGGTTGGCACGGCCGACGTGATCGGCGCCTACGCGGGCCTGCGGCCGCTGATCGACACCGGCGAGGGCCGCACCGCCGACGTGTCGCGCGAGCACGCCGTCGTCGAGGCCCCGTCGGGGGTGATCAGCGTGATCGGCGGCAAGCTGACGGAATACCGCTACATGGCGGAGGACGTCCTGGACTTCGCTATCGACCGGCGGGGGTTGCGGGCGGGGCCGTGCCGGACCCGCGACCTGCCGCTGATCGGGGCGCCGGGCAATCCCGGGGCGGCCGCGGGTTCGGGCGACCTTCCGGCGTCGCTGGTGGCGCGCTACGGCGCCGAGGCGGCCAACGTCATCGCAAGCGCGACCTGCGACCGCCCGGCCGAGCCGGTCGCCGAGGGCATCGACGTGATCCGGGCGGAGTTCCAGTACGCCATCACGCACGAGGGCGCGCTGGACGTCGACGACATCCTGGACCGGCGAACCCGGATCGGCCTGGTTGCGCGCGATCGCGAGCGGGCGGCCGAAGTGGCCAAGGAATTCGTGGCGCGCTTCGGCTGAGGATAGCATTAAGCGGAACTAGTCAGTATCGTTAGGAGCTTGTGAAGCGCGAAAGCGGCCAGGCGAGCGCGTCGAGCCGGACCCGCAGTCCGGGACGGCTGGATCGATCGCTGGACGCGGCCATCCTCGACGCGACCCTGGCGGGCGTCGCCGAAGTCGGCTATGACCGGTTGAGCATGGACGACGTCGCGTCGCGCGCCGGCGTCGGCAAGGCGGCGATCTACCGTCGCTGGCCGTCGAAGGAGGTGGTCGTCGCCGACGCGATCGCGCACTGGAGGCGGCGACTGGGACCCGTCGAACCGCCCAACACCGGCAGCCTTCGCGGTGATATCGACGCGCTGGTCGCTGCCACTCCCGACCTGAATGACGCTGACACGCACATGATTCGGGTGGTTGTCGGGGTGGCGACGGCAGCTATGCACAACCCCGTCCTGGCGGCCGCCCTGGACGACCTGGTGCTCTCCACCCCGCGGCAGGTGGTCCGCGCGATACTCGACCATGCGGTGGCTCGCGGGGAAATCCCGCCCGACCGCGACCTCAGCCTGATCCCCGATGTCGCGCTGGGCCTCAACGTGCTGCGGGTGATCACCGGCCGTCCACTCGACCGGGTCTATGTCCGGCGCATGCTCGAAGACGTGATCTTGCCGATGGCCGGGGGGCTGGCGCCGTAGTTGTTGCGCATTCCGCCGCGCCGTGCCACATTGGAGTCACACGGAACTGAATAGTTCCGTCTAGAGGGGAGACGGCGATGAACACGAAGCATGTCCCGGTCCTGATCGTCGGTGCCGGAGCCGCCGGCCTGGCCACCTCCGCGTTGCTCGCCAAACACGGTGTTCGCTCGCTGGTGGTCGAAAAGCGCGGTGAGGTGTTCATCTATCCGAAGGCGCGCAACCTGAGCTTCCGGAGCCTGGAGATCCTGCGCGGTCTTGGATTGGCCGACGAGGTCCACGCGATCGCCCACGGCGTTTCCGACATGCTGACCAGGCCGACGCTCAACAGCACCGAACAGCGTCGGGCGCTCGACGTCAACGCGATCTTCGCGCCGTTCGAGGATTTGAGCCCGGAGCCCGGCGGCCAGTACTGCCCGCAGAGCGCCTTCGAACCGATGCTGCTCACCCACATCCGCCGGAACGGCAGCGAGGCGCGCTACAACACGGAGTTGGGCTCGTTCGACCAGGACGCTAGCGGCGTCACCGCGGTCATCCGCGATCGCGAGTCGGGCGCGACCGAGGTGGTGCGCGCCGACTATCTCGTCGCCGCCGACGGCGTGCACAGCCCGATCCGCGACGCGCTGGGCGTGAGCACGTCCGGCTACGGGGCACTGCCGATCTATGTCGTGTTCGTCTACTTTCGGGCGCCGTGGCGAAAATTCGCCCGCGACCTCGGTCCGGGCGACGGCATCCAAGTGAAAAACCCGGACGTCGAGGGCATCTTTCTGCCGGTGCGCGACGACTTCGGAATGTTCATCAACACCTACTTTCCCGCCCGCGGCGAATCCGCCGAACAGTTCACCGCGCAGCGGTGCCGCGAGATGCTGACGAAAGCGATCGGCGAGCCGATCGACGTGGAAGTCATCGACGTCGCGGCGTGGCAGCCCTACGAGCGGGTGGCCGACCAATTCCGCTGCGGCCGAGTCTTTCTCGTCGGCGACTCGGCCCACACCATGCCGCCGTTCAAGGCCGGCGGAGCCAACACCGCCATCCAGAGCGCGCATAACCTGGCCTGGAAGCTGGCCGCGGTCTTGAACGGGACCGCCGGCCCGGGCTTGTTGGATACCTACCATGCCGAGCGGCACCCCGTCGGGCGGTTCAACGCGCGCCAGTCGCTCACCGGGCCGTCGCTGGCCTTCCTGCGGTTGGACGACGACCGACCTACGTTGCCGCCCGACGAGGAGGCGTCGATGTTCGACGTGCTCATCGGCTACCAATACCGCTCGGGCGCAGTGGTTTCCGATGCGCCCGCGCCGGTGGATGCCGACGCCATGTCGCTGGTCGACCAATTGCGTGGGCAGCCCGGCACCCGCGTCCCGCACGCCTGGGTCGTCGACCGCGGTAAGCGGGTCTCCACCCTCGACCTGCTCGGGCCTGGCTTCACGCTGCTCACCGGGGACGAGGACGCGGCATGGTCGGATGCCGCCGCCTGCGCGTCGAAGGCCGCCGGCGTACCAATCACCGTGCGGCGCATCGGCACCGCGGTCGACGTCGACGGCTCGTGGTCCGCCGTCGCAGGACTCGCGCCCGACGGGGCGTTGTTGGTGCGGCCCGACGACTTCGTCGCCTGGCGCGCCGACGATCTCCCGCGCTCACCGGGCGACGAGCTCGGCCGGGTGCTGTGTCGCATCCTCGGCCGCGAGCCATGACCGACCCGACGCGTTCCGAAACGGTGGCCTGCCTGGGGTCGAGTACCACCGCGTCGAGGGGAACCTACAAATGGATCGACGAGCTGGAAAAGCGGCCCCGTAACAACCGGTTTCGCTTCGTCAACTTCGGCGTTGGTGGGGATCTGTCGGGCAACGCCGTCGGGCGCCTCGACGGGGTGATCGCCTGCCGGCCGGACCGGGTGATCGTGCTGATCGGGAGCAACGACATCATGGCGAGCGTCTTTCCCAACTTCCGGCGATTCGTTCGGATCACCAAGGGGATCCGCGACGAGCCGACACCGGAGCGGTTCGACGAGAACCTGGCCGCCATCGCGCGCCGGCTGCAACGGGAGACCCATGCCAGGATCGCGCTGAGTTCCCTTGCCCCGGTGGGGGAGGCGCCCGAATCGCGCCATCCGGTGCAGGCGCGGCTCAACGACCTGTTCGGTACCTACAACGGCATTATCCGCGAAGCCGCCGCGCGGGAGTCCACGGACTACATCCCGTTTTACGAAGCATTTCAGGAGCGCCTCACCGGGGCGGCGACGACCAAGCCGTTCACCCGGTTCTCCTTCGCGTCGCTCTACCGTGACTACCTGTGGCGGGAAATGGTGCTGCGCCAAAGCTTTGACGAGATCGCTCGGCGCAACGGCTGGGAATTCCACATCGACGGCATTCATCTCAACACCGACGGGGGGCGCATCCTCACCGAGGCGGTCCAGCGGTTCCTGGACTCCTGAGATACCCCCGCGAGCAGCAGCAGAATCGCACTGCGCGACGGTGTCCTATGCGATTCTGCGTCTGCTCGCCAGCGTTAGCCGGCTTTGCGTGCACGGTCCAAATGGGTGGTGATGCGCCTGGCAAGTCGCTCGGGTTCGCGTCTTACATCGTGGACGACGATAGGAATGATCGTCCACCCTAGTTCCTGGATGCTGGCGGATCTTGCTTTGTCTCGGAGCATCTCGCTGCACCCCGCATGCCACTCGATGCTTTCGTATTCAGCCGCTAGGCGCATCTCTGGCCATGCAAAATCGACTCGCCACAATTCACCGTCGCGACCACGAATTGGGTATTGAAGTTCTGGAAGGGGGAGCCCGTGGTCGATCATGACGAGTCGCGCCTCGCTTTCCATCGCGGATTCCGCACGTCCGTCGGCGAATGGAAGAAGTTCCCGCACGGCCACTATCCCGCGACGGCCCCGCTGCTCGGCAACCGCGCGTTCGAGTTCTGCACGGCTGCAACGCATCGAACGCAATGCGGCGTCAAGTGTTGCGATCGCCCGAGGTCGTGGCAATTGCCTCGCGACTTCGACAGCCGTCCAGGCAGGTCTGGTCGCGAGACGCCCTGCTATCCGTTGCAATGGGGCGCCAGTGCGTTGGTGAACCATCAGGCCGACTGTGGGACGCATTCGTACGCCAGGATCGAGTATGTGGATTGCGGTCGCGTTTTCCGTGTCGAAGCCGTACAGGGCGGCGGCTGTGCTCATGCACACAACGGCCTGCTGCCCCATAAACATGTCCAACGCGGTCAGGCGACCTGAAAGATCCGGCACCTCAGCGGCGTAAACGCCATACCAGACGCGTTTGAGGCCGCCATTTCGAACTTGGACATCGAGCTGCTGCCGGGTCATTACCGTCAGCAACTGTGCGGTAGTGGCGAACCCGCCAGCCTGCTGCAGGACTGCGAGCGCTCCAGCATGCACCGCCAGAGCATGCGAGGAGCACGCAGTATTGGCGAGTCACCGCTGGGGATAGACGGCCGAGCAGACGCAGAATCGCACTGCGCAGCGCGCGCGAGTGCGATTCTGCGTCTGCTCGCGGTAAAAAGGCGAGCTACAGCGGGATGTTCTTGTGGCGACCGCGGCGCGCCGGTGCCTGCGCCAGCGCCTCGGTGATCTTGCTGCGGGTGTGCGCGGGGTCGATCTTCTCGTCGACCACACCGATCTCGATGGCGCTGTCCACCCCGCCGGCGATCCGCTCGTGCTCGGCGGCCAATTCGTCGTGCAGCGCTTCGCGCTCGTGGTCGGCCGCGGCGGCCAGCTTCTTCTTGTGCAGGATGCCGACGGCCGCCTTGGCGCCCATCACGGCGACCTCGGCGTCCGGCCAGGCGAACACCTTGGTCGCGTTCAACGAGCGGGAATTCATCGCAATGTAGGCCCCGCCGTAGGTCTTTCGGGTGACCAGCGTGACCCGGGGGACGGTGGCCTCACCGAACGCGTGCAGCAGCTTGGCGCCGCGGCGCACCACGCCACCCCACTCCTGGTCGACACCCGGCAGGTAGCCGGGCACGTCGACGACGACGATCAGCGGGATCCCGAACGCGTCGCACAGCCGCACGAAACGCGCTGCCTTCTCGGCGCTTTCGGAGTTCAGGCAGCCGCCGAGGCGCAGCGGGTTGTTGGCCAGCACGCCGACGGTCCGGCCGGCCAGCCGGCCCAGCCCGACCACCATCGACGGCGCCCAGTTGGCCTGGAACTCGTCGAACGGCGAGTCCGAATCGAGCAGCGCCGTCACGATCGGATGCACGTCGTAGGCCCGCCGCGCCGACTCGGGCAGCAACGCGTGGATATCGGTGTCACCGGCCTCGGCCTTGCTGCGGTCGAAATGCCCCTGCTGGCAGAACAATCCGACCAGCCGGCGGCCCCGCTCGTAGGCGTCGAGCTCGTCGTCGGCGACGATGTGGCACACCCCGGACTTCTTGTGGTGGGTCTCCGGACCGCCGAGCGACGCCATGTCGACGTCCTCGCCGGTGACGCTGCGCACCACGTCGGGTCCGGTGACGAACACTCGGCTTTCGGGCGCCATCACGACGACGTCCGTCAACGCCGGCCCGTAGGCGGCGCCGCCGGCGGCGAAGCCGACGACGACCGAGACCTGCGGAATGTAGCCCGACGCGCGGATCATGGCCTCGAACACCAGCCCGACCGCGTGCAGCGCCCGGACCCCCTCGGCCAGCCGGGCGCCACCGGAGTGCCAGATGCCCACGATCGGGCTCTGCTCCTCGATGGCGGTGTCGTAGGCGTTGACGATGTGGGTGCATCCCTCGATGCCCATCGCGCCGCCCATCACGGTGCCGTCGGTGCAGAACGCGATGGTGCGCAGGCCATTCACGGTCCCCGCCGCGGCCAGCACGCCCGAGCGGTCACGCTCGTGCAGGAGTTCCACGCTGCCGTCGTCGAAGAAATTGCTCAGGCGCAGCAACGGGTCCCGGGGGTCGAGCGACTCACCAACCGACGAGGGGGCCATGATTGTCATCGCGGGTCTCCTGTTTCCGAGTGTGCCCGGGCTATAGGGCGGGGTTAGTACCGCCCGAAAGCGATCGCCACGTTGTGACCGCCGAATCCGAACGAGTTGTTGATCGCGTACTTGTAGTCGCCCGGCCGCGGCTTGCCCGCCACCACGTCCAAATCGATCTCCGGATCGAGGTTGACGAGGTTCAGTGTGGGCGGGACCACCTGATCCCGCAACGCGAGCACGGTCAGGATCGACTCCACCGCGCCGACCGCACCCACCGAGTGGCCGAGCGCTGACTTGGGCGCGTACACCGCCGGCTTGTTTCCCTTGAGCGCGTTGTTGATGGCGCGGCCCTCGGCCAGGTCGCCGACCTGGGTGCCGGTGGCGTGGGCGTTGACGTGGTCGATGTCGCCGGGCGTGAGGTCCGCGAGCTGGATTGCCCGCGTCATCGCGTGCCCGGCGCGCTCGCCGTTGGGATCCGGCGCCACCATGTGGAAGCCGTCCGAAGTGATGCTCGCCCCCATGATCCGGGCCAGGATGTTGGCGCCACGAGCTTTGGCGCTCTCCTCGGTCTCGATCAACATGAGCGCCCCGGCCTCGCCGAACACGAAGCCGTCGCGGTCCTTGTCGAACGGGCGACACGCACCGGCGGGGTCGTCGTTGTTGGTCGACATCACGATGCGCATCTGGGCGAACCCGGCGATGGGCACCGCCTCGATGCGGGTCTCCACGCCACCACAGATCGCTGCGTCGGCCTCACCGAGCACGATCTGCTGCCACGCCCGGGCGATGCCCTCCGAACCGGACGCGCACGCCGAGATCGGCGTCATCACACCGGCTTTGGCGTGCCGTTCCAGCCCCACCGCCGCGGCGGCGCCGTTGGGCATGTACTTCTGCACGGCCAGTGGCGAGACCGCCTTCATGCCGCGGGCGCGCATGTCGTCGTAGCTGAAGACGAGCTCTTCGGCCGAGCCCAGCCCGGTGCCGATGGACACCGCCAACCGGTTGGTGTCGAACTCCGGGTTGCCGGCGTTCTCCCACAGGCGCCGGCTCAAAACGGTGGACATCTTCTGCAGGTAGCCCATCCGACGCAGCTCGACGCGCGTGAGCTGCGTGTCGAACTCCTCCAACAGGTGCCCACCGATGCGGACCGGCAGGTCGAACTCCTCGACGAACGGGTCGTCGAGGGTGCGGATGCCGCTTTGGCTGTCCAACAACAGCTTCCACGTGTTCTCCGCGTCAGTTGCGAGTGCGGTCGTCATGGCAACGCCGGTAACCACTACATTGGGGAGTGCTTTCCCCGTAACCAGCTCCGTCATGGCTTTAGCGAACGTTCCTTTCCTGTTGTCCGGCTCCGTTGCGGGTCCCCTTCGGCCCGCATCGTCGCCGGACGTCCTGCCTCAGTAGCGCCCAAACGCGAGCGCCACGTTGTGACCGCCGAAGCCGAACGAGTTGTTAATCGCGTAACGGAATTCGCCGTAGCGAGGTTCGCCTGCAACCACATCAAGGTCGATCTCGGGATCCGGGGTTTCGTAGTTCAACGTGGGCGGTATGACGCCGTCCCGAAGGGTCAATACCGTCAAAACGGATTCCAGCGCGCCTACCGCGCCGATCGAGTGGCCCAGCGCCGACTTTGGCGCATACACCGCGGCGTGCTCGCAACCGGCGACACGCAGCGCGTTGGCCTCCGCAGCGTCGCCGATCGGTGTCGCCGTCCCGTGCGCGTTCACGTGGTCAATGTCCTTGGCGGACAAGCCCGCCAGCTCCAACGACCGCGTCATCGCACGACCGGCACGAACACCGTCCGCGGCGGGCGCCACCATGTGGAAGGCGTCCGAGGTGATACCGGCACCCAGCAGCCTGGCCAGCGGCTTGGCGCCGCGTGCCTTGGCGTGCTCCTCCGTCTCGATGAGCATGAGCGCCCCGGCCTCGCCGAACACGAAGCCGTCCCGGTCCTTGTCGAACGGACGGGAGGCACGCTCCGGCTCGTCGTTGCGGGTCGACATGGCCCGCATCATCGAGAACGCCGCGATGGGCAGCGCCTCGATGGGCCCCTCGACGCCACCGGCGACGGCGACGTCGGCATCCCCCATGACGATCTGGCGCCACGCGTGGGCGATGGCCTCCGAACCCGACGAACACGCCGAGACCGGGGTCATCACGCCGGCGCGGGCCCCGAGCTGCAGGCCGACGGTGGCCGCGGCGCCGTTGGGCATGATCATCTGAACGGCGAGCGGCGACACCTTGCGGGGGCCGCCCTCGTTCATCAGGTCATAGCTCTCGACGATCCGCTCGGCGCCACCCAGGCCCGTGCCGACCACGACGGAGAACCGGTCGGGGTCGACATCGGGGCTGCCGGCGCTCTCCCAGAGCTGACCGGACAGCAGCTTGCTCATCCGCTGGACGTAGGACATGCGGCGCATGTCGAGCCTGCCCATGTGGTTATCGACGGGCTCCTTGAGGTGTCCACCGATCTTGACGGGCAGGTCCCACTTGCTGACGAACTCGTCTTCGAGTACGTGGATGCCGCTCTCGCCGGCCAACAAACCCTTCCACGTGCTCTCGATGTCCGGCGCGATCGATGTCGTCGCCGTGACGGCGGTTACCACAACGCTGGGGTAACCGCCATTAGCAGTGGAAGGCTTGGTCACTTGCTGTCCGCTTCCAGCCTCGCCTTGACGTTGGCAACGGCCTCGGGGTTCTCGGACTCGATCTTGGCGCGCAGCGCGGCGGCGGCCTCGGGGTCCTCTTCCTCGAGCTTCTGGATGTAGGCGACGACGTCACCGACGGTGCGCAGGCCGGCGAGGTCCTCGTCGGGGATCTTCACGCCGTACTTGTCCTCGGTCTGCACCGCGATCTCGACCATCGACAGCGAGTCGATGTCCAGGTCGTCGACGAACGACTTCTCCGGGGTGACCTCGGAGGGCTCGATACCGGTTACCTCTTCGATGATCTCGGCGATACCGGCGATAATTTCTTCCTGAGTGACGGCCACGGCCTATTCCCTTCGTAATGTGTTGTGTGCAAATCGGATTCACGTTTGCAGTTTTTTATTTCCTGGCGATAAGCCGGCGGTCTTACAGGCTTGCCAACTCGTCCAGATCTGCGGGTGACTTGACGGCACGGGCCGTAACCCCCCGAAGTTCGCGCTTGGCGATGCCGGTGAGCGTCCCCGCCGGGGGGAACTCCACGATCGCCGCGATCTCGTGCGCACGCATCGTCTCGGTGCACAGGTCCCAGCGCACCGGCTGGGTCAACTGCGCGACGAGCGTGTCCATCGCTGCCGCCGCCGACGCGACGGGCTTTCCGTCCCGGTTCGACAGCAGCGTGGCGGTGGGCTCGGCGGTGTCGACGGCGGCCGCCGCGGCGGCGTAACCGTCCAGGGCCGGAGCCATGTACTTGGTGTGGAACGCCCCGGCGACACCGAGGGCGCGAACGCGCGCCTTGGCCGGCGGGTCCCCGGCGAGCTTCTCCAGCGCGGCAAGCGGGCCCGCGGCGACGATCTGCCCGGGCGCGTTGCGGTTGGCGGGGAACAGCTCGAGCTCCTCGAGGCGGCTCAGCACCTCGGCCTCGTCCCCGCCGAGCACCGCGGACATGCCGGTGGGCTCGAGGGCGCAGGCCTTGGCCATTTCGGCGCCGCGGGTGGCGGCCAGCGCGACGGCGTCGTCGGCGGCCAGCACGCCGGCGATGGCGTAGGCCGCGATTTCCCCGACGGAGTGGCCGGCGACGATGAATTCTTCACCGACGAGCAGGTCGCGCCTGGTCAGCTCCTGGTGCGCGAGCAGCGTGGCCGCGACGATCAGGGGCTGGGCGACCGCGGTGTCGGTGATCTCCTCGGTCGATGCGGTGGTCCCGAGCCGAACCAGGTCCAGGCGGCTGGCCTTTGACCACAGGGCCAGCTGGTCCGCGGCGCCTGGCAACTCCAACCACGGCGACAGCATCCCCTCCGTTTGCGAACCCTGTCCGGGCGCAAGCAATGCAATCACGTGTTTAAGAGAACACTGTGGAAACGGTTTTGGCGGGTGTACCAGATTATGAACCTCGTCTTAGGTTTTTGTGGGCACCCTACAAAATCGCCCCGTAAGCTACGGTTTTGATACCGCCCCGCGATCTGTTGCCTGGATCACTATCGCTCGGCCGTGCCTGCTGCACCGCTCCTGACCGGCAGCGGGACCGGCGCCAGGACGTTGTTGTCGATGCTGGACGGCTGCGCGGGGTAGTTCAGCTGGCCCACCGTCGAGGCCACACGCAGCACGTATGCATCGCGCGGCTGGGTGGGATCACGCCCGGTGAAGTCGGTGATCCGCTTGAGCCGGTAGCGCACCGTGTTTGGATGAACGAACAACTTTCTGGCACAAGCCTCAATCGCGCCGCCACAATCTAAGTACGCGTCGAGCGTCTCGATCAGCGTTGGTCCCGCCTCGGCCAGCGGCCCCATCACGTCGGTGTGCAACGCCACGATCGCCGACGCGTCGCCCATCAGGGCGCGTTCGGGCAGCAGTTCACGGGCCAGCACGGGCCGCGGCGCCCCCCGCCAGCCGGCGACGGCGTTCATCCCGGAGATCGCCTCGCTGGCGCTGTGGTAGGCCGCGGTCAGCATGGGCGCCGTCGGCCCGATCACCACCGGGCCGTCCGACAACGCGTTCAGCAGGTCGCCCAGGAATTTGTCGGTTAGCGATAGTTGGCCGGACACGATCGCCACCAGCCAGGTGCCGTGCACGTCGGTGAGCGCCGCCCGGCCGTGATGCCCGGCGATGTCGCGGACGCTCTGGCTGGCCCGCCGGGTGCCGCCGTCGCCGTTCGAGCCGTCACGATCCGGTGCCGGGATCCCCACCACGACCGTCGCCGGGGCGGTGGTGTCCCAGTTCAGTGCCGCGGCGCGGGACAGCAGCTCCGGGCCGGTGTCGCCGCGGACGACGGCGTCGACGACGCTGGCCTCCATCCGGCTGTCCCAGGTGCCGCGCGCCTCGGCCGCGTTCGCGTAGGACGAGGCGGCGGTGAACGCCAGGTCGCGGCTGTACTTCAGGATGCCGACCGTCAGGGCGGTGAGCTGCTCCTCGGAGCGCGCCACCAGGGGCACGACCTCCTCGAAGAACTCGGTGGTGACGCGGGCCAGGTCGACGCTGTCGCGCAGCGCGATGCGGCGGGCGAGGTCCTGGGGCACCAATTCGAAGGCCTGCGCGGTGTAGCTGACGTCGCTGTGCGGGTCCTGCATCCACTCGACGAAGTTGTTGATCGCCGTCTGCACCACCAGGGCCACACTGGCCCGCTGCGAGGCCTCCAGGTCGGCGAAGAACGGCAACCGATCGCCCATGACCGACACCGCCTCGGTGGCCAGCCGGCCGGAGTACTGCTTCAGCCGGCGTAGCAACGACTCCGGGACCGTGTCCAGCAGCTCGAGCGGTGAACGCGGGTGCTTGGCGAACGGGCCGGCGAAGGGGTTGTCATTCACCCCTAAAACCTACGCCTTTTTTTGGAAGTATTCGCCAAAGGCGGGGCGCGTCGGCCGAGCGTGCGGCGGTGATGCGCCGAGCGGGCGGCGGGCCGCCAGTACCGCATCGACGACGTGATGGCCGCCCCCGAGCAGACGTCGGACCCCGGCGTCGCCTGACCCTAGACGGCCTTCCCGCCCAGCGGGCGGCGCCGGTCGAGCAGGTAGCGGATCTCCGGGGCGTCGGGGCCGGGGTGGTAGTAGGGCGGCAGGTAGGGATCCT
>NZ_LZKR01000202.1 GCF_001672915.1 Mycobacterium sp. 1245805.9 | reverse complement strand
GCCGTTGCCCCCGGCGCCGCCGACGCCGGCGTCGGACGTCCCGCCGTTGCCCGCGTTGCCGCCGGTGCCGCCGGTGCCGCCGTTGCCGCCGTTGTTGCTTGAGCCGTCCGTGCCGTGCGCGGAGGCGCCGCCGGCGCCGCCGTCGCCCGCCCTACCGCCGTTGCCGGCGGCGCCGCCGGTGTTGCCGCCGGCGCCACCATCGGCGCCCAGACCGCCGTTTCCGCCATTTCCGCCGTTGCCGCCGCTGCTGGAGTACCCGGATGACGTGCCGCCGGCCCCACCGGCCGCCCCATCGCTGCCGTTGCCACCCTTGCCGCCAACCCCGGACGGGGAGGCGCCGCCCTGGCCGCCGTTGCCGCCGTTGCCGGCGTTGCCACCGTTGCCGGCCTGGGCGTCGAGGCCGGCGTCTCCGCCCGCGCCGCCGGCACCGGCGGTCCCGCCGTTGCCGCCGTTGCCCGCGCTTCCACCGACACCCACGGCCCCGGCCGCGCCGCCGGCACCACCTGAGCCGCCGTCGCCGCCGGCGCCGCCATCGGACCCGGACAGGTAGTCGTTCGAGGTGGAGTAGCCGGCGCCGCCCCGGCCGCCCTGGCCACCCTGGCCGCCGTCTGCGCCGTTGCCCGCGTTCGCCGCGGCGCCGCCCGCGCTGCCACCGCTGCCGCCATTGCCGGCATTGCCACCTTTGCCGCCGTAGCCGGCCGCGCCGCCGACGCCGGTGGCGTCGCCGCCGTGACCGCCGGCCCCACCGGCGCCGCCGGTGCCCGCGTTGCCGCCATTGCCGGCGCCGTTGCCGGTGTCAGCGGTGCCAGTCCCGCCGTCGCCGCCGGTGCCGCCCTGGCCGCCGGAGCCGCCGTTACCGGCGATGGCGCCGTCGCCGCCGGAGCCGCCGCTACCGCCGTTGCCGGCGTTGACGCCGTTGGCGCCCGTTCCGGCCGCGCCGCTGAGCCCGTCGGCGCCGTCGCCGCCGTTCCCGCCGTTGCCGCCGTTGCCGGCGTTGCCGACGGTGGCGCCGCTGCCCCCGACGCCGCCGTTACCGCCGTTACCCGCGTTCCCACCGTTGGCGCCGGTGCCGGCCGCGCCGTCGAGGCCGTTGCCGCCGTTACCGCCCGCCCCGCCATTACCGCCGCTACCGGCCGTGTTGCGACCGCCACCGTCGCTGAGACCGCCGGCCGCGCCGCTGCCGCCGTTGCCGCCCACACCACCGCCGGCCGCCTGCGTGGGGCTGCTGCCGCCCTTGCCACCGGCACCGCCGTCGCCGCCGCCACCACCGACGCCGCCGACCCCGTTGGCGTCGGGTGAGTCGCCGCCGGCACCCCCGTTGCCACCCGCCGCGGCAATGCCAGCGCTTCCACCGACGCCGGTGCCGGACGCCCCGCCGTTGCCGGCATTGCCGCCGGTGCCGCCGACGCCGCCGTCGCCGCCGGTGCCGCCGCCGTTGGGGTCACCGTCAGCCAAGGCGGTGCCGCCGACGCCGCCGTCGCCCGCGTGGCCGCCGTCGCCACCGGTGCCGCCGGTGAGGGTGCCGTTACCGCCGGCGCCGCCGGCCCCCCGGCCCCCGCATTGCCGATGAGCGCATTGCCGCCGCGACCGCCGTTTCCGCCGTTGCCGCCATTGACGCCGTTCCCGCCGACGTTGCCTAACCCGCTGGTGCCGTTGGTGCCATTCCCGCCGGCCCCGGCGTTGCCGATTCCCCGGGCGTCGCCACCGTTGCCGCCGCTGCCGCCGTCCCCGCCGAAACCCTCAAGAGCCCCGGTCGTCCCGGCGGCGCCGCCGTTCCCCCCGGCCCCGCCGTTGCCGTAGAGCGCGCCGCCGGCGGCGCCGTTGCCGCCGTGCCCGCCGGAGCCGCCGTTCGCGAAGTTGCCGGTCGCGGTGCCGCCGGACCCACCGGCGCCGCCCGCGCCGCCGTTGCCGATCAACCCGGTGATGCCGGCGTTACCGCCGTTCCCTCCGTGCCCGGTGATCGCGACGTTGGCGCTGGCGCTGTTGCCGGCCCCGCCCGTCCCGCCGGCCCCACTGTTGCCGATCAACACGCCGCCATTGCCCCCGTTTCCGCCATTCCCGCCGCCGGCCGTGACGGCGCCGCCGTTGCCGCCGTTACCGACCAAGATCCCGCCCGGCCCACCGGGTAACCCGCTGCCCGGGGCCGCGTTGGCGCCATTACCGATCAACGGGCGACCCAACAAGGCATCGGTGGGCGCGTTGATCACGCCGAGGATGTCCTGCTCCAAGGTCTGCAACGGCGACGCGTTGGCCGCCTCGGCGGCCGCATACATCCCCGCACCCGAGCCCAAGGCGGCCACAAACTCCGCATGAAACGCCGAAGCCTGCGCGCCGAGCCCCTGAAACTCCTGGCCAAAGCCGCCGAACAACGCCGCGATCGCCGCCGACACCTCATCCGCAGCGGCCGCCGCCACCTGCGTGGTCGAGCCCGCCGCCGCCGCGTGCGCCGCCCGCACCGCCGTCCCGATCCCGGTCAAGTCCTGCGCCGCGGTGGCCAACGCCTCTGGTGTGGCGATCAGAAACGACGACATGGGGGCTCCCATCGGCCTCGGGGCGCAACGAACCGAATGAGTCGCGCGGCAGACCGTGCGGGCGCCGCCAAATGCGCCGTCGTCATTTCGGTGTCCGGATACCTTCGTTGCAGCGGTGACGTCGGGGGTCGTCACCGTTGGAATGCCGATTTTCCGGCGGAAGCGGGCCCGTTCGATCCGGGGCGGGACTACTGCAAATTTCGCGCCCCTCGGGGGGCGACTACTGCAACTACTGCAATTGCGGCCCGCGCGCGTCGAAGCGCGAGCTCAGCGGCCCGCGCCGGCGCATCATCTCGCCCAGCGCGGAACGCCCGCTGACCCCGGCCTTGCTGCTCGCGCGGTAGATGTGGCTCTCGACGGTCCGCACCGACAGCGACACCGCATCGGCGATCTCGCGATTCGTCAGCCCCTGGGCCACCAGCACCGCGATCTCGAGCTCGCGGTTGGAAAACGGCGGCGCGAACGACGCGGCCTCGATGGCCGGGCTCGTCGCCCCGCCACAGACGGTGGCCAACCGCTGCGCGCGCGCCGCCGCGGTCATCGCGCTCCCCGCGCGGCCGGCCCGCCGGTACGCGGCCGCGGCTTGCCCCGCCGCGTCGGCCGCGGCCAGCATGTCGCCCATGACCTCGAATTCGGCTGAGGCCCAATCGAGTTCACCGCCGTCATCGGCTGCCACCGCCGCCGCGTACCGAGCCGCCAGCGCGGCGCGCGGCCCTTGGACAATCCCGGCCAACTCCGCCAACCGTTCGGCGGCGTCGGTGTCGTCGAATTGCACCGCGGTCTGCAGACACCACACCTCGCGGGCGAATTGATCGTGCTCGCGCGCGAAATCGGCCGCCTCGCGGGCCAGTCGGCGCGCCTCGGTGAGGCGCGAGCGCGCCGCCGCCAGCCACGCCTCGGTCAGCAGTTCGGTGGAGGTGACGTACACGTAGGCCGGATGCCGATGTGCGCGGGCGGTGCTCAGCGCACGATCGGCGGCATCGGTGTCGCCCGACCGGGCCAGCGCCTGCGCGCGCAGCAGGTGGAACCGGTGGAAGCTGTTCACCACGTTGAAGTTGTCGGCCAGCTCTTCATCGATTCCCTTGGGGAGCTCCCGCAGCGCCGCGGTGAGGTCGCCGGCGGCCAACGTCACCATGCCGAGGATCTCCGCCGCCACCGCTCGCACCTCCGCGGGTTCCGCGCGCTGGGCGCGGCGGTTGCGTTCGGCCACCTCGAGGGCCTCGGGGATGCGTCCCGCCGCCACCAACGCGAACGTGTGGTACTCGGTCGCCGGCTGGCGAAGGAATTTGCCCTGCTCGCTCAGCGTGAGCGCGTAGTAGGCGTCGATGGCCTTCGCCACGGCCTGATCGGGTTGGCCGAGTTCGCCGTGGGCAATGGTCTCGGTGCCGTAACCCACCGTCGCCCCGTACCAGTCGAGGTCGTAGTGGTCGACCTCGGCCATCGTCGCAAGGACCTCAACCGGCCGAGCCGCCAGCGCAAGCTGATAGGCGCGGAACACCAGCAGCTGTTGGCGTCCCGCGCCGCTCGCGGTCTTGAGGGCATCATCGATGAGCCGCCAGGACCGCTTCGGTGATCGCATGCCCCACAACAGGTTTGACGCGCGCATCACCACTTCGTTGATGAAGCCCGATTGCGCCTCCTCGTCGACCTCCACGCCGTCGAGGACTTCCAGGGCCAGTTCGCTCTTTGCCCGCATCAGCAGGGAGTAGGCCAGGGGTATGCGGGCCCGCGCGCCGATGCCGGTGGCCGCGGCGGCGGCGAAAAGCCGCTCGGCCGTCTCATAGTCCAGCAGCGAGCTGGCCGCCGTGGCCGCCGACAACAGCACGTCCGGCTCGGGCGGAAGGTCGGACTCCAACCACAACAGTCCCCGCTTGACCACCGCGGCGGCGCCCCCGCCGTCCTTCATCGCGGTGGCGATCTGGCCGCGAAGGCGGCGCAACCGCGAGGAGCCACAACGATTCAGGCGCACCTCGGCATACAACGGATGACCGACATACACCTCACCGTCGGACGTCCGGATCAGCTCGCGCTGTTCGGCGGCTTCGATGGCGCCCGCCTCGGCGATCAGCCGCAGGCAGTGCCAGTCGATGGGCTCGCAAACGGCCACCAGATCCACCACGTCCCGTACGTCGCCGGCGATCGCGCCGATCTGCGAATCCACCAGTTCGGCAAGCGATCCCGAGATTGCGGTGTCGCCGTGCCAGCGCACGGCGCCCCGCCGGGTCACCATCCGCCCCGCTTGGTTTTCCTGTTCGACGAGCTGGCGCAGGAACAACACGTTTCCGCGGGTCAGGTGCCAGAGTTTGTCGGCGCAGAGCCGATCCGGGGCCGCCCCCAGAGTCGCGGCCAGCAGGTGGTCAATTTGCTTGCGGGTCAACGGTTCTAGCTCGCGTCGACGCAGCAGGCCGTCCTTCCACAGTGCTGTCACCGCGGCCGGGGCGGCCTCGCCGGTGCGGACGGTGAGGATCACCGCGGCGGCCCGCGACTGCACGAGTTGGTGCAGGACCAGCGCAGACAGATCGTCGAGTAAATGGGCATCGTCGACGAATACCGCCAGACGGCCCGGTTGCGCGCCGTCGGTCAATCCCTCAATGACCCTGCGCGCCAATGCAAAAGGCACGCTCTCCACATGATCGGTCCATTGCCAGAACGCGCCGAGTGGGATCGGGCTGCTCGTCGCGGTGGCGGCAATGCTCCGCACGGTCCACCCGGATGCCGCGGCTGCCGCCACGGCCTCGCGGGCCAGCCGCGACTTGCCCACTCCCGCTTTGCCCGCCAGCGCTATTCCGCGCACCGAATCATCGGCGAGTGCGCGCGTGATCTCGCCGATCTCGTGATCGCGGCCGATCATCGGCCAGTGATCGAGCACCCAAGAATGTTAGCCAGGCGCAGTGGTTTCCGCTCGGTAATCGGCTGACCGGTCAGTCCGTCACGCCCGCCTGAGATTTGGTGCTGGGCGCGTGCTCTGCGATCCAGTCGCGCAGGTCATCCGCCGGCAACGGCGGGCTGTGCACGAAGCCCTGGGTGATGGTGCAGCCGTAGCGCCGCACCGCTCGCAGGGTGACGTCGTCTTCGACACCCTCGGCCACCAGGTCGGCGCCCAGGCTGCGGGCCAGGGCCACCGTGGACCGCACGATCGCGACCGATCGCGGGTCCTGGGCCAGCCGCGCCACGAAGATCCGGTCGAGTTTGAGCTCGTCGACCGAGACGTCCTGCAGCCGCGCCAGCGACGACCACCCGGTGCCGTAGTCGTCGAGTGAGATCCGGACGCCGAGGCGCTGCAGCGCGGCGACGGTGTTGCGCGACCGTGCCGAGTCGACCAGCGCGCTTTCGGTGATCTCGACGATCAGGGCGTCGGGGGGCAGTCCGTGCGTTTGCAGCAGTCGCTCGATCGTACTCACCAGGTCGAGGTCGAGCAGGTTGGTGGTGGAGAGGTTCACCGCGACCGTCAAGGGCATGCCCTGGTCGCGCCAGGACCGGACCTGCTCCAGCGCGATGTCGATGGCGCGGTTGGCCACCTGGCGCATCAGACCGGCGCGCTCGGCGGCGTTCAGGAATTCCTCCGGGAGCAGCAGCCCGCGGCTGGGATGCCGCCAGCGCAGCAACGCCTCGACGCTATGGACGCTGCCGTCGGCCGCGTTGATCTTGGGCTGGTAGTGCACCGTCAGCTGGTCCTCGCCGAGCAGCGCGACGCGCAGTTCCTCGACGAGGTTGGGATCGTTGTCGCGGTACATCTCGTAGGCCGAGTCGTAGACGGCGATCTTGCTGACGGCCGATTTCGCATGCGGGATCGCCATCTCGGCGCGGTTGAGCAGCTCCTGCGGATGGTCGCAGTGGTCGGGGCAGAGCGCGATGGCGATGCGGGCATCGACCTGCACCGTGATCGGGTCGAGCGCGAACGGCTCGCTCAGGGCCTCGAGCAGCCGGCCCGCCTGGGCGCGCGCGGCGATGAGGTCGGAGCCCTCGCCGAGCAGGATCGCGAACTCGTCCTCGCCCACCCGCGCGAGCAGATCGTCGCGGCGCACGCACTGCGCGAGCCGGTGCGCGACGTCGCACAACAGCTCGTCGCCAAAGTGCTCGCCGACGGAGTCGTTGATCTCGTCGAACTCATACAGGTGCAGCAGCAACAACGCCCGGCGCGACGGCGTCCCGGGCACCGACAGGTGCCCCACCGGCGCCGAGTCGGGCAGCCCGGTCAGCGCGGTCGCCAGCGACCGCCGATTGGGCAGGTTGGTCAGTTCGTCGGTCATGGCCTGCTTGTGGGTCTCGGCCAGCATGCTGACGTCGCGGAAGGTCGCCGACAGCCGCGCGGCGACCGCGACCAGGCTCAAGGCGGCGAGAGTCGTTGCCAGCCTTGAGTTGTGGCTCACCACGACCCCGAGCGCCACGACGGTGCACGTCATCGGCACGGCGTAGAAACCAAGCCCGCGTTTCGGTGCGGGCACACCCGACGACCACGGCGCCCAGCTGGCCATCGCCACCAGCAACGACGCGGCCGGCCACAGCGCGTCCAGCGTGCTGCCGACCCGGTAGCTGCCTGTCGCGGTCTCGAAGAGGTACGCGGTGTCCGCGACGGCAAAGCCGATGAAACCCACCACGAGCAGGGCCCAGCGGAATCCCTTGCGCCAGCCAAGGATTGGCAGCATCCCGGCGGTCATTGCCAGCAGGATCAGGTCGCCCCACGGGTAGACCAGTCCCAGCAGCACGGCCGTCGGCGCGCGGACCGCGGCCGCGTGCATCGGGCCCGCCCGCAGCGCCACTCCCACCGCGGCCGCGGCCAACGCGCACACCAGCGCATCGAGCCGGATCGGAAGCGGCACCACCTTCAGCCGCGACCGCATCAACAGCAGCAGCCCGGCATACACCAGCGGGTAAAACGCCAGGTATTCCGGGTCGGCCACCGACGGGGTCTGGCCGGCGGGCACCCAGGTGACGTAGACGACGTCACCCGTCGCCGACACCGCCATGCCGGCCGCGATCAAGGCCCAGGCCAGGCGGTCGGCCGCCACGCGGTAGGCGCGAACGGCGATCAGCGCCGCGGCCGACAGGTTCAGGGCGGGGTAGAGGCATCTGGCGAAGAACGCGTTGCGCGCGACGTCGGGCTCCACCACGCTCGTCACGGCGAACGTCGCCACGCCAATCCCCAACGCCGCCAAGGCGATCCGGATCGACGTCGGGGGCCACCGCATTCCGTCGGGCAGGCTGTGCGCGCGCTCCCGCGGTGACGTCGCGACGGCGGCCACCGGCGCCAGCGACCGCGCCAGCTTCGTCTCCCTGCCGAACGCGCCCACCGGGACCGCGGCGGCCACCCGGTCCACGCCCGCCGGCGCGGACTCCGCCGACTCGGCCGACTGCGGGAACGAATAGGGGAACGGCAGGTCGGGCACGAAGCCCCGAATGCATTGCCCGCCTTCGCGTTTGGCGGCATACATGGCCAGGTCGGCGCGCTGCAGGAGTTGGTCGACGGTGCAATTCGACGCGGCCGGGGCCACCGTGTAGCCGATGCTGGGCCTGACCTCGATGGGAACGCCGTCGATCACGATCGGCGTGCCGAACGCCCCGAGCACCCGATCCGCGGCCGCCTGCGATTCGTCGACCGGAGCCTCGATGAGGACGGCGAACTCGTCGCCGCCGAGGCGCGCCACGGTACCGGTGTCGGCGAGCGCCGCGGTGAGCCGGCCAGCCACCCGGACGAGGAGCTCGTCGCCGGCCGGATGCCCGAGCGCGTCGTTGACCGACTTGAAGTTGTCGAGGTCAAGGCACAGCACCGCGATCGGCCCACCCTCGAGGCGTTGCCGGGCGACGGCGTCTTCCAGGCGATGCAGGAAGTGCGCGCGGTTGGCCAGGCCGGTCAGGCTGTCGCGGAACGCTTCCCGCGCGACTTCGGACAGCAGGCTCTGGTTTTCCATGAGCACGATGAACTGCCGGGTGAGCACCGCGGCGACGAGGATCCCCAATGCGGCGAGCATCGGTCCGTGCGCCATCAGACTGACCGCCTGGCCCAGGCCGACGGCGGCGGCCAGCATGAGCGGCAGATAGGGCAGCCAGAGCAGGGCGGGGGACATGATCTCGGTCCGCGCCTGGTCCGTGGCGGTCTCGTGCACGCTGGCCAGGCCCGCCAGCGACAGCAGTGCGAATCCGGCGACCCGCCCCAGATCCGACAGGTCGCCCAGGTGATAGCTGCCCACTCCGGTTTGGAAAACCATCACGATGTCTGCGGTGGTGATGGTCGCAATTCCGGCCGCCAGCAGGCCCCGGCTCGGCAGGTCGTTGGAGCGAATCCGGGACAGCATCAGGATCGCCGTCGTCAGCAGGACGACGTCGGCGAAGACCTCGATGAGTGTCGCGAGCCGCGAGCCGGTGTTCTCGCGCAGCTGCTTGTCCAGGACGAACACCCACGAGATGACGAACAGCGAGGTCGCCACGATGAGGCCGTCCAGCACCAGGCGCCGCGGGCTGTGGCGGGACAGATGCGACAGCAGCGCCAACGACACCATGGCGCCGAGCGGGTACAAGGTGAACACGGCCTCGGCCGCGGCGGGGTGGGTGGCGTGCTCGATTTCCGGACGCACGTCGTACACGGACCACAGGACCTCACCCGCGGCCCAGCCCAGCAGGCCGACCACCAGCGCCAGCCATCCGAATCTGCGGCGCCCGGTCGAGAAACGGGCCGCGTAGCCGGCCGTTGCGGCCGTCACCAGCAGGCACAGCGCGAACACCGCCTCGTCCACCGGCCGCGTCCCGTACGCGCCGCGCCATCTATTCACCGACGAGGCGACGACCAGCACCGCCGCCGTGCCGTAAACAGCGACCAGGAGCCAGCCCATGCGCGCGGACAGCCCCAACCGCCGCAACGGATGCCCCGTCCAGCGTGTCATAGCCGCCCCAGCCGATCCCGCGCTTCGCCGCGCGCTACAGGAGAATAAACCGCCGCCGCGCTATGCGGGCCTACCTGGCAATTTTCAGCGTGGAGTCAATAAAAAGACCGGGATCGGCCGCGACGTCCGGGTCTGGTAGTCGCTGTAGCGGTTGGCGTTGTTCTTGTTGACCAGTTCCCACAGCCGCGGGTAGTCGGCGTCGTCGGGGCCGACCTTCCGCGCCGTCACTCCGATCCGCTTCGGACCGACGTTGATCTCGCAGTCGGGACGCTTCTGCAGGTTGTGATACCAGCCCGGGTTCTTGTCGTCCCCGCCCTTGGACGCGACGATCACGTAGGAGTCGCCGTCCTTGGCGTAGGTCAGCGTCGTGGTCCGCGGCTGGCCGGTCTTGGCGCCGATGGTGTGCAACAGCAGGCTGGGCGGCATCCCGGGGACCTGGTGGCCGATCCTGCCGTCGGTCTTGCGGTAGATCGTGTCGTGCAGCCGCAGCATCGGCACCAGCACGAATTGTTCTAGCGGAGTCAGATTGCTCATGGTCTCAGTCTGTCTGACTCGCGTCGATCCGGGCCACCGCCTCCCGAAGAATGAGCGCGGTGGCCTCGCGGTCCGGGTCGCGGCGCAGCAGCATCCCCTTGGCGAACGACAGCTTGTCGCCGTTGCGGCGCGGCAGCACGTGCAGGTGGATGTGCATCACCGACTGGAACGCGGGGCGGCCGTCGTTGATCGCGAGGTTCGTCGCGTCGGCCAGCTCCGTCGTGCGCGCGGCGCGCGCGATCCGCTGGCCGATGGTGGCCATGTCGGCGAGCGTCTGCGGCGGGGTGTCGGTCAGGTCGACGGTGTGGCGTTTGGGGATCACCAGCGTGTGGCCGCGGGTGAACGGGCGGATGTCGAGGATCGCCAGGTACCCGTCGTCTTCGTAGATTCGGTGGGCCGGGGCGCAGCCGGCGACGATCGCACAGAACACGCAGGGCATGGAGCCCACGGTACTGATCGGCCCGGCCGGGGGATACGCTGCGGCGGTGGACGCTCGCGAGGTGGCCTTCGCCGGCGCGGCCGAACAGGCCCGGATGCTGGCGGACGGCGAACTGACCGCGCCGGAGCTGCTCGAAATCTATCTGGACCGGATCGCGCGGCTGGACAGCGAGCTGCGCTGCTATCGCGTGGTGCTGGCCGACACCGCGCGCTACGAGGCCGCGGCGGCGCAGGAGCGCCTCGACGCGGGGGAGCGGTTGCCGCTGCTCGGGGTGCCGGTCGCGATCAAGGACGACGTCGACGTCGCCGGCGAGGTGACGGCGTGCGGCAGCGGCGGGCACCGCCCGGCGGTGACGTCCGACGCGGAGGCGGTCCGGCGGCTGCGCGCCGCGGGTGCGGTCGTCATCGGCAAAACGAATGTGCCCGAGCTGATGATCTTTCCGTTCACCGAGTCGGTGACGTTCGGCGCCACCCGCAACCCGTGGGACCCCAGGCGCACCCCGGGCGGCAGCAGCGGCGGCAGCGCGGCCGCGGTGGCCGCCGGGTTGGCGCCGCTGGCACTCGGATCCGACGGCGGCGGCTCGATTCGCATCCCGTCGTCGTGGTGCGGGGTGTTCGGCGTGAAGCCGCAACGCGACCGGGTGTCGCTGGAGCCGCACGACAACGCGTGGCACGGGCTGAGCGTCAACGGCCCGATCGCCCGGTCGGTGCGCGACGCCGCGACGTTCCTCGACGCGACGTCAACCGTCCCGGGTCCGGAGGGCGAGTTCGTCGCCGCCGCTTCCCGCCACCCCGGCCGGCTGCGAATTGCGTTGAGCACCAAGGGCCCGATGCCGATCCCCGTCCGGGTCGGCAAGGCGCAGCTGGCCGCCGTGCACGAGGCGGGCGCGTTGCTGCGCGACCTGGGGCACGAGGTCGTCACCCGCGACCCCGAGTACCCGCCGGCCGCGGTCCTGACCAATTACCTGCCCCGCTTCCTGCGCGGCATCAGCGACGACGCGGACGCCCAGGCGCACCCCGAACGGCTCGAGGCGCGCACCCGCAGCCTGGCGCGCGCCGGCACGCTGTTCTCCGACCGCAGGATGGACGCGATCCGCGCCGCCGAGCCGGCGGTGGCCGGCCGGATCCAGGCGATCTTCGACGACGTCGACGTCGTCGTCACGCCGGGCAACGCGACGGGACCCCCGCGCGTGGGCGCCTACCGGCGCCGCGGCGGCGTCTCGACGCTGCTGCTGGTGGCGCAGCAGGTTCCGTATTTCCCCATCTGGAACCTGACCGGTCAGCCCGCCGCGGCCGTGCCGTGGGACCTCGACGGCCACGGCCTGCCGATCGCCGTGCAGCTGGTCGGCCGGCCGTACGACGAAGCGACGCTGCTGTCGCTGTCGGCCCAGATCGAGGCCGCAAGGCCGTGGGCCCACCGGCGGCCGCCGGTGTCATAGGGGAGCCCGAATGCCCGACCCGGCCGAGGAGAACACCGACGACCTGCTGGAGGGGCTCGAGGGCGCCGCGCGCACCGAGCGGGCGGAACTGGTGCGATGGCTGCTGGATCAGGGCATCACGCGCGAGGAGATCCGGAGCACCAACCCGCCCCTGCTGCTGGCCACCCGCCACCTCCTCGGCGACGACGGGACCTACCTCTCCGCCCGCGAGATCAGCGAGACCTACGGCGTAGACCTCGGACTGCTACAGCAGGTGCAGCGCGCCATCGGCCTGGTGCGGGTCGACGACCCCGACGCGGTCGTGCACATGCGCGCCGACGGGGAGGCGGCCGCCTTCACCCGGCGGTTCGTGGAGCTGGGTCTCGATCCCGAGCAACTGGTGCTGGTGGTCCGGGTGCTCGCCGAGGGCCTGTCCCGCGCCGCCGAGGTGATGCGGTACGCCGCCCTTTCGACGATCATGCGCCCGGGCGCCACCGAGCTCGAAATCGCCAAGGGGTCAAAGGCTTTGGTCAGTCAGATCGCGCCGATGCTCGGCCCGATGATTCAGCACATGCTGTTCATGCAGCTGCGCCACATGCTGGAAACCGAGGCGGTCAACGCCGCCGAGCGGGCCGCGGGGCAGCCGCTTCCGGGGGCGCGCCAGATCACCGTCGCCTTCGCGGACCTGGTCGGCTTCACCCGGTTGGGCGAAGTGGTGTCGGCCGAGGAGCTGGGGCAGCTGGCCAACCGGCTGGCCCACCTGGCCCGGGACGTGACCGTGCCGCCGGTGCGGTTCGTCAAGACGATCGGCGACGCGGCGATGTTCGTCTGCCCCGAGCCGCTGCCCATCCTGGACGTCGTGCTCAAGCTCGTCGAGGCCGTCGACACCGACAACGACTTCCCGCGGCTGCGCGCGGGGGTGGCCTCCGGCATGGCGGTCAGCCGCGCCGGCGACTGGTTCGGCAGCCCGGTCAACGTGGCAAGCCGGGTCGCCGCCGTGGCGCGCCCGGGCACCGTGCTGGTCGCGGATTCGGTCTGGGAGGCCGTCAGCGAAAACGGAAACCTGCAAGGGTCTTTCGCCGGTGCGCGCCGCCTCAAGGGCATCAAGAACGAGGTCAAACTCTTCCGGGTCCGCCGCGGAGGATAGCTCTAGCGCATAGGCAGGCCCGGGCGACTCTAGGGGGCGTTTGACGCTTAGGTCGTACGCGGCTGGTTTCCTACCCCGTTTCCCAGCGCTTCGAATCGGTCGCTTCCGGGCCTGCTTCGCTACCAAAAATACAACTCCGAACTGCGCATATCAACGGTTTTTCCAGACCCGAAGCACCCCGCCGGCGTTCGCTGCCGGTGAACGCCCATTCCATTACATATGTAACGGTGTAATCATGTAATCATGAAAACGCACCACACCCACGGGCGGCGCTACGGCCGCCCCGGCGGCTGGCAGCAGGCCCAGCAGCCCGACGCGAGCGGCGCGGCGGAATGGTTCGCCGGTCGCCTACCGGAAGCCTGGTTCGACGGCGACCCCACGGTCATCGTCGACCGCGAGGAAATCACCGTCATCGGCAAGCTGCCCGAGCCCGCGGGCTCCGGTGAAGAAGAGAGCGAGGCCCGCGCGGAAGGCCGCGTCTCACGGTTCCGCGAGGAGACCCGGTCAGAGCGCATGCGCATCGCCGACGAGGCGCAGGATCGCTACGGGCGCAAGGTTTCCTGGGGCGTGGAAGTGAGTGGCGAGCGAATCCTGTTCACCCACATCGCCGTACCGGTGATGACGCGCCTGAAACAACCCGAGCGCCAGGTGCTCGACACGCTGGTCGACGCCGGCGTCGCGCGGTCCCGCGCCGACGCGCTGGCGTGGACGGTCAAGCTGGTCGGCGAGCACACCGAGGAATGGCTGGCCAAGCTGCGTGACGCCATGTCGGCCGTCGACGACCTGCGCGCCGAGGGGCCCGACCTGCAGTCGTAAACCGCAGTGCGCCTTGGTTATTCGTTGCCCACCTTGGCCAGGATCTTGTCGATGATCTGCCCGCCCTGATCGGTGATGTGGTAACCGCACGCGTTGACGTCGACGACGACGTTGTTGGCCACGCCCATCGCCCGCTCGCACTCCCAGCCGTCGGCGCCTTCCTGCGTGTCCAGGATGGTGATCTTCGGCGGGCCGCCGTTGAGTTGGGCGAACGTCCACCGGTACTGCTTGCTCTTGTTCGTCACTGTCACCGTCTTGCCGGCGCAGCCCTTCCACTTGTCCGCCGAAGCCTGCACGAACGCCTTGGCCTTGTCGGCGGACGGGAATGCGACGGCGGCCTGGTTCACCCAGTGGTCG
>NZ_LZKR01000201.1 GCF_001672915.1 Mycobacterium sp. 1245805.9 | reverse complement strand
AAACGCGACCGCCCCCCGCCCCCCCGCCCCCCCCCCCCGCCGGACCCGCCAGCCCCGCCGCCGGTGGCGGCGCCACCAGCCCCACCCATGCCACCGTTGCCGTAAAGCAAACCGGCGGCACCGCCGCGACCGCCGGCACCGCCGCCAGTGCCCGCACCGCCGGCGCCACCACTCCCGATCAGCCCGCCAGCCCCGCCGGCCCCGCCCCGACCGGCCGCGTCGGTCGCGCCGGCCCCGCCATTACCGAACAGAATCCCGCCAGCCCCGCCGTTGGCTTGTGCCAACGTGCCGCCGGCAACCCCGTCGGCGCCGTTGCCGACCAGGGGTCGTCCCACGAGCGCTTGGGTGGGCGCGTTGACGGTGTTGAGCAGATCCTGACTGATGCTGGCCTCGGCAACTGCGTACTGCCCGGCGCCGGCTTTTAGTAGCGCTAGGAACTGGCCGTGAAAAGCCATCGCCTGAGCGCTGAGTGCCTGATAGGCCTGCGCGTGTGAGCCGAACAGTTCAGCGACAGCCGCCGATACCTCGTCGGCCGCCGCCGCGGCCACGCCTGTCGTAGGCGGCGCCGCGGCCGCGGTGGCCGCTCTAATTGTCGAACCGATGTTCGCCAAATCTGTTGTGGCTGCCGCTATTACGTCGGGCGCCGCGATCACATACGACATTCCATACCTCCGACCGGCACTTCACGACCCGGCGGTCGCCTGGCACGGTCGTCGAGCCTTGTCGAAACGCTGAATAGCGTAGCGCAATCACGGCAGCACAAACGGAGTTTTCATCAATGCGGACAGATGGCCCGGAACGCAAACTTAAGCGTTGTGCTTCAAGGGTTTTCGTGCGCACAATCCGAACGCGCCCGCGATCGCGCGCGGCTCGAGCGACCCGTTCGACCGCATGAGGCATCGCGGCCCGGAAGCATCCGGTGACGTGTTGCGGCTCGGAGTGCTCTACGCCGACGGGCGGCGCGGCGAGACCACCGGCGGCTCACAGCTGCACTTCTCCGAAGGCCGCCATTCACGCGAAGCAGATCAGCCGTAGCCCGCGACGCCGTCGCGCAGGTGCCGGAGCAATTCAATGGCTATTGACTCGCGGTTCCCGCACCGAAGGCGTGCCCACCCCCTGGCGTCGGTGCGCCGAAGCGGTCCCAATCCGTTCCCGAAAACTCGTTAGCTTTGCGAATGTTCCCGAAAGTGTTCCCATCGGGATAGAAAATGGCCCCCGGAGAAGTCTCCGGGAGCCACTTCCGCTAGTAGCGGGGACAGGATTCGAACCTGCGACCTCTGGGTTATGAGCCCAGCGAGCTACCGAGCTGCTCCACCCCGCGTCGGTAAATGACAGGTTACCGAACGCGCGTCGCGGCGGCCAAATCGCGGGTTGACCAGGCCATTCTCAGCGGTGCACGCGGGCGGGCAGGTTGCCGCAGTGCACAAAGTCGCGCACCGGCTGCAGGCCGATCATCAGACGCCCGTCCACCTGCCAGGCCGGCGTCCCGTCTACGCCGCGGTGCCGCGCGACCCACTCGGCCTGCCCGACGGCGGCCACCGCGCTGCCGTCGGCCAGGGCGGAGTGCAGGCGGCCGACGTGGACGCCGGCGGCGAAGGCGTGCCGGTCGATGACCGCCTGGTCGTCGATGTCCTCCCCCAAAACGAAGTGCGCTTCGAACAGCCGGCGGTGCAGTTCGGCGAAGGCGCCGGGCTGGTTGAGCCGCGCCCACTCGGCGGCCGCCAACGCCCGGCGGCTGTGCGGTATCCGCGAGGGCCAGCGCAAGGGCATCCGCACCGCCCGGGCCTGCCGCTCGATGGTCGCGTACCTCGCCCCGTGGCCGTGCCGCATCGGCAGGCCGCCGGGCGGCATGCCCGGGTGCGCCTGGAACGGCAGCAGGACGACGTCGAATCCGGCCTCGGCGAGGATGGCGGTCCGGTGCTGCCCGACGTAGGAGAACGGGCACGCGAAGTCGTACCAGTGCAGCACCGTGCGTTCGTCGTAGTAGGGCTCAGTCATGGTTTCCTCCCTGGCGCGGCGTGGATTCCCGGATAAGCGCTTCGGTGGCCAGGCTGAGCAAGGTGGCGGCGTGCGTGGCGCAGCGCCGCAGATCCGGCTCGAATTCGTTAAGGGTGCGGACGGCGGCGAAGCCGGCCGCGCGGGCCTGGGCACTGGTCAGGGTCGAAACCCCCGCGACGGCGAACGTCGGAACGCCGTGCCGGTGGGCGCATCGGGACACCCCGACGGGCGCCTTGCCGCGCAGCGACTGGACGTCCAGGGATCCCTCCCCCGTCACTACCACCCTGGCGCCCAACAGGTTTCGGTCCAGCTCGATGAGTTCGAGGATCATGTCGATGCCGGGCCGCATGCGTGCGCCCAGCACCGACAGCGCCGCGAACCCGACGCCCCCCGCGGCGCCGGCCCCGGGCCGATTCCGGCAGTCGGTGCCGGTTGCGCGGTCGACGAGGTCGGCCCAGCGGGAAAGACCGCGCTCGAGTGCGGCCACCTGGTCGCCGTGGGCGCCCTTCTGGGGTCCGTACACGATCGCCGCGCCGTGCGGTCCGCACAGCGGGCTGTCCACATCGGCGGCCAGCGTGAAGGTGCTCTCGCCGATGGCCGAATGCAACCCGCTCAGGTCGAGCCGATCGGCCTGCGCCAGCCCGCGGCCCCCGGGCGGGATCGGATTGCCCTGGTGGTCAAGGATTTCGGCGCCGAGCGCGACCAGCATGCCGGCGCCGCCGTCGGTGCTCGCGCTGCCGCCGACGGTGACGACGATGTCGCGGCAGCCTTCGTCCAGCGCGAGGGCGATCACGCTGCCCAGCCCGTAGGTGGTGGCCGTCATCGGCGCGGGCGACCCCGACGGCAGCCGCTGCAGGCCGCAGACGTCGGCCATCTCGATGACCGCCCGCGTGCCGGTCCGGGCGTAGGCGGTGTGCACCCCGGCGCCGGTTGGTCCCGTGACGTAGGCGTGCATGCGCTGGTATCCGGCGGCCAGCACGGCATCGAGGGTGCCCTCGCCGCCGTCGGCGACGGGGCAGGTGATGGTGGTCGCCCTCGGGTCCGCTCGCCACACGCCCTGCGCCATCGCCCGCGCGGCTTGATCCGCGCGCAACGATCCCTTGAACTTGTCGGGCGCCAGGACGATGTGGCCGCCCATCAAACGACCATCCAGCCGAGCCACGGGGTGCTCTGCAGATACACCAGGACACACATCAGGGCCAGCAACAGCAGGCTCCACTTGAACACCTTGCGGAACAAGTCCCCCTCTTTGCCCTTCATCTGCACCGCGGCGGTCGCGATGACCAGGCTCTGCGGCGAGAGCATCTTGCCGATCACGCCGCCCGACGAGTTGGCCGCCGCCAGCAGGGTGGGGCTCAGCCCGGCCGCGTGCGCGGCGCTGACCTGCAGCACCCCGAAGAGCGAGTTAGAGGAGGTGTCCGAACCGGTGACGGTGACCCCGAGCCAGCCGATGATCGGGGCGACGATCCCGAGCAGCCCGCCGGCGCCGGCGATCCACAGGCCCAGCGTGGTGGTTTCGCCGGACAGGTTCAACAGGTACGCGAGCGCCAGCACCAGCCCGACGGTGATTGCGGCGCTGCGCAATTGGATCGCCGCCTGTGCGTACGCCCGCAACGCCTGGCCCACCGACGTGCGCAGCACGAGCATGGTGAGCAGTCCGCTGACGAGAAGCAATGTGCCCGCGGCGGAAAGGAAGTCAAGCTTGTAGGTGGTCAGCGGGGAGGCCTTGTGCGCCGCGTTGGCGACGTGCAGGCCGGGCCAGGCGATGCTGGTGCCACCGTGCTTCAGCAGGGCGGTAAACGGCTTCCACATCGACAGCGAGAAGATCGCGGTGACCATCACGTACGGCGCGTAGGCCAGCAGGACGTCCTTGCGGGAGTCGACCACCTCGTCGCGCACCCCGCTGGCCGCAGGCGCGGTCAGCACTGCCCCATCCAGGCGGCCCGATGCCGCTGTGGCGCTTTCCGTTTCGCGTGTCACCGACACCTCCTCCGGCGCGCCGGTCAGTGGGGCCTTCGGGCGCCACACCCGGAGCAGCAGCACGATGGAGCCGGCGCTGATGATCGATCCGGCGATGTCGGTGAGCTCGACGGAAAAGTAGTTGGAGCACAGGAATTGGACGACCGCGTAGACGCCGCCGCCCATCGCGGCCGCCGGCCAGGCGTGTTTGAGGCCGTTGCGACCGTCGACCATGAAGATCAGGATGAAGGGCACGATGCAGGCCAGGATCGGCGTTTGCCGACCGACCATGGCGCCGAGCGTGTCCAACGGCAGCCCGGTGACCCCGGACAGCGCGACGATCGGAATTCCCAAGGAGGCGAACGCTACCGGCGCGGTGTTGGCCACCAGCGCCACCGAGGCGGCCTTCAGCGGCGAGAAGCGCAGCGCGACCAGCATCAGCGACGTGATGGCCACCGGGGTGCCGAAGCCGGCCAGGCCCTCGATGAGCGCGCCGAAGCAGAACGCGACGATGACGGCCTGGATCCGCTGGTCCGGGGAGATCGACGCCATGGACCTGCACAGCACGTCGCGGTGGCCGGTCTGGACGGTGAGGTTGTAGATCCAGATCGCGTTGAGCACCAACCACATAATGGGAAACATGCCGTAGGCGAACCCGAGGACGGCCGAGTCGGCGACCTGTGCGACCGGCATGTGATAGACGCCCCACGCGATCAGGGCCGCCGTGCCGACGCCGACGGCAGCGGCGATGGGCGCGCGCATCCGAAGGCCGCCGAGCAGGACGAACATGATGACCAACGGCAGCGCGGCGACGGCGGCGCTCCAGCCGAGGGAGTGCGCGACGGGGGTGTAGTCGGGCTGAAACATCTAGAGCACCGCCCCGGGGTTGAGGATGTTCTGCGGATCGAGGGCGCCCTTGATGCGGCGGGTCAGCTCCATCACGTCGGGGCCCACCTGATCCGGCAGCCAGGCCTTCTTGAGCCGGCCCACCCCGTGCTCGCCGGTGATAGTGCCGCCGAGTTCGAGTGCGAGGTGCATGATTTCGCCGAACGCCAGGTGCGCGCGCCGCGACTGGTCGGGGTCGCTCGCGTCGTGCACGATCAGCGGGTGGGTGTTGCCGTCGCCGGCGTGCGCGATGACCGCGCAGATGATGTCGCGCTCCTTGGCGATGGCCTCGATGCCTTCGACCAGCGCGGGTAGCGCCGGCAGTGGCACGCCGACGTCCTCGAGCAGCAGGTCGCCGAGGCGCTCGACGGCCGGGATCGCGAACCGCCGCGCGGCGGTGAACGCCTCGCCCTCTTTCGGGTTGTCGGTGGCGAACACGTCCGTCGCGTTGGCGTGCGCGAAAACCTGTGCGATGAAGGACATTTCGTTCTCGCGATCACCGGGCGAGTCGGACTGGGCGACGAGCATCGCGCGGGCGCCGAGATCCAGGCCCATCCTGAGGTGGCTTTCGACCGCGGCTATCGAGGTGTGGTCCATGAATTCGAGCATCGCGGGCCGCATGACGCGGGTGATGTTGCAGACCGCCTCCGTGGCGTCGCGCACCGAGGAGAACGAGGCCACCACGGTGCTGGCCGGCGGCTGTGGCGGCAGCAGCCGCAGCGTCAGCTCGGTGATGACGCCGAGCGTGCCCTCGCTTCCCACGAACAGCTTGGTCAACGACAGGCCGGCCGAGTCCTTGAGGCGCGGGCCGCCGAGCCGCACCACCGTCCCGTCGGCGAGGACCACCTCGAGCCCGAGAATGTAATCGGTTGTGACGCCGTACTTCACGCAGCACAGCCCGCCGGCGTTGGTCGCGGCGTTGCCGCCGATGGAACAGAATTCGAAGGACGACGGGTCCGGGGGGTACCACAACCCGTGCTCGGCGACCGCCCGTTTGACCTCGGCGTTGGTCAGCCCGGGCTGCACCACCGCCGTGCGCGTCACCGGGTCGACCTCGACGTGGCGCATCAGCTCGGTGGTCAGCACGATTCCGCCGTCGACCGCCGTGGCGCCGCCCGACAAACCGGAACCGGCGCCGCGTGGCACCACCGGAACGCCCGCCGCGGTGGCCCAGCGCATCACCGCCACCACGTCCTCGGTGCTCTTGGCCCGCACCACCGCCAACGGGTGCCCGGCGTCCGGATCTTTGGCCCGGTCTTGTCGATAGCTCTCGATCACGTCCCGGTCGGTGAGCACCGCCACGTTCGGGATGCTGGTCAGCAGGTCGCCGCCGCGTTCGTCCAGTGCCGTCATTGGCGAGTTCCATTTCGTATGTCGGAATTGTTATTTCGCTTTGGCCACCGTGGCATGGCTCACGTTTGACTGTCAAAGGAAACCGGGGTTGTCAGTAGATCCTGCCGCCAACTGCACGGCGGCTGACCGGCCGTCACGCAGAATTCCCCTCCGCGACGGTTGACAACAGGCACGCGGGAGGCCTTCACTGATTCCGTTATCTGATTTTGCTATTTCGTATTGCGGAACAACTATCGGAGGGGAGTGCCGTGTCGCCAGCGACCTACACGGTGAACTGTTCGATCCTGTTCACCGATCTGCCCATGCTCAAGCGGCCGGACGCGGCCCGACGCGCGGGCTTCGAGGCGGTGGAATTCTGGTGGCCGTTCGCCGAGGCGGCGCCCCCGGACGGCGACGTGGAACCGTTCGTCCGCGCCATCCGTGACGCGGGGGTTCAACTGAGCGGGTTGAACTTCGCGGCCGGTGATATGCCCGCCGGCGACCGGGGCATCTTGTCTCACCCCGCGTCGGTCACCGCGTTCCGGGACAGCGTGGACGTCGCCGTCGACATCGCCAAGACCCTGGGCACCCGAGCCTTCAACGCGCTCTACGGAAACCGCGTCGAGGGCCTTTCCCCGGCGGCCCAAGACGACGTGGCTGCCGAGAATCTCGCGTACGCGGCGCAGGCCGCCCAACGCATCGGCGCGACGGTGCTGATCGAGCCGGTCAGCGGCGCGCCCCGCTACCCCGTCAGGACTGTCGCGGACGCGGTCCGGGTCGTCGAGCGGGTGCGCAGCCGGTCGGGGTACGAAAACCTGTGCGTGCTGGCCGATCTCTACCACCTGTACGTCAACGGCGACGATGTGGCCGCCGCGCTGCATGCGCACGCCGGCCGGGTCGGCCACGTCCAGATCGCGGACGCGCCCGGTCGCGGCGAGCCGGGGACCGGCGAGATCGCGCTCGACAAATATGTCGGCATACTGCTCGACCGCGGCTACGACGGGTATATCGGCCTGGAGTACAAGCCCAGCCGGCCCAACACGTTCGACTGGCTGCCACCGGCCGAGCGGGGCCGCGGCGGCCTCAACATCGAATCCCTTGCGGCACATGCGGGAACGAGGAACCAATGAGCACCATCGCTTTCATCGGGTTGGGCATCATGGGCGGCCCGATGGCATGCCACCTGGCCCGGGCCGGCCACACAGTCATCGGCTACAACCGTTCGCCGGGGCGCACCGCCGCACTGGTCGAGGCCGGCGGGGTCGCGGCCGAGTCGATCGGGCAGGCGGTCAAGGACGCCGACGTGGTGGCCGTCATGGTCCCGGACTCCCCCGACGTGCAGGACGTGTTGTCCTCGGAGGGCGGCGTTTTCGCGCACGCGCAGCCCGAAACCCTGGTGATCGACTTCTCCTCGATCCGCCCCGACGTCACCAAGGAGCTGGCGCAGGAGGCGAGGCGGCGGGGCCTGCGCCTGATCGACGCCCCGGTGTCCGGCGGTGAGGCCGGCGCCAAGAACGCGTCGCTGTCGATCATGGTCGGGGCCACCGCGCGCGACTTCGCCGACGCCAAGCCGATCCTCGAGGTCGTCGGCAAGACGATCGTGCACGTGGGCCCCAACGGGGCGGGGCAGACCGTCAAGGCCGCCAATCAACTGATCGTCGCGGGCAACATCGAACTCCTCGCCGAGGCGATCACGTTTCTGCGGGCCTACGGGGTCGACCTCGACGCGGCGGTCACGGTGCTGGGCGGCGGGCTGGCCGGCTCGGCGGTGCTGGATCAGAAGGCGCCGAAGATGTTGGCCCGCGACTTCGAGCCGGGCTTCCGGATCGAGTTGCACCACAAGGACATGGGCATCGTTACCAGCGCGGCCCGCGAGGCCGACGTCGTCATCCCGCTGGGGGCGGTGGTCGCGCAGCTAATTGCGTCCGCGCTCGCCAACGGCGACGGGGGCCTGGATCATTGCGGCCTGCTGCTGGGCGTCGAGCGGTTGTCGGGTCGCGGGGAAAGCTAGCGCCATGCCACGGATGCGCACGGTCGACGCGGCCGTCAGGATTCTCGAGATCGAGGGCGCCACACAGGCTTTCGGCCTGCCCGGCGCGGCGATCAACCCCTTCTATTCGGCGATGCGCGCCCACGGCGGGATCAGGCACGTGCTGGCCCGGCACGTCGAGGCCGCCAGCCACATGGCCGAGGGGTACACCCGCGCCGCGCCCGGCAACATCGGCGTCTGCGTCGGCACCTCCGGCCCGGCGGGCACCGACATGATCACCGGGTTGTATTCGGCCAGCGCGGATTCCATCCCGATCCTGGCGATCACCGGGCAGGCGCCGGTGAACCGGCTGCACAAGGAGGACTTCCAGGCCGTCGACATCGCGGCGATCGCGGCGCCGGTGACCAAGATGGCGATGACGGTGCTGGAGCCCGGGCAGGTGCCCGGCGCGTTCGCCCAGGCGTTTCACCTGATGCGATCGGGGCGGCCCGGGCCGGTGCTGATCGACCTGCCCATCGACGTGCAGCTCGCCGAGATCGACTTCGACCCAACGACTTACGCCCCGCTGCCCGTCTACAAGCCCTGCGCCGGCCCCGCGCAGATCAACAAGGCGCTCGACATGCTGCAGACGGCGCGGCGCCCGCTCATCGTCGCCGGCGGGGGCGTCATCAACGCCGACGCCTGCGACCTGCTCGTCGAGCTCGCCGAGGTGCTCAACGTTCCCGTGGTGCCCACGCTGATGGGCTGGGGCGCGATCCCCGACGACCATCCGCTGGCCGCCGGCATGGTCGGGCTGCAGACCGCGCATCGCTACGGCAACGCCACCATGCTCGAGTCCGATTTCGTGCTCGGGATCGGAAACCGCTGGGCCAACCGCCACACCGGCGGGCTCGACACCTACCGGCGCGGCCGCCGCTTCGTGCACATCGACATCGAGCCCACCCAGATCGGCCGTGTGTTTCCCCCTGACCTCGGCATCGTCTCCGACGCCAAGGCGGCGCTGCAACTGCTGGTGGCGCTCGCGACGGTGCGGGCCGCCGCGGGCACCATGCCGGACTGGAGCGGATGGGTTTCCGGCTGCCAGCATCGCAAGCAGACCCTGCACCGCAAGACCCACTTCGACGACGTTCCGATCAAGCCGCAACGCGTCTACGAGGAGATGAACCGGGCCTTCGGCCGCGACGTCCGCTACGTCACGGCGATCGGGCTCTCGCAGATCGCCGGCGGCCAATTCCTCAACGTGTTCAGGCCCCGGCACTGGATCAACTGCGGCCAGGCCGGCCCGCTCGGCTGGACCGTGCCCGCCGCGCTGGGCGTGGTCGCCGCGGACCCGACCGCCACGGTCGTCGGGTTGTCGGGCGACTACGACTTCCAATTCCTCATCGAGGAACTGGCCGTCGGCGCGCAATTCAACCTGCCGTACGTCCACGTGGTGGTGAACAACTCCTACCTCGGGCTCATCCGGCAGGCCCAGCTGAACTTCGACATGGACTACTGCGTCTCGCTGGCCTTCGACAACATCAATGCCCAGGAAGACGGCGACACCGACCTGCCCAAGGGGTACGGCGTGGACCATCGCAGCGTCGTGGAAGGTCTGGGCTGCAAGGCGATTCAGGTCACCGAGCCGTCCGGCATCGCCCCGGCGCTGGCCCGGGCGCAACAACTCGCGCGCGAACACAAGGTCCCCGTCGTCGTCGAGGTCTTCCTGGAACGGGTCACCAACATCGCGATGGGCACCGAGATCGACAACGTCACCGAATACAACGAGCTCGCGACGCTGCCCGCCGACTGACCGCGGCGGTGCTTGCTGTCGGCGCCAATTCCGTGATACGAAAAAGCGCAGGCAGGATGACGGGCCCTCGGGGCTGGATCGGAAGCGGTGATGGCTCGCGAAGCTGCACGTACGGGCGGCGTTCAGTCGGTGGAGCGGGCGTTCGAGCTGCTGGAGATCCTGGCGACGATGGGCGGGTCGGCCGCGCTCGGCGACCTCGCGGCGCGTTCGGACCTGCCGGCGCCGACGATCCATCGGCTCGCGCGCACCCTAGTGGGCATGGGTTACCTGCGGCAACTGCCCAACCGGCATTATTCGCTGGGGCCCAAGCTGATCCGGCTCGGCGAGAGCGCGGCACAGCTCGTCGGCACCTGGTCTCGGCCGCATCTGCTCGAGCTGGTGGAGCGCACCGGTGAGACGGCGAACATGGCGCTGATGGACAACGACATGGCCGTCTACGTCGCTCAAGTGCCCTCGCCGCACTCGATGCGGATGTTCACCGAGGTGGGCCGCCGCGTCTACCCGCATTGCACCGGTGTCGGCAAGGCGCTGCTGATGCAGCTGCCCAACGACGCGGTGCGCGCCCTGGTGGCGCGGACCGGGATGCCCGCCGCGACCGAGAACTCCCACACCACCCCCAAGGAGCTGCTCCGCGACATCGAGTTGTGCCGGTCGCGCGGCTACGCCGTCGACGAGGGCGAGCAGGAGGTGGGTGTGCGGTGTTTCGCCGTGCCGGTGCCCGACGCGCCGTCGTTGACCGCGATCTCGATCTCGGGCCCCGCGGCGCGCGTCACGCTGAAATCCGCCACCGAGGTCACTCCCCTGCTCAAGCGCGTCGCCCGCGACATCGCCTCGGAGTTCGACAAGGAGGCGGCCGGGTAGGCCTCAGAGCTCGCTTGGACACCGGCGGGGTGTATCGGACGGGGAACCTGCGGGGGGCACGGAGGTCGCTGCCGCGCGCATGCGGTGCATCACCTCGCCGAGGAAACGTACGCGCAGTCGTCGCGGCAGCAGTGCCATCGAGGTTGCGAGCAGCCGCGCACGGACACCCGGAATAACGCTGGCGCGCTTGCCCAATGCGGCGATAACGGCTTTGGCGACCACCTCTGGCCTGGCGGCCGAACCGTACTTCAGGCCCGCCCGGGCCTCGAAGCCGGTGTGTACCGGTCCGGCCTCCACCGCCAACACGTGGATTCCCCGGGTCTTCAGCTCTTGATGCAAGCCTTCGGCGAGGACACGCACGTACGCCTTGGTTGCGGCATAGCAGCTGACCCACGGGACGCCCTGCCGGCCAAGGATCGATCCCACCAGCACGATGCCGCCATGGCCATTGTTCACCATCCGCTGCGCAAAAGTATGGGCGAGGCGAGTCACCACGGTCACGTTGAGACAGACCATTTCCAGCTCGGGCGTCACCGCCGCATCAGCGAATGGCCCACTAGTCGCAAAGCCTGCCGAAAGGATGACGAGGCCGATATCGAGATGGCGTGTCTCTTGCACGAGTTGGTCGACTCCGCCTGGTTGTACAAGGTCGGCGGTGACGACTCGGATCTGTACCCCGTGTGCCGTTGCGAGGTCGGCAGCGATCGTCTCGAGCCGATCGAGGCGCCGCGCGCACAGGACGACGTTCACGCCCTGGGCGGCAATCTCGGCGGCCACCGCTTTACCGATCCCGTCGCTTGCCCCCGTGACGAGCGCCCACGGGCCATATCGGCTACGAAACCGTTGAGAGCGACGATTGTCGCGCGACCGAATTCGCTGTGTGGGCACCAATACTGGACCTTTCCCATCCGAGACTGGCTTGATCAATCGCGCAGGCGCCACGCAGCCGATGAACATCGGCTGGTCCTCGGCGGCGCGATCGGCTGCGTACAGTCTGTGTCTCGCAGGGCTGTCCGAACATGCGGCTTCGTGCCGTCCATCCCACAAAAGCTGACATGATCCGCCTTTGTGGGCAGCATCGTCGTCTGATGGCCGGAGGACCGAAATCCCTTTGGGTGCAGGTGCTATAGGAATCCCGCGCCGGCCGTCGCCCGACAACCCGAAGTCGGATCCGCGTTACACGAATTGGCGTGCGAACTTGGCACTGCCAGAAGCGTCCGGCGCAAATGGCGAACCGACCTGCTCGCGGAAGTGCGGACTTCAGCGTGACGCGGACGGACCGGTGTGATCAGACCGGAGGCCGCCGGGTAGGCCTCAGTGCGACGGCGGGTTCAGCCCGTAGCGCCGCCTGATGTCGTCCATCCACTCCGGGTTGCCGTACGTCAGCCCGTATTTGTTTGCCAATTCAGCGAATTCGGGCAGCTCGTGTAGGACCTTGCCGACGGGGTCGTTCGCGTGTTCGACGAGCAGCTCGCCGAGCTCGCGGAAGTAGTTCTCGAAGCCGCCGGGGGTGATGATCTCGATAATGCGGCCGGGCTCGCTGCCGGCGTTCCACATGGCGTGCATCTGCCCGCGCGGCTTGGTGATGTAGCCGCCGGGCCCTAGCACCACCTCACTGTCGTCGGAGCGGAAGCCGATCTCGCCCGCCAGCACGATCGAGTGCTCGTCCTCGCGGGTGTGCCGGTGGGCGGCGGTGAGCACGCCGACTTCGAACGGGTGCTCGACGATGGACACTTCGCCCCCGTTGGTCTTGCAGGAAAGCTTGAACACCGCGCCGAAACCGGGCAGGGCCACGTAATCGCCCTCCCCGGGCTGGACGACCGTGACCCCGGTTTCACCCGCACCGGCCATGTGACCCACCTCCCGGACCTGTTATACCGGTTTTCGACTTGCCTAGCCACACCGCTTTTTTCGCGGGCCGTCACCCGGAGAACGCCGGCACGGTGATGCCGACCGCGGCGTTTTCGTCCGGCGTCGCGAGCCGGTAGCCGTACCGCCCCGCGACCTCGACGAAGCGCGCCACCTCTCGGGCGGTCGGCGGCGGCGAGCCCACCGGCCGCCCTACCTCGCGAAAAAACCTGCCCATGCGCGCTGTCGTGATGATCAGGTCGATGGCGGGTTCTGGTGAGACGTTGCGGTGCGCGTGAGGAACATCGCCCGGCACCCGGACATAATCTCCGGCGCGGGCATCGCACCATTCCATGCCGCCGCCGCTTTCGACAAGCACCTGGTGGCTGCCTGCCAGGATGTAGAAGTCCTCGAAGTCGTCGTGCCGGTGCAGCGGGACCACCACCCCGGGCGGGATGACCGCGCGCATGACGCAGAACTGATCTTCGTCCGGCGGAGTCATGAATTCCACGACGGGTCCGAAGACTTCCAACACTTCCGCACTGTTGGGTGGTGTCACGTTGTCCTCACGCTATTCAGGCCCGGGGGTTCATCGGACGGCGGCCAGGCCGGTCGTTGTCTCGTCTTGAGGTGGCCAGAGCGGCTCGGGCACGTCGACGATGGCCACCTCTCCACCGTTGCGTCGGCTGTGTCTACCTCGCCCGGCTGCACGACCGTCACCGGGATCGGATTCGCCTGACTGCCGACCTTCCGCTTACTGCACCGTTGCGATTTCCGACTTCAGCAGCCACGCCTCTTTTTCCAGGGCGTCAATGATCCCGTGCAACAGGTCGGCGGTCGAGGGGTCCGCGGCGTCGACGTCGTCGTGCACGGCGCGGATCGTGCTCACGGCGGCATAGATCCGGTTGGTGATCATGTTGACCGTGTCGGTGACGCCGAGCAGGCCCGGCGGGATGGCGGGCACCGTCGTTGTGGAAACGACCGTGTCCGAGCGGCCGTCGGGTACGGCGTCCAGAGCGCGCATTCGTTCGGCGATCGTGTCGCTGGCTTCGCGCGCGGCATCGACGATGCCGTCCAGCTGGAGATGGAGGTCGCGGAAGTTGGTGCCCACGACATTCCAGTGCGCCTGCTTGGCCTGCAGGTGCAACTCGATCAAGTCGACGAGCACCCGCTGGAGGTCGTCCAACAAGCTGGCCGGCGCGTGGAACAGCCGGACCTCGTCGGCGTCACGCCGGTTCGTGGACAGTGATGTTGTCATGTCGATCCCTTTCTCATCCGACCGCGGCCAGGCGGGTCGTCGTCTCGTCTTGCGGCGGCCACAGCGGCTCGGGCACCTCGACGCCGAACGGGGCGTCCCAGTGGTTGCGGGACGAAACCTCGTGCACGGGACGTCGATTGGCGGCCACGCCCCACTTGCCTAGCGGGTAGCCGAGCGTCAGCATGGCCGACATCTTCCAGCCTTCCTCGACCGGCACGCCGAGCATCTCGTTGACCTTGTCCCGGAAGTTGTTGAGCACCATCGTCATGACGCCGCCGACGCCCTCGGCCCGGGCGGCGAGCAGGGCGCTCCAGATCGCGGGGTAGATGTTGGCGCCGCCGAGATCGTCGATCGAGAAGACGAAGAGCAGCAGGGGAACCTCGTCGAAGTGGTCAGCCAGGTAGTTGCCGGAACCCTTGATCCTGCGCATCGTCTCGGCGTGGGCGGTGAGGTCGGCGCCGGGCCCCGGAACGACCATCGGTCCCTGCCCCGTGCTGAACTTCTCGTACTCGAGGGCGCGGGCCTGCCGGAACAGTTCGCCGAACTCGTGGATGAGTTTCGGGTCGTCGACGGCGACAAAGTGCCAGCGTTGGGTGTTGCCGCCGTTGGGCGCCCGGACGGCCGCATCGAGGATGCGGGCCTGCACGTCCAGCGGAACCGGGTCCGGCCGCAACCGCCGCATCATCCTGGTCGTGTACAGCGCCTCGTGAATCTCCATTGTCCTGCTCCCTTCCGTTACTCGGGCCAATTGCTGTTGAGAACGAAGTCGACCATGTTTCCCGGCTTGAACGTGGGGTCGAAGTGCGCCAGCACGTCGGCGTTCATGGTCCCGAAGGTCGTGTCGGGGCGGTGCTTCATGCCGTCGTTGAAGGCCGCCAGGATGCGGTTCTTGAAGTCCGGGCGGGGATGGGCGGCGGTCACCGCGTCGACCGCGTCCGGGTCCAGGGTCTCCAGCCCGACGCCGACCACGTCGGTCTTGACACCGGCTGCCAGCAAGGCGGTTTCGGGGTCGAGGCGCGCGGGAACCTCGGGCGTCGAGTGCAGTGCGATGCCGAGCCACACCTTGTCGGCGTCGGACCGTGCGACGCCACGCTCGAGCAGGAAGTCGCGGGCCGCGTCGGCGCCGTCCATCTCGAAGCGCTGCGTCGACGCCCCGTAGCGCGCGGTGAGGCCCAGGTCGTGGAACATCGCAGCCACGTACAGCAGCTCCGGGTCCGGTGCCAAGCCGAGCCGGAGCCCGTGCAGCGCGCCGAACAGGAACACCCGCCGGGAATGGTGGAAGAGCACGTCGTCTTCGGCGGCGCGGACGAAGTCGGTGGCGTCCCGGACGAGTGCGGTGTCGGGGATGACGATGCCGGCGATGGTCTCGATGGACTGGATTGCCATGGTCGCTGCTCCTTCGTGGGCTAGCTCCATCCTCCGGCGCCGCGCGGCGATTCACCGGTGCCGTTCGCGCCGTCTTTCCCACAGAATCCGACGTCGGGGTGCCCTTATCCCGCTGCGTAGAGGCGCTTTCGCGGTTTGGCGATCATCTGCGCCATCGTCGACGGATGGAACAACTCGGCGGGTTTGCTGACCATGTTCATCATCCGCAGGAATTTCTGGACGATCACCGGCTCGGTCTCCGCGGCGGACAGCACGCGGTCCAAGAAGGCGTTGCGCAGCCGCACGGACACGGTTCGATTCCCGGCTATTTGCGGCAGCGCCAGGTCAGAAGCCACGGCGGCCCGCCATGCCACGCCAATCTCTTTGGCGGCCTGGCCGAAGAACCGCCGCGGCAGGCCTTGTTCGCCTTCCTCAAGACAGTCACGCAGGATCAGCGCCTCGATGGCGGCCACCGACATTCCCTGTCCGTAAAGGGGATTGAAGTTGCACATGGCGTCGCCCAGCACGATCAGGCCGCCGGGCATGCGCTCCAGCTTGTCGTAGCGTCGCCACCGATTGGAGGGGAACTTGTAGTGCGCGACATCGGTGAGTGGTTCGGCGGACCGCGCGGCGGCCAGGGCATGCGGGGGCGCGACGTCGGTCAGGCTGTTGAGCAGAGCCACGCGATCGGTGGGCGTCGGCCGCCCGGCCATCGTTTGCACGGCGAGCACGTAGGTGTCGTCTTCACCCCCGAACATCGCGAATGCGACGGGACGGCCGGGCTCGGCCGCGTTGATAATGAAGTTCTCCCACATCGTGCCCGGCGCTACATAGACCCACATGCTGGCGTACGTGACGTGCACCGTCAATTTGTCTTCGCGCGGAGGCCGATAGCCGAGTTGCTCCAAAAAAAGCGGCGTCCTCGAGCCACGCCCGGTGGTGTCCACGACAAGGTCGGCCGTGAGGGTCCGTTCGGCCCCGGAGTCGCGCGGAGCCAGCACCACGCCGGTCACGCGCGCGCGCTGCGCGGTCGAGGTCAGCCGCACGACGTCGTGGGCATCCAGGAATGTCACGTTGGGAATGCCACGCACGCGGCGACGCAAATTCCACTCGAGAAATGGCCGGTGGGCGTGGTGGATAACGATGGACTCGGGGTCGGGGATCTTGCCGGAACGAAGCAGCGGATGACCGGCGAAGGTCAAGTAGAGCCGGGACAGGTCGCCGTCGCTCCAGACGCGCGCGCCGCCGGCCACGAGCTCGTCGAGGAAGCCGGGGAACAACTGGTCCATGATCCCTGCCGCCCGAGTCGGCAGGGCGTGAGGTTGAGCGCCCTGGGGCACTCCGCGACGGGTCTGCGGCCCGTCCGGGAGGACGTCGCGTTCGACCACGGTCACGGTGTCGTAGAAGTCGGCGAGTACCCGCGCGGCGAGCAGCCCGCCGACGCTGGCCCCGAGAACTATTGCGCTGCCTTTGGATTCGGACGCGTTTGTCGACAAGCTATCTCCTGTGATCGACGTTGAGAGATCGGTGACGTGGCGATGCACCCGCGTAGGCGGGCGCATCGGAATCAGATAGAAGTGGCGCCTATTCGGGCCAGGTGTTGCCCAGGATGATGTCGACGAAGTTGTCGCGCACGAACGCCGGGTCGAAATGCGCCAACACGTCGTCGTTGACCGTGCCGAACGTGCTGTGCGGGCGGTGCTTCATGCCGTCGTTGAAGGCCGCCAGGATTCGGTTCTTGAAGTCCGGCCGGGGATGGGCGGCGGTGACGGCGGCGAGCGCGTCGGGCGACAGGTCGTCGCGGCCGATGCCCAGGACGTCGGTTTCGACACCCGCTGTGACCAAGGCGATTTCGGGTTCGAGGAACTCGGGGATGCCGGGCGTGGTGTGCAGGGCGATGCCCAGCCACACCTTGCGGGCGTCCGCTTCGTCGACGCCGTGCTGCAGCAGGAAATCGCGCGCCGCGTTGGCGCTGTCCACCTCGAAGCGCAGGGTGGAGGTGCGGTAGCGCTCGGTCAGGCCGAGGTCGTGAAACATCGCGCCGGCGTAGAGCAGTTCGAGGTCCGGTTGCAGCCCCCGGCGGCGGCCCTGCAGCGCGCCGAACAGGAAGACCCGGCGGGAATGGTCGAAGAGCAGATCGTCTTCGGCGTCGCGAATGTACTCGGTGATGTCGCGCACCAGCGGGGTGTCCGGGACGACGATGTCGGCGATGGTTTCCATCGACTGAGTAAACATGCGACCAGTGTGCGGGCGCGAGGCTCGGCCCACCCATGGCAATTGAGCCGTCTTTACCCCAGATTGCGACAATGAGTCGGTGACGGAAGCCGGTGTGCGCCCGCGGGTGGTGGTCATCGTCGTCTTCGACGACGTGACGATGCTGGACGTCGCGGGGGCGGGTGAGGTGTTCGCCGAGGCCAACCGGTTCGGCGCCGACTATCAGCTCAAGATCGCGTCGGTGGACGGCCGGGACGTCACGACCTCGATCGGGACGCGCTTGGGTGTCACCGACGCGCTTTCGTCGATCGAGTCGGCTGACACCGTGATGGTGGCCGGCAGCGACGACCTGCCGCGGCGGGCGATCGACCCCGAGCTCGTCGAGGCGATCAAATCAGTCGCGAGCAGGACCCGGCGCCTGGCCTCGATTTGCACGGGCTCGTTCATCCTGGCGCAGGCCGGCCTGCTCAACGGTCGGCGCGCCACCACGCATTGGCATGACACCCGGTTGTTCGCCCGGGCCTTTCCCGACGTCGCCGTCGAGCCGGACGCGCTTTTCGTCCGCGACGGCGAGGTCTTCACCTCGGCCGGGGTGTCGTCGGGGATCGACCTGGCGCTGGCGCTCGTCGAAATGGATCACGGCACCGAGCTGGTCCGCGACGTGGCGCGGTGGCTGGTCGTCTATCTCAAGCGGGCGGGCGGTCAATCGCAATTCTCGACGCTGGTCGAGGCCGAGCCCCCGCCACAGTCCCCGCTGCGCAAGGTCACCGAGGCGATCGCGGCCGACCCGGCCGCCCACCACAGCGTGAAAACGCTTGCCGCGCAAGCCTCCCTGAGCACGCGGCAGCTGACTCGCCTGTTCCAATCCGAACTCGGCACGACGCCGGCCCGCTACGTCGAAATGGTGCGCATCGACGCCGCCCGCGCCGCGCTCGCCGCCGGCCGCAGCGTCGCCGACACGGCCCGGGTCGCCGGGTTCGGCAGCGCCGAAACCCTCCGGCGCGTGTTCGTCGACAACCTCGGCGTCTCGCCGAAGGCCTACCGGGACAGATTCCGGACCGCGTCCCGCGGCTGAGCGACGGCGGCATACTGTTCCGCCATGCACATTGATGTGATGGCGGTCCCGCAACGGCTGGACCGGGTCGGTGACCTGGCCCGCCGCACCCACGCCGCGGGGTTCTCCGGCCTGCTGCTGACCGAGACCGGCCGCACGCCCTACCTCAACGCCGCCGTCGCCTCGCAGGCCGCGCCCGGCCTGGAGCTGTCGACCGGGGTCGCGGTGGCCTTCCCGCGCAGCCCGTTCATCACCGCGGCCACCGCGTGGGAGCTTCAGGAGGCGACCGGCGGGAAGTTCCGGCTCGGCCTCGGCACCCAGGTGCGCACGCACGTCGTCCGGCGCTACGGCATGGCCTTCGAGCGCCCCGGCCCGCGGCTGCGCGACTACGTGCTCGCCGTGAAGTCGTGCTTCGCCGCGTTCCGGACGGGCAAGCTCGACCACCACGGCGAGTTCTACGATCTCGACTTCATCAGCCCGCAGTGGAGCGCCGGGCCGATCGACGCTCCGGACCCGAAAGTCGATGTGGCGGCGGTGAATCCGTGGATGCTGCGGATGGCCGGCGAAGTGGCCGACGGCGTGCACGTCCACCCGCTCGGGGAGCCGGGCTATCTCGCCCGTCACGTGGTGCCCAACGTCGCGGACGGGGCGGCGAAGGCGGGGCGCTCGCCGTCGGACATCGCGGTGATCGTGCCGGTGATGACGATCGTCGGCGACACCGACGAGGAGCGCGACAACGAACGAGAGTCGGTGCGTGCCAGCATGTCCTTTTACGGCAGCACCCCCAACTACGCGTTCATCTGGGACGAGGCCGGGTTCGAGGGGACGACGGCGCGCATCCGCGAGAAGCAGAAGGCCGGGGACTTCGCCGGGATGGCGGCCCAGATCAGCGACGAGCACATCGCCGCCTTCGCCACCGAGTCGACGTGGGACGGCCTGGCCGACGCGCTGCGGAAGAAGTACGGCGGGATCGCGACGCGGTTGGTGTTCTACAACGCGCAGGGGCCCCAGGAGCGTTTCGAGCGCTACGGCGAGGTCGCCCGTCGGCTGCAGACCACTTAGCGCCGCGAACGTGCGGAGAATGCCGCGGTTTACGGCGTGTCGCCGTACAGACACGCACACTCGCGGGCGATTGAGGCGAGTTACTTGGTGGCGTTGTACTTGTTGATCGCGTCGTCCAGCCGCTGCAGCGCGGCGCCATAGGCGGCGAAATCGCCCTTCTTCTGGGCGTCTTTCGCCGCGCCGATCGCGGCCTGGATCTCCTGCAGGGCGGCCGCCTTGGCCGCCGACAGCGTCGTCGAACCGTCCGGCGACGGCGGCACCGCGGTGGGCGGCGGCGGACCCGGGGGCGCGGCCGGGACC
>NZ_LZKR01000200.1 GCF_001672915.1 Mycobacterium sp. 1245805.9 | reverse complement strand
CGCCCCGCCAACCCCCCCGGCCCCCCCATCCCCGCGGGGTGGGCCGCCCCCCCCGCCGGCCCCGCCGCGCCGGCGGGCCCCCCGGGGGGCACCCGGCGCGGCGCCGGCACCGCCGGTGCCGCCGGCGCCGCCGGTGCCGCCGGTGCCGGGGACCCCGCCCCCACCGGCGACCCCGCCCTGGCCGCCGGTGCCGCCGTTGCCGCCAGTCCCGCCGTCGGCCCCGCCTGTGCCGCCGGTGCCGCCAACGGCGCCGGTGCCGCCATTGTTCTGATCATCGCCGCCGCTGCCGCCGGTGCCGCCGGTGGCGGTGTCGCCGCCGGTGCCGCCCTTGCCGCCGGTGCCGGCGGAGCTGGTCCCGCTGGCGTTCCCGCCGCTGCCACCGTTGCCGCCGGGTTGCCCGGCCACGGTGCCGTTGGTGCCGTCGGTGCCGTTGGTGCCGGAAGGGGCCTGCGGCGGTGTGCCTGGGGCAGCAACTGGAGGAGCCGGTGGGGGGTTGCTGGTGGCGGCGGCGGGACCGCCCCGGCCGCCCGCGCCGCCGTTGCCGCCGTTGCCGACCGCGCCGGCGTCGCCGCCGGCCCCGCCTTTGCCGCCCATCCCGCCGATGGCGGTAGCGTCGGCACCGGCCCCGCCGTCACCGCCGTTGGCACCGGTCGGCGTGCTGCCGGTCGAGCCGTTGCTGCCGGGGGTGGATCCGGTGCCGCCGGTCCCGCCCGCTGCGCCGCTGCCGAAGGCGCCGCCCTTACCGCCATCGCCGCCGTCTAGGTGGCCTGCGTTTCCGGCGCCACCCTTGCCGCCGTTAGCGGTTCCTCCGGTCCCGCCGGTGCCGCCGTTGCCGCCCGTCCCGGTGCTGCCCGTGCTGCCGTGCGCGGCGGTGCCGCCGACCCCGCCATTGCCGCCGTTGCCGCCCCTGCCGCCGGTGCCGCCCGTGCCGGCATTGCCGCCGGTCGCACCGGCGGTGGTCGCGTTGGCGCCGTTGGCGTTGCCGCCGTTACCGCCGTTGCCGCCGTTGCCGCCGGCGGCGCCGTTGCCGCCATGGCCGGAGATCGAGCCACCCAGTCCGCCGGCCCCGCCGTTCCCGCCGTTCCCGCCGGCCGTGCCGGCGCCGCCGGCGCCGCTGTTGCCGTTGCTGTCGAGGGTGCCAGCCGGGCCGGAAGTGCCGGCCACGCCGTTGCCACCGGCCCCGCCGTTGCCGCCGTTGCCGATGTTGCCGGCATTGCCGCCGGCCCCGCCGTTGCCGCCCGAGGTGCCGGCGGGCGCGCCGGCGGCGACGGCGTCGTAACCTTTGCCACCGTCCCCGCCGTTGCCGAGGGCACTGACGGGTGTGGCGCCGGCCGCGCCGTCGGTGCCCGGGGTGGAGCCGGTGCCGCCGGTGCCCTTTGCCCCGCCGAGACCGGTGTCGCCGCCGTTGCCGCCGGCCCCGCCGTCGTGGTGGGCTGCCGTGCCGCTCGCGCCGGTGCCGCCGTCGCCGGGGGTAGCGCCGGCCCCGCCGTTACCGGCGTTGCCGCCGACCCCGGTGGTGCCCGCGGTGCCGCTCGTGACTGCCCCGCCGATGCCGCCGTTGCCGCCGTTGCCTCCGTTGCCGCCGTTGCCGGCGCTACCGCCGTTTTGCCCGGCTTCACCGGGGTTGACGCCGTTGTGGCCGGTGATGCCCTTCCCACCGTTGCCGCCGTTGGCGCCGGTGCCGCCGGCCCCGCCATTGCCGCCATCACCCGAGATCGACCCGCCGTGGCCGCCGGCGCCGCCGTCGCCGCCGCTACCGCCGGTGATGCCGGCGGTGCCGGAGTCGCCCGGATTGACCCCGTTGGCCCCGTCGGTGCCGGCCACACCGCTGCCTCCGTCGCCGCCGGCACCGCCGGTGCCGTAGTCGCCGGCGTTGCCGCCGGCCCCGCCCTTACCGCCGGAGGTGCCGGCCGGCGCGCCAGCGCTCGCGGCGTCATAGCCGTTGCCCCCGTTTCCACCGTTGCCCGCGCCGGTGGGCATGTGGCCCGCGGCGCCGTCGGTGCCCGGGGTGGAGCCGGTGCCGCCGGTGCCCTTTGCCCCGCCGGCGCCATCGTTGCCGCCGTTGCCGCCGCGACCGCCATCGGGGTGGGCCGCGGTGCCGTTCGCGCCGTCGCCGCCATTGCCGGTGGTGCCGCCGTCGCCGCCGCTGCCGCCGGCGCCACCGGCGCCGGTGGCAGCTGTCACGCCGTGCGCGTCCGCGCCGCCGACCCCGCCGTTGCCGCCGTCCCCGCCGTTGCCGCCACGTCCGCCGCTGCCGGCATCCTGCCCGGCGCCGGCGTTGACGCCGACCTTGCCGTCGTGGCCGCTGATACCGATGCCGCCCTTGCCGCCGTCCCCACCGGTCCCACCGGCACCGCCGGCCCCGCCGCTGCCTGCCTGCGAACCGCCGGCCCCGCCAGGCCCGCCGTCGCCGCCGCGACCGCCGGCCATGCCGTCTATGCCGGAGTCGCCCGCGTTGGCGCCGTTGAAACCGGCGCTGCCGGTCACGCCGTTGCCTCCGGCCCCACCAGCCCCACCGTTGCCGTGGTTGCCGCCGGCACCGCCGCCGCCGCCGTTGCCGCCACGCGCACCCGCGGCGGTGGAGGTGAAGCCGTCACCGCCGTTGCCACCGTTGCCGAGGATGCCGGTGGGCGTGCTGCCGTCGACACCGTCCGTGCCGTGGGTCAAGCCGGTGCCACCGGGGCCGCCGGCGCCGGCGGCAACGCCGGTGACGGCGGTAACGGCGGGAGGCCGGGAGACGGCGGCCTCGGCGGCGCCGGCACCGCCACTCACATCGACGGCGGCACCGGCGGCGCCGGCGGCAACAC
>NZ_LZKR01000199.1 GCF_001672915.1 Mycobacterium sp. 1245805.9 | reverse complement strand
CCGACACCCGCCGCCCGGCGCCCCGGGGCCGGCGCGGCGGCGCGCCCGGCACCAGCCCGACGACCTCCGCGCACTCGATCCGCACGTCGGCGACCGCGAGCTGTTCCCGCAGGTAGCGGCCATATGCGAGGCGCGGCGCGAAGCCCTCGAGCGGGGTGACGGCCCGTTCGTCGAGCCAGCGGCAAAAGTGATCGGGGTCGTCCGGCCACGCCGACATGCGCTGGGCGGGAACGTTCAGCAGGTGGGTCGGGTCGTCGGTTCCGTAGGCCGCGCCGGTGCCGGGACGACCGGACGCGTCGATCAGCGTGATCTGCGCCTTGGGTTGGCGCCGGCGCGCCTGACCCTGGGCGACGGGCGTTCGTTGTCGGCCGACGCCGTCGTGCTCGCGACCGGGCGGCCCGCGGGTGGCATGCCCGAATCGCTGGAGCGTGCCTTCGCGCCCGTGTTGGCCTTGAACGCGGACTCGGCCACCGACGGCAAGGTCGTGGTGGATCCCTGGGCGCCGGGCGCGCTCGCGGCGCTGGGCGCGCGCCGGCCCTACAGCGTCCTGGTGATCGGTTCGGGACTCACGGGCGTCGACGTCGCGCTGCACCTCATGGCGCGCGGCGCCGCGGTCACGCTGCTCTCGCGGCAGGGCACGCTCCCGCGCCGGTTCCGCGCCACCGGCGCGCCGGCCGAATTGCCCAACGTCGACGCGCTCGCCGACGCGGTCTCGCTCGACGGTTTGCGCACCGCGCTGACCGCGGACCTCGCGCACGCGCGCGAAAACGGTTGGGACTGGCGACAAGTCATCGACGCGCTGCGCCCGCGCACCGCCCGGCTGTGGCGGTCGATGGGATGGGAAGACCAACGCCGGTTCCTGCGCGAAGACCTGCGGCAGTGGGAGGTGCTTCGGCACCGCATGCCGCCCACGACTGCCGACGCGGTCTATCACGCGATCCACCGTGGCCAGCTGAGCATCGAGGCGGGCGAGGTCGCCGACGTGTCGCTGCGCGGCGACGGCGTCGAGCTGGTGGTCACGACGAGCTGGCGATCGATGCGCCGGCGCGGGGACGCCGTCGTCGTCGCCACCGGCGCCATGTGGGACCGGCGGTCGTCGCAACGTTCCCCGCTCTGGGCCAACCTGCTCGACACGGGCGTCGCCTCGCTGCACCCGTGCGGCGTGGGGGTGCGACTCGACGCGGACGGTTACCTCGTCGACGCGGCCGGCGGCACGGTCCCCGGCGTCGTGTGTCTGGGCTCGATCCGCCAGGGCGAGGAGTGGGAGACCACCGCGATTCCGGAAATCCGCGCGCAGGCGGCCGCCATCGCCGAGCTGCTGGCCACCGACACGCGCGAACGCCCGGTGCGCGCGCCCCGTGTCGTTGCCACCGGGCCGCGATCGACGGGTGCGTCGGCGGCGTACGCCGAGGGCGTGCGTCGCCTGCTCGCCGTTCAGGACGGCGCGTCGCTCGCCTTCGCCGAGGCGGTCGCCGACGACCCGCAGCACGCGCGTGCGCACGTCGCGCTCGCCATGATCGCCACGGAACGGCCCGACCGGGCCGGCGGGCCCGACGCCGTCACCGGCCACCTCGCGCGGGCGCGGGCGGCACTTGCCCACGGCAGCGACGAAGACCGCAGCCACGTCGAGGCCATCGCGACGTGGTGCGAGAAGGGCAACGCGGCGGGCACCGACGCGCTCATCGACCACCTCGATCGGGTGCCGGACGACGCGGTCGCGTTGCTCGTGCTGGCGCCGTCGATCGCGTTCGCGGGGGCCGGTGACGCGTTGCCGGACGCGTGGCAGTACGTCGAGCGATTCACCGGCGTGCACGGCGAGGCGCCGTGGTATCTCGGCTTGCGCGCCTACGGCCGCACGGAGCAGGGCCTCTGGTACGACGCCGCCGACCTGGCGGACGCCGCCCTCGAACTCGATCCGGGCAACGGCAACGCCGCGCACGCGCTGACGCACGTGCACTACGAGACCGATGCGCACGGCGCCGGGCTGAAATGGCTGACGGACTGGATCGCGGGCGACGGCCGCACCCAGCGCTACGTCCCGCACTTTCAGTGGCACGCCGCGCTGCACGAGCTCGCGATGGGCGACGCGGCCGCCGCGGCGCGCCGCTACGCAGCGTTTCTCGCGCCGCCGCACTCGAAGGACGTCCGCTGTCTGGTCGACGCCGGTTCGCTGGCGTGGCGCGCGCGCCTACATCCGGACTGGGTGACCCCGCCCGACCCGATGGCCGTGCTCGCTGAGGCCGGCTCGCTCGCGTACTCGCCGCAGACGCCGTTCATCGCGTTTCATGCCCTGTTGGTGCTGGCCGCCGCGAACGACCCGGCCGCGATCCGCGCGATCGACGTTCCCGGGGCCACCGACGCGCAGGCATCGACGTTGCGCCTCATCGGCGAAGGCCTCATCGCGTTGACCGAGGGCGAGCCACGCGCCGCGCTCGACTACCTCATCGAATCGCTGCCCGGCCTTCCATCCATCGGCGGCAGCCGCGTGCAGCAGGAAGTGGTCCTCGAAACGGCGTTGGCGGCGATGCTGCAGCTCGGCGCGCCGGGTCAAGCGGCGCGCCTGCTGTCGCGGCATCGCGCCGCGCCTGGGCCGCCGGTGACCCGGGGGGCCGTGAACTAGTCGCCCTAGCCGCGCACTAGGGACCAGGTAGCGCAAGCAATCCAACCAACCCCATTTCAGTAGTCGAGTACTTAAGCCCGCCCCGTCGTTTCGGGCGACGATGCGTTGCGCAATCCCTGTTCGCTTCCACACGGAGGAAAGGGGACCAGAGATGTCGTATTTGATTGCGGAGCCGGAGATAATGGCGGCGGCGGCTTCGGATTTGTCCGGTATCGAATCGGTGCTCAGCGCGGCCCACGCGGCCGCGGCAACCAAGACGACCGCGGTGATGGCCGCGGCCGGCGATGAGGTGTCGCAGGCGATTGCGGCGCTGTTTTCCGCCCACGGCGAGAAATATCAGGCGCTTGGCGCTGTGGCGGCGGCGTTTCAGGCCCAGTTCCGGCAGGCGTTGACCGCGAGCGCGGGAGCCTACGCCAACGCCGAAGCCGCCAATCTTCCGGCGTTAGGAGACAGGCTTATTTCCGCTATCTTCGCCGCATCACCCGTCACGCCGGTCCCGGCCGATAAGAATCCGACGTTCGCCGGCGCCCCGTCGCTGCTCGGCCGGTTGGAAAACGAGCTGCTGCGCCCGTTCAACTATCTGTTGAACGCTTCGGGCTTCTGGCCCCAGCTCGCAACGCTGAATTCCCCTGTGCAGAACCTCTTCTCGAGTGGGCTGCTCTCCCCTATCTTCAGTAACACCCCACCCAAGCTTTTGACGTGGGCGCTGGGGGAGACGGTCACCCGGACCACTTACCAGGGGATGCCGGTGGTGCAGATCGCCCCGGCCCACCCGGACGGCAACTACGTGGTCGCCGTCCACGGCGGCGGGTTCGTCTGGCCTCCGTTGATCACCCATTGGATCGCCTACTCGGTGATGGCCTACCAGACCGGGGCGACCATCGAGGTGCCGCTCTATCCGTTAGTGCAGCAGGGCGGCACGGCGGGTGTGGTGGTGCCCAAGGTGGCGGGCCTGATCGAATCCCAGATCGTCGCGCACGGGGCATCCCACGTCAGCGTGCTCGGGGACTCCGGGGGCGGCAACATCGCCCTCGCCGCTGTCGAGTACCTGGTGGCCAACAACGAGACCGTCCCGGCGTCAATGGTGCTGCTGTCTCCCGCGCCCGACTTGACCTGGACCAATCCCGCCATCAGTCTCGTCAACTCACCCTTCCCCGGTGGCCCGGCGAATATCACGGCCGGGCAACAGATCGCCAGGGAGTGGGCGGGCAACCTGTCCGTCACCGACCCGCTGGTGAGTCCGTTGTACGGGTCGCTGCAGGGACTTCCCCCGACCTACGTCTACGCGGGGTCGCTGGACCCGATCGCACCCGACGTGCTGATCATGCAGCAGCACGCCGTGACCCAGGGCGCCCCGCTCAGCTTCTCGCTGGTCAACGGCGTATTCCACGATTGGCTGATCCTGTCCCCGGACGGGCTGCGCTACTTCCCGCAGGTCTACCAGGAACTCGGTGCCTAACGGCAGCGGGATCTCGCCGCTGATCGGATGTCGCTCAGTCCAGGTAGTCGCGCAGGACCTGAGAGCGGCTGGGGTGGCGCAACTTTGACATGGTCTTGGACTCGATCTGGCGGATGCGCTCGCGGGTCACGCCGTACACCTGCCCGATCTCGTCCAGGGTGCGCGGCTGTCCGTCGGTGAGCCCGAAGCGCAGCCGTACTACGCCCGCTTCGCGCTCGGACAGCGTCTCGAGCACCGACTGCAGCTGGTCCTGCAGCAGCGTGAACGACACCGCGTCGACGGCCACCACGGCCTCGCTGTCCTCGATGAAGTCACCGAGCTGGCTGTCGCCCTCGTCGCCGATGGTCTGGTCCAGCGAGATCGGCTCGCGCGCGTATTGCTGGATCTCCAAGACCTTTTCGGGCGTGATGTCCATTTCCTTGGCCAGCTCCTCGGGCGTGGGCTCGCGGCCCAGGTCCTGCAGCAGCTCGCGCTGGATGCGGCCCAGCTTGTTGATCACCTCGACCATGTGCACCGGGATGCGGATGGTGCGCGCCTGGTCGGCCATCGCCCGGGTGATGGCCTGGCGGATCCACCACGTGGCGTAGGTGGAGAACTTGTATCCCTTTGTGTAGTCGAACTTTTCGACGGCCCGGATGAGGCCCAGGTTGCCTTCCTGGATGAGGTCGAGGAAGGCCATCCCGCGGCCGGTGTAGCGCTTGGCCAGCGACACCACCAGGCGCAGGTTCGCTTCCAGCAGATGGTTTTTCGCGCGGTCGCCGTCGCGGCAGATCCACATCATGTCGCGGCGCTGCGCGGCGGGCAGCTTGTCGCCGCGCTCGGCGTGCTCGGTCATCAGCTGCGTGGCGTACAGGCCCGCCTCGATCCGCTTGGCGAGCTCGACCTCTTCCTCCGCGTTGAGCAGCGCCACCTTGCCGATCTGCTTGAGGTAGGCGCGAACCGAGTCCGCGGACGCGGTGAGCTCGGCGTCCTTGCGGGCCTGGCGCAGCGCCTCGGATTCGTCTTCGTCCCAGACGAAATCGCCGGAAGCCTTGTCCTTTTCGGAGGGCTCGGCGATTTCCTCCTCCTCGGCGGCGGCGGCCTTGGTCTTCGCGACGGGCGCGGCCGCGGCGTCCTCCTCGCCATCCTCGGTGTCGTCCGCCTCGAGGTCGGCCTCTTCGCCGTCCGCGGCCACGTCGACTTCGAGGTCGTCAAGGTTCAGGTCGTCGGCCTCGATGTCGAGGTCCTCAACGGGTTCGACCTCGAGGTCCGGTTCGGCGTCGAGATCCTCGACCTCGACCTGGGCGTCGGCGTCGAGCTCAAGGTCGGCGTCGCCGTCCTTCGCGGCGCCCTTGGGCGCCGCCTTCGTGCCGCGGCCGGACGGCGCCTTGGCGCTCTTGGCCGCGGACCGGGCCTTCTTCGGGGCCTCGGCGGGCGCCGCGGCCTCGGGTCCCCGGGCGGACTTGGCGGCCCGCGGCGCGGCCTTGGCGGCCCGTTTCGCCGGGGCGGCGGCGCCGTTGGCGCCCTTCGCCGGCGAGCGCTTGGCGGGGGACGACGGAGACTTCGTGGCGGTGCGTTTCACCGGCTCGTCGGTCGCCGGGCTTGCCTTGGTCGCTGCCACTTACACCCCTTCGGTTGGACGCACTTTCGGTGGGTCTGGGCATGGTTAACCGAAAGTGTCTGCTATGTCGAATGTCGGCGTTGGAGATCAGCGTGAGTGCTTGCACGCTTTCAGTCGGGCGGTCGCCGAGGACCATTGTAACGACAGCGCGCGCTCCTACCGGCCTACCGGGCAAAATTCAGTGCGTCACGTCGGAGGTCGAGGCCATCGCCGCGCCCACGATGCCGGCGGTGTTTTGCAGGGCGGCGGCCACCACCGGGGTGCGATTTTGGAGCAGCGGCAGCCATTTGTCGGCCTTGCGGCTGATGCCGCCGCCCGCGATGAACAAATCCGGCCAGATCGCGTTTTCGATGGCCACCAGCACCCGTGTGACCTGCTGGGTCCACTTCTCGTAGCTCCAGCCGTTGCGCTCTTTGACCGACGACGCCGCCCGCTGCTCGGCCTCCTTGCCGCCGACCTCGAGGTGCCCGAATTCGGTGTTGGGAATCAGGGTCCCGTTGTGGATGACCGCGGACCCGATCCCGGTGCCGAACGTGAGCAGAACCACCAGGCCCGATTGCTCGCGGCCCGCGCCGTAGCGCTCCTCGGCGAGCCCGGCCGCGTCGGCGTCGTTGAGGATCGTGACGTCCTGGCCGCCCAGTTCGGCGCTGATGACGTCCCGCGCGTTGGTGCCGATCCAGGCCTTGTCGACGTTGGCCGCCGTCTGCACGACGCCGTGGGTGACGACGCCCGGATAGGTCACCCCCAGGGGCCCGGTCCAGCCGAATCCGTTGACGACCTCGGCGATGGCCTTCGCGACGGCCGGCGGCGTCGCCGGCTGCGGGGTCAGCACCTTGATGCGTTCGCCGATCAGCAGCCCGGTGTCCATGTCGACGATGCCGCCCTTGATGCCGCTGCCGCCGACGTCGACGCCGAACCCGCGGCGCTGGGGCTTGCCGGTGGCCGCGTCGGGCGGCGCGCCCGTGATCGAATCGGTGCTGGTCATCGAAACTCCTCGGCGAGACTTGGCCTGTCCGATCACCTTAGCTCCACCGGCACCCCGGCTGGGGGTCTGCGCGCCCGTGGCGGCTGTGATGCGATGGAGCGGTGACGCGACCTGATAACGAGCCCGCGCAACTGCGTTCGGTGGCCGAAACGTTGGCCGCCGAGGCCGCCGAGTTCGTCCGGCGGCGGCGCGCCGAGGTTTTCGGCCCCACGGCGTCGGTCGCGGGCAGTGGCGCGGTGAAGTCGAAGACCACCCCGACCGATCCGGTGACCGTCGTCGACACCGAGACCGAGCGGCTGTTGCGGGATCGGTTGGCCCAACTGCGGCCCGGCGACCCGATCCTCGGGGAGGAGGGCGGCGGGCCCGCTGCCGCGCAGTCCGGCGCGGTCACCTGGGTGCTCGATCCCATCGACGGCACAGTGAATTTCGTCTACGGCATCCCCGCCTACGCGGTGTCGGTCGGCGCGCAGATCGACGGCGTGTCGGTGGCCGGCGCGGTCGCCGACGTCGTCGCCGGCCGCGTCTACTCGGCGGCGATCGGCCTCGGCGCGCACGTCACCGACGATCACGGGACGGAGCCGCTGCGCTGCACCGCCGTCGACGATTTGTCAATGGCGTTGCTGGGCACCGGATTTGGTTATTCGCGGCGGCGCCGAGCGAGCCAGGCGGCGCTGTTGGCGCACATCCTGCCGGCGGTGCGCGACGTGCGCCGCATCGGTTCCGCGGCGCTGGACCTGTGCATGGTCGGGGCGGGCCGGCTGGACGCCTTCTACGAGCACGGGCTGCAGGTGTGGGACCGCGCGGCCGGCGCGCTGATCGCGGCCGAGGCGGGCGCCCGCGTCCTGGCGCCCGAGCCGAACGGCCCGGTGGGCGGCGCAGGGCTGGTGGTGGCCGCCGCACCCGGAATCGCCGACGAGCTGCTGGCCGCCCTGCAACGTTTCGGTGGCCTGGCGCCCCTGCCGGACTGAGTGATCAGCAGCTGCTGGCGTGAATCTTTTGCAGCAGTGCGGGATCCGACGGCTCGGTGGCACCGGGGCGCAGGCTGGCCAGCACCGCGTCGATGTTGTCGTTGTGGGCCAGCGCGCCGAATTCCGTGCCGAGGGACAGGTCGACGGAGTCGTCGGCGCGGTTGTCGTTGTACAGCTCGGCGCAGGGCGCGACGAGCCACACCGCGGCCGCGGTCGCCTGTCCGGCCGTGCCGAAGCGGATCTGGCCCGCGCAGTTCAGCCGGGTGCCGGCGTAGAGGGGGTCGTTGGCGGCGGTCGGCTGGGCGAAGCCCAGGGCCTTCATCGCGCCGGCGACGGCGCCGGCCTGCCCGCCGCGGCCGCTGGCGTTGAGGACGCGGACCTTGGTGTCGGCGAGTTTGGCCGGGTTGACGTCGGCCATGGCGCTGCGCGACACCTGCTCACCGAGCTGCGGCGCGGCCGAGCCGGGCGGCTGCGGCGGCGGGTTGCACACCACCGCCTCGTGCACCTTCGCGGGCCGGGTCAGCGCCACCGTCCACACCACGGCGGTCGCCACCACCAGCAGCGCCACGACGACGATGGCGGGCCGGGGGTTGCGGCGCCTAAAGGGGCGTCCGTGCTTGTCAAAAGCGGTACCCTCGGTGATTTGCGCGACCACAGGGGAACTCTAACTGCACCGTTTGAGACTCAAGACAAGGGTCAATTCGGGGTTGTGACGTAAATCACACCTTAATGGTGGGGGATACGGGCACGAATCATTTGGTGGATGCGTTCGACGCTGGTACAAAGCGTTGCTTGAGGTTAACGAGGCCTGTTGAGGGGATAGGGCGGGAAAGATATGCCTACCGACTATGACGCTCCGAGGCGCACCGAGACGGACGACGTCTCGGAAGACTCGCTGGAGGAGCTCAAAGCACGGCGGAACGAGGCGGCCTCGGCCGTGGTCGACGTCGACGAATCCGAATCCGCCGAAAATTTCGAACTGCCTGGCGCCGACCTGTCCGGCGAGGAGCTGTCCGTTCGCGTCATTCCAAAGCAGGCCGACGAGTTCACCTGCTCGAGCTGTTTTTTGGTGCAACACCGCAGCCGTCTCGCCAGCGAGAAGAACGGCGTGATGATCTGTACCGACTGCGCAGCCTGATCGGTCAGCTTCGCAATGCCGACAGCACCCGCTCCGGGTGACGGCAGCTCACCAGCCAGTACGGCGTCGGGTCGTCTGGGTCATCGAGGACCACCAGAACCATCGGGCCGACCCATGCCCGGTGCAGGACGAAGGCCGCCGGGTCGAGCTGGCGGCCCAGCGCTGCCGACTTCGCGGCGGGGGCTATCTCGGCGGAGCGGGCGATCACGGTGACCGGCAGGTGCGCCTCGCCGGCCCACAGCTCGACCCCGCCCGGCGCGGCCGGGTCCGCGGTGACGCGGATCTCGACCCGGCCCAGCCACAGCAGTGTCCCGGCGGCCACCACGAACAGCGTCGCGTATGGCAGCCAGTCGGGCAGGGAACGAACGCCGAGGTTGACTTCGAAAGCGACGAGCGCCGCGAGCCCGAAAGCCGGTGGCCACCACCACCATGGCACCCAGAGGCGTTCGCGATATCGCACACTGTGCGGCGCGACGCGCGTAGCAGACACGCGGTCAAGGGTAATCTGTGGCCCCGTGTCGACCAGTCTGGCCATGAAATGAAAGTTGTCCGCCTCGACCCCGGGCTGCCGCTGCCCAGCCGCGCCCACGACGGCGACGCCGGGGTCGACCTGTACAGCGCGGAAGACGTCAAGCTGGACCCGGGGCACCGGGCCTTGGTGCGAACGGGCATCGCGGTCGCCATTCCGTTCGGGATGGTGGGGTTGGTGCACCCCCGGTCGGGATTGGCTGCGCGGGTGGGGCTTTCGATCGTCAACAGCCCGGGCACCATCGACGCCGGCTACCGCGGCGAGATCAAGGTCGCGCTGATCAACCTCGACCCGGCGGAGCCGATCGTGGTGCACCGCGGCGACCGGATCGCCCAATTGCTGGTGCAGCGGGTCGAATTGGTCGAGCTGGTCGAGGTGTCGTCGTTCGACGAGGCCGGGCTGGCCGAAACATCCCGTGGCGATGGTGGTCACGGTTCCTCCGGCGGACATGCGAGTTTGTGATGGCACTTGGTAGATCAGGCAAAGACGACAGCGACGACGCGGTCGAGATGGATGCCGCCGCGGATCCGGTCGACGACGAGTTCGACGACGAGCTCGAGGGCCCGTTCGACATCGACGACTTCGACGACCCCGCGGTCGCCGAACTGGCCCGCCTCGACCTGGGTTCGGTGCTCATCCCCATGCCGGAGGCCGGCCAGCTGCAGGTCGAGCTGACCGAGACCGGCGTGCCCAGCGCGGTGTGGGTCGTCACCGAAAACGGCCGGTTCACGATCGCGGCCTACGCGGCCCCCAAGACGGGCGGCCTGTGGCGCGAGGTGGCCGGCGAGCTCGCCGAGTCGCTGCGCAAGGACTCGGCGAAGGTCAGCATCAAGGACGGCCCGTGGGGCCGGGAGGTGGTCGGCACCGCGTCGGGCGTGGTGCGCTTCATCGGGGTCGACGGCTACCGCTGGATGATCCGCTGCGTCGTCAACGGGTCGCACGAGACCATGGAAGCGTTGGAGCGCGAGGCGCGAACGGCGTTGGCGGACACCGTGGTTCGTCGCGGCGACACACCGCTGCCGGTGCGCACGCCGCTGCCCGTGCAGCTGCCCGAGCCGATGGCCGAACAGCTGCGGGCGGCCGCCGCCGCGCAGCAGCAGCAGGCCCAGGAGCAGCCGCCCGACCAGCCGGCCGCGCGCCGCAGCGCCGAGGGATCGGCGATGCAGCAGCTGCGGACCACGACCGGCGGCTAGTCCCGACTACAGCTCGGCGAGCGCGGCCAGGCAGGCGGCGCCCAGCGCGGCGGTGTCGGTGCCCATCTGATCCAGCGTCACGGTCCGCAGCGCCGCCCGCGGCGCGGCGGCGACCCAGTCGACGGCCACGTGCAGCGGGTGGATCGGGTCGTCGACCGCCGCCGCCACCGCCAGCGGCGCGGCCAGCCGGGCCAGGTCGGCGCAGCTCGGCGCGACGTAGGCCGCGGCCTCGTCCATGGCGTCGGGCAATTGCGGCCACTGGGCGCCCCAGGAGCGGGTCAGCTCGTCGGCCAGCCACGGCGGGCTGGACGCTCGCATCTGCGTCGTCGTCGCCGCCAGACCGTCGGCGCGCAACTGCGCGGCGGAATGTCGCGCCGCAAGTGCGGCCGGCGCGTCGTGCGGGGCGCCGGCCCACGCGGGCAGCGCGGCCAACACGGCGACCGTGCGCCCGGGATGGGCCAGCGCCCACGCGGCCGCCGCGGCCGCGCCGATCGAGACCCCGCCTACGGCGATCGGGCCGCCGCGCGCCGCGTCGTCCAACGCCGACAGGTAGCCGTCGATCAACCGATCCGGGCGCGGCGGCGGGGCGACCAACGTGGCGCCGACATCACGCAACGGGCCGGAAAACGCCCGGTGGACGTAGTCGTCGTCGGAGCCGGTCCCGGGCAGCAACACCGTCGCGACACCGCGCAGATCGACAGTCACTCTTCGATATTGCCCGGCCGTGGCAGAGCGTCCAACATCACGTTTCGTTCTGTTGGCACCGGGGAACCAACAGGTCTACGGTGTCCGTTGGCATAGAGAAAGCGCCGAAGCTTTATCACCAGTGTCAGGAGGGGCCATGGGGGCCCAAGGGTATCTGCGCCGGCTCACCCGTCGATTGACGGAGGACCCGGAGCAACGCGACTGCGAAGAGCTCTCGGACGAAGTCGACAGCGCCGGCGCGCAGCGCGCGATCGATTGTGAGCGTGGCCAGGAGGTCACCATGATCGGCACCCTGCGCAGCGTGGAAACGAACGGTAAGGGTTGTTCCGGCGGGGTCCGCGCGGAATTGTTCGACGGCACCGACACGGTCGCGCTGGTGTGGTTGGGTCAACGCCGCATCCCCGGCATCGACTCCGGCCGAACGCTTCGGGTGCGGGGCCGGCTGGGCAAGCTCGAGAACGGGACCAAGGCGATCTACAACCCGCACTACGAAATTCAACGGTGACCGTCCCCGGCGATCGGGGGACCATGACGACTAATCGTGTTGCCTCGGAGCGGCTGCTGACCCAGGTGGGCGGGGTGAGCGGCCTCATCTACTCTTCGCTGCCGGTGGTCGTCTTCGTCGCCGTGTCCAGCCTGTCCGGCTTGTTGGCGGCCATCGCGTCCGCGCTCGGCGTGGCGGCACTGGTGTTGGTGTGGCGGCTGATTCGCCGCGAATCCACCCAGCCGGCGTTCTCGGGTTTCATCGGCGTCGCCGTCTGCGCGCTGATCGCCTACGTCGTGGGACAGTCGAAGGGCTATTTCCTGCTGGGCATCTGGATGTCGCTGTTGTGGGCGGTGGTCTTCGCGGTCTCGGTGCTGATCCGTCGGCCCCTGGTCGGCTACGCGTGGAGCTGGGCCACCGGCCGCGACCGCGGCTGGCGCGCCGTGCCGCGGGCCGTGTACGCGTTCGACATCGCCTCGGTCTGCTGGACGGTGGTGTTCGCCGCGCGGTTCGTGGTCCAGCGGATCCTCTACGACGCCGATCAGACCGGTTGGCTCGGGGTGGCGCGGATCGCGATGGGCTGGCCGCTGACCGTGCTCGCCGCGCTGGCAACGTACGCGGCGATCAGGGCGGTGCAGCGCGCCTTGCCGGCGCCCGACGCCGCCGCCGAAACGCCGGCCGACTAGTCGGGCCTTCGGCGTTGGGTGTGAATTGTGGGCCTTGCGTGTGAATCCTGGCCAGGCCGCGGCCGGCCTAAGCGGGCCCTCTCTCTGCCGCGTGTGTACTCACGGCTTTCGGTGTGTACTGGCGGCGAGATTTCGGCGTTCTCACCGCCCTGGCGTCACACGCAAAGCCGTGACTGCACACTGAAAGCCCGGGATTCACACTGAACGCAATTAGCCTGCCGGCTCCGCTTCCGGCAGCAGCAGCTTCTGCAGTTCCTCCTCGGCCTCG
>NZ_LZKR01000198.1 GCF_001672915.1 Mycobacterium sp. 1245805.9 | reverse complement strand
CGACCAGATGCGCAAGATCGCCCAGCTCTCCGGCGGGCAGTCCTACACCGCCACCAACATCAGCGAGCTGAACAAGAGCTACAACGCCATCGAGAACGACATCGGGTTCCGCACGGTGCCCGGCCCCGGCAGCGCCGGCTGGCTGCGCCTGGGCGTCGTCGTCGCGCTGATCGCCGCGGCGCTGGGCCTGCTGATCAACCGGCGCCTGCCGGTCTGAGCGATCAGGCGGGCAGCCGCCGGTTCAGGAACAGGCCGGCCAGGACGGCGCCGGCCAGCAGCACCGCGCCGAGCAGCATCCAGGCCAGGCTGGCGTCGCCCTTGACGGTCTGGTAGCCGATCTGGCGCTGCAGCGTCGAATAGACGCTCTCCAGCGATTCCAGGCTGTCGGCGTGGAACGCCTGGCCGTCGGTGATCTTGGTGATCTCCTGCAGCGTCTGGTCGGTCGACACGGGGACGGCGACGCGCTGCCCGTTCATCTCGATCTCCCCGCCCTTGGTGCCGAACGAGATC
>NZ_LZKR01000197.1 GCF_001672915.1 Mycobacterium sp. 1245805.9 | reverse complement strand
TCACCAATCTGACCCGTCGTGGTGATGTTGCGCACGCCGGCGGCCATCCGCCACACCGACCAGCGCAGGATGGGCAGCCGTCGTTTGAGGTCCATGAAACCCACGATAGCGACCTCCCGAATGTTGCTGGTGTGACTGAAGTTAACTCCCCTTACGCGTGAGCGTTCGACCAGCGATTTCTGCCCATATTGGCTGGTGACTCGCCAGCGCGGCGCCCGGTTTAACTGCGCGAAGCCGTTAGACTTTCGAGCGATGTTCACCTCCCGAACACGCCGGGCGTGATGACCGAGCACCCGGAAAACGGCGTCGAGATCGGCTTGACGGGACGCCCACCGCGGGCGATCCCCGAGCCGGCGCCGCGCACCTCGCACGGCCCCGCCAAGGTCGTCGCGATGTGCAACCAGAAGGGCGGCGTCGGGAAGACCACGTCGACCATCAACCTGGGCGCCGCGCTCGCCGAGTACGGCCGTCGGGTGCTGCTGGTGGACATGGACCCGCAGGGCGCCCTGTCCGCGGGCTTGGGCGTGCCGCACTACGAGCTGGAGAAGACGATCCACAACGTGCTCGTCGAACCGCGGGTGTCGATCGACGACGTGCTGCTCAAAACCCGGGTCAACCACATGGACCTGGTGCCCAGCAACATCGACCTGTCGGCCGCCGAGATCCAGCTCGTCAACGAGGTGGGCCGCGAGCAGACCCTGGGCCGCGCGCTGTATCCGGTGCTGGACCGCTACGACTACGTGCTGATCGACTGCCAGCCATCGCTGGGCCTGCTCACCGTCAACGGGCTGGCCTGCTCCGACGGCGTCGTCATCCCCACCGAGTGCGAGTACTTTTCCCTGCGCGGGCTGGCGCTGCTCACCGACACCGTCGACAAGGTGCGCGACCGGCTCAACCCGAAGCTGGAGATCAGCGGCATCCTGCTCACCCGGTACGACCCGCGCACCGTCAACGCGCGCGAGGTGATGGCCCGCGTCGTCGAGCGGTTCGGGGACCTGGTGTTCGACACCGTGATCACCCGGACCGTCCGGTTCCCCGAGACCAGCGTGGCCGGCGAACCGATCACCACCTGGGCGCCCCGATCGACCGGCGCCATCGCCTATCGCGCGTTGGCCCGCGAGTTCATCCACCGATTCGGCGCGTGAACTCAACCTCCAACGGTGAGGCGCCACCCCAGACCGGCTTCCAGGTCCGCCTCACGAACTTCGAGGGGCCGTTCGACCTGCTCCTGCAGCTGATCTTCGCCCATCGCCTCGACGTCACCGAGGTGGCGCTGCACCAGGTCACCGACGACTTCATCGCCTACACCAAAGAGATCGGTTCCCAGCTGGGGCTGGAGGAGACCACGGCGTTCCTGGTGATCGCCGCGACGCTGCTCGACCTCAAGGCCGCGCGCCTGCTGCCGGCCGGACAGATCGACGACGAAGAGGACCTGGCGCTGCTGGAGGTGCGCGACCTGCTGTTTGCCCGGCTGTTGCAGTACCGGGCGTTCAAGCACGTCGCGGAGATGTTCGCCGAGCTGGAGGCCGCCGCGCTGCGCAGCTACCCGCGCGCGGTGTCGCTGGAGGACCGGTTCACCGAGCTGCTCCCGGAGGTGATGCTCGGCGTCGACGCCGAACGGTTCGCCCAGATCGCCGCGGTCGCGTTCACGCCGCGGCCGGTGCCGACGGTGTCGATCGGCCACCTGCACGAGGTGGCCGTCTCGGTTCCCGAGCAGGCCAAGAAGTTGCTGGAGATCCTGGAGGCCCGCGGCAGCGGGCAGTGGGCGACGTTTTCCGAGCTGGTCGCCGACTGCGAGGCGCCGCTGGAGGTCGTGGGCCGCTTCCTCGCGCTCCTCGAGCTGTATCGGACGCGGACGGTAGCATTCGACCAGTCGGAGCCGCTTGGCGTGCTCCAAATTTCGTGGACCGGGGAACGGCCGGCCAACGAGGCCCTTCTAGAAGTGCGTGACGAATGACTGACGAGTTGCCCGAAGAGCCGCCCGAAATCGATCTGGGGATCGAGATCGCCGAGGCGGCGCCGATGGACGCCGACGAACTCGGCTCCGTGCTGGAAGCGCTGTTACTGGTGGTGGACACCCCGGTCACCGTCGAGGCGCTGGGCTCGGCCACCGGGCAACCCGTCTACCGGATCGCGGCCAAGCTTCAGCAGATGTCCGAGGAACTCGCCGAGCGCGACAGCGGCATCGATCTGCGGCAGAACAGCGAGGGCTGGCGGATGTACACCCGCGCCCGCTTCGCCCCCTATGTGGAGAAGCTGCTGTTGGACGGCGCGCGATCCAAGCTCACCCGGGCCGCGCTGGAGACGCTGGCCGTCGTCGCCTACCGCCAGCCGGTGACCCGCGCGCGGGTCAGCGCGGTGCGCGGCGTCAACGTCGACGCCGTCATGCGCACCCTGCTGGCGCGCGGCCTGATCACCGAGGCCGGCGTCGACGACGACACCGGCGCGACGACGTTCGCCACCACCGAGCTGTTCTTGGAGCGCCTGGGGTTGGAGTCGCTGGGCGATCTCCCCGACATCGCGCCGCTGCTCCCCGACGTCGACACGATCGAGGACCTCAGCGAATCCCTGGACAGCGAGCCACGTTTCATCAAACTCGCGGGCGGTTCGGCGTCCGAGCAGTCGCTGTCCTTCGATGTGGACAAGGATTGATGTCCGAAACTGAAGGGGTCCGGCTGCAGAAAGTCTTGTCCCAGGCCGGAATTGCCTCGCGGCGGGCGGCAGAGAAGCTGATCATCGATGGCCGCGTCGAGGTGGACGGGCAGGTGGTGACCGAGCTCGGCACGCGGGTCGACCCGGATGCCTCCGTGATCCGCGTCGACGGAGCCCGGGTGGTCGTCGACGACTCGATGGTGTACCTGGCGCTGAACAAGCCGCGCGGCATGCACTCGACGATGTCGGACGAGCACGGCCGGCCGTGCATCGGCGACCTGATCGAGCGCCGGGTCCGCGGCAACAAGAACCTCTTTCACGTCGGTCGGTTGGACGCCGACACCGAGGGGCTGATCCTGCTGACCAACGACGGCGAGCTGGCGCATCGGTTGATGCATCCCTCCCACGAGGTGCCCAAGACCTACCTGGCGACGGTGGCGGGGACGGTGCCGCGCGGGCTGGGTAAGCGGCTGCGCGCTGGAATCGAGCTGGAGGACGGGGTGGCGCGCGTCGACGACTTCGCGGTGGTCGACGCCATCCCCGGGAAGACGTTGGTGCGCTTGACATTGCACGAAGGGCGCAACCGCATCGTGCGCCGGCTGCTCGGGGCCGCCGGTTTCCCGGTGGAGGCGCTGGTGCGCACCGACATCGGCGCGGTGTCGCTGGGCGAGCAGCGCCCGGGCAGCATCCGCGCGTTGCGGCGCGACGAGGTCGGCGCGCTGTACAAGGCGGTCGGGTTATGAGTGCTTTTGTGGTGGCCATCGACGGACCGGCCGGGACCGGGAAGTCCTCGGTGTCAAAGGGTTTGGCGAGCGCGCTCGGCGCCCGCTACCTGGACACCGGGGCGATGTACCGGATCGTGACGCTGGCGGTGCTGCGTGCGGGGGTCGACCCGGATGATGCCGAGGCGGTGGAGACGGTCGCGTCGACGGTGCCGTTGTCGGTGGACGATGACCACTACTTCCTTGCCGGAGAGGATGTTTCGGTCGAGATCCGCGGTGACGAGGTGACCCGTGCGGTCTCGGCGGTGTCGGCTGTGCCGGCCGTGCGCTCCCGGTTGGTGGGGTTGCAGCGGGCCTTGGCCGAGGGGACCGGCAGCGTCGTCGTCGAGGGCCGCGACATCGGAACCGTTGTGCTGCCCGACGCTCCAGTGAAGATCTTCCTCACCGCCTCGGCCGAGACGCGAGCCAGGCGCCGCAACGATCAAAACGTCGCGTCCGGCCTGGCCGACGACTACGAGGGCGTGCTGGCCGACGTGCGCCGCCGCGATCATCTCGATTCCACCCGGCCGGTGGTCGCGGTGGGCGCGGCCGACGACGCGGTGGTCGTCGACACCAGCGACATGAGCGAGGCGCAGGTGATCGCGCACCTGCTCGATCTGGTCAGGCAAAAGAGCGGGGCGGTGCGATGACGTCCGACGGCACCTGGTCCGACGAAAGCGATTGGGAACTCACCGATTCCGGCCTCTCGGACGTCGACGAGCCCGGCCCCGCGCCCGTCGTCGCCATCGTAGGCCGGCCCAACGTCGGCAAGTCGACCCTGGTGAACCGGATCCTCGGGCGGCGCGAGGCGGTGGTGCAGGATGTTCCCGGCGTCACGCGCGACCGCGTGTCTTACGACGCGCTGTGGACGGGGCGCCGGTTCGTCGTGCAGGACACCGGGGGATGGGAGCCCGACGCAAAGGGCCTGCAGCAGCTGGTGGCCGAGCAGGCGTCGGTGGCCATGCGCACGGCCGACGCGGTGATTCTGGTGGTCGACGCGACCGTCGGCGCTACCGCGGCCGACGAGGCCGCCGCGCGCATCCTGCTGCGCTCGGGCAAGCCGGTCTTCTTGGCCGCCAACAAGGTTGACAGCGAGAAGGGCGAGGCCGACGCCGCCGCGTTGTGGTCGCTGGGCCTTGGCGAGCCGCACGCGATCAGCGCGATGCACGGCCGCGGCGTCGCCGATCTGCTCGACGAGGTGCTGGCCAAGCTGCCCGAGGTGTCCGAGGCGGCGCCGGCGGCTGGCGGTCCCCGACGCGTGGCGCTGGTCGGCAAGCCCAACGTGGGCAAGAGCTCGCTACTGAACAAGCTTGCGGGAGACCAACGTTCGGTGGTGCACGACGTCGCCGGCACGACGGTGGACCCGGTGGACTCGCTCATCGAACTGGGCGGCAAAGTGTGGCGGTTCGTCGACACCGCCGGGTTGCGGCGCAAGGTCGGCCAGGCCAGCGGGCACGAGTTCTACGCCTCGGTGCGCACCCATTCGGCCATCGACGCGGCCGAGGTCGTCGTCGTGCTGATCGACGCCGCCGAGACGCTGACCGAACAGGACCAGCGGGTGCTGTCGATGGTGATCGAGGCCGGCCGCGCGCTGGTGCTGGCCTTCAACAAGTGGGACCTGGTCGACGAGGACCGCCGCGACCTGTTGGAGCGCGAGATCGACCGCGAGCTGGCGCAGCTGCGCTGGGCGCAGCGGGTCAACATCTCCGCCAAGACCGGCCGCGCGGTGCAGAAGCTGGTGCCGGCCATGGAGACCGCGCTGGAATCCTGGGACAAGCGGATCTCCACCGGCCAGCTCAACACCTGGATCAAAGAGGTCGTCGCGGCCACACCGCCCCCGGTGCGTGGCGGCAAGCAGCCGCGCATCCTGTTCGCCACCCAGGCCACCGCCCGCCCGCCCACCTTCGTCCTGTTCACCACGGGTTTCTTGGAGGCCGGGTATCGGCGCTTCCTGGAACGGCGGCTACGCGAGACGTTCGGCTTCGAGGGTTCGCCGATCCGGATCAACGTGCGGGTGCGGGAGAAGCGGGGAGCCAAGCGGCGCTAGCGTGAGCGCGGGTGGAATCGGGTAGGCCGTCGGTCGGTGGAACCGCAGGCAGCCGATATTCGGAATATGCCGCGAGCGCGATCGCCGTCAGGCCGCCGACGGCCGCTATAGGGATCAGGTAGTACCCGAAGTCGCCGTCGATGACGAAGAAATAGTCGATCTCGTCCGGCCCATATGTCGCCCGTTCCTTGCCTGTATTGGAGATCCATGCGATCCAGGCGCTCCCTTGTTTCACCGTGGTCGTCTTGACTTGGATGCGTAGGGCTGCGGCGCCTGTCCAAACCACGAGGTCATAGCGGCACGGCTCAAGCGGCCAGGAGACTGAATGGCCACATAGCTCGAACCATGCCGCAGCCATCAGCGAGCCGGCCCTCGGCAGATTGACGCGTTGCGGACTCATCAGGTCAATTGGTGTCTGCGGCTTTCGCGCCGGGGTCAAATGCAAGGTATCGAGGCCGAGCCGTAGCGCGTGTCCGCGTATCGTCGTCGTACTCGATCCGCCGGCCAGCCCCAGCTTTTCCGACACCTGCGCCCAACTCGTGGCAGACGCGATGGCAACGGCCAGCTGTTGGTCCGTCCACCGTCGCTGGCCAGTGAAGTGGCTGTAGTCGAGTCCCAGTCGGTCGGCGTGCGCGCGGACGGAGCGCATCGCGGCTGCGGACGTGGCAGCGAGGCCCAACGCTCGAAGGACGCCGCGCCAGGAGCGAGAAGCCTGGACGGCATCAATCAATTGGGAGTCCGAATAGTGCCTCATGACATAACGCTACCGGGTCACGCCCTATATTGCGCCATTCCAGTGCAGTCGCCAGATTGGGGGCGCGATTTCGGTTCACGGCCTCGAACGCGGTGGCTCTGAAACCATCGCGATTTCGGAAGATGGCGATGCCCAAGGACATCACGGTCGGGCTGACAGGATTTGAACCTGCGACCCCTACACCCCCAGTGTAGTGCGCTACCAAACTGCGCCACAGCCCGTGGTCCGCCGCAACAATCCGACAGACGCCAGGGAACGATACCTCAGTGTTGGGCCCGACTACGGAATGACCCGGACAGTTGGGTCGGCGTGGGCCGCGGTGCGCGCGACGCAGCTCAGGCCGCGACACTGGTTCCGGCACTGGACGAAGCTACGGGCGCTCGCTCATGCCTCATGCCGCCCACCTGAGAGCTGTCGCCGAGGCGATCGGGCACCATGTCGGTATGCCGCTGTCGGAGAGTGCGCTGCTCGACGTGGCCGGTGACCGGAGCTACGCGCGAGCCGAAGACTACGTCCGCTATGTCCGGGGTCTCCGAATCACCGGCGAGAAAGCCCATGCCTCGGTCCAGGCCAAGCGTGTCTACACCGTGGAGCTTGACTGGTCCGGTCCGCAACCTGATGGTTTCTGCACGTGCCCGCACGCCGCCGACGGTCACTTCTGCAAGCACCTTGTCGCAGTCGGACTCGCCGTGATCGACAGCGGCGCCGTCGACGACGCCAATCGGCTGACATCGGCGCTGGAAGCGACCGTGCAAGCGATGGACGTCGACGAGCTTCGCGGACTCGTCATGACTCTCGCCCGCCGCGACGACGAACTGCGCCGCCTGCTGGAGATCCGCGCCAGCGCATCCGGCGATGACACGACCGCCAAGGCCGAGTTTGAAGCTCGGGTGCGCCACGCCCTGGAATTCCGCGGATTCGTCGACTATCGCGAGTCTTACACGGTCGCGGCAGCCGCCGATCGGGTGCTCGATGAGCTTGAGCGCCATCTGAACACAGGGCCCGCCGAAATCGTGCGACCGGCCCTGCTGTGCGCACTGACCCTGCTGCGCACGATCACCGGAAATGCTGACGACTCATCGGGGGTGATCGGCGGTGAATGCCAGCGGGCCGCCGACCTGTTCGCACAGGCTTGTCGCCTGGGCGCACCAGACCCAGCCGAACTCGCAGGGTGGCTAGTGACTTTCCGTTCCACCTCGCCGGGATGGCCGACGCTCACGCTCGCGGATTTCGTCGACGCGTTCGATGACCATGCGCTCGCGATCTACCGCGCGGCGGTCGCGGACTTGGACCGACAGCACGCGGGCCGCGATCAGTGGAGCCGGTTCGAAGTCGACACTATGTTGCTGGAGCTCGCCGATCACGACGGGGACGTCGATCGAGCTATTGAGTTGCTGAGCGAACGCGAGCACCCGCAGTACGGAGCGATTATCGCCCGCTTGCGGCTAGCGGGACGTGCCGACGAGGTAGTGAGCTGGATCGATCGGGCGGTTGCCGAAGGCCGAATCAGTTCTCACGGCGGCGGTAATGACTACTGGCTGAGCCCGTCCACTGTCGCCGAGACGTACCGGGGCCTCGGCCGTATCGACGACGCGATCGCCGTTCTGCGCAACGAATTCGTCAGGCGGCCTACGGTTCTGGCCTTTCGGTCGTTGCTGGACTTTGCCTCCACGATCGATCGCGCCGATACCGAACGCACCTGGGCGTTCGACCATGCGCGAGAAGTGGCTGGGGGCCCCGGCGCGGGGTCGCTCCTGGTCCAGCTCTCACTGAGCGAGGGGGACGTGGATGCGGCCTGGGAGGCAGCCGACTGCTATGGCCCAGGCTGGGCATGGCAGGAACTCGCTAGGCAAGGCGCCGAGACTCGGCCGGTAGCCGCTGCCGATCTGTACCGGCCGAAGCTCGAGAAGGACCTGCGGTATCCCAACTCCAAGCTCTACCCGGAAATTGCCGCGACGCTGGCAACGATGGCTCGGCTGTATGAAAAAGGCAGTCGCAGTGCAGATTTCGCGTCGTACATAGCCAAGCTCCGGCAAGACTACGGCAGGCGCCCCGCGCTGATGAAGGCGCTCAACGCGAAGGGACTCTGAACCGTCATCAACTCGGAGGCTTTGTTCGGGCGGGATCGTGGCGCGTGGCGGCCGGAGGGTGCCTGGCCGCGGGTGTGGTTGGTGCAAGGTGATTGACGGCTCGGCGGCCGAATAACACGGTTTGTTAACCGAACGCATCCACCCAAGCCCCGATCGGGTTCGTATGCTTGCCAGGGGAACTGGTCGTTCACATTCACGCTGGGTCGTTCTCGCCTTTCGTATCCGGCATCGGCCCGGCGACATCTTCGCCAACAATTTGCCAAATGCCAGCCGAAATCGCGATAAGAACGATACTTACAGCAGCTGAATAATCCAGGAGGGAGACAACATGCCTAATCCGGGGGATGCGTGTAACACAGATGGCGACATCGATTTTGACACCACTGACGGATCGGTGCTGGTTTGCCGAGATAACCGGTGGCAGCGTATAGCAGAGCCGCCGCCAAGCACCGCAGCCGAGGAGCGAGACGAGCTGGCGGCCGGCGAGGCGCCCGCGGCCGAAGCCGATGGCTAGCGGTGACCCGGAACACGACGACATTGCACCGTGGACCACGGCCTCGGAGTCGTTGCGGTCGGTCGTCAAGTGGATCGCTAGCTCCTTCGGCGCTCTTGGCGCACTGCTCATAGGAACTGCGCCGTTGGCGGCGCTGCATCGGCTGAACGCGTCGGCCGACTGGTTAGGTTGGTTCTGGCCGATAGTGTCCGGTGTCGTCGCCCTCGTGGCAGTCGGTTACATCGTGTGGCTGGCAACGTCACTCCTCACACCATCGCCGATCACTTTGCAGGAGGTTGCAACTAAGTCGAGGTTCAATACGCTGCAGGAATTGGTGGCTGCCGACCCGACTGCCTACTTGGGCCTATGGGGTCGCGACATTCCATCTTTCGTGAAGCTACGGGACAGGGAGTTCGAAATACTGGCCAAACTTGACGCAAAGATAAGGTCGTCGAGCAACAGCCAAGAGCTCAAAAGCTTGACAGCTGCCCGCCCACTACAACTCAAGGTTGTCGAGGTATGTGGACTTGTGTCGGCACGTCTCCTTGCCGTCGCTGGATTCTACGACCTGGCCCGGCGCTTCTCCGACGCCAAGATTCGAATGTTCGTCGCTGCAGTCTTTGTCGTGATTGGGATTGTCGGATTCGTCGCTACGACTCCTAGCGACGCCAAGGCCACGACCCCGAACGATGGCAGGGCCACGACCCCGAATGATGGCAAGGCCACCACCCCTAGCGACGACAAGCACCAAGCAGCGGATCAGATGGCGGTGCCGGCGCTGGTATCGCTCACCAGCAAAGGTGCCACGGAGATCGAGCCAGTGCTTGGTATCGGTTGCACGAATCCGATCCAAGCTGTCCTTCTAGCAGGTGATGCAAAGGGGCCGTGGCGGCTGATGATTACCGACGACCGGTGCCGGAACGGGACACTGACGGTGTGGAAGGAACAGGCGGTCGTGTTGGAGGTATTTCCTTCTCCTGGGAAATGAAATTCATCACTGCTAGGCGTTACTGGGGTCGGGCGTCCCACGTGTGCTCACCCGGGAGCGGCGCCTTTCATCTACTCGCCGTCTAGGTCGATGACTGGGGCACGCGAACTGGATCCGAGTTGAACCTGCATTGACTTCGTTCCCGCCGCGACGCTACATACGTCCCGCCAGAACACAATCAGAAACAGTTTCTGACCCCGGCTTGGGCTACGCTGCTCTGACGCGCCACGCCCTCATATCCCGGGGGATGATGACTGACATGGACGCTGAACTGAAACGCTGGCTGGACTCCGGAGAATTCTTCGACTACCTGGGCTTCGACATCTTCTACCGCGTCGAGGGCAGCGGGCCGCCGCTGCTGCTGATTCACGGTTATCCGTTCAATTCCTTTGACTGGGCACCGATCTGGCCCACACTGACCCAACGCTTCACCGTCATCGCACCGGACATGATGGGTATGGGATTCTCCGCCAAACCCGTGGCCTACCAGTACTCGGTGCACGACCACGCCGACATGCACGAAGCCCTGCTAGCCCATCTCAACATCCACAACGCTCACATCCTGGCCCACGACATCGGCGACTCCGTCGGCCAGGAACTGTTGGCCCGCCACGAATTCGGCCAACAGACCTACGGCGAGTGGCGCATCGACTCGATCACCTGGCTCAACGGCGGCATGTTCATCGAGGCGTACACGCCCAGGGCGGCACAGAAGCTGATGTCGGGCACTCCGCTGGGCGACCTGTTCAGCCCTGTGCAGGGCAGCCCGCTGGCACGACGACTGCTCGAGCCGACAATACGCGAGATGTTCGGCCCCAACACCAAACCGAGTCCGCACATGATGGAAGTCTTCAATCAGATCCTGGACTACAACGACGGCCGGAGGGTGCTGCACAAGGTCGGCCGGTTCATCAACGACCGCTACACGCACCGCAACCGGTGGGTGCGCGCCATGCGGCAGACCGCGGTCCCGATGCGGTTGATCGACGGCCCGGTCGATCCCAACTCCGGTGCGCACATGGCGCGCCGCTACGCCGAGGTGATCCCCGACGCCGACGTGGTAATGCTCGCCGACGACATCGGGCACTGGCCGCAACTCGAGGCGCCCGAGGAAGTGCTACGGCACTTCCTCGCGCACATCGACCGAATCGCGCGGCTGAACGAATAGGTACTCGTCTGCGGGCCCTCGCATCGGGAAGGCTCGCAACGCGCAAATGGCGGCGAGCGATCGCCGAACACAACATTTGTTGTGCGCGCCGCGTGGTCGGGGTGTTTGTGCGCGTCGAACACGCGAATGTCGTTGATGCTGTGAGGAATCGAGCGAGCTATTCGTCTCCACTGGGGCGAAGGGCCGTCACCAATCGCAGCTGAGATTCCGCGATTTCGGCCGGTTCAACTCGGCCTCGTCACTGTGCAGCCCAGCGGGGTGGGTCAGGCCGAAAATGGGTAACCCCCGATTAGCGCAGTATTCGTAACCGGAAGAGAAGGACGCACCAGTGAGCGGCGCGGATAAAGCCCGAAACAAGATGGACCAGGTGACGGGCAAGGTCAAGGAGGCAGTCGGCCGGGCGATCAACGATCCAGGGTTGGAGGCTGAGGGCAGGGCCGGTCAGCGGGCGGCTCACCTCAGAGACGCGGGTGAAAAGGTCAAAGACGCATTCCGGCCGCGCCGGCGTCGACAGATGCCTCGGCGGCGTCGCCAAATATAGGCGCCGAAGTCCTCACAGCCTGCCCTATCGGACCAGCTCGCGAGCACGCGTATCGACCGGCAGGGGATCACCCCGCGGCACGGCGGACCGCCACAAGTCGATGATCTCGACGTTCGGGGTTGCGCGCCTGGTTAGAGTCGCCCTGAGCAGCCATGCCTGACCTGGATGAACTTCCGCGATCTTCCAAACGTCGTACCAAATATGAGCACCATGTCCACGATGAGGACCGGACATCGACGACTGCCGGACGGGTCGCTGCTCCGGGTTGACATCGAGTTGGGCCGCTTCGTGGGGAGTCTTTATACACCAGACATGCGGGTGAAGACACGAGTCGTCGGCAGCGACATCGAGGTTCATGCGTGGGCTGGTCGCGTGCAACGGAGAAACAATTTGGCGGCATGAAGGCGCGGCAACAGGACCCGTCGCGCCTGCGCAACCATTGGCAATGATTATGTGCGGTCGTATCTCAGTCACGCAGTCAATTCGACGGCCCGCCTACGTACCAGAGGGAAGCGGTGGCCTCGATGTCACACGCGCGGAGCTTAAATCCGCGACAGCACTTCCGGTGCTTCGCATCTCCGCGAGGCTGGCGAAGGTGCGGACGCGTTGGGTTAGGCTATGAGCTGCGCTGATCCGTAGTTTCAGCGGCTGTTGCGGGGGTGTCAGGTGATCTTGACTGATATGGCGGCCAGGTTTGTGGCGTTCATTCGCGCCGGCTACCCGCACGGCATCCCCAAGACCGACTGCAGAGCGCTGCTGGCATTGTTGCGGCGTCGGTTATCCGAAGACGAGGTAGCGGCAGTGGCCAGAGAGCTGGTGGCTCGCGGCGAGTTGAAAATCACCGATATTGGCGCGACCATCGCGTGGTTCAGTGACAAACCGGCGACGGCGGCAGATCTTGAACGTGTCCAGCGTCGCCTTAGGGGTGATTGGTTGTCGCGTTGATCCCGACCAATTGGGCGCGTGTTGCTCGGCGGTTTTCTACCGCTTGTGAGCTTCGCAGTGGAGCACGCCGGCGGGTGGGGCCGCGTCGCGCACGCACTGGTACATGCTGCGGGGAACGCCGCTCCGTTGAGGAACGCGAGGAACTGCTCGGCGAACGCCTGAGATCATCAAGTCGCGCCGCTGCGGCAGCTAGTTCAAATCTCGTCGCCGACAAGTGCGCCGATAATCAGCGAATGGCGAGAGTGGGCGGATCAGTCCTCAACGGGCAACCGTTGCGTGCCCCAAGTCGACGGGCAACTCCTTGATCCCGCGCAGCAGGGTGCTGTCGTTCGGGACCGGCTCGCCGGTCAGGGCCAGCTGGGGGAAGCGTTCGAACAGCGCTTGCAGTCCGATCTGCAGTTCCATGCGCGCGAGCGACGCGCCCAGGCAGCTATGGATGCCGCTGCCGAAGGCGATGTGTTCGCGGGCGTTGGCGCGGGTGGTGTCGAATTCGTTGGGACGTTCGAAGACGGCCGGATCGCGGTTGGCCCCGCCGATCAGAAGGAAGATCGCCGCGCCTTCCTGCAAGGTATGTCCGTCGATCTCAACGGTTTCGGTCGCCACCCTGGCCGCGATATGTGCGACGGAGTCGTAGCGCAGCACCTCCTCGACCGCGTTCGCCCAGCCCTCTGGATGCTCCTGGAGGTGGGCGAGCTGATCGCGATGCCCGACCAGCGCCACAACCGCGTTGCCGAACGCATGAGTGGTGGTGATGAACCCGGCGCCCAGCAGTAGCCCCGCGAACATCCTGACCTCGGTCTCGGTGAGATCGCCGTCCTCCAAAACCGCCGACAAGATACTGCCGTCCCCACCGCTTCGACGCAGCCGCTCGATATGCACGGCGAGGTAGGTTTCGAACTCGCGCAGCGCCACTATGGAGGTCCGGTACTCGCGCCACGACGGCGACGTGCTGTTGAGAATTTTGGTACCGGGCTCGGCGAATGCTTGCAGGCGGGTTGTCTCGTCGCGAGAAATGCCGAGCATTTCGACGATAACGGCGATGGGGATCTGCGAGGCGTAGGCGGCGATCAAATCGCATTGGTTGGTGCCTTCGAGATCGTCGAGCAGGGTGTCGACGATGTCCTGAATGCCCTGACGAAGTCCCTCGATCGCCCTAGGGGTAAATGCCCGCGACACCAAGCGACGCAACCGCGCATGCTCGGGCGGATCGGCGACCAGCAGCGACGGCGGTTCCACGCCATTCAGCACGCCGGGGTTGGTTTTCGCGAGCATCCGCTGAATAACCGGAAACGGAGACCGGTCGCGCGGTTTCGATGTGCGGAACCTGTCGTCCCGCAGCACATCACGGACAATCTGCGCGTCAGCGGTGACCCACCCGCCCACAATCGCGGAGAGACGTCCCCGTTCGCGTATCCGCTCGACAAGGCGATACACGTCGGCGGGCGCGCCGCCGTCGATTAACAGCTGGGAAAAAGGATCGCCCCGGCGCGCGAGCAATTTCAGCGTCCAACGCGGCAGTCCATATCCCAGCAGCCAATGCACCCGGGTCTTGACGTCGGCATTCATATTCGCCCCTGCCTTCGGCTACCGATGAGGCTAGCGGTCAACCAGCGGCGATACGCGTCAAAGAAACGCGCCGGAATCTACCGGATCGCACAATTGCGGCGGGCCACTCAGCCGCGTTGGCCGCGGGCGACGCAGCGGCGAGCTATACCGGTGTGATGGACAAACAGGAGTTGGCTCGGGAGCTCGGCCACCCCGGCGCCCAGAAATTGCTCTCCGGTTCAATGGCGCGGCTCGCGTACAACGGCCACGACGGCTTCCCACGAGTCATCCCCGTCGGGTTCTACTGGACCGGCGAACGCATCGTTGTCTCGACGGCACCGACCTCCCCGAAAGCCCGCGCGCTAGCCTCCCGCCCGGAAGTCGCGCTGACGATCGACACCGGCTCCACCCCGGAAGAGGCCAAGGCGCTGCTGGTGCGTGGCCTTGCCACACTGCAAACCGTCGACGGCGTCACCGACGAGTACCTCGCCGCGGCGCGGAAGTCGATGGACGAAGCGCAGCTTGCCGAGTTTGAACGCAACGTGCGCTCGACGTATCAGCAGATGGTGCGCATCTCGATCGAGCCGGTATGGGCGCGGTTTTACGACTTTGGCGCCGGCCGGTTACCCGCGTTCCTTGCGGACCTCGTCAACCATGACTAGCGGGAGCCGAAGGCGAAAACGGTTGTCGAATCGTAGGTCTGGCCCGGGTTGAGCGTGGTGGTGGGGAAGGTCGGATGGTTCGGAGAGTCGGGGTAGTGCTGGGTCTCCATCGTGAATCCGGCGCCCTGCCGATAGGCATGCCCGCTGGCGCCCGTGAACGCCCCGTCGAGGAAGTTGGCGGTGTAGAACTGCACGCCGGGCTCGGTTGTGGAGACCGTCAGGGTGCGCCCCGACTTCGGGTCGTGGGCCCTGGCCGCCTCCACCAGCCCGGTGTGGTTGCCGCGGTTGATCACCCAGTTGTGGTCGTAGCCGTGGGCGAGCAACAGCTGCGGGTCGTTCGCGGTGATACGCGCGCCGATGGCGGTCGGTGACGTGAAGTCAAAGGGTGTGCCCCGCACCGGGGCGATCTGTCCGGTCGGGATCTGCGTGGGGTCGGTCGGGAGGTAGTGGTCGGCGTGGATGGTGACCTTCTGGTCGTAGACGTCGAGCGTGTCCTCACCCGCCAGGTTGAAGTAGCTGTGATTGGTCAGGTTGATCACGGTCGGCGCATCGGTGGTCGCGCGGTAGTCGATGCGTAGTTCGTTGTTCTGGTCCAAGGTGTAGGTGACGGTGGTCGTCAGCGTCCCGGGATAGCCCGTTTCGCCTGCGGGGCTGACATATTGGAGCCTGAGGCCGACGCTGCCGCTACCGTTCTGCGGATTGGCCTGCCACACCTTCGTATCGAAGCCCGCGGTGCCGCCATGCAGGCTGTTGCCGTTGTTGTTGGTCGGCAGGTGATATTCGTTGCCGTTCAACGTGAATGCGCCCTTGGCGATCCGGTTGCCGTAGCGGCCGATGATGGCGCCGAAATAGGTCTTGGCGGAGCCCGTGTTGTTCAGGTAGCCGGCCAGGGTCGGAAAGCCCAGCACGACGTTGTCGACGTTTCCGGTGCGATCGGGGACCTCGATGGACTGAATGATGCCGCCGTAGTTCAGGATTCGCACGCGCATGCCGCGCCCACTGGTGAGTGCGTAGCGGGTCACCGGGCTGCCATCCACCTGACCGAACGGCTCGCTGGTGATCGACGGCGGTCCGGCACTGCCCGTAGCGGGGTTCGTCGTCGTGTTGCTGCATGCCGCCAAGCCCGCTACACCGGCGATGGCAATCGGCCGAAGTAATCGTCTGCCGCGCATCGCCTCTCCTCGCACTCGTACCGAACCCACCCCTGCGTCTCGCCGACCGAGGATAGCGCTAGGGCGGCATCGACCTCGTGCATCCTCGGTTACGCTCACCCTCGTGTCCGCCGGATACATCAGGGCTACCGACAGTGACCGCGACGAGACCGGACGGGTGCTGGACGCGGCGCTCAGCGACGGCCAGCTCTCGATGGAGGAATATCGCCAACGGGTCAGCGCCGCGCGCCGCGCCGCCACTGTCGGCGAGCTCAAGTCGCTCGTGGAAGACCTGCAGATCCGCAGCGCCCCTGCCCAACCCCCGAAGCCGGCCAGCCGACGGGGCATCCTGATCGCCGGCGTCGCGGCGGTGGCGCTCGCGGGCCTCGGCATCGGGTGGAAAATGCTCGGCAACACCACTTCGTCGTCGTCGCCGTCCGCGCCACCTCCGAGCCCCACCAGCACCGTGGCGATCACCCCGATCACGCCACCGCCGCCGCCGCCACTACAACTGCAGACCGTCGACGGGCTGACGGGACTATTGGCGCAAATGCGGAAAGAGATCGGCGACAGCATGGGCTACCGGCTGGTGGTCTACGACGATCACGCGGACCTCGACCGTCCCGACCCCCAAGACACACACAATTCAGTGACCTACCACTACACCAGGAGCGGCTGGGCGAAGCAGGGCGCCAGCACCATTCCGCCAACCTCGACCGCGGGGGACCTGAGCAAGTTCAACGTGCAGGAAGTGGTCAACGTAATGCGTGGGGCGCCGCAGGCAGTCCAGGTCCCCGGTGCCAACAACACCTTCTTGATGATCGAGTCCGGCAAGGACGGCGGCCTGGCCCTGTCGGTCTATGTATTCAGAGACCGCGACGGCGGCTACATCGAGCTCAACGCGGACGGCGCCGTCCAGGCGATCAAGCCCCTCACCAACTGATCCACCTTCTAGGATCTTCCCGTGGCCACCGCGAACACCCGGGCTACCGACAGCAACCGCGTCGACACCTGCCAGCTGCTGGACCTAGCGCTGAGCGACGGCCAGCTGTCGATGGAGGAACACCGCCAGCGGGTGAGGGCCGCGACCAACGCCACCACCCTCGGCGAGCTGCAGTCGCTGGTGTCCGACCTGCAGATCCGCCGCGCCCCAGCCCAGTTCCCGAATTTAAAATCGCTCGCCGGCCGCCGGGGGATACGCATCGCCGTGCTCGTGGGGGTGGCGCTACTGGGCGTCGGCATCGCCTGGGGTCTGTACGCCAACACCGCGCCCGATCGCGCCCAGCCACCCGCCGCCAGCCCGGTGGTAGTCGCGCCCCCGCCGCCAACGGAGGCACCCGCCGTCGCACCGCCGCAGTCCTCGACACCGCCACCGGCACCAGAACAACTGATGACGGCGGGAGGGGTGTCGGACGTAGTCGCTCAGATTCGGACGAAGTTCGGTGACACCATCGGCTACGAGCTGCTGGTCTATCCCGAGCGCGCCGCGATCATTCGACCTGACTCGGTCAACGCGCACAAGACGGTGGAATTCTCGTACGCGAATGGCCTTTGGGGCGCCAGCAGCAGCGCCAGCAAGCCGATGGACACGATCGTTGGCGACGTCGGCAAGTTCGACGTCCAGGCCGTCATCAGCGCGCTTCGCGCGGCGCCCCAGACCCTGCACATCGACGGCGGCCACCCGGACTACATCTCCATTCAAGCCGCCGAAGACGGGACGTTGCGCATCGAGCTCTATGTCACCAATGGCTACACAGGGCGCTACCTCATGGTCAACGCGGACGGCAGCATTCGACCGGACTTCTGACCGGGCGACCACTTGTTGGCCAAGGTGTATCTCGTGTGTGACCTTTCCGCGACTGCGACCAAGGACGCTCATCGTCATGGCGGTATTGGCGCTACTGTGCGCGCTCGCGTCGGCGACGTGCGTCGGCTACTACCTGGGTCGGCGAGCCGGCTCGCGGCCGCCGACCTGGAAGCAGCGGACGAGTCGGGTCGCGCTGGGAAGGCTCGCGATCAGCTTGCTCGTGGCGGTGACCGCGCGCCGCGTCCTGAGGCTGAGAACCGTTGGGCACGTTGATGTCCTGCGCGCCGGCGTAGCGCGGATCCTCTCGTACTGAGGGCGCAATGTAGCCTTTGAAGCCCGTCACCGCACCAAGAAGGGCCGATATGTCAGCACTGCAAGGCAAGGTCGCGTTGGTCACCGGTGCGTCGTCGGGCCTGGGCGCCGAAACCGCCCGGCTGTTTTCCCGGCAGGGCGCAACGGTTTTCGGCATCGGCCGCGACACCGAACGCCTGGCCGCGGTATTCAAAGACGTGGAACGCGGCGCCTACGCCTCGGTGGACGTCGGTTCGGCGCAGGCCTGCCGGGACGCGGTCGAGCAGTGCGTCCGGGAGTTCGGCGGCCTCGACGTCCTGGTCAACGTCGCCGGCAAACACCAGATGCGCCGAACCGAGTCGATGAGCGACGACGACTGGGCAGAAGACCTCGCGGTCAACCTGAACGGACCGTTCTACCTGTGCCGGGCGGCCCTGCCTCAGCTGCTGGAACGAGGCGGCAACATCGTCAACGTCGGCTCCATCGCGAGCGTGGAGGGCCAGGCGTACTCGGCCGGCTACTGCGCCGCCAAGCACGGCCTGATCGGGCTCACCCGCGCGCTGGCGGTCGAGTACACCGCGGATCGCCTGCGTGTCAACGCGGTCTGCCCGGGCGGCATGCTGACACCGCAGATCGAACACTTCACCGCGCCGGAGAACCCGAACTACGACCTGATCCTGCGCACGGCCTCACCGCGCGGCATGATGCAGCCCCTCGACGTCGCCAACGTGATCGCGTTCCTCGCCAGCGACGCCGCGGCCGCCGTCCATGGCGCGGTCTATCGCGTCGACAACGGCAAGGGTGCGGGGTAGCCCGCACCGATTCACGCATTCAGGTTCACGGTGTGGTGGTTTCCCAAGAACGAGCCTCCATCCGCGCGTGCCATTCCGACGACATCCCACGTCGACGTCCCGATCTGGTAGCAGCTGTCGAACTTTTCGATCGGGTCGACATAGACCTGGGGTCCGTTGCCGTCGCCCCACCACGTGCCGTCGCCGGCCTCGGCATAGAAGTACAGGTAGCGATTCGAGCTGTAGATCACGGTCTTGGTCTCACCCGGGTTCAGGTTCCACCATCCGTGCGACGCCCAACCACCGCCTTCGCCTCCGCACGCGTCGTCGTCGCGCTTCAAGACCGCGACCGAAACCAGCTTGCTGTAATTGTTCTTGAACTCGAACCATGGCATGGCGTTACTTCTTCCGCTCGACGTCGACGGTGTCTTCCGTCGCGCTGTGACCTTTGGCGTGGGCACGAAGCCCCGCAGCCTTTTTCGACTTCTCCGCGGAGCGATCCGCGGAGGTGTGCGTGACCGACTCATCCCCCAGCACGGCGAGGTTGAGATCGGTGTTGACCACCCGCTCTTTTGGCATGGCTGTGACCTTTCTTCTGTTGATACGGCGCGATACGGCGTCGTCCTCCGGCTCGCCGATTGATCGCGCCATCAGTGTCCGGCCGACGACGAGTCATCCGCGTGAGTAGTGCGCTACCTGTTTGTGGGCGGTCGGTTCCAGAGGCCCGGCGCCTACACTTCAATGACACGTCCGAGGAGGCCTATGCGACACGCGAGCTATGTCATCGCCTCGACCCCTCGTTCGGGTAGTTCGTTTTTGGCCGCCGGGCTCGTTGCGACGGGAGTCGCCGGGCGGCCCGAGGAGTATTTCGGCGCAGACCACATTGCGGCCTACAAGGAGGATCTGGGGCTGCCGGTGGACTGCTCCTGGACCGAATACCTGGCGAATGTCAGAGCGTTCGCGGCGACGGAGAACGGCGTGTGGGGCTTCAAGATCCACTGGCGGGACGTCGTCTCGCTGGCGCGGGCCCTAGGGTTTCGCGCCGATCCAGGCGCGGTCCTCGAGACGCTCTTTCCGACAGCGGTTTTCGTCAACATCGTCCGCGCCGACCGGCGTGCGCAGGCCATCTCGCTGTTTCGTGCCGAAGCGACGGGCGAGTGGTTTCGTTCTCCGGGCCCGCCGACGATGGAACTTCCCTGGGGTCTGTATCTGGGCCGGCCCACGCCGCAGCGGCCAGCGGTCGACCTCACCGGTACCGCGCCGACGCGCGAGCAGATCACCGAACTGGAGCGCGGCATCGACGCCGAGCAGGCGGCGTGGACCGACTACTTCACCACCCGGCGTCCCGAAGTCTTGACGGTCCGCTACGAAGATCTCGACGAGGACTATCACGGTGAGATCGCGCGCGTCCTGCGATTCCTCGGCGCCGATCCCGCACACGCCGACGGCGTGCCCAAGCCTCCGCTCGAGCGTCAGTCCGACCACCTCAACGACCACTGGCGCCGGCTGATCGACGAACAGGATCGTCGCCACCCGGCGCAATGACGACCGTCGCCCTCGTTACCGAACGACGACGGCGTACGCGCTGCGGCCACCAGAACCAGGGTCCGAGCAGTGCCGCGATCGCGGGTGTCATGAACGCGCGCACGATCAGTGTGTCGAAGAGCAGGCCCAGACCGATGGTGGTTCCCACCTGACCGATAACGCGAAGGTCGCTGACCGCCATCGATGCGAGCGTGAACGCGAAGACCAAACCGGCTGACGTCACGACCTTTCCGGTACCGCCCATCGCGCGAATGATGCCCGTGTTGATCCCCGCGCCCATCTCTTCTTTGAACCGGGACACCAGCAGCAGGTTGTAGTCGGAACCGACCGCCAACAGGATGATCACCGACATCGCAAGCACCATCCAGTGCAAATGGATGCCGAGCAGATGCTGCCAGACGAGCACCGACAGCCCGAAGGACGCGCCCAGCGAAAGCGCAACCGTACTCACGATAACCATTGCGGCAACGAAACTTCGGGTCATGAGCAACATGATGACGAAGATGAGACAGAGCGAGGCCACTCCGGCGATGACCAGATCGTATTTGGAGCCGTCGCTCATATCCTTATAGGTCGCCGCGGTGCCGGTGAGGTAGATCTTGGCGTCCTCCAACGGAGTTCCCTTGAGCGACTCCTCGGCCGCCGTCTTGATCGGATCGATGCTCGCGATGCCCTCGGCCGTCGCGGGGTCGCCCCGGTGCGAAATGATGAACCGGACGGCCTTCCCGTCGGGTGAGAAGAAATATTTCATGATCCGCTGGAAGTCCTTGTTCTGGAAGACCTCCGGAGGCAGGTAGAAGGAGTCGTCGTTCTTGGCGTTGTCGAACGCCTTGCCCATGGCCATCGCGTCCGAGCTCATCGAGTCCATCTGGCTGTAGATCCCGGACATGGTGCTGTGCATCTCCAGCAGCATGGTCCGCATGCTTTGCATCGTCGCGATCATGGGCGGGAACTGCGCGATCATCTGCGGCAAGAGCACGTCCAGCTTGTTCATGTCCGCCACCAGCAAGTGCAGCTGCCCGCTGATCTGGTCGACGCCGTCCAGCGCGTCGAACATCGAGCGTATTGACCAGCAGACCGGAATGCCGTAGCAGTGCCGTTCCCAGTGGAAGTAGCTGCGGATCGGCCGCCAGAAGTCGTCGAAATCGGCGATGTGGTCCCGGAGTTCATCGGTGATGGCCGTCATCCCCTTCGTCTCGCCGATGATGCGATGCGTCGTGTCGGTGAGCTGTTGCATCAGGCCGTACATGCGATTCATCGTCGCGATGGTCGAGGTCAGCGCGTCCGCCTGCTTGAGCATGTCGTCGATGCTGTTCTTCTGGAACTTCATCGTTTGCATCTGCCCGGCGTTCTGCATGCTGAGCAGGAACGGTATCGACGTGTGCTCGATCGGTGTTCCCTCGGGCCGGGTGATCGCGACGACGCGGGAAATCCCCGGAACTCGAAAGACGCCCTTGGCCAGCTTGTCCAGGATGAGAAGGTCGGTCGTGTTCCGCATGTCGTGATTGGTCTCGACGATCAGAACTTCAGGCATCATGCGCGCCGCTGAAAAATGTCGCTCCGCGGCCGCGTACCCCAGGTTGGCGGGGATGTTCGTAGGCACATAGAGGCGGTCGTCGTAGCTCGGTTTGTAACCCGGCAACGTCACCAATCCGATGAGGGCGATCACGCATGTCGTGATGAGAACGGGCAAGGGCCAGCGCACGATTACCGTTCCGGCCCGTCGCCATCCGCGAACTCCGATCTTGCGCCTCGGGTCGAACAAACCGAAGCCGCTCCCGACGGCGATCATGGCCGGTATCAGCGTGAGCGCGACCGCCACCGTGATCAGCATGCCGACGGCGCATGGCACGCCGAGGGTGCGGAAATAGGGCATCCGGGTAAAGCTCAGGCAGTAGACCGCCGCGGCGATGGTCAATCCGGAGCCCAGGACGACTTTGGAGACGCCGCGGAATGTGGTGTAGTAGGCCGATTCCCGATCCTCGCCGGCCTGACGCGCTTCCTGATAGCGGCCGAAGAAGAAGATCCCGTAGTCGGTTCCGGCCGCAATCCCCAGGGACACCAGCAGATTAACGGCAAAGGTCGACAGCCCGACGACGTGATGGTCGCCGAGAAACGCCACGATTCCTCGGGACGCCGCCAGTCCGATCCCGACCATGACCAGCAACAGAATGACGGTGGCGACCGAGCGGTAGACGAGCAGCAGCATCACGAAGATCACCACGACGGTTACCACCGTGATCCTGAGGATCGACGTGTTGCCGGCCCGGTTCGTGTCCGCGACGAGAGGCGCCGGCCCGGTGAGATAGGCCTTCACGCCCGGGGGTGGCGGGGTGCGCTTCACGATGTTTCGGACGGCTTCCACGGATTCGTCCGCCAGGGGGGTGCCTTGGTTGCCGGCCAGACTCAATTGCACGTAGGCGGCCCGACCGTCGGCGCTCTGCGCTCCCGCCGCGGTGAGCCGATCACCCCAGAAATCGTGGACGTGCTGGACATGCTTCGTGTCGGCTTCCAACTGGCGAATCATGCTGTCGTAGAACTTGTGCGCGTCGTCGCCGAGCGGCTGCTCACCCTCTAAGACGATCAAGGCGAAACTGTCGGAATCGGATTCTTTGAAGTCCTCACCCATGCGCGTTATCGCCTTGACCGATGGCGCATCCTTGGGGCTCATCGGTACCGAGCGCTCTTCCGCGACGTGCTCCAGTGACGGGACGCCGACACTCACGATGAGAGCGATCGCCGTCCACCCCAGGATGATGGGCACGCAAAACCGGCGGACCATCCGCGCTACGAATGGTGGTTGGGGAACTTCGGTGCTCATGCTAACCGAGCTCACGGGCGAGTATTTGACCGATCGCGGCGATCGGCCCGGGCATATCCATGTCGGAATGCCGGCTTTCGATCTTGTGCGCGGACACGTTTCCCTTCAAGTAAGGCGCCCACGCCGCGACGCACTGATCCGGCGATCTTGGTTCGTTGATCGTCGGTATGAATAGCAGCGAACGGCCGTCGTAGACGGGCGACACAAAGTCGTTGAGGATTTCGACACTGTTTCTGGTCAACGCAATCACCGTGTCCGCCAACGACTTATATTCGGCGTCGTCGATCGAGATTCCGTAGCGCTCGTTCGCCCATGTCTTTATCACGGACCGTGTATCGCTCTCGGAAAAGCGCGTCAGCAGCAGGGGATCGTCCTCGTACCTGGGCACGCTGGCGATCAATCCCAAGAGCGCCACCTCGTGACCTCGGTTGCTGAGCTCCGCCGCCATCGCCTGGGCCACGACACCGCCAAACGACCAACCGAGCACGACGAAGGGGCCTTCGGGTTGGATGGCCAAGATCTGCTCGAGATAGTCATTCACCATCGCGGGTATCGAACTGGCGAACGGCGTCGTGCCGTCGACGCCGCGCGCCTGAATCCCGTAGATCGGCCGGTCGGGAAGATGACTGACGAGGCCGCGGTATCCCCACGCGACTCCACCCGCCGGGTGAATGCACCACACGGGGAGTTTGGTCCCGCCCAAACGAAGCGGCAGCACCGTCGCGAAGGGATCCACGAACTCGGATGCCGGTTCGTGGGAAAGCCATTCGGCGAGTTGGGTGACGGTGGGGGCGTCGAAGATGGCGCGGATGGGGACTTCGGTGCCGAGTTCGGTGCGGATGCGTGCGACGAGTCGGGTGGCCGATAGGGAGTGTCCGCCGAGGGTGAAGAAGTTGTCGTCGGTGCCGACGCGGGGCAGGCCGAGGATTTCGGCGAACAGGGCGGCCAGGACGCCTTCGCGGGGGTTGCGGGGGGCGTGGTAGGTGGTGGTGCTGGTGAATTG
>NZ_LZKR01000196.1 GCF_001672915.1 Mycobacterium sp. 1245805.9 | reverse complement strand
GCATTGGCAGGAACATGTGGTGGGTGAATCCGGCCTGGTAGGCGCCGGCGCCCCCGACGTGCCGCCGCCCGCCGATCCCGCAATTCCCAATCCATAAAGAATTGGATCCGCGCCGGTCTCGTTATCCGAATGGGAATGCATTCCCCGCGAATGTGAACCGATCGCGATAAACGCCCAGTTGTGACGGGAGTCACTTGCGCGCGCATGGGAGGCCGGCCGAAACCGGCGAAAATCCAATAGCAGAAATTCGCCTAGGCGTCAAAGTGGACGTCTAGGCGAATTTTGCTGTAGAACCGCTGGCGCCCGGTAGGCTCGCGGCACGTATCCTGCGGCCATGATCTTCATCGTCGTCAAGTTCGAGACCAAGCCCGAGTGGACCGATCGCTGGCCGGAACTGGTCGGTCCGTTCACTGCGGCCACCCGCGCCGAAGAGGGCAACCTGTGGTTCGAGTGGTCGCGCAGCCTCGACAACCCGGCGGAGTACGTCCTCGTGGAGGCGTTCCGGGACGGCGACGCCGGGGGCGTCCACGTCAACAGCGATCACTTCAAGCGGGCGATGCAGGAGCTGCCGCAGGCGCTGACGTCCACGCCCAAGATCATCAGCCAGACGGTAGAGGCGACGGGCTGGTCCGAGCTGGGGGAAATGACCGTCGATTAGCCGACAGTGACAGTGATTTCGCTGCCCAGCTGATACCCCGGCGCAAGTGGGAGCGCGTCACCGCTCCAGAATGAACCCGGGTCAAACCAATTCGCGTCCTTGTCGGTGACGAGAAGTCCCATCTCCTCGTAGGTGATCGCCACCGTCTCCGCGCAGTACGCCGTCTCCAGGCTGACCTTGCGCTCTTGCCTGCGGCGCTGCGTCTGCTCGCGAACCTTCCTGTCTACCAATGGGATTCCGCGCACCCAGTCGTTGATGGTCGGGAGCCGGCCGCGGAACCACCGGCCGGTCAGGCGGGCGGTGGTGGGAAACGCGGTGCCGTCCATCCGCGCGATCACCCGCAGCAGCCTGTTCTCCTGTTCGCGGGTGGCATACGGCGTCAGCTGACGCAGCCAGCACCGCTGTTGGTAGCGGTCGGTCCACTGCAGCACGGCTTGGCGCAGATCGTTGAGCTGCACGCCGCGGTGGTTGGTGCCGGTCCAGACGTCGACCAGTTTGTCGCCCAGCTCGGCATGCCAGATCAACGGGGGAAGGTCGTCGATGGCCACCGTCATGCCGACGTGGTTCACCGGAGCGTTCGTCAGCGTCTGGATGGCGCGGTCGGGTCGGGAGCGGCCGCGGAACAGCCAGAGGTCGCCGGTCCGGGTCTCGTCTAGCGCCTGATCCAGTGTCAGCATGTAAGTCCGCCCGTCGCTTCGGGTTTCACCATTGCAGTCATTATGGGCCCGCGAGGACTTCGCGGGCGACCTTGCGTGCGCTGACGGCCGCCGGGTAGCCCGCGTAGCCCGTCATGTGATAGATCACCTCTTCGATCTCCTGCAGGCTCAATCCGTTCTGCAACGCGATCCGGAAGTGGATCTTCAGCTCGTCGCTGGCCCGAAGGGCGATCAGCGCGCCGAGGGTGACCAGGCTGCGGGACCGGCGGTCGAGGCCGGGGCGGGTCCACAGCGCGCCGAAGACGTGGTCGAGGCTCAGGTCGCCGAGTTCGTCGGCCAGCCCGCCGTCGCGTAGGCCGGTGGTTCCGTCCGGGATCACGCCGGGCAGCATGCTTTTGAGCGTGTCCAGCCCCTCGGTGCGTGCGTCAGTCATCGCTGTCCGCCTTTCCTTTTCGTGGTTCGCGTGAGATCTGGTAGTCGAGGTAGGCGTCCCAGTCGTCGACGCGGCGGCGCAGCTCGTCGACGACGTGGGCGTGGGTGGGCACGAAGAATCGGTTGCGCAGGATCGCCTCGGCGACCAGTTCGCCGACGGGCGCGGGGTCGAGCAACTCGAACTGCTCGCCGGGGATGCGCAGCGGCGCGCCGCCGCCGAACGTCGGCACGCCGGCGGCGATGTTGGTGAGCACCGGCCCCGGGCACAGTAGGGTCACGCCAATGTTCTTCGGCCGCAGGTAGATTGCCAGCCCCTCGCTGATCTGCACGATTGCGGCCTTGGTCGCGGCGTACGGCAGCCGGTCGTAGGAATAGGTGAAAAGCCCGGCGAAGGAGGCGGTGTTGACCAGATGCCCGCTGCCCTGATCGAGCAGCAGCGGCAGGAACGCGGCATTGCTGCGCACCACCGACATCAGGTTGACGTCGACGATGCGCTGCCACTCGGGGACCGGAATGTCCTCGGGCAGACCGTTGGTCAGCACCCCGACGTTGTTGACCACGATGTCGACCCGCCCGAATCGGCGCAGCGCCTCGTCCCGAATACCTTCGAAAGCAACGGGATCCGAGACGTCAGCGCGGTGCGCCAGCGCTTCGACGCCCCGGTCGGTCAGGCCGCCGGCCAGGGCCTGGCCACGATCGCCGTCGAGGTCGACGGCCACGATCCGCGCGCCGCGGTCGCCGAGCGCGCACGCGATGGCGCGGCCGATGCCGCTGGCCGCTCCGGTGATGACGGCAACCTTGTCGCGAAGGGTGTCCATAGCGGGTAATAGCCTGTCAATTATGCGCAGGGTTTGGAAGTGGATCGGGCTCGCCGGTGTCGCCGGCGTCGTGGCCGGGGGAGTGCTGGTGGCCCGGGACCAACGCAAGCGACGCGCGTACACGCCCGACGAGATCCGCGCGCGGCTGCATGAGCGGCTGGCCGAATCCGACGCGGCGAGCTTTCAGTCCAAGTCGGGGTCGGCCTCGGGTTCGACGGAGAACAACCGGTAGCGGCCCGAAAAGCCCTTCAATTCCACCTCGCGCCCGTCGTCGAATCGGATGCCGTCACAGTCGCGCAGCGCGTCTCGCACCGGTTCGCTCACCAGGATTTCGCCGCCGGCGGCCTGGGCGGCGACCCGTGCCGCCATGGCGACGTTGCGCCCGAACAGGTCGTCGCCGCGGCGCACGGACCGGCCCATGTGGATGCCGATCCGGACCCGAATGTCGTGTTGCCGCTTGCGTTTTCCGTCGTTGTGTAGCGCTTCCTGGACGTCGATGCCGCACCGCACCGCCTCTTCGGCGCGCGAGAAGGCGATCATGTAGCCGTCACCCTGGCTCTTGACCACGTGGCCCGACCGTTGCCGCACGAGTCCGGAAATGAGCTTGTCGTGCGCGCTGATCAGCTTGACCCAGGCGCGGTCGCCGATGCGTTCGTTGAGGGCGGTGGACTCCTCGATGTCGGAGAACAGGATCACCACGCGACCGTCGGGGGTGACCCGGGCCAGGTCGGGCCGTTCGACCTCGGCCCAGTCCGCGAGGTCCTCGATCGAGCTGCGCACGACGGCGCCGAAGCCCTCCTTGCGCATCACGTTGGCGGCGTTCCACACGCGTTTGACGGCCTCGCGGCCGCCCGAAAGCAGCTGAGTGCGGGCGTCGGTCCGCGCCCGCAGTTCCTCGAGCTCCCGGCGGCCGCGGACCAGCAGCACCGAGAGCACGGCGATGGCGCCGGCCTCGATCGCGGCCACCCCGGCGAGGACGTAGACCGCGAGATGCAGCGTGTCACCCACGCTTGGCATCCTGCCAAAGGCCCAGGCGGCTTCCGGTTGTCGGGCCTATCGACACGCTTTAGGGTTGAGCACGGGCCGCCGCGGGTAGCGAATCTCAAGGGAGGTGCGCGTCTTGGCCGACGGTGAGACTGGCTCGTCAAATCTTTTGGTGATCTTCGGCATTACCGGCGATCTGGCCCGCAAGATGACCTACCGCGCGCTGTACCGACTCGAATCGCGTGGCCTGCTGAAGTGCCCGATCCTCGGGGTGGCCAGCGACGACATGCCGCTGGAGAAGCTGATCGAGCGGGCGCGCCACGCGATCGGCGACTCGGGTGAACCCCTCGACGATGCGGTGTTCGACCGGTTCGCGGCCAGGTTGTCCTACGTGCACGGCGACGTCACCGATCCCGCGCTCTACGACGAGCTCGCCAAGCGGATCGGCAGGGACTCCCGCCCGCTGTACTACCTGGAAATGCCGCCGTCGCTGTTCGCGCCGATCGTCGAAAACCTCGCGAAGGTCGATCTGCTGGAGGGCGCGCGCGTCGCGGTGGAGAAGCCGTTCGGCCACGACCTGGCGTCCGCGCGCGACCTGAACGCCCGGCTGCGCGCGGTGCTCGACGAGGACCAAATCCTGCGCGTGGACCACTTTTTGGGCAAACAGCCCGTCGAAGAGCTGCAGTACCTGCGCTTCGCGAACAACGGCCTGGCAAAGGTGTGGGATCGTGACAGCATTTCCGAAATCCACATCACCATGGCCGAGAACTTCGGGATCGAGGACCGCGGAAAGTTCTACGACGCGGTGGGCACCTTGCGCGACGTCGTGCAGAACCACCTGCTGCAGGTCCTCGCCCTGGTCGCGATGGAACCACCGGTCGGCCCCGGTGCCGATGACCTGAACGACAAGAAGGCCGAGGTGTTCCGCGCGATGCCGGCGCTTGATCCGGAGCGTTGTGTGCGCGGCCAGTACCGCGGCTATACCGACGTCGCCGGGGTGGCGCAGGATTCGCAAACCGAGACCTACGTCGCGCTGCGGACCGAGATCGACAACTGGCGCTGGGCCGGGGTGCCGATCTTCCTGCGCGCCGGCAAGGCGTTGCCGGAGCGGGTCACCGAGGTCCGGATGTTCCTGCACCACGTCCCCGGCTTTTCCTTCCTGCCCAACCGCCGGCCCCCCGAGCCCAATCAGATCGTGCTGCGCATCGACCCCGACCCCGGAATGCGCCTGCAGCTGTCCGCGCAAGCCGGAAACTCCTGGCACGACGTCCACCTCGACTCGTCGTTCGCCGAGGACCTCGGCGAAGCGGTGCGCCCCTACGAACGACTCCTCTACGCCGCATTCACCGGCGATCGCCAGCTCTTCGCCCGCGAGGACGCCATCGAAGAGACGTGGCGCATCGTGCAGCCGGTGCTGGACAACCCGGGCCGCATCCACCCCTACGACCCCGGCTCCTGGGGACCCGAGGCGGCGCAGTCGCTGCTGCACGGTCACCACAGCTGGCAGGAACCATGGCTACCCCACCGCACGCAGGCGACAAACTAAGGAGACGGGACAGATGCAGCTAGGGATGATCGGCCTGGGCCGCATGGGCGCGAACATCGTTCGGCGTGTGGCCAACGGCGGCCACGAGTGCGTGGTGTACGACCACAGCCCCGACGCGGTGCAGGCGATGGCTGGCGAGGACAACATCACCGGGGTGTCCTCGCTGGCGGAGCTGGCCGAAAAGATGGCCAAGCCCCGCGTGGTCTGGGTGATGGTGCCGGCCGGGACCATCACCACCGGCGTGATCGACGAACTGGCGAAGACGCTGGACTCCGGGGACATCGTGATCGACGGCGGCAACTCCTACTATCGTGACGACATCCGCCACTCGAAAACGCTGGGCGACAAGGGCATTCGCTTGCTCGACTGCGGTACCAGCGGCGGCGTGTGGGGTCGCGACCGCGGCTACTGCCTGATGATCGGCGGTGACGACGACGCCTTCGAGCACGCCGAGCCGATCTTCGCCACCGTTGCGCCCGGGGTCGACGCGGCGCCGCGCACGCCCGGCCGCGACGGCGAGGTCGCGCAAGCCGAGAAGGGCTACCTGCACTGCGGCCCGTCCGGGGCGGGGCACTTCGTCAAGATGGTGCACAACGGCATCGAGTACGGAATGATGGCCTCGCTCGCCGAGGGCCTGAACATCTTGCGCAACGCCGACATCGGCAAGCAGATACAGGAAGGTGACGCCGAAACCGCGCCGCTGTCCAATCCCGAGTTCTATCAGTACGACTTCGACATCCCGGATGTCGCCGAGGTGTGGCGCCGGGGCAGCGTGATCGGCTCGTGGCTGCTGGACCTGACCGCGATCGCGTTGCACGAATCGCCGGAGCTGAAGGAATTCTCCGGGCGGGTCTCGGACTCGGGGGAGGGCCGGTGGACCGCCATCGCGGCGATCGACGAGGGGGTGCCGTCGCCAGTGTTGACGACCGCCCTGCAGTCCCGCTTCGCCAGCCGTCAGCTCGACGACTTCGCGAACAAGGCGCTATCGGCGATGCGCAAGCAGTTCGGTGGGCATGCGGAGAAGCCGGCGAACTAACTCGCCCGCTCCACGAAGGCGACGACGGCCTCGCTGAACGCGTCGTTGTCGTCGCCGGCCGCGGTGTGCCCCGCGTTCGACAGCTCGACGAACTCGGCGCGGGGCACCTGCGTGAGGAAATGCTGGACGCCCTCAGGGCTGACGACGTCGGACAGCTTCCCGCGGATTAACAGGACGGGAATCGACAGGTTGGTCGCGGCGTGCTCGAATTTCTCGGTGCGCAGCTCGGGGTCGTCCCCGGGCTTGGTCATGAACGCCGGATCCCAGTGCCAGTACCAGCGCCCGTCGCGCAGGCGGAGGTTCTTCTTCAATCCCTCGGGGCTGCGCGGCTTCTCCCGGTAGGGCAGGTAGGCGGCGACGGCGTCGGCGGCCTGCTCCAGCGACTCGAACCCGTCCAGGCCGCTGAACATGAAGTCGCGGATGCGGGCGCTGCCGCCCTTCTCGAATCGGGGCACCACGTCGACCAGCACTAGCTGCGTCACCCTGTCGGGGCCGGCCCGGTCGGCGGCCAGGATGCCGGTCAGCCCGCCCATGCTCGCGCCGATGATCGCCACGGGCCGGCCGATGGCGTCCAGCACGTGCATCACGTCCGCGGTCAGCGTCTCGACGTCGTAGTCGGCGTCCGGTGCGCGATCGCTGTCGCCATGCCCCCGCGAATCCAGCGCCACCACGTGAAACCCGTCGTCGGCCAGGATCTGGCCGGTGTTCTTCCAGGAAAACCGGTTTTGGCCGCCGCCGTGCAACATCAGGATCGTGGGCCGGTCGGCCGGTGCCGCCGCGCCGCGGTTCCATTCGTCGGCGACCAGGGTGATCCCCTGGTGGCCGGAAAACTCGACCGTCTGGAAACTGCTGCTCACGGCGCTCATGGGCGTCCTCTCGGTAGATCGCCCCTCGACGTTACCTAGGTAATCTATTGACCCCGGCGCTGGCCCCCGATGAGTTATCGTCGCCGCCGCGGTCTATCCGTGGGACATACCAACGACGAATGTAAGGAGACGGCTCATGCCATCGATCACGCCCTCGCTGTGGTTCGACAACAACCTGGAAGAGGCGGCGGAGTTCTACACCTCGGTGTTCCCCAACTCGCGGATCGAGGGCCTCAACCGGACCACCGAGGCCGGCCCCGGGGAGCCGGGAACGGTCCTGTCGGGAAGCTTCGTGCTGGACGGCACCCGGTTCATCGGCATCAACGGCGGCCCGCACTTTCACTTCAGCGAGGCGGTGTCCTTCACGATCCACTGCAAGGACCAGGCCGAGGTGGACTACTACTGGGAGCGGTTGACCGACGGCGGGGAGGAATCGCAGTGCGGCTGGTGCAAGGACCGCTTCGGCCTGAGCTGGCAGATCATCCCCGACCGGCTCTACGAATTGATCGGCGACCCGGATCGGACGCGTGCGGCGGCGGCCACCCAGGCGATGTACGGCATGCGCAAGATCATCATCGCCGACCTGGAGCGCGCGGTGGCGGGGGAGCTCGCCCGGTAGGCCGGTCGATTCCGGCGCCCGTCGAGATTGAAAAACATTGCCGCGGTGCGGATCTGGTCAATCTCGGCGGGGGTCGGTGCGTCTCGGCCGCACAGGCGTTAGGTTGGTCGGTGCGGACGCGCCGAACAGGAGTCGAGATGGCTGAGGATGCCCAGGGGGGGCCGGGGTGAGTGAACCGGGCTGGATCGACGTGCCCGGCCCGGCCGGGGACCTGAAGGCGCTGACCTGGGGGCCGCCGGACGCCCCGATCGCGTTGTGCCTACACGGCTTCCCCGACACCGCCTACGGGTGGCGCAACTTCGCCCCGCGGCTGGCCGAGGCGGGGTGGCGCGTCGTCGCACCGTTCATGCGCGGGTACGCGCCGTCGTCGATCCCGACCGACGGCGACTTTCACGTCGGCGCGCTGATGGACGACGCCCTGCGGGTGCGCTCGGCCGCGGGCGGCACCGAGCACGACGTCGTGATCGGCCACGACTGGGGGGCGCTCGCGGCGACCGGCCTCGCGGCGATGCCCGGCAGCCCGTTCGCCAAGGCGGTGATCATGTCGGTGCCGGTCACGGCGGGCTTCCGTCGCCGGGGCGGCGTGGCCGAGCGGGCGCGGCTGATCGGCCACCTACCGCCGCAGCTGCTGCGCAGCTGGTACATCCTCTACTTCCAATTGCCTTGGCTGCCTGAGCGTTCCGCGTCCTGGGTGCTGCCGCTGCTGTGGCGGCGGTGGTCTCCGGGTTATCACGCCGACGAGGACCTGCGTCACGTCGACGCCGCGATCGGCACACCGGAGAGCTGGCGGGCGGCGCTGGGACCGTACCGCGCCACCATCCGCGCGCCGCGGGCACCGGCGAAGTATGCCGAGCTGAACCGGCTGTGGACCGAGGCGCCACTGCTGCCGTGTCTGTACCTGCACGGCCGCGACGACGGTTGCATGACATCGGCTTTCACCCGGTGGACGGAAAAGGCGCTGCCCGCGGGCAGTGAGGCCGCCATCGTCGACCACGCGGGACACTTCCTGCAGCTCGAACAGCCGGACAAGGTCGCCAACCTGGTGCTCACGTTCATCGGGTCGCCCGGCTGAGGCCATGGCGGCGCGGCGGATGGCGGCCGTCGATGCGCAGTTCTACTGGATGTCGGCCAAGATTCCCAACGACGAGTTCCTGCTGTACGCGTTCGACGGCGAACCCGCGGATCTCGGGGGCGCGGTCGAGGCGGTGTGCCGGCGGGCCCGCGAGTGCCCCGGCCTGACGGTTCGGGTCGCCGAGCGCGGCCGGCTTGCCTATCCGCTGTGGGTGCCGGCGGTGGTCGGGCCGGAATCGGTGGTTCGTCATGACCCGGCCGTCGGGGACTGGAGCGAATGCCTGACGGCTGTGGCCGGCCTCGCGGCGGACCAGCTGGATGCCCGCCGGATGCCGTGGCGGCTGCACGTGTTCACCCCGGTGCGGGGCATTCCGGGGGTACGCGCGGCGGGCACCGTCGCGGTCCTGCAGATCGCGCACGCGCTGGCCGACGGCGCGCGCGGCTCGGCGATGGCGGCGTGGCTGTTCGGCCGGGACGCGCCGGTGCCCCGGGTGGCTCGTCCGTCGGCGGGGTTTTTGCCCCGGCGGGCCTTCGACGCTGCGTGCGCCCATCGCCGGCTGGTTCGCGACATCGACGCCGCGGTGCTGGCGCCGCCGCTCGGGCCGCGCCCGCTGCAGGCCACCAACGCCCGCCCGGGCGCCGCGCGATCGGTGCGCACGCTGGTGCGGCACCGCTCGCAATTGCGCGGCCCCACGGTCACCGTCGCGGCGCTGGCGGCGGTGTCCACGGCGCTGTCCGCGCTGCTCGGCGAGGGTACGGAGTCGCTGGGTGCCGAGGTGCCGATGGCCAAACCCGGTGTGGCGCAGGCTTATAACCACTTCGGCAACGTCGTGGTGGGGCTCTATCCGACGCTGGGTGTCGATGCCCGGGTCGAGCGGATCGCCGCCGATCTGGCCAATGGCCGGCGCCGCTTCGAACATCCGGCGACCCGCGCCGCCGACCGGGCGTTCGCCGCGGTGCCTGCGGCGCTGCTGCGGTGGGGCGTCGCGCAGTTCGACGCCGACATCCGCCCGACCCAGGTCGCCGGCAACACCGTGCTGTCCAGCGTCAACCGCGGCGCGGCCGACCTGAGCTTCGGCGGCGCCCGGGTGGCGCTGACGGCCGGGTACCCGGCACTGTCGCCGGCGATGGGCCTGACTCACGGGGTGCACGGCATCGGCGACACCGTGGCCATCAGCGTGCATGCGGCGGAGTCGGCCATCCCCGACATCGACGAGTACGTCCGCTTGCTGGACGCCGTGCTGTGATGGCCGGGCCGTGCGAGAACGCGCGATCATGAGCCCACGCACCATTGATCGCGATCTTGATGCCGGGCTCCTATCGGGTTCTGGAACCGCTACCCGCTACGTTTGCACCTATGAATGTGTATGACGTCGGGTTACTGCTCCTGCGGCTGGTGCTGGGACTGACGCTCGCCGCGCACGGCTTCAACAAGTTTTTCGGCGGCGGCCGGATTCCGGGAACGGCCCGGTGGTTCGAGAGCATCGGCATGAAGCCGGGCAAGTTCCACGCCGCCGTGGCCGCCACCACCGAGGTGTCCGCCGGGCTGGGCCTGGCGGCGGGGCTGCTCACGCCGATCCCCGCCGCGGGCTTCGTCTCGCTGATGCTGGTCGCGGCGTGGACCGTGCACCGGGCCAACGGCTTCTTCATCGTCAAGGAGGGCTGGGAGTACAACCTGGTGCTGGCGGTCAGCGCCGTCGCGGTGGCCACGCTGGGCGCCGGTCGGCTCAGCCTGGACTGGGTGATCTTCGGCAAGAACTGGTTCGACGGCTGGCCCGGCCTGGTGATCTCGGCCGGGCTCGGCCTGGCCGGTGCCGTCGGGCAGTTGGTGATCTTCTACCGGCCGCCGGTCAAGCAGGCGGGATAGCCGCCTCCGGCGCCGCGAGCCGAACGCCACTGCGAAAATCGGACCGATTTTTCGCAGCCACGTTCGGCTCGTGAGCGTCGCCTGGCTAGGGCGTCCCGTTCATCCCGTTCTGGCCGACCAGGACCCCGGCGTCGCCGCCCCCGCCGGGCGTGCCGGGCGGGGTGCCCGGGTTGCCGCCATTGCCGCCGTTGCCGCCGTCGCCGATCGTCACGGCGTTGCCGCCGTTGCCGCCGGCGCCGCCCGCGCCGCCGTGACCGGACCCGCCGGCGCCGCCGTCACCGCCGTTGCCGATCAGCCCGCCCTTGCCGCCCGCCCCGCCTGCGCCGCCGGGGGTTAGCGGGCTGGCGCCGGCGAGTCCGCCGCCGCCGCCGGCGCCGCCGGAGCCGGTGAGCACGCCGGCGTTGCCGCCGGAGCCGCCGGCCCCACCCCGGGAATCGCCGGCGCCGCCCGCACCGCCGGCCCCGCCGTCGCCGAAGAGCATGCCGCCGTTGCCGCCGGCGCCGCCAGCCCCGGCGGTGAAGTCGCTGCTCCCGCCGGCGCCGCCGGCCCCGCCGGTGGCGCCCATGCTCAGCGCGCCGGCATTGCCGCCGCGCCCGCCGGCGCCGGCGGCGGTTTGTCCGACTCCGCCGGCGCCGCCGGCCCCGCCGCCGCCGAACAGCCCGCCGTTGCCGCCGTTCCCGCCGCCGCCGCTGCTGCCGCCGAGGCTGCTGTATCCGCCGGCGCCGCCGGCCCCGCCGTCGCCGGACAACATGCCGCCCGCGCCGCCGCCCCCGCCGGCGCCGCTGGTGAGGCCGAAGCCGCCGTCGCCGCCGAGACCGCCGCGGGCGAACAGCCCGCCGGTGCCGCCCGCCCCGCCGGCGCCGCCCCTACCGGTGGCTGCTACGCCGGGCGTGAAGGATGCGGCGCCGGCGCCCCCGTCCCCGGCCGCGCCGGCGAACAAGCCGGCGTTGCCGCCAGCCCCGCCCGCGCCGCCGTTGGCAGCGGCGGGTGCCCGTCCGCCGGCCCCGCCGGTGCCGCCGGAGCCAAATAGCCCGCCGTCGCCGCCGGCGCCGCCGGCCCCGCCGTTGCCGGTCGCCGACGCGCCGCCGGTGCCGCCCGCGCCGCCGGAGCCGAACAGTCCGCCGCCGGCCCCGCCGTGGCCGCCGGCCGCGCCGGCAGTCCCCGAGCCGCCGGTTCCGCCGTTGCCGAACAGCAGCCCGCCGGCTCCGCCGGCGGCTCCCGTGCCGGGAGCCCCGTTGGCGCCGTTGCCGATCAGCGGGTGGCCGGTAGCCGCTTGGAAGGGCGCGTTGATCGCGTTGAGCGTCTGCTGCTGCAGGGCGTGCAGCGGGCCCGAAGCGGAAGCGGCGGGCGCATTGAAGCCGTCCAGGCCCAGCAGCTGACCGCCGATGCCGCCGGTGCCCGTCGCGCCGCGCACCTGGCCGAGGCCGCCGTTGCCGCCGTTGCCGCCGTCGCCGATCAGCATGCCGTTGCCACCGGCTCCGCCCGCGCCACCGACGCTGCTGGTGGCGCCCTGGGCCGTGCCCCCGTTACCGCCGTTTCCGCCGTCGCCGATGAGGGCGGACCTGCCCCCGGCGCCCCCGAGCCGCCGGTGCCGCCGATGCCGCCGGCCCCGCCGAATCCGCCCAGCAACCCGCCGACGCCGCCGGTGCCGCCGGCTCCGCCGACCGCGCCGGCGCCACCGGTCCCGCCGGCTCCGCCTACGCCACCGCTACCGAACAGGCCCGCGGGCCCTCCGGCACCGCCGGGGCCGCCGGCCACGCCTGTCCCGTTGCCGGCCACCCCTGACCCGCCGTTGCCGCCGTTGCCCCACAGGATGCCGCCCGCGCCACCGGCCTGCCCGGTGCCGGGCGCGCCGTCGGCGCCGTTACCGATCAAGGGCCGGCCCAGCAGCGCCTCGGTGGGCGCGTTGATCACGCCCAACACGTCCTGCTCCAGGGTCTGCAACGGCGACGCGTTGGCGGCCTCGGCGAGGGCGTAGGCACCCCCGGTCCCGGTCAGGGTTTGCACGAACTGCCGATGGAACGACGCCGCCTGCGCGCTCAACGCTTGAAAGGCCTGACCGTGGCCGCTGAACAGCGCCGCGATCGCCGCCGAGACCTCGTCGGCTCCCGCCGCCAGCACCCCGGTCGTCGCGCCGGCGGCCGCCGCGTGGGCCTCAGTCAGCGCAGACCCGATACTCTCCAAATCCATTGCCGCAGAGGTCAATACCTCCGGCACCGCAACCACAAACGACATGTCTTCCCTCCGCCCACGCAGCCGTATTCGGCGCGCCCGGGCGGCGTCACGGCGACGGCAAGCCGCAGGAGCGCTCGCCGTCGAGTGTGCGGAGTCGGGCGCCCCCGGGATATCGGGAAAATTCCCTATTTTTGGGTATTGACGGCGGTCAGACCGTCCGCTGGGCTCCCGCGGCCGCCAGCGTCTCGAACTCCTCGTCGGTCAAGGTGATCTCGGCGGCGGCGACGTTCTCCTCCAGGTGCGCGACGCTGGACGTGCCCGGGATGGGCAGCATCACCGGCGAGCGCTTCAGCAGCCAGGCCAGCGCCAGCTGCGACGGGCTCGCGTCATGCTCGGCGGCGATGCGCTGCAGCGGCCCGTCGGGCGCGGCCAACGGCCCGGCGGCCAGCGGGAACCACGGGATGAACCCGATGCCCTGGCTGGTCGCGGCGTCCAGCAGCGGCTCGGCGCCGCGGGAGGCCAGGTTGTACATGTTCTGCACCGACACGATCTCGGTGATCTGCTGGGCGGCGGTGAGTTGGTCGACGTTGATCTCGGACAGGCCGATGTGGCGGATCTTGCCCTCGTTCTTCAACGTGAGCAGCTCGCCCACCTGGTCGGCCAGCGGGAAGTTGGGGTCGATGCGGTGCAGCTGGAACAGGTCGATGGTCTCGACGCCGAGGCGCCGCAGGCTCATCTCGCATTCCTGGCGCAGGTAGCTCGGGTTGCCCAGCGGCACCCAGACGTCGGGACCGGTGCGCAGCAGGCCCGCCTTGGTGGCGATCACCATGCCGTCGTAGGGATGCAGCGCGTCGTGGATGATCTCCTCGGAAACGTACGGCCCGTAGGAGTCCGCGGTGTCGATGAAGTTCACCCCGAGCTCGACGGCGCGCCGCAAGACCCGCACGCACTCGTCGCGATCGGCGGGCGGGCCCCACACGCCCTTGCCGGTCAGGCGCATTGCGCCGAATCCGAGGCGGTTGACGGTCAGCTCGCCGCCGATGGCGAAGGTTCCGGATGCTTGGGCAACAGTCTGAGCGGTCACGTCTACGACCGTACGCTGAACACGTGGACCTACAAACGCTCGAGGAGCTTCCGCTCACCTACAAGGAGATAGGCGCGACGGCGAACGGCGAGCTGCCCGCCGGCTACGACCACCAGCACAACGAGCGTCAAATCGGCACCGGCCGAACGCGTTTCGAGCAGGCCGGCGACGCGGTCATGCGCTGGGGCATGCAACGCGGATCCGGCCTGCGCGTGCAGGCCAGCTCTGAGGTCGCCGAGGTCGACACGGTCTTAGTGGTGCGGCTCGGCTTTCTGCCCGCGCCGTGCCGGGTCGTCTACGTCGTCGACGAGCCCGACATCCGCGGGTTCGCCTACGGCACGCTGCCGGGCCACCCGGAGTCGGGCGAGGAGCGCTTCGTCGTGCGCCGCGACCCGGCCACCGACGCGGTGTATGCGGAGGTGTCGGCGTTCTCCCGGCCCGCCGCCTGGTGGAGCAAGGCCGGCGGGCCGGTCGTCAGGGCGGCCCAGCGCGTCATCGCCAAGCGCTACCTGCGCGCGGTGTAGCCGATGCTGCCGTTATGCACGCCCTGCGCCAGCCGGGCCAGCGCCACGGCGCCCACCAGCAGACCGAAGTCGCGCAGCGCGATGTCGTAGAACCCGGGCACGGTGAGCAGGTTGATGATGATCCCGGCAAGCCAGGCCGCCACCACCCAGGCGCCGAACCGCGGCGCCACTGCCACCAAAACACCGGCGACGATCTCGATCACGCCCACGACGTACATGAGTTGGTCGGCGGTTCCCGGGACGACGCCGTCGATCCAGCCGGCCAGGTACATGCTCCAGTGATGCGGATGGGTCAGCACGTTGAAGAACTTGTCCAGCCCCATCACGATCGGCGCGATCGTGAAGACCGTGCGAAGCGCGAGGTAGGCCGAGTAGGCCGGGTCCCGCAGCTGGTCGGCGAGGGCGGGGCTGGCGGAGTCATGTGTGGTACTCATGGTTGCCTCCATTACTAACGGATAATAATTTGTACGTTAGATTCGTTACACTGTAGCGTCAAGCATTTTGTCTGTTAGAGGCGAAGGGCGGATGGACGACGGGAACGCGCTGCAGCGGGACGCGGCCGGCATCGGCGCGCTCGCCGATCCGGTGCGCCGCCGCCTCTACGAATTCGTGTGCTCCCAGCCGGCGCCGGTGAGCCGCGACCAGGCGGCCGACGCCGTCGGCGTGCCGCGCCACCAGGCCAAATTCCACTTGGATCGGTTAACCGCCGAGGGCCTGCTGGAAACCGGCTATGCGCGATTGACGGGCCGCTCGGGGCCCGGCGCGGGGCGGACGTCCAAGCTGTATCGCCGGGCGCCCCGCGACATCGCGGTCAGCCTCCCCCAGCGCGAGTACGAGCTGGCCGGTCGCCTGATGGTCACCGCGATCGCGCGGTCGGACGCCACCGGTGAACCCGTCGTCGAAGCGCTGAACCGGGTCGCCCGCGACTACGGCCGGACGATCGCCGCGACCGAGCGCCCGCCAAATGACGCCTCGGCGGCGATGGATCTGGCGCTCCGGGTGCTGCGCAGGTACGGCTACGAACCCCGGCCGGCCGACGGCGAGGTGGAGCTGGCCAATTGCCCGTTCCACGCGCTGGCGCAGGAGCAGACGGAGCTGGCCTGCAACATGAACCACGCGCTGATCACCGGCGTGGCCGACGCGCTGGCGCCGCACGGCCCCGACGCCCGGCTGTGCCCCGGGCCGGATCGGTGTTGCGTGGTGCTCAGGGCCGCGGCGCCCATGCGGTGAGCAAACGCTCCGCACCCGCGCACATCTGCTCCATGACCTCCCCCACCGACGCGTCGTCGCGGATCATCCCGACGCCCTCGCCGGCATCGACGGGCGCGACGCGGCGATCGTCGGCGGCGACGGCCGCGGCCAGTTCGTCGCATGCCGACACATCGAGCGCGTCCTCGTGGCCCGTCCAGCGCGCGACGAAGTCGTTGGCCAACACGCGCGACGGGAACTTCGCCGGCCAGGGCAGCCCCCTGGCGACGTCGAAGGCCCGGGTGACGGCGGTGTCGGTGGCCCGGGCGGCGATCAGCGCGCGGCGGCTGCCGTCACCGGTGAGCGCCTCCGGGCAGGCCGCCAGCCGGGTGCCCACCCACGCCCCGCTCGCCCCGGCGGCCAGCACCGCGGCCAGGCTCCGCGCCGAGGCGATGCCACCGCCCGCGAGGACGGGCACCGCTGCGCCGTCCAAGGCGTCCAACACGTCGTCGAGCAACGGCAGCGTCGCGAGCTTGACCTCGCCGTGCCCGCCACCCTCGGACCCCCGCGCGACCAGGATGTCGCCGCCGGCGGCGACGGCCTGGCGGGCGCCCAAACCGTCGTAAACCTGTGTGACGGTGGGGATTCCGGCGTCGTGCGCCTTCGCGACCCACGACCAGTCGGTGCCGAAACTGACCGACAGCAGCGCGGGCCCGGCGGCCAGCGCATCCTCGAGCAGCCCCGGCTGGGTCCGAATCACCCAGTCCACCAAGCCGATTCCGAATCTCCCCCGCACGTGCGGCAACTGGGCTTGCAGCGAGTCCCTGCTGCCGTCGCTGCCCATGCCGACCATGCCCAGCCCGCCGGCCGCGGTGACGGCGGCGGCGAGCCGGCCACCGGCGACCCCACCCATCGGGGCGTTGACGATCGGCACCTGCAGCCCGAAACTGCTTGACCAGGGCGTGGATAGCATCGGAGCTAGTGCGCCCCGGGCTGGCTCTTGAGCACGGTCAGCATGACCACCGAATCCTCTACGGCGTGCAGGGCGTGCCGCTCCGCCGGGATCGCGACGTAGTCGCCCGTCTTGCCGTCCCAGGCGTCGCCGCCGGTAGTCAGGCGGACGTGACCCTGCAACACCTGCAGCGTCGCCTCGCCGGGGCTGTCGTGTTCCGACAGGTCGTGCCCGGCGAGCAGCGCGAGCACGGTCTGCCGAAGCTCGTGGGTGTGGCCACCGTGGATGGTGTGCGCGGCGCGTCCGCTGTGTGATTGCCCCGCCTCGGCCAGCTTTTCGGAGGCCAGGCCGGTCAACGAGATGGATTCCATAGTCGTCCCCTTCCGTCGTGCAAGCCCGCGATCAGACGGTCAATAGCAGTATCCCCGCCACCAGCAAGGCCACCGCTTTGACCGCCTCCAGGCCAACGTAGCCATAGTGGGCGTGGGACCGCGGACCCTCCGATCCGGCGAGCACCGCATCCGAGCGGCGGGTCAGCGCCGGGCGCACCGCGATCAACTGGATCGCGAGCGCGCCGACGGCGACGGCGAACGCAACGGTGATTCGCGCGGGCGTCGGCCCCGACGCCACGATCGCGACGATGACGAGGGCGAAGGCGACCTCGACGGTGTTGAGCGCGCGAAAGACCAGGCGCCCGATGCCGAGGCCGATCGGCAACGTCACGTCGGGCGCGCGGAACTTCAGCGGGGCTTCGAGGAACGAGATTGCCAGCACCATGCCGAGCCAGACGAAGGTGACCGCGACGGCGACCGCCGATCCGGTGCTCACCGGGCTGAACCGGCCGGTGCGATGTGGGCGAGGCACAGGTCCGGTTCGACGAACGCGTCGAGGCGATCGACCGAAACCGGCGCGCCCCACGCCTCGAGGGCGCCCTGCATCAGCCCGAGGTGGATGGGGCACACGACAGCACCGCGGGTTTCGGCCAGTTCCAGGAACGGGCAGTGCCGCAGGCCGACCAGTTTCTCGCCGCCGGACGTCCGACGCTCCGGCGCGAACCCGAGGTCGTCGAGCACCCCGACCAGCCGATCGACCGCCTGGTCGGCGCCCCGAGCCTTCGGCGCCTTGGCGCGTGATTCCAGGTTGCGCCCCCACGCCCTGCCCGCGGCCACCGCCTTGGCGCGCGGATTCCGGTCGCCGGCCAGCGCCTCGGTCAGGACTTCGGCGAGCATGCGGTAGTGGCGGGTCCCGCCGCGATCCATCTGCCGCACCGCCTGGAACATCAGCGGCGGGCGCCCGGGGCCCCTGCGGTCGTGCTCGACCTGCTCCACCTGGCTGGCCGCGAGCAGGCTATCGAGGTGGAAGCGCACGGTATTCGGGTGCACGCCAAGCTGTTCGGCGATCGCAAGGATGCTCAGCGGGTCGGGCGACGACCGCAATAGCGCCAGCACCTCGCGGCGGCGGCGACCGGTGTTTTCTCCGACTGACGTAATGCCGCTCACGCTCCTTGGGTCTCGTCGGCCAGGGACTGGGCGGCGACCACCAGTGTGTCGACACCGAGGGCCCCATTATCGACCAGGTGGGATGCCAGCCGCGCGGTGAGGTCGCAGGTGAACCGCCGGGCGGCGAAAACTTCTGGGCCAGGCGCGCGCTTCCTGCCCAGGCGGATCGCGTCACGTACCCAGAACCTCCAAAACGGCTGGCGGACCGATTTTTTCAGCGCTCGGCGTCATCAGCGGCCGCTCGACCAGGGCCTGCCCTCGTCGCCGGCTCGGGACTTTGGACCCTATCCGCAATCGGCGCGTGACGAAATAATGACTTCGTCTGACGTAACTTGGCTGCGGCGGTTGCGGCTGAAAAAAGGAGACTGACGGTTATGGGTGATAGCCCACCGTTGTTATTGTCCGATTCCGACGTTGACGCTCTCGCGGGTGAATTCTTGCGCTCGCGCTACCTGGGCCCGATTTATGCCGACTGGTCGCCCGACCGGCGCCTCGACACATTCCTGCGGCGGCGCGGTCTGCCCCGCGTGGCCGACGACGGCGATCTCGCGAGGACGGTGCTGGATCGCATCATGGCCCGCGTGAGCGGCGGGGGGCGCGGCTGACCGCTCCGCGCGCCACGGACGTGATGCCGTCGACGTGACGCGCCACTGGGAATATCTGCCTGCTAACGCAGATTATCTATGGCATAAGAAACAGGTATCTCCAACGAGATGAGGGGAGGTCATAACCATGCTGATGTTCGACCCGTTCCTGCGTGACTTCGATCGCTTGACTGAGCAGCTGCTGGGGACCACGACCGGAACCCCCGCCCGCCCGGCGGCGATGCCAATGGACGCGTGGCGCGACGGCGA
>NZ_LZKR01000195.1 GCF_001672915.1 Mycobacterium sp. 1245805.9 | reverse complement strand
CCGTTGCCGATGTTGCCGCCGGCGGCCCCGCCGTTTCCGCCCGTTTTCCCCGCCATCCCGGAGCCGCCGGCCCCGCCGTTGCCCAGCAACCACCCTCCGGGGCCGCCGTCCGCTCCGGTTCCCGGAGCGCCGGGCGCGCCGTTGCCGACCAGCGGCCGCCCGGTCATTGCGACGCTTTCCGCATTGGCCGCGTCGAGCAGCTCTTGCAGCGGTGAGGCGTTGGCGGCCTCGGTGGTGATATATGCTTTCGCACCGCCGGTTAGGGCCTGCACAAACTGGGCCTGAAAGGACGCCGCCTGAGCGCCGGCGGCCTGGAAGGAAAGGCCGTGGTCGGAGAACAGCGCCGCGATCGCCGTCGACACCTCATCGCCGGCGGCGGCCACCACGGCCGTCGTCCGAGCCGACGCGGCCGCATGGGCCGCGTTCAGCGTTGAACCGACACCGGCCAAATTCGTTGCAGCCGTCTCCAACAGCGCGGGCACCGCGACAACAAACGACATCCGACACCTTCCAGTGGGCAAGGGCGGCCCGGCTGGTGCCCGACCACCTGCCATGGCTTAGGTGAGGATTTCAACATACCGAGCGACGCTAAGCACCCGGTTCCGGTGAACCTTTCGTCGGTTTGCTTGCCCGCGGGTCCTGTCGGTCAGCGAGGTTGGCCACCCAACTCCGCCAGCACCAACCGCAACACCGCCACAGCACCGGCCTTGTCGAACGGGTCGTTGCCGTTGCCGCATTTGGGCGACTGCACGCCCGGTTGAAATTCTTCAGCAGTGAGGATTGGCGCCTGTCACGAAGCAATTTCGTGGAGGTCGACCGTTGAGGGGTCGGTCGCCATCCCGACATTACTAGACGGTCGCGGCCTAGTTTCCTATGGCGTTGCGGTGCAACGTATTTGCGTTGAACGCGGTCCCATCAGCTGGTCATGTGTGCCGGCTAAGGCAACCCGTTGAGCCCGTCAGCGCCCAACACCGAGCCGGCAGTGCCGCCGGTGCCGGGATTGCCTGTCGTGGTGGCGGTTCCGCCGTTGCCGCCGTTGCCGCCGTCGCCGATAGACACCGCGTCACCGCCGTCCCCGCCCGCACCGCCGGCTGCGGTGCCTTGGCCACCGGCGCCACCGGCTCCAGCGTCGCCCAGCAGCGTGCCGCCCCTGCCGCCGTCCCCGCCGGGGCCACCACTGGTCCCGTAGCCGCCGGGTCCGCCGGCCCCGCCGTTGCCGAACAGGAGTGCGTCCCCGCCGGCACCGCCAACACCCCCGTTCCCAAACAGACCGTCCCCGCCGGGTCCACCCATTCCGCCGTCGGAGAACAGGAGCCCCGAGTTGCCGCCGTGCCCGCCGGGCCCGCCGTTGAAGCCGCCGCCGGATCGGGCGGGACCCCCGGCCCCGCCGTCGCCGCCGGCCCCGAACAGCACACCCGCATTGCC
>NZ_LZKR01000194.1 GCF_001672915.1 Mycobacterium sp. 1245805.9 | reverse complement strand
CCGCCGAACTGTATACCTTCTGCACCGCGCAGCTGGCGCACTTCAAGGCGCCCAAGGCGTTCATCTTCGTCGAGCAGATTCAGCGCCTGGGCAACGGCAAGCCCAACTACCGGTGGGCCCGAGAGCAAGCCGAAGAGAAGGTGTCATGAACACCAAAGCGATTGACTGCCTCGTCAACGTGCACTTCGGCGAGGCCGACTCCCAGCCCACCTGGATGCTCAAGGTCCGGGACGATTACTTCAAGGGCCCGGAATCGATGTTCGCGCCCGTCGACCTGTCCGAGCTGCTCGACGAGATGGACTCCCACGGCGTGGCGCGGGCGATCCTGATGGACTCGCTGGCCAGTCCGTCCACCACCGCGCGCAAGTTCATCGAAGCCAAGCCGGACCGGTTCGCCCTGGCGATGGGCGGGGTCAACCTGTTGCGACCGGTCCGGTCGCTGCGCGAATTGACTGCCGTCGTGAGCGACCTGCCGGTGGCGTATGCGGTTGTGGGGCCCAGCTTTTGGGGCGACGGACAGTACCCGCCCAGCGACGCCGTCTACTATCCGCTCTACGCCAAATGCGCGGAGCTGGAACTCCCGCTGTGCATCAACACCGGCATCCCGGGCCCGCCGATTCCCGGAGAGGTGCAGCACCCCATGCACCTGGACCGGGTGTGCGTGCGTTTTCCCGAGCTGAAGCTGTGCATGATCCACGGCGCCGACCCGTGGTGGGACGTCGCGATCCGGTTGCTGCTCAAGTACGCCAACCTGCGCCTGATGACGTCGGCGTGGTCGCCCAAGCGGCTACCGGAATCCCTGCTGCACTACATGCGGACGCGCGGCCCGAACAAGGTGATCTACGCGTCGGACTGGCCGGTGCTGCGCATGCGCCGCGTCATACCGGAAGCCCGCGCGCTGGACCTGCCCCCCGAGGTGCTCGACAACTACCTCTACAACAACGCGCAGGAGTTTTTCTTCGGGAAGGAACGTTGATCATGGACCGCTTCGAACTGCGCAGACTCGACTACAGCCTGTCCGAGGACCACGTGGCCCTGCAGAATGCGTACAAGCAGTTCTTCAAGACCCAGTGCTCCATCGAAACGGTGCGCGCCGCGGAACCATCCGGGTTCGACAAGAACCTCTGGGAACGGCTGTGCGCCATGGGCGCGACCACGATGGCACTACCGGAGTCCTGTGGCGGCGACGGTGCGACGCTGGTCGATCTCACCCTGGTCGCCGAGGAGATCGGCCGCTCGCTGGCGCCGGTCCCGTGGATCGACCACGTATGCGCGGCGCGGCTCCTCGGGCGGCTGGGCGCGCTGAACTCCGACACCGCCGGGGTGGCCAACGGTGAACGGCTCGCGGGCCTCGACGCCCGCCTCGACGGCCCGCCGGGCGCCCGGCTGATTCCGGCGGGCTCGATCGCCGACCACATCGTCGTCCGGGAGGGCGACCAGGTGGTGCGGCTGACTTTCGGCACCCGCCCGGCCAAGGTCGACAACATCGGCCGGCTGCCGATGGCCTGGGTGGACCCGGCCGCCGCGGATACCCGCACGGTCATCGGCGAGGGACCCGACGCGGTGGCGAGTTACCAACGCGCCCTGGACGAATGGCGACTGCTGACCGCGGCGGCCTTGGTGGGCCTGGTAGAGGAGACGATGACCATCGCCGCCGAGTTCGCCAAGACGCGCTACACGCTGGGCGTGCCGATCTCGACGCTGCAGGCCATCTCGCATCCGCTCGCGAACATGGCCATCACCGTTCAGGGCGGCCGCAACCTCGCCCGCCGCGCCGCCTGGTTCCTGGACAATGAACCCGACGAGCGGCCCGACCTGGCGCCGTCGGCCTTCGTCTTCATGGCCGAGGAGGCATCTAAGGCGGCGACGATGGCGGTGCACATCCAAGGCGGCCTTGGGGTTTCCTCCGAAGCTGCGGCCACGGCGTATCTGGTGCGCGCCAGGGGATGGCCGCTGGCCAGCGGCGATCCCGGCGCCACCGCCCTGCGCGTTGCCGAGATCGTCGCGGCCCGCGAGAGCACACCCCAGCCCGCTTAGGACAGGAGCGAAAAACAATGGACTTCTCCCGAGTCGAGCTGTCGCCGGAAGACCGTGCCTTCCTCGAGGAGACGCGAAACTTCCTGAGCACCCACATGACCGAGGAGGTCCGGCGCCGCGACCGCGAAACGGGCGACAACTTCGACGAGGGCCTGCACCTGAAGTTAGGCGCCGCAGGCTATTTGGCGGCCGAGTGGAAGTCGGAATCCGAGGGCGGGTTCAGCCGGGTCCGGCGCCGCATCTGGGAGCAGGAGAAGCGGCGGGCCCACGTGCCCTGGGTGACGTGGGGGACCACCGCGATGGTGGCGCGTTCGGTGGCGAAGTTCGGAACACCGGAGGTGCGTGACGAGGTGCTGCCCAAGGTGTTCAGCGGCGAGGTCCGACTCTGCCTGGGCTACACCGAGCCCGAGGGGGGCTCGGACGTCGCCACCTGCAAGACCCGCGCCATTCGCGACGGAGACGCGTGGATTATCAACGGCTCCAAGATGTTCACCACCGGCGCGCACAACTGCCAGTACGTGTTCCTGATCACCAACACCGCCCCCGACGCGCCGAAACACAAGAGCCTCACCATGTTTCTGGTTCCGCTGGATTCGCCGGGCATCGAAATCCAGGGCCTTCGCACCGTGGACGGTGACCGGACCAACATCGTCTACTACAGCGATGTTCGCGTCGATGACAAGTATCGGCTGGGCGACGTGAACGCGGGGTGGACCGTGCTGCGCGAGCCCCTCAACGTCGAGCACGGTGCCGTCGCGGCGGCGCCCGATGGGCTGCAGGACACCTCGATCATGATGCACCAGGCCGGATCCCTGGCCGAGGCGGTCGACAATGCCGCCGCGCGCGTGACCCGGCCGGGCCCGGACGGGCGCCGGCTGATCGACGACAAGTCGGTCGCGTACCGGCTGGGCCGCAGCGCGGCCCGGTTGGAGGTCGCGCTGTCGTCGCCGAGCATCTACGGCCGGGTCGCCATCGCCCAAACCATGCGCGACATCTCCCCGGATCTGATGGACATCCTCGGGGCCGCGTCGACGCTGCCGTATGGCACCGACGGCGCCGCCGACGATGGCACCGCCGAGTACGCCTTCCGGTTCGCCCCGCTGGTGGGCATCTACGGCGGCACGCTCGAGGTGTTCCGGAACATGATCGGCCAGTACACGCTCGGGCTGGGCAAGCCGAACTACTCACCGCCGGTCAAGAAAACGTCCTGATTGCCCGAGGGCCGTGAGGGTTCACGCCCCAAAAATGTAGGGATAGCCCTGATGCCAACGGTGGTGCGGAGCCGTAATGTGCGGCCGATGGGAAGCGGTGAGTCGGACCTGGGGCGATTCCTCGTCGAGTGGTACGGGCCTACGGCCGGCGCAGGTCCCGTCGGCGAGACGGCCGGGCGCCTGAACGACGGCGCGGCAACCCTCTCGGCCCGCGGTGCCCGGATTCGGCTGCTCGCGGCGTTGGCCATACCGGACGACGACTACGCCTTCGGCGTCTTCGCGGCCGAATCGGCAGACACGGTCACGCAACTATGCGCCGACGCAGGTGCGCCACCCGATCGGGTCAGCCCAGCCTTCGGATGGCTGCGTACGCCCGACGGCTAACCCCGTTTTTTTCGTTGCGGGGGCCGGTTGTCGGCCTTTAGGCTTGCTATTTGCTGGAAACCGCCTTAGCGAATGCGGGAATCGTCAATGTCCTCCCTCGTCCGAGGGTGGCGGACAGCGGGCGGCCTGCGCAGGTCCCGCCGGGCAGCTTATGGGCGCGCTGCTAAGGATTGACCTTGCCTATCAATGTTGTTGGCCGCTCGACCGAAGCCGAGGAGGTTGTCGACTTCCTCGATGCCGTGCTCGGCGAGCCGTCGGCGTTGGTGGTCGAAGGCGAGCCGGGCATCGGAAAGACCACGCTCTGGCTGTCTGCCCTCGAGCAGGCGCGCGAGCGGGGATTTCGGGTGCTTTCGGCCCGACCGTCGGCGGCCGAATCGGTGCTTGCGTACACCGGCCTGGCCGACCTGCTGTCAGCGGTCGATGCGGCTGCATTGACGGAACTCCCGGCTCCGCAGCGGGTTGCCATGGACCGCATTCTGTTGCTGACCGAGCCCGATAACACGCCGACTGATCTGCGGGCGGTGTGCGCAGCGTTTCTTTCGGTGCTGGAGGTATTGGCCGAGGACACACCGGTGCTGTTGGCGATCGACGATCTGCAGTGGCTCGACGCGTCCAGCGGCCAAGTTGTGGCGTTCGCCATCCGTCGCATCGTGGGTTCGGTGGGCATTTTGGTTGCCGTCCGCGATGATCCCGAAAGCCTGCGCGCAGTGGAGTTGTTGCGGTTGGGCGCACCCGACCGCTTCCGCCGGATCACCATCGGACCTTTGAGCGTTGGCGCTCTGCACACTGTGATTTCGGACCGGTTGAAGCGCTCGCTTTCACGGCCCGTGATGATGCGGATCCACGAGATATCCGGCGGAAATCCGTTGTATGCCATCGAGTTGGCGCGAGCGCTCGACGGTCGGGCGGCGAGTGTTGATGTGGGGTTGCCCAACACACTGGCCGGGCTGGTGCATGCTCGGGTGGGTGATCTGGCGCCGCAGCCCCGCGACATGTTGCTTGCCGCGGCGTGTTTGGCTACGCCCACCGTCGAACTCGTCGCGCGTGCTACCGGTGTGGATGTCGAGCGTGTTGTGGAGGCTCTCGCCGATGCGGAGAACAACGGTGTGGTCACTATCGCGGGCAACCGGCTGGGATTTACGCACCCGTTGCTGGCGGCCGGCGTGTATACCGATGCCACGACCGCGAAGCGACGCTGGATGCACCGCCGGCTGGCTGATCTGGTTGATCAGCCCGAGCTCAAAGCGCGACACTTGGCGCTGGGTGTGACCGACGCGGATGGCGAAGTACTGCAATCTCTGGATGCGGCGGCGGGGATGGCGATGGTTCGGGGTGCCCCGTCCGCGGCGGCGGAGCTTCTGGAACTGGCCATCGGGCTCGGCGGCGACACAGCGCAACGGCGAATCATGTTGGGCGGCTTCTTGTTCAACAGCGGCGACGGCGCCCGAGCCGCGGATGTCCTCGATGAGGTCCTCGCCGGGCCAGCGCCCGCACGGCTGCGCGCCCAGGCGCTGAACCTGCTCGCCGTAATGCATCAGCTTGAGGACAACCCCCCACAGGGCGCTGACTATCTCGAGCGCGCCCTGCGCGACGCCGGCGACGACGTGGAATTGCGGGTGCAGATTTTGGTTTCTCTGGCTTGGATCCAGGTCCACATCGGCCGGTTCGCCGCTTCAGCGCAGAGCATCGACGCCGCCGTAGCCGATGCGGAGCGACTTGGGCGACCACAATTGCTCGCCCAGGCATTGGGTACGTGGGTCGTGGTGCATGTATTGGTCGGTGACGGCTTGGACGACCGAAAGCTCGGTCGGGCATTGGAGTTTGAAGAACACCGCACGTCGGTGTCGGTGATGTTCCGCCCGACGGTGCATAACGCCATGGCGTTGGCGTGGACGGGAGAACTCGATGCGGCTCACGAACAATTTCTTGCGATCAGGCAGAGCTGCATTGAGCGCGGCGAAGAGAGTGAGCTGGTCTTCGTCTCGTACCACGGAGTCCTGAACGAGATCTGGCGCGGCGATTTTGTCCAGGCGTCGTTGATCGCCGAGGACACCGTGGAGCGGGCAAGGCTATTGAAGGGTCCGCTGCCGCTGGGCGCGGCACTCACCATTCGGGCCCTGGTTGCAGCCTATGCCGGCCGCGCGGACGACGTGCGCCGCGACTTCCGTGAGGCGATCGGTCCCATCTCGCGTAGCGGGTCTCAGCTCTTGAAGGCCTGGACTATCGCGGCTGGTGGGTTCCTCGAGGTTTCACTGGGAAACTACCGCGGCGCACTGGGTGAATTTGAACCCGTCCTCGACCAGATTAGGGCGGAGCCCACGGCGACGGAGATATTCGTGGCAGGGTGTGTGCCGGACGCGGCAGAGGCCTTGATTCAGTTGGGTCGGCTCACCGACGCGGAGGGGCTGGTGGACCTGCTGGAGGATAACGGCCGTCGGTTGGACCGTCCATGGATGCTGGCGGTGGGTGGTCGGTGTCGCGCCATGCTGCTTGCCGCCGACGGCGACGTGCGCGCCGCGACTGTTGTTGCGCAACAGGCGATGGCAGAGCATCACCGGCTGCCGATGCCTTTCGAGCGCGCCCGTACCCAATTGCTGTTGGGCCAGCTATACAGGCGTCAACGCCAAAGAAACGCTGCCTCGATCGTGTCGCGGGAGGCGCTGGGCACATTCGAGACGCTCAACACGCCGCTGTGGGCCGCGCGCGCCCGCACCGAACTTGCGCGGACCGACGGTGGCGCGGGCCGGGCCAAGCTGTTGACCGCCGGCGAAAGTCGGGTGGCAGAATTCGCGGCGTCGGGGATGAGCAACCGTGATGTGGCCGCCGCGCTGTTCATCAGCCCAAAGACCGTGGAGGTCAATCTCACCCGGATATACCGGAAGCTCGGCGTGCGGACCCGCGGCGAATTGATGCGCCGCATAGACGAGCTCGGGATGTGATCAGCTGTCGCTTGGCGAACCCGTTCTTTTATCAACAGCCAGCACCCGACTGATTCAAACGAACCGTATGGCAATGACCGCGCGATCGCCGAGCGTGAAACTGCTGCGATCCGCATCGGCGTGTCGTCGCAGCAGTTACACGTTCGGTGAAAGCACGGCCTTCTCAGCGCCGATGCCGGTAAGCGAGCGGACCTCCATCTCGGCGTTGCGCTCCGGGTCGCCGCGGTCGGACGACGACAGCGTGCCGACGATGCCGAGGACGAATGCCAGCGGGATCGACACGATGCCGGGGTTGGCGAGCGGGAACCAGGCGAAGTCGGCGCCGGGGAGCATCGCGGTCTTCGCGCCCGACACCGCGGGCGAGAAGATGATCAACACGATGGTCGAGATCAGCCCGCCGTACATGCTCCACAGCGCGCCGCGGGTGTTAAACCGCTGCCAATAAAGCGAATACAGGATCGTCGGCAGGTTGGCCGAGGCCGCGACCGCGAACGCGAGGGCCACCAGGAAAGCGACGTTCTGGCCGTTGGCCAGGATGCCGAGCGCGATGCCGAAGATGCCGAGCACCACGGCGGTGATGCGCGAGACCCGGACCTGTTCGCTCTCGGTGACCTTGTGGCGCTTGATCAGGCTGGCGTAGATGTCGTGGGCGAACGAGGTCGACGCGGTGATCGTCAGACCCGCGACCACGGCGAGGATCGTCGCGAACGCCACCGCGGAGATGACGCCGAGCAGGATCACGCCGCCGAGATGGAACGCCAGCAACGGCGCCGCCGAGTTCTGCCCGCCGGCGGCCTTGAGGATCCGGTCGGGGCCGACAATGGCGGCCGCGCCGTAGCCCAGCGCCAGCGTGAACAGATAGAAGGCGCCGATCAGGCCGATCGCCCAGACCACCGACCGGCGCGCCTCTTTCGCGGTCGGCACCGTGTAAAAGCGCATCAGCACGTGGGGCAGGCCGGCAGTACCCAGCACCAGCGCAAGGCCCAGCGACAGCAGGTTGATTTTCGACGTCGTCGACCCGCCGTACTGCGCGCCGGGGGCCAACACGTTGCGGCTGGAAACACCCTTGGTGGTGGCGTGTGACACCGCCGACTGCGCCGAACCCAGGATGTCGGAGAAGTTCATGCCGAACTTCGCCAGCACCATCACCGTCATCGTCGCCGCGCCGAGGATCAACAGGACGGCCTTGATGATCTGCACCCACGTGGTGCCCTTCATCCCACCGACCAGGACATAGACGATCATCAGGACGCCGACGACCGCGATGACGATCGACTCACCCAGGCGCCCTTTGACATTCAGCAGCAGCGCAACCAGACCACCCGCGCCGGCCATCTGGGCGAGCAGGTAGAACAGGGAGACCGTCAGCGTCGAGATCGCCGCGACCAACCGCACCGGGCGCTGCCTGAGCCGGAAGCTCAGGACGTCCGCCATGGTGAATTTTCCTGTGTTGCGGATCAGTTCGGCGACCAAGAGCAGGGCCACCAACCAGGCCACCAGGAATCCGATCGAATACAGGAACCCGTCATAGCCGTAGACGGCGATCGCGCCGGCGATGCCGAGGAAGCTGGCCGCCGACAGGTAGTCGCCGGCGATGGCGATGCCGTTCTGCGGTCCCGAGAACGCCCGGTCGGCGGTGAAGAACTCGGTCGCGGTGGCGTTCCGCTGGCTGGCCCGGATCACCACGTAGAGGGTGATGAGGACGAAAACGGCGAAGATCGCGATGTTGGCGACGGGATTACCGATCGTCTGCTGTCCGGCCGCGAGCAGCGTCATGACGCCTGGCCTTCCGCACGGATGGCGGCGGCCCTCGGATCAAGCTCCCGGTCGGCGAACCGTACGTAGAGCCCGGTGATGATGAATGTTGTCAGGAATTGGCCCAGCCCGATCAGCAGTCCGGCGTTGACGTTGCCGAAGACCTTGGTAGCCATGAAGTCGTGCGCGAAGGCGCCCAACAGTACGTAGGCGGCATACCAGGCGAGGAAGATCGCCGTCATCGGGAACACGAATCGGCGCAGCCTGCGCCGAAGTTCGGCGAACTCCGGGCTCGCCTGAATGGTGACAAACTGCTCATCCGTCGCTACTGGGACGTCTTCGGATGGAAATTCGGTAGTGGACACCGCAACTCCTGACCTCGGGTTCGAGCAGGCTATTCGGCGTTAGCCTACGAGCAAACCCGATGACAACAGCAGTGCGATTTTCGCCCGGGGCTCTTATTTAACCCTGGAGTCGCCGCACGGGCACCTGACGGCAACCCGATCAACGGCGTTTGTTAAGCCGGCACTCCGCCCTGCGTCTCGCTCTTGAACGCCTCCCGTCGAACCATCTCCCACACCGTCGGCGTGTGCTCGGTCGTCGAGACGACAACGGTCTTGGATCTTGCCGTCCCGTCTTGAGCGAGCCTGACGAGGTAGTCGGCCAGGTCGACGCGAGCCGTAAAGGCGCCAACCGGATCTGTTTCTCCCGCAACATAGTTCGTCATTTTGGGCAAATCGAACAACCCCGACGGGCGCACGATCGTCCAGTCCAGGCCGCTGTCGCGCACCACCGTTTCCATCCGGCGGATGTCGTCGTAGACGGTCTTGCCGATGATGCGGGCGATGATCGGCTCGAACAGTCGCAACGCAAGCGGGGTGTGGCGGCGACCGCGCGCGGGGTAGGCGCCGGTGGACTCACCACGACAAGCCGGCCGACGCCCGAAGCGCGCATCGCGTTGACGATATTGCGGGTGCCGACGGAATACGTGTCGACGGGCTGGCGCGTGAACGGCACCCCGAGCGTCGACAGCACGGCGTCGGCGCCGGCGACGATCCCGGCGAGTTGATCGCGCCGCACGTCCGCGCCCGCGACGGTCAGCCGGGCGTCGGAGATGGGGAACTCGTCGGGCCGCCGGGTGACCGCCACGGCCATGTGACCGGCATCCAGCGCCCGACGCGTCAGCAGTCGTCCGGTCGATCCGTTGGCGCCAAAGATGACAATTTGCATGAGAACTCCTCCCGTTCGCCACTACGACGAAGCGGGCCGGCCGAAAGTTACAGGGGTCGCGTCGCAGAGCGGCGCATGCTCTTCGCAACCTATTGCAATCCGGCTTAGTTAGGGTACCCTAACTTCATGACGGACACATTGTTGGGCGCGCTGCGGCGCAAACGGCGCGAGGCGCACTCTCCCTTCCCACACCAAGCGGCCATCGCGCTGAACAACCCACTGCGCCGGGTCATGATGAACCCGGCCGGCATCATCGAGCATCTCGGCCTGACCGGAACAGAGCGCGTCCTCGAAATCGGGCCGGGCCCCGGCTTTTTCAGCGTGGAGATCGCGAAGCGACTCAGCGGGGGAAAGCTGGATCTGTTCGACATCCAGCCGGAAATGCTCGAGAAAGCCAAGCGGCAGCTCGAACGGGCCGGCTTCCATGACGTCGGCTTCACGGCCGGTGAAGCGGGTGATGGACTTCCCTTCCCGGATGGCACCTTCGACGTCGCCTTCCTGGCCGCGGTGATCGGAGAGGTGCCCGACCCGCGGGCGTGTCTGCGATCGCTGCGCAGCGTCCTGAAATCTGGTGGGCGGCTGGTCTTTCTGGAGATGTTCCCCGACCCCGACCGGCTCAGCGTCCGCGAGCTGCGCGACCTGGCCGAACCCGAGGGCTTCACCTTCGTCGGCTCGGAGGGGAACCGCTGGAAGCAGATCGTGTCCTTCCGCAGCGATCCCGCCTGAAGTTCAAGCCTGACTGGAAACGCTCAAAGCCTCAGGTCGTCAGGATGGTTGCCGCGGCGGTGCCGGGCGCGCCGTATAGCTGGGTGAACCCCACCTTGGGATCGTCGGGGACCTGACGATCGCCCGCCTCGCCGCGGAGTTGGCGGACGATTTCGTGGATCTGGCGCAATCCGGAGGCGCCGATCGGCTCGCCGTTGGCGATCAGCCCGCCATCGGTGTTGACGGGCATGGGGCCGCCGATCTCGGTGGCGCCGTCGGCCACCAGCTTCTCCTGATCGCCGTGCGCACAGAACCCGCACTCGGCCATGTGGATGATTTCGGCGCCCGCGTCGGTGTCCTGCAGCTGGATCACGTCGACGTCGGCGGGGGCCACTCCCGCTTTTTCGAACGCGGTACGCGCGGCGTACACCGTTGGCGCCATATCCTCGTCGACCGGCGCGAACGTGGTGTTGACCTCGTAGGCCCCGTAGCGGCGGGTGCGCACGTCCACTGCCCGCAGGTAGACGGGCTTGGAGGTATACCGATGGGCGATGTCGGCCCGGCACATCACCGCGGCCGCGGCGCCTTCGTCGGGGGCGCAGAACATGTATTGCGTCAGCGGGTAGTTCAGAACCGGCGATTCGAGAATGCTTTCCTCGGAGATCGGCTTGCGGCGAAACGCGTTGGGGTTCAACGCCCCGTTACGGAAATTCTTGGCGGCGACCCTTGCGAGCGTCTGCTGGGAGATGTTGTGGTCGTGCAGATACCGGTTCGCCTTCATGCCGAAGAACTGGGTCGTCAGATACTGTCCGTTCTCGGCGTACCACCTCGGCATGCCCACCAGCGCCGGATCTTCGGTGAACGCCCCGCGCGGGTGCTTGTCCAGGCCGATGGCGATGCCGATGTCGTAGTCGCCCAACCGGATCCCGTCGGCGCAGGCCTTGACCGCGCTGGCCGCCGTCGCGCAGGCGTTGAACACGTTGGTGAACGGAATGCCGGTCAGGCCGACCATGCCGACGATGGCGTCCGGGTTCGCCACCGTCCAGCTGCCGCCGGTGGCGAACTGGACGTCCTTCCAGTCGATGCCGGCGTCCGCGACGGCGGCGAAGATCGCGTCGACGCCCATCTGCATGGCCGACTTGCCCTCGAAGCGTCCGAAGGGGTGCAGGCCCACCCCGATGATCGCCACGTCATTCGTCATCCGAATCTCCTTGTGTCCGGCGGCCCTAGCGGCGGCGCACCAGCTGGGCCTGCTGAAGGGCGGCCACCGCCCCGTGCTCGTCGAAAAGCGTGGCAACGGAGACGCCCACTCCGTCTCGGCCGTAATGGTTTTCGGCCCGAACGCCGATCCAGTCGCCTTCCGGCACGCGGTGGATGTGCACGGTGAGATCGGTGTTGAGAAAAAGCCATTCGGCGACGCTGAGCCGGCTGCCCATGCCGTTGGCGATGTCGGCCACCGCGAACAGGCGCTGCATCGGCGTCATCGCTTCGCCCATGACGAGGTCGACGACGGGTCGGGCCCAGCACTCGCCGGGCACATCGTTGAGGATGTCGTTGAGCCAGCGCCAATCGAGGCTCTGGATGTAGGTCTGGTCCGCGTCGCCGTCAGGCCGACGGGGGCGCCCCTCGCCGACCGGACGCAGCGGGGGAGTCGGTGTGAAATACAGCTCCGCGGCGTCGCCCTCCTGAAAGCGCCACGCGACGGCGTTGGCCACTGCCCGCGGGCGTTCGTCGGGACCTGGCGCCAACGTTTGGGCGTTGAGCAACTCGATCTTGGTTCCGGGGCGCTCGACGTGCGCGCGGACCCATAGCGGCCCGTCAACCGGCACCGGCCCGAGAAGGTCGACGACGACGCGGCTCAGCCTTGTGTCGTCGCGTGCCGAGCAGCCCTCCAGGGCGCGGACCAGCAGCGCGGAGACGGGTGCCGCATTCTGCATCGTCGGCGACCACGTGCTGATGACGTGATCCGAAGCGCTGAACCTCTCACCGAGTGGATCGTGCGGATCGACCAGCTCGTAGTAGGCGTCGGTCAAGCGATGGCCCCCGCGTCCTTGAGCTCGGCGATGCGGTCCCAGTCCATGCCCAGCTCCATCAAGACGATCTCGGTGTGCTCGGAGGCTTGCGGCGCACGCGTCGTCACCAGCGGCTCGTGGTTGAACTGGACCGGGCCGCGCACGACGCGGAACGGCTTTCCGCCGCTGGCGACTTCGACCTCGGCGATCATGTCGTTGGCGAGCGCCTGCTCGTCGTTGGCCAGGTCGAGGAGGCTCTGGAACGGGGCCCACTGACCCTTCATCGTTTTGAGGTGCTGGCGCCAGTATTCAAAGGGCTTGGCGGCGAAGGCCTTCGCGATCAACTCGGCGGCGGCGTCGGCGTTCTGGATCAGCGGCAGCACCTCGGAGAAGCGGGGGTCGTCGGCGGCCTCGGGGATGCCGAGGTGCTCGAAGGTGTCCCGGATGATGCCCGTCGGGCTGATGATGCACAGGTTGATCGTGCCGCCGTCGGAGGTTTGGTAGTTGCCCATGAAGGGGTTCACCGACGGCGCAAGGGAACCCGGCATGGATGTCCGCATGACCTCGCCGGTCTCCATGCCCTGGGTCACGCTGGCGCCCGCCGCCCACCAGGCCGTGCTCAGCAATGACACGTCCATTTCGACGGCCTCGCCGGTGCGTTCGCGATGCAGCAGCGCGGCGGAGATGCCGCCGGCGATGAACATGCCGCCGATGGAGTCGCCGAACGCCGGAATGCCCTGTCCCAGCGCGCCGCCCAGCTCCTCGGGCGTCAGCGCATACCCCACGCCGCTGCGCGTCCAGAACGCCGTCCCGTCGTAGCCGCCGACGTCGCGCTCGGGTCCCTTGTCGCCGTAGGCCGAACCGCGGGCATAGATGATATTCGGGTTCACCGCGCGGATGTGCTCCACGTCGAACTTGTGCTTCTGCCGTTGTGCCGGCATGTAGTTGGTCAGGAACACGTCGGATGACTTGGCCAGTTCGTAGATCACTTCCTGGCCGCCCGGCGTCGAAACGTCGATGCCGACGCTGCGTTTGCCCCGGTTGGGATGCTCCATCAACGGGTGCCGATTCGGGTCGACCTGGATGCCGCCCATGTTGAGGAAGCCGCGCTGGGTGTCGCCGCGCGTCGGGTGTTCGACCTTGATGACGTCTGCGCCCCAGTCGGCGAGAATCGCGCCCGCCGCCGGGACGAACGTGAACTGCGCAAGCTCCAGGACCCGAAAGCCCTCCATTACCTTCACCATTTTGGGGACCCTACTTCGCGTCGAATGTCACCGGAAGGGCGGTCGGGGAACGGAAGGGCTGGCCGTGGATGTGCGGGTCGCCGTCGGTCAGCAGGGTGAGGTTGGCCAACCGGTCCAGCAGGCAGCCGACCGCAACCCGGGTTTCCAGCCGCGCCAGGTGCAGGCCCAGGCAGGTGTGCTCACCGGCGGCGAAGGAGATGTGCGGCGCGTGCTTGCGGAAGATGTCGAACTGCTCGGATCGTTCCCAACGTCGCTCGTCGCGATTCGCCGAACCCATGCACACGCCGATCACCGCGCGCGCCGGAATCTCGACGCCCTCGAGCACGGTGTCCTCCGTCGTGAACCGCTGCACCGTGGTGAGCGGCGTCTCGTAGCGCAGCCCCTCCTCGATTGCCTGTGGCAGCAGCTCGCGGTCAGCTTGCACCGCGGCGAACTGATCCGGATGGGCCAGCAGCAGATACAGGAGATTGCCCGACGACCGGTACGTGGTCTCCAGCCCGGCGGGCAGCAGCAGGCGCAGGAAGGAGTAAATCGCTTCGTCACTGAGCTTTTCGCCGTCGATCTCGGCGGTGACAAGGTCGCCGATGATGTCCTCGGTCGGCTTTGACTTGCGCCGCTCGATCTGCTCGACGAAGTAATCCTTCAGCGCCGCCGACGCCTCGAACGCGCGCTCGTAGTTGACGTGGTAGCTGATCAGCGCGACGGCGTGCTTGCGAAACATCGGCAGGTCCTCGGCCGGCAAGCCGAGCAGTTGGGCGATGACGCGGGTGGGAAACTCGAAGGTGAATTGCCGGACCAGGTCGGCTTCGCCGGTTTCGATGAACTCGTCGATCAACGCGTTGCAGATCGGCCGCACGATGGTGGGCTCCCACCGGGCAAGGGCTTTGGACTTGAACGCCGCGGACACCAGGTTGCGGTGCTCCCGGTGCTTCTTTCCCTCCATCGCCAGGATGGTCGGCCCCATGAAGAGGCCGATCGTCTTGTCGTACGGCGCCGAGCTGAACACCCGCCCGTCGCGGAACACCGTGTTCACCGCGTCGAACGACACCGCGGAATATTCGCGCTTGGGCCGCAGCGACTCGGGCGTCTTGGAGTAGTCCATGACCGTCCCGCGGAACACGCCGGCCTGCCGTCGCCTGTGCGCGAAGAACGGGTAGGGGTCACGCAGGCTGACGGTCTCCGGGCCGGTTTGGGAACCCGTCTGAACGTTGGTCGTCACCTAGATCTCCAGCATCTTCGGCAGGAACAGGCTGTCCTCGCGTAAGATCGTACTGTAATTATTACAGTAGGCAATATGGGCACGGTTTCTCGTTCCACGCCCATATATGCGAACAGCGCGACTATCCCTCGGCGATGAGGACGCGCTTGACGACACCGGTGGACGTCGCCCGTCGAAATCCATGGCGGCACCGTCGACGTCTTCCGTAACATGGTTCCTCAGCGCTTCCGAAGAAGGTGACCTGATGACGATCGAATTGATCGCTGACGGTCTGGGATTCACGGAAGGGCCCACGAATCTGCCCGACGGCAGGGTCGCGGTGGCCTCGGTCAGCCACGGCTGCGTGTACATCGTGGACCCGGGTGGGGGCCCACCGGAAAGGATCGACACCGGCGGCGGGCCCAACGGCCTGTGCAGCGGATCCGACGGGGCGATCTATGTCGCCCAGAACGGCGGCAATTTCGGTTCCGACGAGGCGGCCCAGCCCGGGGTGCAGATCATCCGCGACGGACGGGTCGACTACCTCACCGAAGGCATGGACGCGCCGAACGATCTCATGTTCGGGCCCGACGGAAAACTTTGGGTCACCGACACCCGCGCCGAAATGGAACTCTTCAACCCCGACGAAAGCAAGCGCGGATGGGTGTGGGCCGTCGATCCCGTCACCGGCGAAAAGGAGTTGATCCTCGAATCCGGTCCGGTCTGGATCAACGGCCTTGGCTTCAGCCCCGATTCGACGCGGCTGCTGGTAACCGCCACGTCCCCCGCGAAACTCGTGCGCTATCCGATTGAGAACGCGGGCTCGCTCGATTCTCACGCCGGCGAGGTGGTGCGCACCTTCCAGCGGGCATGGCCGGCGGGGATGGCGATTCGGGCCGACGGGGCGTCCTGGCTGGCGCTGACCGGCGCGGACCGCCTCGACCTCGTCGCCGAGACGGGAGAAATCCTGGACGCGGTGGTGTTGCGCGATGGGGCGCTCCCGACGAACGTGTGCCTGGGCGCGGACTCCGCGGACGAATTGCTCGTCACCGCCTCGTATCAGCAGGCGCTGTTGAGGATTCGGCTGCCGGCTTAGCCTTCAGCCGTTCTCCGCCTGCTCGCGCGCCCACCGGTAGTCGGCCTTGCCCGACGGGCTGCGCTCGATCACCGGTCGGAACACGATCGCCTTGGGAAGCTTGTAGCGGGCCAGCGACTCGCCGGCGTGCTTGATCAGCTCGTCGGAGTCGGCGCTCGCGCCCTCCGCCAGGGCGACGACCGCGACGACCTCCTGTCCCCATCGCTCGCTCGGCCGCCCGGCGACCACGACGTCGGCCACCGCCGGATGCGACGCGAGCGCGGTCTCCACCTCCTCGACGAAGATCTTCTCGCCGCCGGAGTTGACCGTCACCGAGTCGCGGCCCAGCAGTTCGATCGCGCCGTCGGCGCGGTGCCGCGCGCGGTCGCCGGGAACCGCGTACCGCACCCCGTCGATCACCGGAAATGTCTTGGCGGTCTTGGCCGCATCGCCCTTGTACCCGAGCGGAACGTAGCCGCGTTGCGCGAGCCAGCCCATACCGTCGTGACTGGGCGGCAGGATCGAGGTCAGGTCTTCGGCCGCGACGAAGGTGTCGGGTCCGGCGTTGAAGGTGCCGGTCGACACCGCCCCCGACATCGACATGTGGTGCATCTGCGCACCGGTCTCCGACGAGCCGACGCCATCGATGACCAGGGCGTTGGGCAGCGCCTCGATGAGGCGTTGCTTGACGTACGGGGTCAGCAGGGCGCCGCCGTTGGCTACCACGGCCAACGACGACACGTCGGCGATGCCCTTCTCGATGGCGGCAACCAAGGGCCGCGCCATCGCGTCACCGACGACCGTCACCGTCATCACCCGCTCGCGCTCGATGGTGCGGACGACGTCCTCGGCGTCGAAATGATCCACGACGGAAGGGAAGACGACGGTCTGCCCGGTGGTGATCGCCGTCATAACGCTCCACTGGGCGGCACCGTGGATCAGCGGTGGCAAGATCATCAACTTGGTGCCGGGGCCCGCGGCGGCGCCGGTGACGATCTCGTCGACCGAGCCGAAAGGCTCGCCCGTCACCAGGTTTCGTCCCCCGAAGGACGTCATGAAGATGTCGTGCTGGCGCCACAGCACCCCCTTCGGCATCCCCGTCGTCCCACCGGTGTACAGGACGTAAAGGTCGTCGGGGGAGTGCTGCAGCGGCGGAGGTTCGGGCAAACTGGACGCCAGGACGGTCTCGTAATCGACCGCGCCGTAGATCAAGTCGTTGCCCGAGTCGTCGGCGATCTGAATCAGCACCCGCAGCTGCGGCAGGTCGGGCAGGATCTCGGCGACCCGCGGCGCGAACGCGGCATGGTAGATCAGGGCGGTCGCGCCGGCGTCCTTCAGCAGGTACTGCAGCTCGCTCTTGACGTAGCGGTAATTGACGTTGAACGGGGCGACCCTGGCCTGAAAACTGCCCAGCAAGGCCTCGACGAATTCGTTGCCGTTGTAGGCGTACAGGCCCAGCAGGTCCTGACCCACCTCGTGGCCGGCGAGCGCGGAGCGCTCGGTGTGACACCCCAGGCCGCGCGAGCGCAGGTATGTTGCGAGCCGGTTCGCCCGCTCGAGGAGCTGCGCGTAGCTGTAACGCCGTTCACCCCGGATCACCAGGTCGCGGTCGGGGATGGCCGCGGCGACGGCGGTCGCTACCGCGGGAACGGTGAATTGTGTTGCGGTGTCCACTATTTCCTTTCCGCCGAGCAGACGCGGAATCGCACCACCGAGATTCGCTCAGTGCGATTCTGCGTCTGCTCGCCCGACTGTGTTGCTCTCACGGCTGGTGGGGTAGCAGGCGAACCATCAGGCCGTTGGCTTCGCTGAGCAGTGTGCCGTCGGCAGCCGTCATGCTAGCGGCAACGAAGAATTTCCTGCCGTCGACACTCGAGATCCGGCCCTGGGCGGTCAAGGGCTCGTCGATAGGCGTGATGCTGCGGTAGTCGACGTGCAGGTAGGCCGTTCGGGTCGGTGGGACGCCGGCGGTCGAGACGATCATCCCGAACAGCCAGTCGTAAAGCAGGGGGATCATGCCGCCGTGCACGGCGTTGTTCCCGCCCACGTGGGAGCGGGTGAAGTGCCCGTGCATGACGACGCCGTCCGGTCCGGATTCGGTGACCAGCCATGGCGGCAGTAGCGGGTGTCCCAGCCCGGGCAACTCGATGACCCGCCCGCCCGGCGACACACCCTCCGGAACCTGGTGCCCATCCAGGAGAGCGCAGGCGCTTTCGACGTGTTCGGCCGCGCGGCCCCACATCGAACTGTCGGTGGAGACGGTCAGGTCCTGCAGGCGGCGCAGGGCGGCGACGAACCGCCCCAGCCCCGGAGGCGCGTGCTCGGCCGGCTCGATCTGGGCGAATCCGCCGCGAACACCCGGCGCGGTGTCGGTCACGGCTTGTCCCACGCTTGCAGCAGGTCGTCCGTCGTGGTGATGGTCGCGAGCAGCGACAGCGTGTTGGCGATGATGGCCTCACCGTACTCGGTGGGCACGCCGGCCACGGCGTCCTTCGGCACGACGACGCGGTAGGCGGCGTTGACCGCGTCCATCACAACGTTGGGGATCGCGATGTTCAGCGAGACGCCCACCACGACGATGGTGGACACGCCGAGGTTGCGCAGCACCGCGTCGAGGTCGGTTCCGCCCATCGGCCCGACGCCATGCCAGCGGCTCAGGACTAAATCCGTTGGCTCGGGCCCTAATTCGGGTAAAAGCGCGGCTCCTGGAGTACCGGGAGTTATATCGACGTTTCCACCCCCGGCGGCGAAGATCCTGGCGTTGTGGTTGGAGCCGAGCCCGTCGGGGCGTCGCTGCACCAGGCAGTGCACCACGCGTACCCCGGCCGCCCGCGCGGCCGGCAACAGCCGCACGATGTTCGGCAGGGCGACGCGGCGCGCCTCCTCGGCCAGCACCGCCAGCCCGGCGTTCGGACCGATCACCGCGCCCTGGCACTCCTGTGTGACGATCGCGGTGTGCCCGGGCGTCACGAGGTCGGTGAGGGCCGTCATGCCGGCACTTCATAGAACTGCGTGGCCCACTTGCGCAGCGCCATATACCCTTTCGCGTCCACCTTGGACAGCGGCGGGTGCTCCACGTACCTCTGGTAGCGCCAGATTTGGAGGTCGTCGAAAACGGTGGACAGGAACTGCCGTTCGATCACCTCGCGCAGCCTGCCCCCCGGCACGTCGGACTCGTCGCCCGGGATCCGCGGCCACCAGATCGAGTAGAAGAGGTCCGAGCACTCGTCGTCGACCGGTGTGCAGGTGAAGATCAGCCTATGATTCTGCGCGCCCTCGAAGACGCTGATCGCGCCGCCCAGGCCGAACAGGTGGCTGTGGAAGCGCAACGCGAGATCGTCGGGGTTGTCGCTGTTGGCGTTCGGCCAGCCGGCGACGAATTGCCACTCCTGCTCGACGATCTTCCAGTCCAGCACCCGTGGCGTCACGGTGGCGTGGTGCACGTATTCGAAGTGCGCGCTGTCGGGTGCGTTCTCGGCGACGATCTGAGGGTGCACCGGTTCGCGCTCGGCGCGCCGGGAGAACTCCGGATAGGCCCGGTAATAGGCGTTTGGATCGGTCTCGAACTGCGGGAACTTTCTGAAGATGTCCGGCATCTCCCACTGCGGCTCCTTGCCGTCCGGCTGATGCCAGATGAACACGCAGTCGTACTGCTCGCGCACCGGAAACACCCGAAGCCGTAGCGCGCGGTTGGGCCGGTCCGGCTGATAGGGGATGTAGCGGTTGGTGCCGTCCGGACCCCAGCGCCAACCGTGGAAAGGGCACTCGACGCAGTCGCCGACCACCTTGCCGCCGTGGCCGATGTGGGCGCCGAGGTGCTTGCAGTGGGCTTCCAGGACGTGCAACTCGCCTTGCTCGTCGCGGTAGGCCACCAGGTCCTCGCCGAAATAATGCAGCGGCCGCACCTCGCCGACCGGGAATTCGGGTGACCACCCGACCATGAACCACCCGGTTACCTTCCAGGTGAAAGGCACTTTCACGCCGGCGCCTCCCGCGATCGTTGATACTAAGTCCGTTACAGTATAGATTTCAGCAGTTCGGCCGGTAAGCCACAAGGAGAGCGATGACGCAGGCGGCTGACGAGCTGGAAGCGATCCGGCAGCTCAAGGCCCGCTACTGCCGGTTCCTGGACACCAAAGATGTCGAGTCTTGGCGCGCGGTGTTCACCCCCGACCTGGTGGTCACCCTCGATATGGCGGTGTCGTCCGGCGGCGCCGATCCCAAGACGGCGCCGCCGCTGGAAGGCGTGGACAGTTTCGTTCCTATGGTGATGGGTGGGCTGGAGAACCTCGCCACCATGCACCACTGCCACACCCCGGAGCTCACCCTGACCTCGGCCACCACCGCGACCGGGATCTGGGCGATGGAGGACCTGCTGGTCTTCCCGGACGGCCGGGAGCTGCACGGCGCCGGTCACTACCACGAGACCTACGAGAAGCGCGACGGCGCGTGGCGGATCAAAACCCTGCATCTGACGCGGACCATACTGAGGGTCAGCGATGGCGGATGATGGGCGGCGCTAGGGCGAGGTGATCGGTATGTCATGGGCGACGCGGGGGCTGGGCCTCTCCAAGGAGCTGGCCCGCGAGGCAGGCATGCTGGTGCCCCGCACGCTGACGGGCCTGCACGAATCGTCCGGTTGGGTGCCGGCGTCCCCGCGCGGCGTCCGTCAGTTCGGTGAGGTCCTGCTGGACGAGCTTGTGCTGAGCGGCTTTTCGCTGCTGGCCGGCGGCCCGCCGGAGATGCGGCCGGTCAACGCGTGCAGCGCGGCGGCCGAGGAATTGTCGGCCCTGGGCATCGACGGTGCGCATGCCGATCCAAAACCGTTGCGGTCGACGTCGATACGGCGGCGGCGGATTGCCGGCCTCGAGTACGAACGGATGATGTTCGAACACGACCCCCGGCTGCCGTCGACGCTGGAGGCCGAAGGCTTCGGCGGCCCGGCCCGCGCGGTGGTGCACCTGTGCCGGCATCGCGACGGCCCGAGGCCGTGGCTGGTCTGGGTGCACGGCGCCGGTCAGGGCGGCACGGAAGACCTGCTGCTGTCCCGGATCGGTCGAATACACCACACACTGGGGTTCAACGTCGCGATGCCGGTGCAGCCCGGTCATGGCTGCCGGCGTCGCGAATGGCCGGCCTACCCGGACGTCGATCCCCTGGGCAACGTGGCGGGCATGATGCGCGTGGTCTCGGAGGTCCGCGCCGTGGTGCGCTGGGTCCAGCCGCAGGCCACCACCGTTGTGGTGGCGGGGATTTCGATGGGCACCCCGGTGGCCGCGCTGGTTTCCCACCTGGAGAGGCAGATCGACGCGGTGGCGCTGTACACCCCGATCCTGGGGCTCAACGCGATGATCGCGCGACACCTCGGACGCTGGGGACAGTCGCGGGCCGGGTTCCGCGAGGTGTTGGGTTCGCCCGAGGTCGCCAAGCTGACCTCGGTGATCGACCCGTTGCGTGCCGACCCGGCGCCGCCACCGCACCGTCGGCTCATCGTCGGGGCGTGGCACGACCGGATGGCGATGCGCGAGCCGGCGGTCGAGTTGCAGCAACGCTGGGGCGGCCAGCTGTTCTGGTATGACGGCAGCCACGTCGGTCACATATTCTCCCGGCGCGTGCAGGCGGTCACCGAACGCTTCCTGAGTGGCGTGGCCGGCTGATGGCGCGAATGCGGTCGGCGCGCGAAGTGGTCGAGCTTTACAACCTGGTGGTCTGGAACGAACGCAATTACGACCTGGCCGAGGAGTTGTTCGCCGACACCGTGATTCGGCACGAGGTCGGCGCGGCCCACACGCTGACCCGCGAGCAGGCGGTCAACCGGATCAGGGACCTCTGGGGAATCTTCGACAAGTTGCGTTTCGACCTGAACATCGTGGTCGCCGGCGACGACGGCGAGCACGTGGCGCTCGTCTACGACTCGTCGATGACCACCAAGGACGGCACCGAAACCAACGTCGCCAGCATCGAGGTGTTCCGCGTCGTCGCCGGCCGGATCACCGAGGTGTGGAATTGCGGGTACCAGCAAGGGGTTTGGAATTGAGCGAGCGCATGCTTGACGAATTGGGGTACTACCTGCTCGCCGGGGCCGGCGGCGAGGGGCCGGCAACCCTGATGGACGAGGCCCGCCGCGGCGAGGAGCTGGGCTTCGGCACCGCGTTCATCTCCGAGCGCTGGAACGTCAAGGAGGCGTCGTCGCTCGTCGGGGCGGCCTGCGCGGTGACCAGCCGGATGCAAATCGCCACCGCCGCAACCAATCACAACACCCGCCACCCGCTGATCACCGGATCGTGGGCGAGCACCATGCATCGGCTCTCCGGCGGGCGGTTCACTCTCGGCATCGGCCGCGGCATCGCCGCGATCTACGGGGCGTTCGGCATCCCGGCCGTGACGACCGCGCAGATGGAGGACTGGGCCCAGGTCATGCGCCGGCTGTGGCACGGAGAGCTGATCTTCAACCACGACGGGCCGATGGGGAAATACCCGATCCTGTTCCTTGATCCGGACTTCGACGAGGACATTCGCCTTGCGCTGGTGGCGTTCGGGCCGAACACGCTGGCGCTCGGCGGCCGCGCATTCGACGACGTCATCCTGCACACCTACTTCACCCCGGAGACGTTGCAGCGCTGCGTGGCAACGGTCAAGTCCGCCGCGGAGAAGGCGGGCCGCGACCCGGACAGCGTGCGGGTGTGGTCATGCTTCGCGACGGTCGGCGACCACCTTCCCGAACAGCTGCGGCTGAAAAAGACCGTCGCGCGCCTGGCCACGTATCTGCAGGGGTATGGCGATCTGCTGGTGCAGACCAACAAGTGGGATCCCGCTGTGCTGCAGCGCTTTCGGGAGGATTCGGTGGTGACGTCCATCGCCGGCGGGATCGACCATAAGGCCACACCCGAACAAATCGAGCACATCGCGACGCTGATCCCCGACGAGTGGCTGGAGCCGTCGGCCACCGGGTCGGCCCAGCAGTGCGTGGACCGCATCCGTAAGGAATTCGACTACGGGGCCGACGCGGTGATCATGCACGGCGCGACGCCCGACGAGCTCGAGCCCGTCGTCACCGCCTACCGCGCCGGCGGTTAGGCCCGCGAGGGTGCGCAAAATGACACGCTAGAGCGGCGTGTCGCGTGCAAACACGCACGCTCGCGGCCAAAGAGTCAGGGCAGGATGACGGTCCGGCTGACCGGCTCGGCAGCGGCCTGACGACTGGACAGTCCGCGAAGCAGCGAACCCAATAGGGCGTCACGGGTTTCGCGGGGATCGATGAGCTCGTCGAATCCCAGATGTTCGGCCGAGCGATAGGACGCCTGCAACTCGGCATCACGCAGCTTCGCGGTGATGTCCTCACCGGCATGCGTGGCCCGGCCCAGCGCCGCCGCGCTCATGGCGCCCATGGTCGCGCCCGGGTAGGCGAAGGTCGCGCTCTGGTGATCGAAACCCAGCAGTGACATGACCATTGAGCCGAATCCGTAGGCCTTGCGCAGCGTGACGTGCAGCTTGATCGTGGTCGCCGCGGTCTGCGCGGCGAACATCCGCGCACCGGCGCGCAGCACGCCGCTGCGCTCGGACCGACTACCCGGCAGCATGCCGGGGTTGTCGGCGAGGAACACGATGGGCAGATGGAAGGAGTCGGCCACCAGGATGAAATGCGCTGCCTTGTCCGCGGCGGCGGCGTCGATGGAGCCCGCGAGCACGTTGGGCTGATTCGCGACGACCGCGACCGGATGGCCGCCGAGATGGGCCAGCGCGCAGATGATCGCCTTGCCGTACTGCGGCTGAACCTCGAACCAGTCGGGCCGGTCGAAGACCACGTCCAGCACCGCGCGCATGTCGTAGACACGCCGGTTGTCGCGGGAGACGATGTCGAGCAGTTCGGGCGTCGCGCGCGGCTCGCTGTCCTCGTTCGGCGGCAGCGGCGCGGGGTACGACCACGCGCTCGGCGGAAAATATGACAGGTACCGCCGGATGTCCGCGATCACCGCCTCGTCGTCCTCCGCCACGTTGTGGATCACCCCGCTCGGCAAGGCGGTGACCGGCCCGCCGAGGTCCTCCTTCGAAATCTCTTCTCCGGTCGACTCTTTGACGACGGGCGGCCCGGCGGTGAAGATCGCGCCCTGGGTGCTCATGATCCGAAAGTCGCAGACCGGGGCAACCAGAGCGCCGTGCCCGGCCGAGGGCCCGAGCACGGCCGCGACGGTCGGTACCCGGCCCGAGCACTGCGCCTGGGAGAGCAGGTCCGTCGGGGTGCGGCCGTAATGCCCACCGCCGGGACGAAACCCGGCGCCCTCGAGGAGCATCACCAGGGGAATCTTGTCGCGCAGCGCCAGTTCGGCGATGCGGTAGCGCTTGGAGTTGCCGCCGGGTCCGATGCTGCCGGCCATGGTGGTGAAGTCCTCCGAGCCCAACATCACCGGCGAACCGTTGATCGAGCCGGAGCCGACGACCAGCCCATCGGCCGCGATCTCGCCCCCGACCAGCGTGCCGATTTCGCGGAAGGTCCCCGGGTCGACGAGCCGCTCGATGCGCGCGCGGGCGTCGAGCTTGCCCTTGCCGCGGTGCTTGTCCAGCCGTTCGGGCCCGCCCATTCCCCACGCGCGCCGCCGGCGACGATCGAGGTCCTCGAGCGTCTCCTGCCAATCCGGGGGTTTTGTCATGCCTATGTCCTACCTCACGGGAGATCCGTCGCGCGCTTTGACCGATGAAGGCGACCCGCCGCGCCCGGCTACGCCGCGCTTGCGATCGCCATCCGACCAGCAGGGTCACATACTGGATTGCTTACTGTAAAGTTACCCGCATGGCTGACGGCCCTCGCCTCAAGATCGACGGGGGCATCCCCAATCAGCTGGCGCGGGCCGCCGGGGCCGCCCGGGACCTGGAAGAGCAGGGGTACGACGGGGGATGGACCGCCGAAACCAGTCACGACCCCTTTCTGCCGCTGTTGCTGGCCGCCGAACACACGTCGCGGCTCGAAGTCGGCACCAACGTCGCGGTGGCGTTCGCCCGCAATCCGATGATCGTCGCCAACCTCGGCTGGGATCTGCAGGCCTACTCGCAGGGCCGGTTCGTCCTCGGCCTGGGCACCCAGATCCAGCCCCACATCGAGAAGCGGTTCAGCATGCCGTGGAGCCACCCGGCGCGCCGGATGCGGGAATTCGTCTCCGCGCTACATGCCATCTGGGCCGCCTGGCGCGACGGCACCAAGCTTCGTTTCGAGGGCGACTTCTACACCCACAAGATCATGACCCCGATGTTCACGCCCGAGCCGCAGCCCTACCCGCCGCCGAAGGTGTTCCTGGCCGCGGTCGGTGAAGCGATGACGGAGATGTGCGGCGAGGTCGCCGACGGCCACCTGGGCCACCCGATGGTGTCGAAGCGGTACATCACCGAGGTCACCACCCCGGCGCTCCTGCGCGGCCTGCGGCGCGCCGGCCGCGACCGCACGGAGCTCGAGTTGTCGGCCGAAGTACTGGTGGCCACAGGGGAGAACGACGCCGAGCTGCGGACGGCCACGGCCGCGGTGCGCAAGCAGATCGCGTTCTACGGATCGACCCCGGCCTATCGCACGGTGCTGGGGCTGCACGGCTGGGGCGGCCTGCACGAGGAGCTGAATCGGCTGTCCAAGCAGGGGGAGTGGGACGCCATGGCTTCGTTGATCGACGACGAAATGCTCGCGACCTTCGCCGTCGTCGGCCCGGTCGACGAGGTCGGTGCCGCCCTCAAAAACCGCTGTACGGGCGTCGTCGATCGGGTCCTGCCGATCTTCATGACCGCCTCGCAAAACTGTGTCAGTACGGCAACGAAGGAGTTTCGCCAGTGAGCACGCCGACGATGGATGACGCCGCCAAGCTGTTGACGGATCCGTTGGCCTACACCGACGAGCCGCGGCTGCACGCGGCGCTGACCCACCTGCGGGCGAACGCCCCGGTGTCGTGGGTCGACGTGCCGAACTACAAGCCGTTCTGGGCGATCACCAAGCACGCCGACATCATGGACATCGAGCGCGAGAACATGCTGTTCACCAACTGGCCGCGCCCGGTGCTGACCACGGTGGAGGGTGACGAGCAGGCGCTCGCCGCGGGCGTGCGAACCCTGATCCACCTTGACGATCCGCAGCACCGGGTGGTGCGCGCGATCGGTTCCGACTGGTTTCGCCCGAAGGCAATGCGGGCGTTGAAAGTTCGTGTCGACGAGCTGGCCAAGATCTATGTGGATAAGATGATGGCGGCAAGCCCCGAGTGCGACTTCGTCCAGCATGTCGCGGTCAATTACCCGCTCTACGTGATCATGTCGCTGCTGGGGCTGCCGGAGGCCGACTTTCCCCGCATGCTCAAACTGACCCAGGAGTTGTTCGGCAGCGAGGACTCCGAATTCAAACGCGGCACCACGAACGAGGATCAGCTGCCGGCGTTGTTCGACATGTTCGAGTACTTCAACGCCGTGACGGCGGCCCGGCGCGAGCACCCGACCGAGGACCTCGCCTCGGCGATCGCCAATGCGCGCGTGGACGGCGAACCGCTGTCGGACATCGACACGGTCTCGTACTACCTCATCGTCGCCACCGCGGGTCACGACACCACCAGCGCGACCATCTCGGGCGGCATGCAGGCGCTCATCGAGAACCCGGACCAGCGCGAGCGGCTGCGCGACAACCTCGACCTGATGCCGTTGGCCACCGAGGAGATGATCCGCTGGGTCACCCCGGTCAAGGAGTTCATGCGCACCGCGGCCAGGGACACGACCGTGCGCGGAATCCCCATCGCCGCAGGGGATTCCCTGCTGCTGTCCTACGTCTCGGCCAACCGCGACGAGGACGTGTTCGACGACCCATTCCGCTTCGACGTCGGGCGCGACCCGAACAAACACGTGGCCTTCGGCTATGGCGTGCACTTCTGCATGGGCGCGGCGCTGGCCCGCATGGAGGTCAACAGCTTCTTCTCCGAACTGCTGCCCCGGCTCAAGTCCATAGAGCTGACCGGCGATCCGGAACTGACCGCCACCACCTTCGTCGGCGGCCTCAAACACCTCCCGGTGCGTTACTCGCTGACCTAGTTGCCTAGCCTGCAGGCTATGGCGCGCAAGACGATCGTGATCACCGGCGCCAGTGACGGCATCGGTGCCGCGGCGGCCCGCCGGTTGCGGCAGCGCGGCGACGATGTCGTGGTAGTCGGCCGGTCGCCGACCAAGACCGCCGCGGTGGCCGCCGACCTTGACGCGGATTATTTCGTGGCCGACTTCGCCGACCTGTCCCAGGTGCGGGCCCTGGCGGACAAGATCAGCTCCGCGTACCGGCGCATCGACGTGCTGGCCAACAACGCCGGTGGCATGTTCAACAAGATCTTCACGACCGCGGACGGTCACGAGATGACCTTTCAGGTCAACTACCTGGCGCCGTTTTTGCTCACCATGCGGTTGATGGAGATGCTTGTCGATTCCCGCGCCACCGTCGTCAACACGACGAGCTCGTCACACAAGCTGCTTCCCCGCGCGTCCCTCACCGACCTGGTGGGCACGGCCCATCGCCGGCCCAGCACCGCCTATGCCCTCACCAAACTGGCAATTGTGTTGTTCACCAGGGAATTACATCGGCGATACCACCCCGCCGGGCTATCGGCGGCGACGTTCCATCCCGGCTATGTCAACACCAACTTCGGCGATGCGTCGGGCTCACGGCCCATCCTCTTCATGAAGTATCGGGTACCGATAATCACCCGGTTCATCTCCAGCGCGGACGAGGGAGCCGACCAGCTGGTCTGGCTGGCGTCGAGCACGCCCGGAGTGGATTGGGCGTCTGGCGAGTACTACGCCAAGGGGAAGCTGGCGAAGGCCCACCGCGCGGCCTACGACCCAGACCTCGCCAGCGAGCTGTGGGATCGCACGTTGGCGACGATCGCCTAGGTGGCGGTCGCCGAGCGTCACGCCAGCGTGATGCTCGAACTCGCAAAGCACCGCGAAGTGCCATAGGCACTCGCTGGTGGGACCAAAGTCACCAGTGTGCGGCACGCCGGTCGATGAGCGAGAAAGTGACTCTGTCCCGCAGCATGATTCGTATATGTACCACGCCAATCGCACGCATTTCGCTACGCACCAAATGATCACGCTGGCGATCGACGAGCACCACGGAAGGTCGTGCGCCAAGGTCGAGCTGGAATGGGGTAGTTCCCGCCTGGCCGGGGTGGGCGTCGCGTACCGCCATCCCGCCGACTGTTTGGTGCCTCAAGCCCGCCACGAGCTGGCGACCGCTCGGGCGTTGTCGGACCTGGCGGACCAGGTTGCCGCACTGGCCGCGGCCACCGTGACCGGTCGGCCCGGACCGCGGTAAGGCCGCTGACCAGCCAGGAATAAAATTGGACTACGGTCCGCTTAGCCCTGGGAAGGCGTCGGGCAGGCCGCCGCCCCGAACAGGAAAGACGGACAAACATGACTGCAACCGTGACGACGCAGGTCACTCCCGGCACGTGGGCGATCGACCCGGTGCACTCCTCGATCAACTTCTGGGTCCGTCATTTGATGGTCAGCAAGGTGCGAGGCAGCTTTGAGAACTTCAGCGGTGCGATCGTCGTCGCCGACGACGGCACACCGTCGGTGCAGGCCGAGATCGCGGTGGATTCCCTCCACACCGGCAACGCCCAACGCGACGCCCACCTCAAGGCGCCGGACTTCTTCGACGCCGACAAGTACCCGGTCGCGAGGTTTACGTCGACCTCGGTGGAGGCGAACGGCGAGAGCTACGTGCTCCGCGGCGACCTGACCATCAAGGGCGTCACCAAACCGGTCGCCTTGGACCTCGAATTCTTCGGTGTCAATCCGGGCATGGGCCAGGGCGAGGTCGCCGGCTTCGAGGCGTCGGTGGTGTTGAACCGCAAGGACTTCGGCATCGACATCGACCTGCCACTGGAAACCGGGGGCGCCGTCGTCGGCGACAAGGTGACCGTCACACTCGAGATCGAGGCACTCAAGCAGGCTTGACGCCCTCCCTGGTGACCTAATCTGGGCGTATGCCGGGTATTCATCACGCCGCGATCTGCACGGCGGACGTCGAACGCTCGACGAGGTTCTGGCGCGACGGCCTGGGATTCGCCGAACTGTTCGACAATACGTTCGCCGGGGACTGGCCGGAACTCTTCGGCGCCAAGACCGATCGGCTGCGCTCGATATTCCTCGGAGACCCGCAGGCCCCCGACAGCGGGATCGTCGAACTGGTCGTCTTCGAGGGCGCCGACGAGGGCTCGGCGCCACCGGGGCGACCGCGTCACGGGTTCTTCCTGCTCTCGCTGCAGCGCGAGGTCGACGAGACGCTTACGGCGTTGGCGGCGTTGGGTTTCGACGACGGTGTCCGTCGCATCAGCGTGCCGGCGCCGGGCGGCAAGACGGTCCCGATGGCGGTGATCACCGCGCCCGACGGGGTGCTGGTCGAGCTGATCGGGACGCCGCGGTGACGGCGCTGGTGACCGGCGGCGCGTCGGGGATCGGGCGCGAGGTCGCGGCACGGCTGCGGGAGGCGGGTCACGGCGTCGTGGTGTGGGACCTGTCCGGCGGCGACATCGCCTGCGACGTCAGCGATCCCGACGCGGTGTCGGCGGCGATGGAGCAAACCGTGCGCGACCACGGTGTCCCCACGCGGATCGTGACATGTGCTGGGATCGGGGCGTCGGGCATGCTGCTCGAGCAGCCACCCGCGGAATGGGAACGGGTGCTGGCGGTCAACCTCACCGGCACCTGGCTGGCCATCCGGGCCGGGGCGCGGGCCATGATCGACGCCGGCATGGGCGGCTCCATCGTCGCGGTCTCGAGCATCAGCGGCACCCTCGCCGATCGCGACATGGGCGCCTACTGCGTGTCCAAGGCCGGTGTGGACATGTTGGAGAAGGTCGCCGCCGTGGAGTGGGGCGTGCACGGCATCCGGGTGAACGCCGTGGGGCCGGGTGTCACCCGGACACCGATGCTGGCGAAACCGGAGCAGCTCCCGGGCTGGGTGGAAGGCCTGTCCGAGCGGACGGCTTTCGGCCGCCTCGGCGAGGCAACCGACGTGGCCGGGGCGATCGTGGGCGTCCTCGAATTGCCTTGGGTGACCGGCCAAATCGTGCACGCGGACGGCGGTTTGGCGCTGCACAGCCCGATCGATGCGTACGGCCAGCTCCTGCGGGTGATGGCACCAATCGGCCGGGATAAGCGTGACAAGGGGTGACTCGGCCACTCGACGTAGTCCGCCGCGTGGCCGCCTTCGAGCCAGTGGCGGTCCGCTAGTTCGCGGCCGGGGGACCGGATGGAGTGCGGGAATGTAACTTTTGCGGCCCGCTGCCCGTCCTTAGATGTGTGCACAGTTTCGCCGGAGCATCACCGGTTCAAAGGGCGTGCCTGTGTGAGGCGACTGCGTGATGGAAGGGGTTGGTGATGGAGGGTCGCGTCCAGCGTGCCGGGAACGTGCTGGCCCGCGCGGTGCTGCGAGCGCCGCTGCTGCATCGGCTAGTGAGCAATCGGATGCTGCTAATCACCGTGACGGGGCGGCGGACCGGCAAGCGGTACCACGTTCCGGTTGGCTACGTCGCCATCGACGGGCGATTACTGATTGGCACGGGCGGAAACTGGTTTCGAAACCTGCGTCCAGACATACCGGTCGAGGTGTTAGTGCGGCGCCAGACAATGCGGATGCTGCCACAGGTGATCGGCGACATGGACACGGCGTTCGACTTGTACGGCGACATCATTCGGCACAACCCCGTGCACGGACGGTATGCGAAGATCCGCCTCGGCGCCGACGGCCGACCCAATCGCGCCGACCTTGCCGCCGCGCTGAAGCGCGGCGTGCGGGTGGTGCAACTGCAACCATGCCGACAAACCATCGGCTGATGATCTGTCATCGGCCGGCAGACCACCATCGCAAGCCTGCCGGGCCAGCGATGCCTATATCACCATCGCGATCGCGCTAACGATCACCGTCGGAGTGCAAGGCGCCGAGTTAGCACGCATACAAACGCATGCGCCCGCCGATCCCGGCATACCAACATTGCGGGCCGCGCTATGGTCCACGCCGATCCTGGCGCTACTTACCTTTCTCGCGGGTATCGCCCTGATAGCCGATGGCAGCACACCCGGTCCCTGGGTAGGCGCGGGCGTGCTGTCGACGCTGATCATCGCAGTGGCCTCCGTGTGGCTGCGGCTTCGACAGAACTATGGACGCCCACCAAAGATTAAGCGGCTCAACGCGAGTGGCGCGCTGTCCGGGTTTAACCGATCCCGTAATCGATGATGCCCCGGACGATCTTGCCGTTGAGCAGGTCGTCGTAGGCGTCGTTGATGTCGTCGAGGCGGTAGCGCCGGGTGATCATCTCGTCGAGTTGCAGCTGGCCGGTCTCGTAGAGCCTGGCCAGCCTTGCGATGTCCGCCTTGGGGTTGCACGAGCCGAATATGGTGCCCGCCAGCGTCTTGTTCATCAGGATGAAGTCCTGCAGGTCGATCTTGACCGACCGGGTCAGCTGCGAGGTCATGCCGGTGAGCACACACGTCCCGCCCTTACGGGTGAGCTGCACCGCGTCGCGCACGTCCTCCGGGGTGATCAAGGACGGCGACACCACCACCGCGTCGGCCATCACCCCGTAGGTCAGGCCGCGCACCAGGTCCAAAGCCTCGGCGACCGTCGCGACGCTGTGTGTCGCGCCGAACTGCAATGCCGACTTCTGTTTGAACTCAACGGGATCGACGGCGACGATCTGGGCGGCACCGTTGATCCGGGCGCCCTGGATGGCTCCGGTGCCGATGCCGCCGACGCCGATCACGACGACAGTATCGCCGGCGCGCATGTTGGAGCGGTTCGCCACGGAACCGTAGCCGGTCGGGATGGCACACGACAGCAGCGCGCTCTGGGCCAGCGGTAGGTGCGGCTCGATCTTCACGAGCGAATTCGACGACACCACCGTGTGTTGCGCGAACGCACCGACCTTTGCGAGGTGGCCCAGGTTTCGGCCGTCGGCGGTGTGGTGGCGAAAGGTGCCGTCGGTGGGCATCCCCGGGACCATGGTGCCCATGCCGACGTCGCAGATGTACTCCGCCCCGGTCGCGCACCAGCGGCACTGCCCGCACACCGCGACGAACGACATCACCACGTGGTCGCCCGGCGCGAAATCGGTTACCCCATCGCCGACTTCACGCACGATGCCCGACCCCTCGTGACCGCCGATCATCGGGAACATCGTCGGCAGGCCCATCGATCGCATCACCTCGTTGGGCGCCGACATGTCGCCCTTGAGGATGTGGTCGTCGGAGTGGCACAACCCAGCGGCGACCAGCTGAACCAGGACTTCGCCGGCGCGCGGCGGGTCCAACTCGAATTCCTCCACGGACCACGGGCCGCCGACGTCGTGCAGGATCGCTGCCCGGCTTTTCATGCGGCCGGGGCGAACGTAACCGGAAGCTTGTTGGGCGACCGGAAGGTGAGCCCGACGATCCTGGACTCCTCACCGCTGCCGTCGTCGGGCACCAACGCCAGATCCCTGACCCGGTCGAACAGGCTGTTCAACATCACCCGCGTCTCCAGCCGTGCCAGGTGCATGCCGAGACACATGTGAATGCCGGCCGCGAACGCGATGTGGGCCTGGCGCCGCCGGCGGATGTCGAATGTATTGGGGTCGGGCCAACGGCTTTCGTCGCGGTTGGCCGAGCCCATACACATGTCGACCTGTGCCTCGGCCGGAATTGTCTTGCCGCCTATTTCGATTTCTCGGGTGGTGGTCCGCATCACCATCGTCAGTGGCGTTTCCACACGCAGGCCCTCTTCGATGGCGGCCGGGATCAGCGACCGGTCCTGCTGAACCATGGCCAACTGCTCGGGGTGGGTGAGCAGCAGGTACAGCAGGTTGCCCGACGAGCGATACGTGGTCTCCAGGCCGGCGGGTAGCAGCAGGCGCAGGAACGCGATGATCGCATCGTCGGTGAGCTTTTCGCCGTCGATCTCGGCCGCGACCAGGTCGCCGATGATGTCGTCGGTGAGTTCGTGGCGCCGCTGCTCCACCTGGTCGAGGAAGTAGCCTTGCAGCTCCGCCGCCGCGTTCAGCCCGGCCTCGATGTCGGTCGGGATCGAGATCAGGTCGAGCGACAGCCGCCGGAACAGGTCGAGGTCCTCGGGGGGAAGCCCGAGCAGCACGGAGATGATCCGGGTGGGAAACTCGAACGTCAGCGCCTTGACCAGGTCGGCGTGGCCTTCATCCTTGATTTCGTCGATCAGCCGATCGCACACCGGCCCGATGACCGACGGCTCCCAGCGCTCCAACGCGGTGGCCCGGAATGCCTTGGCCACCAGGCTGCGATGGTCGTGGTGTTCCTTGCCGCCCATCGCCAGGATGGTGTGCCCCATCACCAACCCGATCGACTTGTCATAGGCGGCCGAGGTGAAGACGTGGTCGTCACGGAACGCCTGAAACAGGGCGTCGTAACCGAACAGCACCCATTCGTCGCTCGGCCGCAGTTCCTCCGGCATCTGTGAGTGGTCCGCGAGGGACCCGTGCCAGACCGGATCGGTGCGCCTCATGTATTCGAAGAACGGGTACGGGCTGGTTTCCCCGGTGAGGTCCAGGGTGACGGGCTGGCCGCCCGGGTCCGTGCTGAGCGTCATGCGCGCTCCTCCTGAGCCGCCGCGAGGGCGGATGTGCGTGCCGAGGGAATATGGCTATCATAGTATAAATAGCAACGAAGCCCAACGGCTGGTGGTCTTTACCGTAATGCCCACAGTATTGACCCGAGAAGGCGGTGATTCCTAGGTGCCCAACCGGCGATTCGTGTGCTCACTGGACGAGCTGCCGCCCGGCGGGATGAAACTGGTCGACGTCGGAAAGTTCGGCGTGGGCGTGTACAACGTCCGCGGCGAGCTGTACGCGATCGTCAACTACTGTTCACACGAGGGCGCACCGTTATGTCTTGGCCTCATCGGCGGCACCAACGAATCGGCTCCCGAATCGCTCGACGGGATGCGCCGGGTTCGTGACGGGCAGATCGTTCGATGCCCTTGGCACAACTGGGAATTCGACGTCACCACGGGTCAAAACCTGGCCGACCCGCGGCGTCGCGTCCGCACCTACCAGGTCGACGTCACCGACGGCGAAGTGTATTTAACCGCATGATTATCGATACCAATGTGCAGCCGCACTTCCGCTATAACGGCGAGATCCGTCGCTACCTGCCAGCCGCACACCAGCTGCGGGCGATCCCCGACGTCGAGCAGCAGTGGTATCAGGCGCCCGGCGGCGACTATCGCGAAGACCTCTACGGCGAGCACTACCCGGGATCGGATCCCGACACGATGGCCCAGCACCTGTTCGACGACATGGGCGTCACCTACGCCATCCTCAACCCGCTGACCCGCGGCAACATCGCCGACTACCTGCTCAACAGCCGCATCTGCGCCGCCGTCAACGACTGGCTGCTGGATCGCTGGCTCGAGCCCGACGCCAGCGACCGGTTCCGGGGCACCATCCGGGTCAACCCCGAGGACCCCCGGGGCGCGGTCGCCGAGATCGAACGCCTGGCCGGTCACCCGAAGCTGGTGCAGGTCGGCGTTCCGATGCAGTCGCGTGAGCCGTACGGCAAACCGATATTCGAGCCGATCTGGGAGGCCGCCGTCGCGCACGGGCTGCCGGTCGCGGTGCACATCAACGGCGGCAACGGCGTCGACCACCCGCCCACCTTCGCCGGGCACGCCCACACCTACCCGGGGTACGCGGCGTTCATGCCGTTGAACTACTTCGTGCACCTGGCCACGCTCATCATCGAGGGCGTGTTCGGCCGTCATCCGAGCCTGAAGTTCGTCTTCGCCGACGGCGGCTACGACATCCTCACCCCGCTGATGTGGCGGCTGGACACGTTCTGGCTGTCGATGCGCGACCAAACACCGTGGGTCGACCGCTATCCCAGCGAATACCTGCCGGGCCACGTCCGGTTCTGCTCCTCGGCGTTCGACGGGCCGACGGATGCCGACGCGACGCAGCGCTGGATGGACTTCACCGGCAAGTCCGACCTGCTGATGTACGGATCGAGCTACCCCCACTGGTCGACGTCGCCGCCGGAGGCGATTGCGGCGGGGCTCAACGCCGAGCAACGCGACAAGGTGTTGTGGCGGAATGCCACTGAGCTGTACGGGCTTAAGGAGCGCGTCTGATGACAACGATCGAGCGACTCGACTCACCAACCGGTCAAGAGGACGAAATAGCGGTCACCATCGTCGACACCGACGTGCACCCGCTGCCGGTCTCGACCGACGTGCTCAAGTCCTACGCGCCCGCCGAATGGGTGGACAAGCTCTGGCCGACCGGGAATGCGGTGAGCCCGCTGTCGTACTTCTACGACACCCCGGATGCGTACAAGACGTCGTCGCTGCGCATGGACTCATGGCCGCCCGGCGGGGGAGCCGCCGGCAGCGACCCGGATTTCGCCGCCAAGCAGCTGCTGCTCGACGCCGGTGTCAGCATCGCCTCGCTGGAGCCGATGTGCGACGCGCAGCTGCCGCAGGCCGAGCACGTGCTGAAGTCGACCTACAACGACTGGCTCGCCGACGTCTGGTTGGACAAGTACAACTGGCACGGCCGCTGGCGCGGGTCGATCAGCGTCAGCGCGCAGACGCCGGATCAGGCGGCGCGCGAGGTGGAGCGGTGGGCGGGCCATCCCTACATGGCGCAGGTGCTGATGACACCGCAGACGCGTGGAATCCCGTTCGGCAACCCGCATTTCGACCCGCTCTACGAGGCGGCGTCGCGCAACGGTCTGCCGGTGGCCACGCACCTGATGGGCCAGACGCCGTTCGAGTTGATCCCGCTGTATCCGGTGGGCAACCCCGCACACTGGCACGACTTCTTCGCGTCGTGGCCGCTGCTGTATGTGTCGCACCTGATGAGCCTGGTGTTCGACGGTGCGTTCGACCGTCACCCGGACTTGCGGGTGGTCTTCATCGAAGGCGGATTCACCTGGGCGATGCCGGTGATGTCGCGGATGGACCGGATCTGGGAAGCCCGCCGCGGCGACCTGCCCCACGTGCGCCGGCGCCCGTCGGAGTATGTGCGCGAACATGTCCGGTTCACCACCCAGCCGCTCGAAGACACCGACACCGTCCAATTCCGCGAATACCTGGAAATGATGGACCTCGGGGACAACCTGATGTTCTCGACGGACTACCCGCACTGGAGCTACGACTCGCCGACCTACGCCATCAACCGATTCCCCGCCAACCAACGGGAGCGGATCATGCGCGGCAACGCGACGGCTCTGTACGGGCTACCGGCGACTGTGAAGGCGCTTCCCGGAGAGCGGTGACGCGGTGGCCGATCTGGCCGCCAGGCTGACCTCTCTGGTCAGCGAATACGACGAGAAGTGGTCGGCGCTGGACTTCGCCGGCGTCGCCAACCTCTGGGAGCGTCAGGACCCGCGGCCGATTTACATCGGTGACGAATACGCGGTGCCGCTGGTCGGCGCCGACGAACTCGATCGGCACTGGGCCAGGATCGGCAGTCGGCTGAAGCGCGCCACGGTGTCGTCGCAGTTGTGGTCGGCCGAGGCGCTGCCCGGGGGCGTGGTGCGTTGCGTTTTGCTGAGCCGCTGGAGCTGCACCGGGCAAGAATCCGACGTTGCGCACGCCGGCACCAGCTGGGTCACGTGGTTGCTGACCTTTCGCGGTGATAAGTACCGCATCTTCCATCACATGGAATCGCAGGTCTACCTTGAAGATGGTTTCCCGGACGGAAGTTGAGGGGTATGACGCAGACGAACCTGACGCGGCCGCAGGGCCTTAACCGGATCGACCCGGTGCTGCGTGATTCGGCGATCGAGCTGGGTGTGGTCGAGTTCCGCACCGAGACACTGGCCGCCGAGCGGAAAGAGGCCGACGCCCGGGCCGCCGAGCGGGCCGCGGCCGTCCAAACCGACGGTGTCGCCGTGGACTCGCGATCGATCGCCGGTCCGGACGGCCAACGGCTGGGCATTCGCCTGTATCGCGGCGGCACGGGATCCCGGGTGCCCCTGGTGGTATACGCCCACGGCGGCGGCTTCGTGACGGGAAACCTGGACACCGACCACGCGCAGTGCGTGGAGCTGGCCCGTGCCGCCGATTGCCTTGTGGTCTCGGTCGACTACCGGCTCGCACCCGAAAACCCGTGTCCGGCAGCGTTGGAC
>NZ_LZKR01000193.1 GCF_001672915.1 Mycobacterium sp. 1245805.9 | reverse complement strand
CCGAGCGCGCCGTTCCGTTCGGGGCGTTCAGCCACCTGGTCGCCATCTCCGACCTCGGCAAGCCAGCCGCGCTGTTGCGGGCCGCCCGGGCCTCATTGGGTGACGACGAGCTGCTGCTCGTCGTCGACGACGCCCACGAGCTGGACGTCCTGTCGGCCACGCTGGTCTACCAGCTGGCGCTGGCCGGCACGGCCCGGATGGTCGTCACCGCCCGCGCCGGGGCGGGCAACTCGGCGATGTACGCGTCGACCTGGGCGGCTGTGGTCGCGCCGCCGGGCGCCTCGACGTCGATCCGCGGCAGTAGGCCATCGGTCCACAGCGCCGCGATGGCCTTTGGAGCCGCCTCGGCGCGGGCGGTGACGACCATCCGGGCCGTGCCGGCCAGCGCCAGCTGGTAGACCAGCGTGGCCGACAGGACGTCCAGCTCGTGGGCGTCGTCGACGACGAGCAGCAGCTCGTCGTCACCCAATGAGGCCCGGGCGGCCCGCAACAGCGCGGCTGGCTTGCCGAGGTCGGAGATGGCGACCAGGTGGCTGAACGCCCCGAACGGAACGGCGCGCTCGG
>NZ_LZKR01000192.1 GCF_001672915.1 Mycobacterium sp. 1245805.9 | reverse complement strand
GCCGCTGGACGGCAAGGGCGAGTCGTTCCACAACGCGTTGCGCGAGCTCTCGCAAGGTTCTGGGCGGCCGGGGGGAGGTGGGAGCCCTGGGCCGGTATCCAGGTCAGCTGTGGAATCGGGGTGGCCGCCTTGGCCTGTGTCTCCGGGGTGTCGTAGATGATCTGGCCCTTGTACGCGGTGATCGTGTTGAGCGGGTGGAACATGACCGGCGGGTAGTTCACCGCGAGCCGGCGCAGCACCGGGCCGAGCCGCTCGCGGCAGATCTCGGCGCGCCGGTAGTAGTCGGGCGCCCGCGGGCCGCCGGCGGTCTCGAAGGACCCACCGCAGATGAACTGCACGGGGTTGGCGAATTCCGGGATGGACAACAAACCGTTCAGGGTGCCCTGCGCCGGGTCGTAGATGTTGTAGAAGTTGGCGATGCCCGGCCCGGCCACGTGCAGCACCTGCTCGATGTTGTCGCTCTGATCGCTCAACGTCTGCGCAAAGTCATTGAGGTTGTTGACCGTATCGATGATCGTCGAGTTGTTCTCGTGCAGGAATCCGCGAATGTCCGAAAGCGCCTGGTTGAGCGTGCCCAGGGTGTTGTCCAGGTGCCGCGAGCTGTCGGCGAGCACCTGCGACACCGAGGCCACATTCCCGGCGAACTGCACGATCTGTTCGTTGCTCGCCGACAGCGCATCGACGAGCACCTGCAGGTTCTTGACCGTGCCGAAGATGTCGCTGCGCGAATCGCCCAGCCGCCCAGCGACTTGCGAGAGCTCGCGCAACGCGTTGTGGAACGACTCGCCCTTGCCGTCCAGCGTGTCGGCGGCCTGGTTGATCGCCTTGCCCAGCGGCCCCTGCAGCGCCCCCCCGGCCGATCCCGTCGGCCCCAGCTGAACGGCCAACTGCGTCAGGGACTCCTTCACCTCGTCCCACTCCACCGGCACCCCGGTGCGATTCAGGTCGATGCTGCCGCCGTCGGGCAGCACCGCCCCGCCGGTGTACGCGGGGGTGAGCTGAATGAACCGCGCCGACACCAGGTTCGGCGAGATGATCACGGCCCGGGCATCTTTGGGAATCTTGACGTCCTTGGCCACCGACATGACGATCTTCACGTCGGAAGGCCGCGGCTCGATCGTGTCGATCGAACCGACCGGCACACCCAGGATGCGGACCTGGTCGCCGGGATACAGACCGACGGCGGAGGTGAAGTAGCCGATGACGGTCCGGCTATTGCCTTGCGACGACAGCACATACACGCCACCCACCAGCATCGCGACCAGCGCGATGATAATGCCGTAGCGCACGCTCCTGCTGCCCGTGAACCGTGTCATGGCGATTTCGGCCTGATGATCCAGCGTTCCTGAATCAGCCCGCGCAGGTAGTCGGCGAGGCTCGCCGGCAGCTTGCCGGGCTGGTAGAAGAAATCGAACATCGTCGCCACCAACGGCGCCGGGATCACACCGTAGACGTTGACGTTGAACCCGGGCCCGGAACCGACGACCTCGCCGAGCTCGGTGGCGTAGGTGGGCAACCGCTTGAGGGCCTCGATGATGTAGTCGCGGCGCTCGTTGAGGTCGGCCAGCACCAGGTTCAGCTTGCTCAACGAGGGGCCGAACTCCTTGCGGTTGTCGGCGACAAAGCCGGAAATCTGTTGGGAGAGACCGCCGATGCCCGAGATCAACTCGCCGATCGCGGCGCGCCGCTCATCGAGCGCGGCAAACAACTCGTTGCCGTCGTCCACCAGCTTGTTGACCTGGTCGGCGCGCTGCGACAACACCCCCGTCACCGACTTCGCATGCGCCAGCAGGCCCTGCAGCGCCTCATCGCGGCGGTTCAGCGTGCGGGATAGCGATGTCACGCCGTCCAGCGCGCCGCGCAGTTCGGGCGTGGCGTCGTGCAGCGTGTCGGTGAGCACGTTCAAGGCCTGCTCGAACTGCGGCTTGTTCAGGTTGCTGGCGTTGCTGCCCAGATCCTCGAGGGCGCCGGCCAGCGTGTACGGCGTCGTCGTGCGGCTCAGCGGAATCGTGGTCGCCTTGCCGCTGCCGGCCGGGGTCACCGCGATGGAACGCTCACCGAGGATGGTGTCGGTGCGGATCGCGGCCAGCGACTGATCGCCGACGACGACATGCCGATCGACGCTGAAGGTCACCTTGGCGCTGTTGCCGGCCAGGCCGACGGAGGCCACCTTGCCCACCTTGAAGCCAGACACGTAAACGGAGTTGCCCGGGTTGATGCCGCCCGCGTCGGTGAAGTAGGCGTCGTACATCTTGCCCTGCGGAAAGAACGGCAGGCCCGCGTACCCGAACGCGATGAGCACCACGCAGACCACCAGCACCACACCGAAGATGCCGGTGCGCAGCGGGTCGCGTTCGCGCCTTGCGTTACTTGACAAAAGCGCACCTCCCCTTGCTGGGATCCACCGGGCCGCCGAACGGTATCAGGATGTCGCCGCCGGCCGGGCCGTTGATCTTGATCGTCACCGAGCAGAAGTAGATGTTGAAGAAGGACCCATAGGCGCCGAGCGCCGCCAGCCGCAGGTAGTCCTCGCCGAGTTGCTCGACGTCGTTGTTCACCTCGGCCTTGCGGTTGTCCAACTCGGTGGCCAGCGGTCGGGTGTTTTCGATGATGCCCTGCAGCGGCCGACGCGAATTCTTCAGCAGCTCAGTCAAGTCCGAGGTGGTGGACGCCAGCGGGGGGATGGCCCCCGCGATCGAGTCCTTGTTCTTGGCCAGCCCGGTTATCAATTGCTGCAACTGGTCGACGCTGGCCGAGAATTGCGCGCTCTTCTGGTCGACGGTGCCCAACACCGTGTTGAGGTTGGTGATCGCGTCGCCGATCAGCTGGTCGCGCTGGCCCAGCGCCGACGAGAACGCGCTCGTGTCGGCAAGCACGTTGGACAACGCTCCGCCCTGACCCTGCAACAACTGGATCACCGCGCTGCTGATGGTGTTGACCTTGTCGGCGTCCAGGCCTTTGACCAGCGGCCGCAGCCCGCCCAGCAGCGCGTCGAGATCCAGTGCGGGCTGGGTGTGTTGGGAGTTGATCGTGCCGCCCGCCGGCAGCTTACGCAGCTCCCCCGGGCCCGAGGTGATCTCCAAATAGCGGTCGCCTACCAGGTTTTCGTACCGGATCACCGCGCGTGTCGACGAATACAGCGTGTAGCGGCTGTCCACCCCGAACTTGACGTCGATCGTGTTGTCCTGGTTGAGCTTCACGCCCGACACCGCGCCGACCGGCACGCCGGCGATGCGCACCTTCTGACCGGGCTTCAACTTCGACACGTCGGTGAACGTTGCGTGGTAAGTACTTTCGGGCCCGAACCGGAAGTCGCCGAAGACCACCACCAGCGACGCGCTCACCAATAGCATGGCCACCGCGAAGATGCTGACCTTGATCAGCATCGACCGGTGCGACGGCATCCCCGCGACCGCCATCAGAAGTCGTCCCGTTCCGCGAAGGCTCCGTGGAACAGGAACTGCAGGGTCGAGGGCGCGTCGAACTGCAGCTCGGTGAACGGCTCGTACGGGATGTTGGCGTTGTCGGTGACCAGGAAGGGCGCCCGGTAGAACGACCCGCCGGTCTGCTTGGTCGGGATGTCGGGCAGCCCGCGGCAGTTCGGGCCCCCGGAGGCGTTGACGATCGGCAGGGATTCCGGATACGTATACGACGGCGCGCCCAGGACGAAGCTGGACGACGTGAACAGGCCGGCCTTGCGCACACCGATCAGCGGGGCGAATTCCTTGATGCCGCGGTCGACACCGGCGAAAAAGCAGCCGAATTCGGGCGAGTAGTCATGGGCCAGCTTGATCGGGGCCCGCAGCCTTTTGATGGCGTCGATGAAGTTCTGCTCGGCGGGTTCCAACGTCTCGTAGGCGTTGTTGGAAAGGCCGATCGTCGCCAGCAGCGTGTCGTTGAGGTCCTTTTGCTTGTCGACGACCGTCCGGTTGATGGTCGGCAGGTTGTCGAAGACGGTGTTCAGGTCGGGGGCGGCGTCGGCGTAGGTGTTGGTCACGATCCCGGCGCTCCGAAAGTCCTCCTGAAGCGCGGGTAGTTTCGGATTCGCCTGGCGCGCCAGCGTGTTCAGCCCCGACAGCAGCGATCCGAAGTCGTCGCCGTGGCTACGCAGCCCTTCGGACAGCGCGCTCAGCGTCCCGTTCAACTCCACCGGATCGACCTTGTGGAGCAGATCGATGAGCGATTGGAACAGGGTATTGACCTCGAGCGCCACCGCGGAGGCCTCGACGTGCGCGTCCGGGCGCAGCGACGTCGGTGAAGGCGCCTGGGGCGGAACGAATTCGACGGACTTGGCGCCGAAGATGGTGTTGCCCGCGATGTGCACCGTCGCGTTGGAGGGGACGAAGTGCATCTGATCGCTGCTGATGGCCAGCGTCAGCCGCGCCTGGTCGCCGGCGTAGTCGATGGCGGTGACCTTGCCGATCTGGATGCCGCGGTACTTGACCTTGGCACCCTTGTCCATCACCAGGCCCGCCCGTGGCGCCGAGACGGTGACGGTGTCGGTCGAGGCGAAGGCCGCCGTGTACGAAAGGTAGGTGAGGACGACGAACGCCACGATCACGCCGGCCAGCAGCGCCGCTGCCAGCCGAACCGATGAGCGTCGTGATGCGCCGTCCGCCATGTCTTTTCGGGAGCTCCCTTCACCCGGAGAGGTTGAAGTTACCGGACGCGCCGTACACGGCCAGCGAGATGAACAAGGTGATGACGACCACGACGATCAGCGAGGTGCGCACCGCCTGACCGACCGCGACGCCGACGCCGACCGGGCCGCCGCTGGCGTTGTAGCCGTAATAGGTGTGCACCAGCATGACCGCGATGGCCATCACGATGGCCTGCAGGAACGACCACAGCAGATCCGACGGGATGAGAAACGTGTTGAAGTAGTGGTCATAGAGGCCCTTGGACTGCCCGTTGATGTACACCGTGGTGAACCGGGCTGCGAAAAACGCGGCGAGCACCGAGAGCGAGTACAGCGGAATGATCGCGATCAGCCCGGCGATCAGCCGGGTCGACACCAGGTAGGAAACCGACTGCACGGCCATGCATTCGACGGCGTCGATCTCCTCGGACACCCGCATGGCGCCCAATTGCGCGGTGGCGCCCGCTCCGATGGTCGCCGCCAGCGCGATGCCCGCGATCACCGGGGCGACGACGCGGACGTTGAGGAACGCCGACAGGAAGCCCGTCAGCGCCTCGATACCGATGTTGCCCAGCGACGAATACCCCTGCACGGCGATGACGCCACCGGAGGCCAGGGTCAGGAAGGCCGCGACCCCGACCGTGCCGCCGATCATGACGAGAGCCCCGGCGCCCAGCGTCATTTCGGCGACGTTCCGGATCGTCTCCTTCCGGTATTGGGTGAGCGCCTGCGGCACGTAGCGCACCGTCTTGCCGTAGAACAACGCCTGCTCGCCGAAGTCGTCGATGGGCCCCTGCAGCCGCGACATGAAACGGCGAAACCGGAGGGTGGCGTCGTAGCTCATCGAGTGCTCACTTGGCCGTGATCCGCACGCCGATGGCGGTCATGACGACGTTGATGACGAACAGGCAGATGAACGCGTAGACGACCGTCTCGTTAACCGCGTTACCGACGCCCTTCGGTCCGCCCTTGACGGTCAGGCCGCGGTAACACCCGACCAGCCCGGCCATCACGCCGAACAGCAGCGCCTTGACTTCGGCCAGCACCAGCTCGCGCAGCCCGGTCAGCACAGTCAAGCCGTTGATGAAGGCACCCGGGTTGACGCCCTGCAGGAAGACGGAAAACACGTAACCGCCGGATAGGCCGATCGCGCACACGAGGCCGTTGAGGAGCAGCGCGACCACCGTCGACGCCAAAACCCGTGGCACCACGAGCCGGTGGACCGGGTCGATGCCGAGCACGCGCATCGCGTCGATCTCTTCCCGGATGGTGCGGGCACCCAGGTCGGCGCAGATCGCGGTGGCGCCCGCGCCGGCGACGACGAGCACCGTCACCACCGGGCCGAGCTGGGTGACGGTGCCGAAAGCGGTTCCGGCGCCCGACAAGTCGGCGGCGCCGATCTCGCGCAGCAGGATGTTGAGGGTGAACGCGACCAGCACGGTGAACGGGATGGACACCAGCAGCGTCGGCACCAGCGACACTCGCGCGATCATCCACGTCTGTTCGAGGAACTCCCCAAATTGAAACGGCCGTCGAAATGTCTCGCGGCCGGTGTCGATCATCATCTCGAAGAACCCACCCACAGCGCGGGCGGGAACCGAAAGTTGTTCTATCAACTTGGCCACCCCCCTTTGCTGCTCGCGGCGAAGCCTGTGTATCGCCTTAACGTTGTCTTCGGTCGCATGCGGCTCGGTGTAAGCCGGATCATATTAACTCAGAGAAAGATCACCATGTCAATGAACACCATTTCCGTATCCGAACCGTTAGTTTGTCCAGGTCAGAGGGATTGCTGAGGGTTCAATCTGACACATGTTCTACTCGGCATTTTCAGCCCGTAAAGCGCGCTTTCACCGTCATTGCTCCATGAGGTTGACCGCGGAAAAGTTCCGCTCCGGATCGCGTCCAGCAAAGTATTCTCCGAGCTCCACGCTGAGCTGGCCGGGGTCCCAGGCCGGCCCGTCCGCCTTGAATCGGTGCTCCGCCGTCGGTGCGGCCACAAGTGTCACCTGCGGTCCGTAAACGATGAACACCTGCCCGTTGACTTCCGCGGCAGCGGGCGATGACAAAAACTTGACCAGGCTCACCACGTGCTCGGGCGAGAGCGGGTCGATACCGCCTTCCTCGACCTTCGGCGCGTCGCCGAAGACGTCGGCCGTCATCGCCGTGCGGGCCCGCGGGCAGATCGCGTTCGCGCACACCCCGTAGCGTCCCAGCGCCCGCGCGGCCGTGAGGGTGAGCGAGATGATGCCGGCCTTGGCCGCGCCATAGTTGGCCTGCCCCACCGGCCCCACCAGGCCCGCTTCCGACGCGGTGTTGACGATCCTGCCGAAGATGTGACCGCCCGCGTCCTTGGCCTTGGCCCGCCAGTAGGTGGCCGCGTTGCGGGTCAGCAGGAAGTGGCCGCGCAGGTGCACGGCGATGACGAGGTCCCATTCCTCGTCGGACATGTTGAACAGCATCCGGTCGCGGGTGATCCCGGCGTTGTTGACGACGATGTCCAGGCCGCCCAGCCCGTCGGCGGTGGCGACGAGCTCGTCGGCGGTCGCGCGCTGGCTAATGTCGCCGGCCACCGCGACGGCCTTGGAGCCCGCCGAATTGATCTCGTCGATGACGTCGGAGGCGTCCAGCGCGGGGGCGATGTCGTTGACGACCACGGTTGCGCCGAGCCCGGCCAGGCCGAGCGCCTCGGCGCGTCCCAGCCCCGCGGCCGCGCCGGTCACCACCGCGACCTTTCCGGACAGATCGGTCGCGTTTGTGCTGCTAGTCAATTTATGAATACCTCTAGTCTGTGGTCAGGCTGTGCTTATTCGCCGCGCAATAGTGCAGCGCGCGGGCACTCGGCGATCGCCTGCTCGGCCAGCTGCTCCCGGTCGGGCGGAATCGGATCGGCCTTCACGACGGCATAGTCTTCATCGTCCAGATCGAAGAGGTCGGGTGCGATTCCCAAGCACACCGCGTTCCCTTCACACCGGTCACGATCCACGATCACCCGCACGGCACCCTCCTCGAAACTGGCCTTTGACCCGAGCACACGCCCTATCGGTTTGTAGGTCCACCATAGGGCCCCGGTGCGCCGGGCGAAACGGTCGCTGGATTCCCAGACTAGAACGTGTTACAACCGGGGAGGCGAACGGGTAGCCGTTGGTCGAGCTACGCGGGTCACGTTAACCAAAGGACGGCTGGAATGCGCATCAGTTACACCCCTGAACAGGAGGAGCTGCGTCGCGAGCTGCGGTCGTACTTCACCAAGCTCATGACCCCGGAGCGCCGCGAGGCACTGACCTCGACCCAGGGCGAGGTGGGGACCGGAAATGCGTATCGCAACACCGTCGCGCAGATGGGCAAGGACGGGTGGCTCACCCTGAACTGGCCCAAGGAGTACGGCGGCCAGGACCGCTCCCCCATGGACTCGCTGATCTTCACCGACGAGGCCGCCATCGCCGGCGTGCCCGTGCCGTTCCTGACGATCAACAGCGTGGCGCCGACGATCATGGCCTTCGGCACCGACGAGCAGAAGAAGTTCTTCCTGCCGAAGATCGCGGCCGGTGAACTGCACTTCTCGATCGGCTACTCCGAGCCCGGCGCCGGCACCGACCTGGCCAACCTGCGCACCACGGCCGTGCGCGACGGCGACGACTACGTGATCAACGGCCAGAAGATGTGGACCAGCCTGATCGCCTACGCCGACTGGGTCTGGCTGGCGGTGCGCACCAACCCGGAGGCCAAGAAGCACCGCGGCATTTCGATGCTGACCGTGCCGACCACCGCCGAGGGCTTCTCCTGGACGCCGGTGCACACCATGGCCGGTGTGGACACCAGCGCCACGTATTACTCCGACGTGCGCGTCCCGGTGACCAACCTGATCGGCGAGGAGAACGGCGGCTGGAAGCTGGTGACCAACCAGCTCAACCACGAGCGGGTCGCGCTGGTCTCGCCGCAACCGATCTTTTTGGCCCTGCGCGAAGTCCGCGAGTGGGCGCAGCACACCAAGGACGCCAGCGGGACCCGGCTCATCGACTCCGAGTGGGTGCAGCTCAACCTGGCCCGAGTGCACGCCAAGGCCGAGGTGCTCAAGCTGATCAACTGGGAGCTCGCGTCGTCGGACAGCGAATCGCTGAACCCGGCCGATGCGTCGGCGGCCAAGGTCTACGGCACCGAGCTGGCCACCGAGGCCTACCGGCTGCTGATGGAGGTGCTCGGCACCGCGGCGACCCTCCGGCAGGATTCGCCGGGTTCGCTGCTGCGCAGCCGGGTCGAGCGGATGCACCGGGCCTGCCTGATCCTGACCTTCGGCGGCGGCACCAACGAAGTGCAGCGCGACATCATCGGGATGGTCGCGCTGGGCCTGCCCCGGGCCAACCGCTAGAGCTTCCTCTATATAAGGACGAGAATTCATGGACTTCACGACGACAGAAGCGGCACAGGACCTCGGCGGGCTGGTCGACACCATCGTGGACGCGGTCTGCACACCGCAGCACCAACGCGAGCTGGACGGGCTGGAGCACCGATTCGACCGCCAGCTGTGGGACAAGCTGGTCGACTCCGACATCCTGACCAGCGCGGCGCCGGCGTCCTTGGGCGGCGACGGCTTCGGCGTGCTCGAGCAGGTCGCCATTCTGGTGGCGCTGGGCCACCAGCTTGCCGCGGTGCCCTACCTGGAATCGGTGGTGCTGGGCGCCGGGGCGCTGGCCCGGTTCGGGTCTGAGGAGCTGCAGCAGGCCTGGGGCGTGCCGGCGGTGCGAGGCGAGAAGATCCTCACCGTCGCGCTCGACGGGGAGATGGGCGAGGGCGCGGTGCAAGCGGTCAGCGACGGTGCGGGCTACCGGCTGACCGGGACGCGCACCCAGATCGGCTTCGGGCCCGTCGCCGACGCCTTTCTGGTTCCAGCCGAAACCGATTCCGGGGCAGCCGTTTTCCTGGTCGCCGCTTCCGATCCGGGCGTCACGGTGACGCCGCTGCAGACCACCGGCCGGGGCAGCGTCGGGCACCTGGCGCTGGACGGGACGCAGGTGGACGCCGGCCGGATCGTGGGCGACGGGGTTGTCGCCGTCTGGCTCGACACGCTGATCACCTTGGGCCGTAGCGCCTTTCAGCTCGGGGTGCTCGAGCGCGGACTGCAAATGACGGCCGAATACGCGCGCACCCGCGAGCAGTTCGACCGCCCCATCGGCAGCTTCCAGGCGGTGGGACAGCGGCTGGCCGACGGGTACATCGACGTCAAGGGCTTGCGGCTGACACTCACCCAGGCCGCCTGGCGCGTGTCGGAGGACATGCCCGCCGACATCGACGTGGCCAGCGCGGCGTTCTGGGCCGCCGACGCCGGGCACCGGGTGGCGCATTCCATCGTGCACATCCACGGTGGCGTCGGCGTCGACACCGATCACCCGGTGCACCGTTACTTCCTGGCCGCCAAGGAGATCGAGTTCGCGCTGCACGGTGCCACCGGGCAGTTGCGCCGTATCGGCCGCGAACTGGCGGAAACGCCGGCCTGAGGGCGACGTCCGTGGAACAGGCGGGGTCACCGTGGGCTTCGTGATCCCAGCCGACCCGACCGTCACCAAGCTCCTGGTCCCGCTGGCCGAAATCGACGACCGCGGCGTCTATTTCGAGGGCACGTTCGTCAGCTGGCGTGATCACCTCCGGCACGGCACCGCGATCGCGGCGGCGCTGCGTGAGCGCCTCGACCCGGCCAAGCCGCCGCACGTCGGCGTGCTGCTGGAGAACACCCCGTTCTTCTCGGCGATGCTGGTGGCGGCGGGGATGTCCGGCATCGTGCCGGTGGGGCTCAACCCGGTGCGCCGCGGTGAGGCGCTGGCCCGCGACATCGCGCACGCTGATTGCCAAGTGGTGCTTGCCGATTCGAGATCGGCCGAGCCACTGGGCGACATCGAGCATGTCAACGTCGAGTCCGCGGCGTGGGCCGCCGAGGTGGACGCGCATCGCGACGCGGAGCTGTGTTTTCAGTCCGCCTCGGCCGCGGACCTGTTCATGCTGATCTTCACCTCGGGCACCAGCGGGGAGCCCAAGGCGGTGAAGTGCAGCCACGGCAAGGTCGCGATCGCCGGCGTCACGATGACGCAGCGCTTCGGCCTGGGGCGCGACGACGTCTGCTACGTGTCGATGCCGTTGTTTCATTCCAACGCGGTGCTGGTCGGCTGGGCGGTGGCCGCGGCGTGCCAGGGCTCGATGGCGTTGCGGCGCAAGTTCTCCGCATCCGGATTCTTGCCGGACGTGCGCCGCTACGGCGCCACCTACGCCAACTACGTCGGCAAGCCGTTGTCGTACGTGCTCGCCACGCCCGAGCGCCCCGACGACGCGGACAACCCGCTGCGGGCGGTCTACGGCAATGAGGGCGTGCCCGGCGACATCGAACGCTTCGCCCGCAGGTTCGGCTGCGTCGTGCAGGACGGGTTCGGCTCGACCGAGGGCGGGGTGGCGATCGCCCGCACGCCCGACACCCCGCCGGGTGCGCTGGGCCCGCTGCCCGACGGCGTCGAGATCGTCGACCCCGACACCGGCGAGCCGTGCCCCGTCGGGGTGGTCGGCGAAATCGTGAACACCGCCGGGCCGGGCCGCTTCGAGGGTTACTACAACGACGAGGCCGCCGAGGCCGAGCGGATGGCCGGCGGCATCTACCACAGCGGCGACCTGGGCTACCGCGACGAGGCTGGCTACGTGTATTTCGCTGGGCGACTTGGTGATTGGATGCGGGTGGACGGCGAGAACCTGGGCGCCGCCCCGATCGAGCGCGTGCTGCTGCGCTACCCCGACGCCACCGAGGTCGCGGTGTACGCGGTGCCCGACCCGGTCGTCGGCGACCAGGTGATGGCCGCACTGGTGATGGCGGCCGGCGTCGAGTTCGATCCCGAGAAGTTCCGGGCTTTCCTTGCCGAACAGCCCGACCTGGGCCCCAAGCAGTGGCCGTCGTACGTGCGGGTGAGCGCGGAGCTGCCGCGAACGGTGACCTTCAAGGTGCTCAAACGGCAGTTGTCGGCGCAGGGTGTCGACTGCGGTGAACCGGTGTGGCCGATTCGCCGGTAGCGCCCGCGATCGAAGCGAGCTTCGGGAAGCTGGCCGCCGCCGTCCCGGCGACCATCGGCATCGCGATCGCCCGCCCGGGCGTTGCCGAGGTGTACTCGTTGGGCCGATGGTCGTCCGGCGTCGCATGGTCAACGATCAAGGTGCCGTTGGCGATTGCGGCCCTGCGTGCCGATCCGGGACGCGCCGAGGGCCTGGTCGTCAAGGCCATCACCGAATCCGATAACCAGGCATCCGAGCAATTGTGGTCCCAGCTGGGCGAGCCGGCGGAGGCCGCGGCGCGGGTGCGGGCCGTCGTCAACGAATGCGGCGATCCGGATACCGTGGTCGAATCGCAGCGACTTCGTCGCGGCTACACCGCATTTGGGCAGACGCAATGGACGCTGCGCCGCCAGGCGCGCTTCGCCGCCCACCTGCCGGGCATCGCCGGCGCGACCACCGTCGTCGACCTGATGCGCCACCTCACGCCCGCCCAGCGATGGGGGTTGGCCGCCAAAGGGCTTGCCGCCAAGGGCGGTTGGGGTCCCGGGGTGCGGGGTGGCTACCTGGTCCGGCAATTCGGCATCGCGCCAACGGATTCCGGGCACGTGGGCGTGGCACTCGCGGCCGAGGCCCATGCGTTCGAGTCCGGTGTCGAGGTCGTCGGTGCGATGACGGACTGGCTCGTCGCACACCTTCCGGCCGTCGCTCAATTCACCTGCTAAACGATGATTTTGGGGGTTTTCCGCATTTGTGCGGAAATGCCCGTTTGCGGCCCGCACCGCGATACGCTCAGGGCCGGTTGGCTACGGCGAGGTGCCAGATGACATATGTGCTCGTTTCCCCCGAGCTGATCGGCTCGGTGGCCGCGAGTGTCGAGGGTCTGGGTGCGACGCTGGCCAGCGGAAACGCGGCCGCGGTCGCCCAGACGACAAACGTGGCGAGCGCCGCGTCGGACGAGGTGTCGACGGCGATCGCGGCGCTGTTTTCCCAACACGGCCGGGGCTATCAGCAGCTGGCCGCGCAGGCGGTGGCGTTTCACCACGAGTTCACCCAAACGCTGACAAGCGCGGCGAATTCGTACGCGGCGGCCGAGGCGGCCAGCATCTCGCCATTGCAGACCGCCGAGCAGGACCTGCTCGGTTTGATCAACGCGCCCACCCAGCTGCTGCTGGGGCGCCCGCTGATCGGCGACGGCACCAACGGGGCGCCGGGCACCGGGCAGCCGGGGGGCCCCGGCGGGATGTTGTTCGGCAACGGCGGCAACGGCGGGTCCGGGATGACCGGCGGGCCCGGCATGCCGGGGGGACCCGGCGGCCGAGGCGGTGACGCCGGGTTGTTCGGCGCAGGCGGCAGCGGCGGAGTCGGCGGGACCGGCGGCGTCGGCACCGCGGGCGTGGGCACGGTCGGACAAACGGGAAGCACGGGCGGGTCGGGCGGCGCGGGCGGCCACGGCGGGACGTTCGGTGGGCCCGGCGGCAACGGCGGAAACGGCGGCCTCGGCGGCGCCGGCGGCATCGGCGGCACCGGTGCGCCCGGCCAAAGCGGCTTCATGGGCGGCAACGGCGGAAACGGCGGGGCGGCCGGTGCAGGCGGCGCGGGCTCAACGCCCGGGGCCGCGGGCAGCGCCGGGAACGGCGGGGCCGGTGGCACCGGCGGCACCGGCGGCCAAGGCGCGCAAGGCAGCCTCGGCGTCCCGGGCGGCGGGCAGGGCGGTCCGGGCGCGACGGGCGGCGACGGCGGCACGGGCGGCACCGGCGGGGCGGCCGGCCCCGGCAGCGGGGGCCAGGGCGGCGCCGGCGGGCACGGC
>NZ_LZKR01000191.1 GCF_001672915.1 Mycobacterium sp. 1245805.9 | reverse complement strand
GCACCACCTCGGTGCCTGGTGGCGCCCCGGCCCCGCCGGGCCCGCCGGCACCATTGAACAGGGAGAACAGGTGCCTGTTGGCGCCGCCGGCACCGCCGGCGCCGCCTTGCCCGCCGCCCCCGAGGATGCCTGGTCCGGCGTTTCCGCCGACCCCGCCGGCACCGCCGGGACCGCCGCCCAGCCAGCCGTTGGCTCCGCCGGCCCCGCCGTTCCCGCCGTTCCCGCCGACCACACCACCCCCTCCGTTTCCGCCGGCTCCGCCGTTACCGCCGCGACCCCACAGGCCCGCGGACCCTCCAGCACCGCCGGCGTGCCCGGCCCCGCCGGACCCACCGTTGCCGCCGTCGCCTATCAGCCATCCGCCGTCGCCGCCGGGTAGCCCGCTTCCGGGGGCAGCATTGGCGCCATTGCCGATCAGCGGGCGCCCCGTCAGCAGCTTGACTGGCCCGGGCGGCAATCCCGAGGTCACGCTCTGCAGTTCGCCGACCAATGCCGTCAACGGGTCGGCATTTGCCGCCTCCGCGCCGGCATACTGCCCGGCACCCGACGACAACGACTGGACGAATCGATCATGAAAGGCCGCTGCCTGCGCGCTGAGTGCCTGAAACTCCCGGGCGTAGCTGCCGAACAACGAAGAAATCGCCGCCGAAATCTCATCCTGCCCCGCCGCCAATAGCGATGACGTCGAGCCCGCAGCCGCCGCATTGGCCGACCTAATCGACGATCCAATGCCGCTTAAATCCGACGACGCTGCGGTGGCGATTTCGGGAGATATCAGGACGAAAGACGACATCTGCGGCTCCTTGCAATGTGAACGGCGCGAACGAAACACAAGTATGCGAAAATCTACGCTTTCAATTTGGTTCCAGGGGTGGTTTCGCCGCGATAGCGGCGCTGGTAGTTACTCACATTTCCTTCATGGTGGGGCCGCCGAAAAGCGGCGCGGCATTTTCAAAATCCCGGATCTACCGTGACCGCCGGCGTCAGGTCGACTGCCCGTCGCCGCCGCCGTTGCCGCCGATGATCAAGGCCTCGGCGCCGGAGCCGGCCACGCCCGTGGCGCCCCCGTCGCCGCCGAATTGGCCGACCCCACCACCGGCGCCTCCGGTCCCGCCCAGGTCGCCCTTGGTGCCGGCGACTCCAGGGACCGCGTGGGCGGGGTAGGCCCAAGCGCCGCCGCCGCCCCCGCCTCCGGGACCGGTGCCGCCGGTTCCGCCGCCTCCGCCGAACGCGAGCGGGGATGCGGTGGTGATCGCGTTACCGCCCGCGCCTCCCGCGCCGCCGGCGCCGCCGGCGTAAGCGGCCCCGCCGCCGCCTCCGCCGCCTCCGCCCAGGGCCATGTCCCCGGTCGACACCCCGAGCGCACCGCCGCCGGCGCCGCCGCCACCTCCGGTGCCGCCCGCCCCGCCGTTGGGAGCACCGGCGCCACCGGTGCCGCCGTCCCCGCCGAGCCCGAGGGCCACAGCCTGGCTGAGTTGTGTCGAGGCGGCGCCACCGGTTCCGCCCGTGCCCCCGTTGCCGCCCAGGCCGTTGTTGGTGCCGGCGATCCCGGTGGCGCCCGTGGCGCCGGCGCCGCCCGTGCCGCCGACCCCGCCGATCCCACCGTGTCCGCCCGAGCCGCCGTTGCCGGAGAACAGGCCCGCGTTGCCGCCCGCCCCGCCGGCGCCACCGGCGCCACCGGGATCGCCGGCACCAACAACGGCCTGGGCGGCAACGGTGGCACCGGCGGCGACGGCGGCACCGGCGGCACCGGCGGCGCCGGCGGCACCGGCGGTAAGGGCTCGGCTTTCGGTCAGGCCGGCGGCAACGGCAGTGGCGGTGATGGCGGCACCGGCGGCGCGGTCGGAACACCCGGCGACGGCGGCGCCGGCGCCGCGGCGGCCGCCGCCCACCCCGACGGCGGCATGGGTGGCAACGGCGGTAACGCCGGAGGAACCGCGGGCGCCGGCGGCAATGGCGGGGCGGCCGGGGGCACCGGTGCCACCGCCGGGGCAATGGGTGCGGCGGGGGCCGCGGCGAGCACCGGCGGTAACGGCGGCCAGGGCGGCGCCGGCTACGACGCAGCCACAGACCCCAGCGCCCCCGCCGGAACGGCCGGCGGAAACGGCGGCGCCGGCGGAAACGGCGGAACCGGTCCGAGCGGCGGAGCGGGCGGCGCGGGCGGCAACGGCGGCGCCGGCTCGGCCAGCAGCGGCACGGGCACCGGCGGAAGCGGCGGCAACGCGGGCGCGGGCGGCACCGGCGGCACCGCGACCGCTTCGACCGGCACCGCGGGCAGCGGCGGTCACGGCGGCAACGGCGGGGCGGGCGGCAATGGCGCGGCCGGCGCGGCCGACACCGGTACCGCCGGCGGCAACGGCGGCCAAGGCGGCAACGCCGGAGCCGGCGGCAGCGGTGGCAACGCGGCCGCCGGCGCCACCAACGGCAACGGCGGGGCCGGCGGGATCGGCGGCCACGGCGGCGCGGGCGGGGCGGGCGCCGACCTCCCCGGCGCGAGCACCACCGCCGGCAACGGCGGGACCGGCGGCGACGGCGGCAGCGGCGGGGCCGGCGGCGCGACCGGCACGGGCGGTATCGGCGGCGTCGCTGGCGACGGCGGTCGCGGTGGCGACGCGGGTGCCGGCGCAAACGGCGGTAACGGTGGCAACTCGACCCTCAACGAACCCGTCGCCTACGCCGGCGTCGGCGGCCAAGGCGGCGTCGGTGGTGCGGGCGGGCAGGGCGGCGCGGCCACCGCGGCCGGGGGCGTCGCGGGCCGCGGCGGCGACGGCGGCCACGGCGGCGCGTCGGGTGACGGCGGCGCCGCAAGCGGGATGATCAGCGTCAGCGGCAACGGCGCCACCGGCGGCAACGGCGGCGCCGGCGGCACCGGCGGCGCGGGGGCGCCCGGCGGCGTGGCCGGGGGCGCGGCCCCCGCCGGCCCCGACGGCTGCGGGGGCGGCGGCGGCACCGGCGGCAACGGCGGCGCCGGCGGCACCGC
>NZ_LZKR01000190.1 GCF_001672915.1 Mycobacterium sp. 1245805.9 | reverse complement strand
GCGAGGCGGTTTTGGCGGCAGCGGCGGCAGAGGCGGCCTGATGCGCGGTGGCGGCGGGGCCGGCGGAGACGGCGGGGCCGGCGGGGTCGGCGGAACCGGTGGAGACGGCGGGGCCGCCGGTTTGCTGTTCGGCAACGGCGGGCACGGTGGCGCCGGTGGGGCGTCCATAATGACCAACGGCGGTTTTGGCGGCAACGGCGGCAAGGCCGCACTGATCGGTAACGGCGGCGCCGGCGGCGACGGCGGCGTCAGCACGAACCTCGGCGGCGTACCGGGGAATGGCGGCAACGCACAGCTGATCGGTAACGGCGGTGACGGCGGCAACTCCGGACAGGCCCCGTTCAAGGAGCCGCCCGGCGCCGGCGGGACCGGCGGCATCTTGTTCGGCTTCGACGGGTCGCCGGGGCAGTCTTAGCCAATCAGGCGGCGGCTTCGGGCCTTTGGTGCTCGACCAGATCACCCGCGCCCCCACGGGCGAGGTGGCCCGTCTCGGCCAACCCCTCGATCCGCACCGTGCCGCCCGTCGCCTCGTACTGGCGCTGCCAATCGGTGATCGCCTGATGCGCGGCATGGTCGAGATAGTGGGCCGAAATATCCACCGTCACAATAGATCCGGCCGGGATGGACGCCAGCACGCGGGTCAGCCGGGGCAGGGCGAGGAAGGTGCAGGCCGGACCCTCGATCACCACCCGCCAGTCGTCGCCCACGGGCTTGGCCTCGACCTTGACCCGGATCACCCGCCATCCGGTCAACACGACGGCCAGGGCGAGCCCGATCATCACCCCGTGCAGGAGGTTCAGGAAGACGACGCTGACCGCGGTCACTACGTAGACGGCGAGATCGCCGTGCTTCATTGCAGTTTCGATGTGCGCCGGCTTCAACAGCTGAATACCGATGACGATCAGCAGCCCCGCCAGCGCCGCCGTCGGGATCTGCTCGACCAGTTCCGCGAACGGAACCGTGAACAGCAGGATCCACACCCCGTGCATGATCGAGGAGGCACGGGATTTCGCGCCCGCATTGACATTGGTTGAGCTGCGGACGATTACACCCGTCACCGGAAGACCACCGATGGTCCCGGACAGGAAGTTCGCGGTGCCCTGCCCGATCAACTCGCGGTCGAAGTCGGTGCGCGGGCCGTTGTGCATCCGGTCCACCGAAACCGCCGACAGCAGACTTTCGACGCTGGCGATCAGCGTGACGGTGATGACGCCGATGGCCACCGCGCCCCAGTTGCCGTGCGGAATGTCGGGCAGCCGCAGCGCATTCAGCGGCGACTCGTCGATCTCGATCCGCCGCACGTGGAACGGCAAGACCAGCGAGACGACCGTCACGGCGACGATCGCCACCAGTGGTCCGGGAACGAAGCGCAGCCGGGCCGGCACCCAGCGCCAGGCGATCAAGATGACGATCACCAGCGCGCCCAGCAGCGCACCCGGCCGATGCGCGTCGATGATCTGGCCCGGCAGGCCGATCAGGTTGTGCCAGGCCGTGCTTTTGGACTTTCCGCCCAGCAGGACGTGCGCCTGTTGCAGCGCGATCGTGATTCCGATCCCGGCCAGCATGGCGTGCACGACGACCGGTGAGATCGCCAGCGCCGCTCGAGCAACACGACTGAGCCCCAACAGAATCTGGAGCACGCCCGCGGCGGCGGTAATCAGACACGTTACGCCCCAACCGAAGTCGGAGATCAGGCCCGCGACCACCACCGTCAGGCCGGCGGCGGGACCGCTCACCTGCAGCGGCGATCCGCCGAGGGACCCGACGATGATTCCCCCTACGATCGCGGCGATCAGCCCCGCTAGCACCGGCGCGTTCGACGCGATCGCGATCCCCAGCGACAACGGAAGTGCGACCAGGAAAACCACGAGGGACGAGGGCAGGTCATGTCGGAGGATGGATCGTATGCGTTCCATTTGAATGTCTTGCATCGGTCGCTTCCCTCGTTAGGTGTGAGCGGGGAATGTTCCGAGCCCCGTATTGCACTTGGCTACGTCGGCGTAGCTTGTTGGCGCACAGGCGATTACAACTGCTCGATCAGGCCGTCAGAGCCTGGCTGCCTTGTTCGACGGTATGGGCGCGACAAAGCGCGGGTCAAGCCGACCGCGCGGGCGCATATCGAATGCAAATAATTTCGTTACGAGCTGTTTGGTTGACGAATCAGAAGCCCGACCCATGCACCTCGTGCCCCGGAACCTCCACCATCAGGCCGCGGTAGGCCTGCTCCACGGTCGAGCCGTGGTTGATCACCGCGTCGACCTCGCGGGCGATGGGCATATTCAGGCCAAACTCATTGGCGAACTCGGTGATCACGCTGGCGGCCTTGACGCCCTCGGCAACCTGGTTCATCGATGCGATGATCTCGTCGATCGGCTTGCCGGCGCCGAGCTGTTCGCCCACGTGGCGATTGCGGCTGCGCTGGCTGGTGCAGGTCACGATCAGGTCACCCAGCCCCGCCAGCCCGGGGAAGGTGTCGGGATGGCCACCCATCGCCACCCCGAGCTTCGTCATCTCCCGCAGCGCACGCGCGATCACCAGCGCACGGGTGTTTTCCCCGATCCCCAGCGAATAGCCCATCCCGACGGCGATGGCGTAGACGTTCTTCAGCGCGCCGGCCAACTCGACGCCGATGACGTCGTCGGTGGTGTACACGCGGAACCGCCGGGTGCGGAACATTCCCGACAGCCGGGTCGCCAGGTGTTGGTCGGGCATGGCCAGCACCGCCGCGGCGGCGTAGCCCTCGCCCACCTCGCGCGCGATGTTCGGCCCGGCGAGGATTCCCGCCGGGTGACCGGGCAGCAGCTCCTCGATGATCTGCGACATCCGCATGTTGGTGCCCTGCTCGAGCCCCTTGACCAGCGACACGACCGGCACCCACGGCCGCAGCTCCTTGGCCAGTTCGGTGAGCACCCCGCGGAAGCCATGCGAGGGCACACCCATGACCACGACGTCCGCGCAGCTGGCGGCCTCCGCGAAGTCGGTGGTGGCGCGCAGCGTGTCGCTCAGGATGACGTCGTTGCCGAGGTAGCGGCTGTTGCGGTGATCCTCGTTGATTTCCTTGGCGGTCTCCTCGGAACGCACCCACTGCAACGTCGGCCCGCGGCGCGCGCAGATGGACGCCACCGTGGTTCCCCAGGAACCGCCACCGAGGACGACGACACGGGGTTCGCGTTTCTCAGCTGCCATGGCGATCAGCGTATTGCCGACATCGGAGATTTAGAAGAAGTTCACCAACCGAGCTTTACCCGGCGACCGACGCCCGGTCGGCGGCGCGGCCGAACACCATCGCCTCCTCGATGCGGTCGAAGCGGTAGTCGATGGCATCGGCGAAGTAGTTCTGCCGCACATTCCACGGCCGCCGGGTGCCCGACTTGGGCAGCGCGTGGCCCGACCGCTTCACGTAGTTGGCCTTGATGTCCCAGGACGGCTTGACGTCCATCGGCTCGTTCCCGGGGTGGGGGTAGGCGTGCGTGTAGCCGTGGGAGGCCATGTGCGCCATCAGCTTTGCCGTGGCGCGGGCGGTGATGTCGGCGCGCAGCGTCCACGACGCCTTGGTGTAACCCACACACCAGAACAGGTTGGGCACGTCCTCCAGCATGTGCGCCTTGTACACGAAGCGGTCGCGGTGATCGACCGGTTGGCCGTCGAGGCTGATGGTGGCCCCGCCCAGCGCCTGCAGCTGCAGGCCGGTCGCCGTGACGACGATGTCGGCGTCGAGGTGTGCGCCGGATTCGAGTGCGATGCCGGTGGCGTCGAAGTGGTCGATGCGGTCGGTGACGACCTCGGCGCGCCCGGCGCTGATCGCGTTGAAGAAATCGGCGTCGGGAATCAGGCACATGCGCTGGTCCCACGGGTTGTACCGCGGCTTGAAGTGGACGTCGACCTCGTAGCCGGCGGGCAGCTTGCTGATCGCCCTGCGCCGCAGCATCCACCGCACGAAACCCGGTGCCTTGCTGGACAACAAGACGAATACCGCCTCCATCAGCGCGGTGTGCATCCGGAGCAGCAGGTGGGAGGCCCTGCGCGGCAGCAGTTTACGGGCGACGGGGGCGACCTTGCCGTTCTTGGATGCCGACACCAGATACGTCGGCGAACGCTGCAGCATTGTCACTTTGCCGGCGCGTTCGGCCAGCGACGGGATCAGCGTGACGGCGGTGGCACCGCTACCGATCACCACGACCTTCTTGCCGGTGTAGTCCAGGTCCTCGGGCCAGCGCTGGGGATGTGCGACGGTGCCACCGAACCGCTCAATGCCGGGGAACTCGGGCAGGTAGCCCTCGTCGTAGTTGTAGTAGCCGCTGGCGAAGAACACGAACCGGCCGCGCAGAGTGCGGCTGGCCCCGTCTTGATCGATGGTCACCGTCCACATGTCGGTCGACGAGTCCCAATCCGCCGCGCGCACACGGCTGTTGAACCGGACGTGGCGGTCGATGCCGTACTTGCGCGCGGTGGCGCTCAGGTATTCGCGGATGCGGCCGCCGTCGGCGATGCCCTCCTTGCGGGTCCACGGCTCGAAGGGAAACGACAGCGTGAACATGCTGCTGTCCGAGCGAACGCCGGGGTAGCGGAACAAGTCCCAGGTTCCGCCGATCTGCGCCCGCCGCTCCAGGATGATGTATGTCGCGCCCGGGTTGCGCTCGGTGATGCGGTACGCCGCGTCGATGCCGGAGATGCCCGCGCCCACGATGATGACGTCGAACTGGTCGATTTGCTGCGGAGTCACCGTCATCGTGGACCTCGCTTGGAAAACGACCGCGAGCCGAACGACACTGCGAGAAATGGCGCGAAATTTCGCAGTGGCGTTGGGCTCGCGGATCGGACGGGGGTGTCCATACCTACCGATAGTTGACGAACTGCAGCGCCACGTCCAGATCGGCGCTCCTCAGCAGCGCTTGCACGGCCTGCAGATCGTCGCGCTTCTTGCTGCTGACCCGGATCTCGTCGCCCTGGATCTGCGTCTTGACATTCTTGGGGCCCTCGTCGCGGATCAGCTTGGTGATCTTCTTGGCGTTCTCGCTGCTGATGCCCTGCTTGAGGGTGCCGCTGACCTTATACGTCTTGCCGGAGGCCTGTGGCTCGCCGGCGTCGAAGGCCTTCATCGAGATGTCGCGGCGGATCAGCTTCTCCTTGAAGACGTCGACGGCCGCCTTGACCCGCTCCTCGGTGGACGACGTCAGCTCGATAGCCTCGTCGCCCTTCCACTCGATCTTGCTGTCGGTGCCGCGGAAGTCGAATCGGGTGGCCAGTTCCTTGGCGGCCTGGTTGAGCGCGTTGTCGACCTCCTGCCGGTCGACCTTGCTGACGATGTCGAACGATGAGTCCGCCATTCGATCGGTCCCTTCTCGCGTGATAGCCGGGGTGATAGCCGTTTGTGCCTTGTCTACCCGTTCGTTGTAACCTGTCTGGCGGCAGGTTGCCCGAGCGGCCAATGGGAGCGGACTGTAAATCCGTCGGCTTACGCCTACACAGGTTCGAATCCTGTACCTGCCACCAAGGTCAGGGGCTACTCGTGCGCCGCGATACGGACTAGTGCATGCGCGCGCTGCCACCGAGGCCGATCTCGAGGACGCTGCCGGTGATGACTCCGGGATCGGTGACCAGGTACACGACCCCGCGGCTGACGTCCTCGGGTTGCAGCCACGGCTGAGGTATCGGGTTGGCCCTCATCATCCGGCGCACCAAATCGTCGGGCACCTCGTCACTTTCGGAGGGCTGAACCATCGGTGTCTGGGTTGTCGTCGGGCACACCACGTTCACCGTCACGCCCTCCTTGGCGACCTCGAGGGCGACGGATTTGGCCAGGCCGATGATGCCCCACTTGGTCGCGTTGTATGCCGCCAACTCGGGGATGCCCATCCTGCCTCCCATCGAGGAGGTCACCACGATCCTGCCGAAGCGCTGCTGTCGCATCACCGGGATGGCCGCGCGCAGCGTGTGAAATACACCGGTCAGATTGGTGTCGAGCAGCTGTTGCCAGACCTGGTCGCTCACCTGGTCCAGGGGACCGGTGCTGACGATGCCGGCGTTCGCCACCACAATGTGCAGGCCACCCATGTCCGTCACCGTCTGCCGCACCGCGGCGTCGACCTGCGCCGAGTCGCGCACGTCGAGAGTTATTGGCAGGCAACGCTTGCCGAGCTCTTCGACTCGCTTGGCCGTGTCTCGCAGGTCGTCCTCGGTGCCAAGCGGGTAGGTCAGCCCCACCATCGGCCCGGGCGCATCGGCGGCGACGATGTCCGCGCCCTCGGCCGCCAGTGCCAGGGCGTGCGCGCGCCCCTGTCCCCTTGCCGCTCCCGTGATCAGCGCCACGCGCCCGTCCAATGCACCCATAGCGGGCAACGGTAACCGCAAACCGGGAGCGTTGACACCGGCTGGTTAGGTAAGGCTAAGTTGGATGGGTCTGTCGCTGCCGCCGCACGAAGGAGCTAGCCGAGGGTGACCGAAACAACCACACCGGTGGCCGACGCGTCAGACCAGCCGCCCGAATCGGTATCGCGCCGCGGTCGCTGGCTGCGCTGGGGGCTGCTGGCGGTCTGGGGTCCCGGCCTGGTCGTGATGCTGGCCGACACCGACGCGGGGTCGCTCATCACCGCGTCGCAGTCCGGCGCCCAATGGGGATATCGGATGGTCCTGCCGCAGCTGATCCTGATGCCGATCCTCTACGTCGTGCAGGAGATGACGGTGCGGCTGGGCATCGTCACCAAGAAGGGGCACGGCGCGCTGATCCGGGAACGGTTCGGCCGCTCCTGGGCGTGGGTCTCGGCGTTCACGCTGTTCGCGTCGTCGATCGGGATGCTCACCCAGCGCGAGACGCCGAACAGCTCGCCGACCCCGGCGACGCCGGCGAACTCGGTGAGCAGCGCCCCGATCGACGACGCGAACAGCGTGAACGCCGAGACCCACGCCCAGGAGCGGCCGAACCGTTCCCGGATCAGCGCGC
>NZ_LZKR01000189.1 GCF_001672915.1 Mycobacterium sp. 1245805.9 | reverse complement strand
GCACCGCCCAGACCGGCGGTGCGGGCGGCCACGGAGGCACCGGGGGCCAAGGCGGCGCCGGCGGGGCGGCCGGGGTGGGTGGTTCCTCGACCGCTCGGCAGGGTTGGGCCGGCCCGGGAGGCAATGCCGGCAGCGGCGGCAACGGCGGCCAGGGCGGCGCGGCCACCGACGCGAGCGGCACCAACGGCGGCGGCGGGGCCGGTGGGACCGGCGGCTCGGGCGGCGACGGCGGGACCAACGGCTGGAACACCTACTACTCCCACGGCACCGGCACCGGCGGGAACGGTGGCACCGGCGGCAACGGCGGGGCCGCGGGCGCGGGCGTGGGCCACGCGGGTAGCAGCGGGAACGGCGGCAATGCCGGCAACGGCGGCAACGGCGGTATCGGCACCGACGGTCCCGGCGGCGCCGACGCCGGCTGGGGCGGCAGCGGCGGCACCGGCGGCAACGGCGGCAACGCCGGCGGCGCCGACGCCACCAACGGCAACGGCGGTAACGGCGGCAATGGCGCTAACGGCGCCCAGGCCGGTAACGGCGCTCTCGGACCGGGCTTGACGCCCTGGGGCGGCGACGGCGGTGCCGGCGGTAACGGCGGTAACGGCGGCAACGCCGGCACCGGCGGCACGGGTGGCAATGGCGGCGACGGCGGCCTGGCCGGCGACGGCGCCACCGGCGGTAGCGGCGTCGACGGAACCGGCCACGGCGTCGACGGTGGCGACGCCGGCTGGGGCGGTAGCGGCGGTAACGGTGGCAGCGGCGGCAATGCGGGTCCCGGCGGTACCGCGGGCCGCAGCGGCGACGGCGGCACCGGCGGCAACGGCGGCACCGGTGGCAACGCCGACGCCGGCTTCAACGCCGGCCACGGCGGCGACGGCGGTCACGGCGGCAACGGCGGTTCCGGCGGCAGCGGGCCCACCGGTGCCAGCGGTGGTAAAGGCGGCGCTGCCGGCAATGGCGGCGCTGGCGGCACCACCGGCGACTCGGCGGGTGCTGGCAACGGCGGGCGCGGGGGTATCGGCGGCAACGGTGGCGATGGCGGCGCCGGCACAATCGGCGCCGGCGGCAATGGCGGTGCGGCCGCTGCGGGCGGGGCCGGCGGTCAGGCCGGCCCTGACAGCGTTGGCGGCTACGGCGGCGATGCCGGACACGGTGGCAACGGCGGCCAGGGCGGGACCTCGCCATCCGGAATCGGCGCTAACGGCGGCAACGGCGGGGCCGGCGGCGCCGGCGGTAACGGCACCCTCACCGGCGGCACCGGCGGCGACGGCGGCCACGGGGGCGACGGCGGCGTCGG
>NZ_LZKR01000188.1 GCF_001672915.1 Mycobacterium sp. 1245805.9 | reverse complement strand
GCACCTGGCTCAACGACCAGCCGGGTTACCTGCCGCCGGTCCAGCTGGGCGAGGTCATCCGGGCGGCCGGCATCGGCGAGGTGGTGGCGACGCGCTGTGACGCCTTCAAGATCGGCGACGTCGTCACCACCCTGAGCGGCTTCCAGGAGTACGTGATCATCCGCGACGACGTGTTCAGCACACCCGTCCCGGGTGGGGCCGACCCGTCTAAAAAAGTGGATCACCTGGCGGTGATGTCGGTGTACGGCCCGACCGGGGCCACCGCCTACATCGGGATGATGGACATCGGCCGGCCGCAGCCCGGCGAGACGGTGGTGGTGTCGGCCGCCGCGGGCGCCACCGGGTCGGTGGCCGGGCAGATCGCCAAGATCGCCGGCGCCCGGGTGGTCGGCATCGCCGGCGGACCGGAGAAGTGCCGGGCGGTGGTGGAGGACTTCGGGTTTGACGCCTGCATCGACTACAAGAACGAGGACGTCGCCGCGGCGCTCAAACAGCACTGCCCGCGCCGGGTCAACGTCTACTTCGACAACGTGGGTGGGCCGATCCTGGACGCGGTGCTGGGCCGGCTGGCCACCAAGGCGCGGGTGGTGCTCTGCGGCGTCATCTCCAGCTACCTCAGCGGAGAGCACCCGGGACCGGCCAACTACGTGAACCTGCTGTCGAAGACCGCGCTGATGCAGGGGTTCAACGCGCTCGACGACTGGGGCCGCTTCGACGAAGCCCATGCCGCGCTTCGCCAGTGGGAGCGCGAGGGCCGAATCAAGGCGCGCCAGACCGTTTTTGAGGGCGTCGAGTCGTGCGTCGACGCCCTCAACGGCCTGTTCACCGGAGCCAACATCGGCAAGATGCTGGTCAAGCTGAGCGAACCGGCCTCCGGTTAACCTTCACCCAGGACGCGGTGCAGCGTCTTCTTGGCGTCAGTCAGCGCCTCCAGCACCTTGGTCCGGGTCTCGGCGAGCTGCTCCTTCTGCTCGTCGGTGCCCGTCCAGGCGATGGTGCGGGCCAGCCCCGCGAGCTCGAAGAGCGTTCTGCGGATCTTGAACACGTCACCGAACTTGGCCGCCCGCCCCAGGAAGGCGTGCGCGGTCTCGCTGCTGATGCCCCGCCAGGCCAGCAGGTTTCGGCCCAGCTCGGTCAGCGTCGCCACGCCGTTGTCGACCGTCACCACACCGCGGCCGGCCAGCAGGCCGATGGCGAGCTCCGCCACGTCCTGCGGCGGCGTGAACGCGCCCTCGGTCGCGTCGGACACCCGCTGCACGATCTGCTCGGCGTTGGCCGGCCCGTCGAGCAGCAGCGCCGCGGTTACGAACGCCGCACGTTTGAGGAAGTGCCGACCGCCGGGCCCGCCGGGGCCGCCGTGGCCGAAACCGCCCTTGAACCCGAAGCCGCCGTGGCCCCAGCCCTTTTCGCCCCAACCGCCGAAGCCGGGGCCGCCGAAGCCGGGTCCGCCGAAGCCGGGACCGCCGAAACCGCCGAAACCACCGAAAAATCCACCAGACATCGCTGTCGTTCCTTTCCACATCGGACTATCAAGCTCCTTGATACCACCGCCGGCGGCGATGTCAAGGAAATTGATGGTTGCGCTCTCCGAACCGCCGGGCGCATGCGAGCATGAGGGCGTGAGTGAATCCCACGAGGCGCCGCTGGGATTTTTGCTGTACCGCGTGGTGGCGGCGCTGCGGCCCCAGCTGGCCGCGGAGCTCAAGCCGTTGGGCCTCACGCTGCCCGAGTTCGTGTGCATGCGGATCCTGTCCCACCACCCCGGGCTCAGCAGCGCCGAGCTGGCCCGCGGCACCAACGTCTCGGCGCAGGCGGCCAACCAGGTGCTGCACGCGCTCGAGGAACGCGGCGCCCTGAGCCGCCCGGCGTCGACGCCGTCGGGCCGGGCGATGCCCGCCCAGCTCACCCGCCGCGGCAAGGCCCTGCTCAAACGGGCCGACGCCGCCGTCCACACGGCCGATCAACGCGTCCTGGGCCGGCTCACCCCCGACGAGCAGCGCCAGCTCAAGCAACTGCTTTACGCCGCGGGCACCCGCCCGCCGGACGCCTGCGAATCGGATTCGTCCCGCTAGCAGCGGTTAATCCGCAAAAACGCAGGGCGACGCACCGCCGCGCGAGATGCACACCGCCCCCGGTGCGTGGTTTTATAACACCGTTTGCGAAAGTTGCCTCGGGGAAGATCACGCCGGGCCGCAGGTGCCGGCTTTTTAGCGATTGGGTGGTAAGCAGATGGATCGTCGCAGCATGTTGTTGACCACGGGGCTGAGCATGCTGGCGGCCGTGGCCGCGTCCCCGCTCCCGGAGGCGCTGGCCGATCCGTCGCTTCCGGCGCCGCCGAAGGCGCCGTCGGCGGGCAGCGGCGGCTACATCTTCGCCGACGATTTCGACGGCCCGGCGGGCTCGGCCCCCGATCCGGCCAAGTGGACGGTGCAGACCTGGCAGGACGACGTCTTCCCGCCGGTGGCCGGGATCTACCGCGACGACCGCCGCAACGTGTTCCAGGACGGCAACTCCAACCTTGTGCTGCGTGCCACCCAGGAGGGCGACACCTACTACGGCGCCAAACTGCGGGGGAACTTCCGCAGCATGATCAACCAAACCTGGGAAGCGAAGATCAAGCTGAACTGTTTGGAACCCGGCCTGTGGTCGGCGTTCTGGGGTGTCAACGAGGATCCGCTGCCCGACGGCGAGGTCGACCTTTTCGAGTGGTACGGCAACGGCTCGTGGCCCCCGGGAACCACGGTGCACGCCGCGTCCAACGGGAAGACCTGGGAAGGCAAGTCGATTCCCGGGTTGGTGGACGGCGGGTGGCACACCTGGCAAATGCATTGGGGTGAAAACGGATTCCAGTTCTCCCGCGACGGGGCGCAGTACTTCACCGTTCCGAACAAACCCATCCACGTGCACGGCGGCGCCCCCGACGACTTCCGGTGGCCGTTCAACAACCCCGGCTACTGGATGACGCCCATGTTCACGCTGGCGGTCGGCGGCGTGGGCGCGGGCGATCCCGCCGCCGCGGGCTACCCGGCGGACATGCTCGTCGACTACATCCGCATCTGGTGACTACCGTTCGGCCTTGATCACCTGAACGAGGTTGAACTGCCAGCGCTCGACCAGCCGGAAGCCCAGGTCGTGCGGGACCGCGAACGCGGGGGTGGGCCCGTAGACCGGACCCGGGGGAAGCGCCGGGCCCTGCTCGTGGGCGGGCACCGCGGGGTCGGCCTGGGTGATGATCCAGACGACGCCGCACTGGCTTAACGGCCTGGCGACGACCTCCGGGATGAGGTTGGTGTCGAAGACGTCCCGGCGGTCCGTCGCCCGTTGCCACAGCGTGAGGTCGACCAGTTTCCGGTAGGCATCCGGGCGCGCCGCCATCAGCGGCCGCATCGGGGCGGGCATGAACGTCACCGTGTCGTTCACCAGCAGGCAGTCACCGTGCGCCGCCTTGGCGGTGATCAGGTCGGCCACCTGGCTGTAGTCCATCCCGTACTTGGCATACGGGTTATGTTGCGCCCGAACGTAATTCGGCACCGCAGCGACGGCGAATAGGGTGACCAGCGCCGCCGTCGCCCACGCCCGGGCGGTCACGGCGGCGGTGCAGACGCCCAGGATCAGCGCCATCGCCGGCGCGGTGAAGGCCAAGTAGCGCGGCGTGTAGATCGGGTGGGCCAGCGCCGAGAAGAGCACGATCAGGGCGGTCGGTATCGCCAGCCAGCCGACCGCGAGGGTCAGCAACTGCCGATCCCCCGGCTCCGGCCGCCCGGATCGGCTGAGCCACAACACAATAGCCGCGGCCACCACAAGCGCCGAGAGAACCGCGAACGGCGGGCTGCGCTCGAAGTACTGCTGAACCACCACGTCCTCGATCGTCCGGTGCCCGATCGTCGGCACCCACTTGATCTGCGGCGATTGCCGGGCGACCGCCGCCAAGAACGGCGCCAGGGCGCCCACCGCCAGCACCGCAGTAACGGCGAAGCGCAGCAACACTTTTCGCGTCGGGACAAAGACGGCGAGGTAGACCAGGTGCGCCAACACCAGCAACACGACATACGCGTCGAGCACGATCGACATCGCCAGGGCGACGCCGTACGCCGGCCACGACCACGCGCCGTTGCGGCGCGCCGCGACGACCAGCAGCACCGTTATCCACACGGCGGCCATCATCGATAGGGCGTAGGGCCGCGCCTCGACGCCCGCCCATGTCGTGCGGGGCAGGACCCCGCAGAGGACCCCCGATGCCAGCGCGACGGTGCGGGACGAGAACTGCCGACCCAGGACCACCACGCCGGCGGCCGCGCCGCCCACCGCCAGACCGCTTGGCGCGCGGGACCAGAACTCGGTGTGCGGAAACACCTGGAACCAGCCGTGCATGAGCAGGTAGTACAGGCCGTGCACCGCGTCGACGTTGCCCAGCATCTGCCACAGCTGACCCAGCGATCGACTGTAGGCGGCCGAAATGGTGGCGGCCTCGTCGTACCAGAAGGACGGGCGGGCGGCGCCGGCCAAACTTATTGCGGCCGCGAGGAGTCCGACGACCAGCGGGTCGAACGCTTGCCCTGACTCGCGGGTATCGGAGGCGCTCACCGCCCGCTATGTTGCCAGACGTTAGCCGTTGTTCAGGTACAGGTACCACAGCCCGTCGCCGCCCTCGCGGCACGCGTAGTGGGTGTAGCGCCCGTTGTCGTACTCGATCTCGACGTGTGGCCCGTCGACGAGGCACGCGGCCTCGGTCGAATAGACGCCCTCGACCTGAACCTCGTCGGCGTTGGCCACGCCCACCGCGGTGGTCAGCAGCCCGCCCAATGCCAGCAGCCCGCCGGCGATCAACGTCCTCATGTGTTCCCCTCGATCTCGGTGCCGCGACTATAGGCCCGCGCCGGGGCGCGCCATCCGGAAACGACCTTGCTCAGCAATCAGCGTTCGAACGTATGATCGATAAATGGGCGACCTGGCGTCGATCGGATACAACGGGCAGCCGGTCCGCGACCCGTTTCGCGTGGTGCGCCCGCCGATCGCGGTGCTGATCGACCTGACCGTGCTCTTCCCGCGCGAGCCCCACCGCTCGGGGCGGTACCAACCCAACGGCCTGCAGCTGCACAAGGTCGTCGAGGGGCGGCTGAGCTGCTGGGGCATCTGCGAACAGGGCGACTGGTGGGGGTTGGTGACCTACCCGATCGCCTACGGCTCCAAGCGGAAGACCGTGACGCACTGGATACCCGCCTGGACGCTGCGCCGGAAAGCCTGAGCAATGCGATGATTGCTGCCCGTGACAGGCAACTTGGTTTCCGCGCTGACCAAGCTCATTCCGCTCGGTCTGGTCATCGCGCTCTCACCGATCACGGTCATCCCGGCGGTCCTGGTCCTCCACGCGCCGCGGCCGCGGCCGACCAGCCTCGCGTTCCTCGGCGGCTGGCTGGTGGGCATGGGCGCCCTCACCGCAGCATTCGTCGGCGCCTCCGACCTGTTGGGCGGTCTGCACCAGACACCACCGACGTGGGCGTCGTGGCTGCGCGTGGTGTTGGGGGCCGCGCTGATCGTGTTCGGCGTCGTCCGCTGGCTGACCCGGCATCGCCAGGGCAAGAGCCCGGCCTGGATGCGTTCGTTTTCCAAGATGACCCCGCGGCGCGCCGGCGTGACCGGGGTGGTGCTGACGGTCGTGCGCCTCGAGGTGCTGATCCTGTGCGCGGTCGCCGGCCTGGCGATCGGAACCGGCGGGCTCGGCGTCGCCGCCGGTTGGACGGCCGGGGCCGTGTTCGTCGCCGTGTCCTCGTCGACGGTCGCCGCGCCGATCCTCGCCTACGTCGGCTCCGGCGGCCGCCTCGACGACGCGCTGGAACGGCTCAAGGAGTGGATGGAGCAAAACCACGCGGCCATGCTCGCGGTCATCCTCGTTCTCATCGGTTTGTTGGTGCTTTACAACGGAATTCACGCGCTGTAGGAGCGCGGCACGCTAGATTGCAGCCCATGGCAGGAAGCTGGGTTACCGTCGCGACCGGGCTGATTCCGCTGGGGCTCGTCATCTCGCTCTCGCCGCTCACGGTCATCCCCGCGGTGCTGGTCCTGCAGGCGCCGCGGGCCCGGCCGGCCAGCCTGGCCTTCCTCGCCGGCTGGGTGCTGGGCATCGCCGCGCTGACGGCGCTGTCCGTCGCCGCCTCCGGCCTGCTCGGTGGCCTGGACAAGTCGCCGCCGCGGTGGTCGTCCTGGCTGCGGGTGATCCTCGGGGCGGCGCTGATCGGCTACGGCATCTTCAAATGGTTCACCCGGCAGGGCCACAGCGAGTCGCCGGCCTGGATGCGCACGTTCGACACGATCACTCCGGCCCGCGCGGGGCTTACCGGGGCGGCGCTGGCGGTGGTGCGGCCGGACGTGTCGCTGATCTGCGTGCCGGCCGGTCTGGCCATCGGCACCAGCGGGCTCGGCGCCGCCGGCGACTGGCTGGCCGCGGCGTTCTTCATCGTCGTCGCCGCGTCAAGCGTCGCGATCCCGATCCTCGCCTACGCGGCGGCCGGCCAGCGCCTCGACCCGACACTGGCGCGGGTCAAGGAATGGATGGACAAGAACAACGCCGCCCTCCTGGCGGCGCTGTTGGTCGTGATCGGTGCGATGGTGCTCTCCCACGGGATTCGCGCCCTGTATCACCTGTAGCCGCCGTCGGACAGGCCGGCGTCCTCCTCGAGCCTGTTGGTCTTGCCGAACGCCAACTCGCGCACCAGTTCCCAGCCGTAGCCGCCGAGCATGCCCAGGTAGCCCTTCGCCGCCCACTGCCGGCAGTGCCGCTCCTCGTGGTGCAGCACCCGGTCCAGATCGACGCTGCCCCGGACGATCCGGCGCAGCCGCTCCGCCGGGTCGGTGAGCGGGCCGCCATTGACCATGAAGATGTCGCCCCACGTGGTGCCGCCCCGCCGGCTGAACTGCCGCTGCAGCCAATTGCCGCCCACGCCCATCAGGATGCCGTTCGGGGTCGTCACCAGGCGCCCGCCGTTGCGGTGCACGAACCGGACGTCGCGGGAGTAACTCCAGCGATTTGCGTTCTGCCGCTTGATGATTCGCGTGACCTCCGCGGCGCGGTACGGCGTCTCGGGAAAATCGGCGGGCCGCCGGCCCGCCTTGGCGTAGTCGGTCCCCGCGTTCAGGACGTAGGTCAGCAGCGTCGCCGTGCGCGCGTCGTCCCCGCTGATCCCCGGCGGCAACAGGAAGAAGGACTTGCCGTGCGGGTCCTTGATCTCCTCGGCCCGCTCGAGGATCGCGAAGCTCTCCGGCGTGACGGCGTGCCGCCGCGCGATCTCGGCGACGGCATCCGCGGGCACGCCCCGGCGTCGGGCGTTTTCCCGCCACGCCTCGGAGTAGCCGTTTGCGCGCACGCTTGCCAATTTAGGGTGGAGTCGATGAACAGGCCCTGGCAACGCCCGCGCGGCGTCAGACAGATCACCCGCGGACTGGGCACCCTGGATCGGGAGCTGTTCGAGACGATCGCCGGGACGCCCACCCCGCTGCTGGACACGCTCATGCCACCGCTGACCCGGGCGGCCGATCACTCCAAGCTGTGGTTGGCCATCGCCGCGGCGCTGCTGTCGTCGGGCAAATCGTCCGCGCAGCGCGGCGCGACGCGCGGCGTCGTCACGCTCGGCGCCACCAGCCTGGTCACCAACCAGGTCGCCAAGCGAATCCGACGCCGCCCGCGGCCCGTCTACGAGTCGGTGCCGCTGGTCAGGCGGGTGCGCCGCCGTCCCGTCTCCAATTCGCTGCCGTCGGGACACTCCGCCAGCGCCGCGGCGTTTGCCGTCGGGGTGGGGCTCGAGAATCCACCGTTGGGTTTCGTCCTGGCGTTGCTGGCCGGCATGGTCGGGCTGTCGCGGGTGGCGACGGGCGCGCACTACCCCGGTGACGTCCTCGCCGGATTCGGCATCGGCGCCGGCCTCGCGGTGCTGGGCGGCCGCCTTGTCCCTCCGATCGCCGAAGCGGCGCTGCCCCGGACCGAACCGCTGCTCGTCGACACCCCGCAACGCCCCGACGGCTCCGGCGTCGTTCTGGTCGTCAACCCGTCGTCGGGCAGCGGCACGGGCGCCCGCATCGTCGACGAGGTCCGCGCCGAACTGCCCCAGGCGGAGATCGTCGAATTGGGACCCGACGAGGATCCCGAGCCGGCGCTGCGGAGCGCGGCCGAGCGCGCCGAGGTGTTGGCGGTCGGCGGCGGCGACGGCACCGTGGCGGCCGCGGCATCGGTCGCCATCGACGCGGGACTTCCCCTGGCGGTCTTTCCCGGGGGCACGTTCAACCATTTCGCGAAGGACATCGGCTGCGACACCGTGGCAAAAACCGTGGACGCGATCCGACGCGGCAGCATGTTCCGCGTTGACTTGGTGTGCCTCAACGAATCTCGGATGGTGCTCAACACCGCGAGCATCGGCGCCTACCCGAAGTTCGTGCAGCGGCGCGAAAAGCTGGAAAAGCGCGTCGGCAAGCCGGTGGCCAGCTTTTACGCGCTGCTGCGCACGCTGCGCACCGACCGGCCTGTCACCATCAGCTACGACAACAAGACCCTGCAGACGTCGCTGTTGTTCCTCGGCAACTCGGTGTACCTGCCGAGCGGATTCGCGCCGTCGCGTCGCACCCGCATGGACGACGGCCTGATCGACGTGCGGATCCTGGAGGCCGGCCGCCCGTGGGCGCGGACCCGGATCCTGACCGCGCTGGCGCTCGGACGCCTGCCGCGCAGCCCGCTCTACCACGAGCTGCAGGTGCCGGAGTTCAGCTTCTCGGCCGTCGACGGCCCGACCGTCATCGCCCACGACGGCGAGGTCGGCGAGCGGTACGACCACGCGAGTTTCTGCGCGAAATACCGGATCCTGTCGGTGTTCCGGCCGCCCCCAACGGTTTAACAGCGCCAACACAGTCCCCGCTTAGCTCCGCCTCAGCGACCGAGTGTTTGCTCTTAGGGTTGCTGCGATGACCGCTGAAACTTGGGATCGGTAGGCCGGGCAAGCGATACACGATTTTGGCAGTGGGCGACTATGGGCGGTCGCCGCGTCGGTCGGAGGTCGGATGTCCTTTGTAATCGCGGTTCCGGAGTATGTGACGGCGGCGGCCTCGGATCTGGCGAATGTCGGTTCGACGATCAGCGCGGCCAACGCCGCGGCGGCGGCCCCGACGTCGGCGGTGGCGGCCGCGGGCGCCGATGAGGTGTCGGCGGCGGTCTCGACGTTGTTCGGCGCGCACGCGCAGGCCTACCAGGCGATCAGCGCCGAGGCGGCGGCATTCCACCAGCGATTCGTCGAGCTCCTCAACGCGGGCGCGGCCTCCTACGCCGGGGCCGAGGCCGCGAACGCCAATCCCCTGCAGGGGCTGCTCAACGACATCAACGCGCCCTTCGAAGCTTTCCTGGGCCGCCCGCTGATCGGCGACGGCGCCGACGGCACCCCCAACACCGGCGCCAACGGCCAGAACGGCGGGCTGTTGTGGGGCAACGGTGGCAACGGCGGATCCGGCGGGGCCGGCCAGAACGGCGGCCGCGGCGGCAGCGGAGGTTTCCTGTTCGGCAACGGCGGTCGCGGCGGAAACGGCGGCAACGCGATCGGCGCTGGAGTGGCCGGCTTCGGCGGCGACGGCGGCAATGCCGTCGGACTGTGGGGCAACGGCGGGGCCGGCGGGACGGGCGGTGTCAGCATCAACGGCGTCGGCGGCGACGGCGGCTTCGGCGGGAACGGCGGGCTCCTGATCGGCAACGGGGGCATCGGCGGGGCCGGTGGCAACGGGTTCGTCGCCGGCTGGGGCGCCGCCGGCGGCAACGGCAGCAGCTTGATCTACGGCCTGGGCGGCGCCGGCGGGGCCGGCGGTTCCAGCCTCAACTTCACCAACGGGCTCGCGGGCGTCGGCGGCGACGGCGGCAGCGGCGGGGCCCTCTTCAACCTCATCGGCACCGGCGCCGACGGCGGCGCCGGCGGGGCGGCCATCGGCGCCGGCAACATCGGCGGCCAGGGCGGCCAGGGCGGCAGCGGCAGCGGTCTCGTCTTCGGCCTCGGCGGCCACGGCGGCCACGGCGGCACCGCCCTGACGCCCGGCGGCACCGGCGGCCCCGGCGGAAACGGCGGCGACAACGGTTACGTGTTCAGCGACGGTGCCGGCAGCATCTACGCGGGGGGTTCCTTCTTCGGCATCGGCGGGGCGGGCGGCGACGGCGGGATGGCTCAGGCCGGCGGTCACGGCGGCACCGGCGGGCTCGGCGGGCTCGGCGGCCTGCTCTTCGGCCTCGGCGGCCACGGCGGCAACGGTTACGGCGCGCCCGGCCTGGCGTTCGGGGGCACCGGCGGCCAGGGCGGCT
>NZ_LZKR01000187.1 GCF_001672915.1 Mycobacterium sp. 1245805.9 | reverse complement strand
GCTGTCCGGCCAGCGCGCGCCCGGCCCGGTGCCGTCGTTTCACGAGCACCCCGACGAAACCGCCGAGGCCGCCGCGGTCGCCAAGTCGATCGCCCGGCTGATCGAATCCGGCACCGCGCCGTCGGAGATCGCGGTGCTCTACCGGGTCAACGCGCAATCCGAGGTCTACGAGGAGGCCCTGACCGAGGCCGGCATCACCTACCAGATCCGCGGCGGCGAGGGGTTTTTCAACCGCCAGGAGATCAAGCAGGCGCTGTTGGCGCTGCAGCGCGCGGCCGAGCGCGGCGACGCAGATCCGGACACCCCGTTGCCCGACGTCGTCCGCGCGGTACTCGAGCCGCTCGGGCTGACGGCCGACGAACCGACCGGCACCCGGGCCCGGGATCGCTGGGAGGCGCTGGCGGGGCTGGCCGAGCTGGTCGAGCACGAGGTGGCGCAGCGCCCGCAGCTCGACCTGCCCGGGCTGCTGGCCGAGCTGCGGATGCGCGCCGACTCACGCCACCCGCCTGTGGTGCAGGGCGTCACGCTGGCCTCGCTGCACGCGGCGAAGGGGCTCGAGTGGGACGCGGTGTTTTTGGTCGGGCTGGCCGACGGCACGCTACCGATCTCGCACGCGCTGGCGCACGGCCCCGAAAGCGAGGCCGTCGAGGAGGAGCGCCGGCTGCTCTACGTCGGAATCACAAGGGCGCGAATACATTTGGCGCTCAGCTGGACGCTGGCCCGCAGCCCCGGCGGGCGGCAGAGCCGCAAGCCGTCGCGGTTCCTCAACGGCATCGCGCCCCAGACGCGCGCGGACGCCGCGCCGGCCAGGTCCCGGCGTAACCGGGGGACGGCGACGCGCTGCCGGATCTGCAACAACGACCTGACCACCCCGGCGGCCATCATGCTGCGGCGCTGCACGACGTGCGCCGGCGACGTCAACGAGGAGCTGTTGCTCAAGCTCAAGGCGTGGCGGCTAAACGTCGCCACCGAACAGAAGATGCCCCCGTACATCGTCTTTTCCGACAACACCCTGATCGCCATCGCCGAGCTGCTCCCCGACGACGACGCGGCGCTGATCGCGATCCCGGGCATCGGCGCGCGAAAGCTCGAACAGTACGGTCCTGACGTGCTGCAGCTGGTCCGGCAGGCCCGCTGAGCGCGCCGAAACCGCAGGTCAGAAAATCGGTTGTGGGCGGGGTCCGCTACCATTTACCCTCGAAACCGCAGATCGCTGCCAGCTGAGAGGAGGCGCACCACGATGATCACCAACGCGTTCGGTGTACGCGTGGCCGCCTCGGTGCTCGGTGAAGGCCGGTCCAAGGCCACCTCCCACGCCGCCCATGCCGCCGTGTCGGCGGCAGCGGTCAAGCACCGTGTCGCCGCCGCGACCGACGCGTCCGTGAATCGGGGTCATACCTAACTAGCCCGGTTTTGCCCAGATGGCCACGGACCCGAAGTCAACAGGATCCGTGGCCACACCTATTTGGGAAGCCTCCCAACCTGGTCCGGATCACCGCGAAGGACAGCCACCCGACCAGGAAGCAGGTGAACAGGACATGTCGGCACTGCCAGTCCCCAGACCGAGGCTGCCGGAATTGCCTTGTCACGTCGCCGATCCCGACCTTTGGTTCGCCGAGGCGCCGGCCGACCTCGAGCGCGCGAAGACGCTGTGCGCGGGCTGCCCGGTCCGCCGCCAGTGCCTGACGGCGGCGCTGGAGCGGGCCGAGCCCTGGGGCGTGTGGGGCGGCGAGATCATCGAACGCGGCTCGATCGTCAGCCGCAAACGACCGCGCGGACGTCCCCGCAAAGACGTCGCCGCCTAGTAGGGAAATCTAGGCCGCGAAAGTGCAACTGCCGACACGTTTCTCGAGAAACGGCGTCGGTAGTTGCACCCTCGCGGAGTTAGACGACGGCGGTGTCGGGCTCGGCGAAGCCGGGGATCAGCTCCTCCGACAGCGCCTTGATCGGCACGTGCGCGTCGAGCTGGCAGAGGATCGCGGCGACCGACGCGATGACCCGCATCGGTATGGCCAGCTTGGGCGGCAGGTCCATCTGCCGGGCCGTCCTGATCTGGGAAACCGACCGGTCCATCTGAACCAGGGTCATCTTCTGCAGCCACTTGCGGGTGTAGTGGAAGACGTCGACCTGGATCGGTTCGACGTACTGGCGCAGCATTTCGTCGATGTCGCGGACCGACACCTGCTGGCCCTTCTGGATGAAGCCGACCTTCTCCATCGTCGGCAACAGCAGGTCGTAGTTTTTGTCGCGCGCCAACCGGATCGTCATCCCGAGTTCGACGGGAAAGCCCCCGGGCAGCGGTGCGACGGCACCGAAGTCGATGACGCCCATCCGGTCGTCGGGCATCAGCATGAAGTTCCCGGGGTGGGCGTCGCCGTGCAGCATGCCCAGCCGGCGGGGCGCGTCGAAGGTGAGCTCGAGCAGGCGGGTGCCGATCAGGTCGCGCTGCTCGGGGGTGCCGTTGCGGATGATCTCCGCCATGTGGATCCCCTCGATCCACTCCTGGACCACCACCTTGGGCGCGCTGGCCACGACGTGCGGCACCAGGAAGTGCGGGCTGTCCTGATACGCCTTGGCGAACTTGCGCTGGTTGTCGGCCTCCAGCCGGTAGTCGAGTTCCATCTCGGTGCGCTCGATCAACTCGTCGACCACGCCCTGGACGTCGGCGCCCGGCGAGAGCTGCTTGACCACGCTGACCATCCGCTGCATGGTCTTCAGGTCGGCGCGCAGCGCCTCGTCGGCGCCCGGGTACTGGATCTTGACCGCGACGTCGCGGCCGTCGGACCACACCGCTCGGTGCACCTGGCCGATGCTGGCCGAGGCGATCGGGGTGTCGTCGAACGAGCTGAACCGGTCCCGCCACTTGGTGCCCAGCTGGGCGTCCAGCACCCGGTGCACCTTGGCGGCGGGCAGCGGCGGGGCGTCCTTCTGCAGCTTGGTCAGCGCCTCGCGGTAGGGCTCGCCGTACTCCTCGGGGATGGCGGCCTCCATCACCGACAGGGCCTGGCCGACCTTCATCGCCCCGCCCTTGAGCTCGCCCAGCACCGTGAACAACTGGTTGGCGGCCTTCTCGAGCATCTCGGCCTGGACTTCGTCCTTGGACTTGCCCGTCAGACGCTTGCCGAAGCCGAGGGCCGCCCGGCCGGCGAAGCCGACGGGGATGCTGGCCAGCTTCGCGTTGCGCGCAGCGCGACCGCGTTTGATGTCTGCCACGTTGTCCATCATCCACGACGGTCGCCGCGCGGGACCCGTGATCCGGACCATAGGTCGTCGTCGGCGTGGGGCGGGTGGGCTAGCACGAGCACAGCGGGTGCTTGGTCCACTGGCGCGCGACGATCGAGCCGGCACCCAGGTCGAACTCCAGCGTGGCGTTCAGCGCCGGCGGCGGCGCCGGGTCGGGCACCGCCTGCTGGCCGCGCACCGCCGCGATCACCCGGTTCACCTGGCTCAGCGCCAGGGCCGCGGTCGCGAGCAGGGTGGCCCGGTCGGCCACGCCGACGGTGTCGCGCAGCTGGGCGGCGATGGCCGGCCACGCGGCGTCGCGGTCGCTGCGGTGCAGATCGGCGCAGCCGAGGCAGCTGGTCACGCCGGGGATGACCAGCGGGCCCACCAGACCGGTGCCGTCGCGGACGCGAACCGGAAGGTGCGGGACGCCGCGCGCGTGTAGGTCGCGCACCATGCGCGGGTCGGCGACCAGGTAGTCCGACAGCACCACCAGGTCGACGGCGTCGGGGGACACGGCGGCGTGCGGTTGGCTGCTGTGCGCGACGCGGGCCCCCGAGCAGCGCAACGATTCCACGAGCAGTTCGGACAGCGGCCCGCGGCCGTGGACGCGGATCGACGCCGACCGGCCCCGGGGGCGCCGGCATTCGGTCGCGACGCCCGCCCCCACCAGTTGCGCGACGAGGTGGGACAGGCCGTCACCGTCGCGCAATCCGCGGTCGACGGCCTGGCGCCGCAGCTCGGATAGCGGCGTGGGTGACCGCATGGACCGCAGCAGCGTGGCCAGCTCGGCTGGGGGCAGGCCGCACGGCGGGCGGACCAGCACGGCCCGGCGCGGATCCCAGCCGACCTGCACGGCCCCGTCGGGCCGCAACAGCACCGGCATCCCCGGGTCCAGCGCATACATCGAGACCACGGGCTGACTTTGCCAAACCGACCGGCGACCCCGCGCTCAGCTATCCACAGCGCCCGGTCAGCCCGTGACGACGATCGACTTCTGCCCGGTCTTCCAGGCCGTCATGAAGCGTTTGATGCTGACCTTCGTGTTGGCGTGATCGGCGTAGGGGTCGTTGAGGTGCACGGTGTCGTTGTTGGTGTCAACCCCGGTGACCACCAGCAAGTGATCGGGCGAGGTGCGCTGGTCGTCGCTGTTCAAAATGGTTCCGCCGTTGACCCACGCGATCACCTTGCGGCCGGAACCGAGGTACTGCTCCAGCGCCGACAGCCCGGTCTGGTCGGGCTGCGTGTCGTAGATCATCCGCGACTTGATGCCGTAGTGCTCCAGCAGCACGACCGTGTCGGCCATGTCGATGCCACCGGCTTCCGTCTCATGCCCCGGGTCGCCGGTGGGCAGGTAGATCGGGCCGTCGCGGATCACCGAGGGCGTGCTCTGGGCCAGCTTGATGATCTGCTTTTCCGTCGGCGCGTTGCCGGTGACCTCGCCGACGACGTCGGCCACCGAAGCCAGCCCGCAGGTGTCCTCCAGCGACTGCTGCACCCAATACTTGGCCGCCGCGTCCGGGTCGCGCGACGCCGTCTGGCAACACCCGGACCTGCTGCCGGGCGTCGAGGTCCTCGGCGAGC
>NZ_LZKR01000186.1 GCF_001672915.1 Mycobacterium sp. 1245805.9 | reverse complement strand
ATCAGCCACCCGCCATTGCCACCGTTCGCCCCCGAGCCCGGTGCGCCGTTGGCGCCATCGCCAAACAACGGGCGCCCCGTCAGAAACTTCACCGGGGCTAACGCGAAGGCCTGCAGGTCCTGCTCCAGGGTCTGCAACGGCGAGACATTGGCCGCCTCGGCAGCCGCATACGCGCCCGCCGCGCTGTTCAAGGCCTGCACAAACTGGTCATGAAACGCCGCCGCCTGCGCACCGAGTGCCTGAAATCCCTGGCCATGGGCGGAGAACACCGCCGCAATCGCCGCCGACACCTCATCCTCAGCCGCGGCCAGCACCCCTGTCGTCGGGGCGGCCGCCGCCGCTTGCGCGACGCCCAGCGCTGAGCCGATGTTGGACAGATCCGTTGCCGCCGAGGTCATTATCTCCGGCGCCGCGATTACATACGACATGTCGATCCTCCTACTGGCCAGCCCCTGGTTGTCACTAGCCCGGCGGTCCTCAACTGTCAGGTAGGTGCACCGTAAGCAAGGGGTCTGGGGGAAGCCTCAGTAGTCGATTACCTAATTCTCAGGACATCGCGCGGGCGAAGGTCGACACGTTCGGGTCGACGGTGGCCGACGTGTCCTGCGTGGAGCTGCCCGACGAGCCGGACGCGCAGGCGGCGGTGGAGAAGCAGCTGCTGGCGGTTCTGGGCGGCCTGGAGGCGTAGGCCCGCCGTGCCCGCTTATATGCCGAGTTCCTGGTAGATCTGCGGGAGCAACTGGAAACCGTCGGGAGTGAGATAAAGCCAGTCGTGGATCTGGTCGTTGGCCAGCACGAAGCTGATCGGGGCGTGTTGAGCCACGGCTTCTTGCTGGAGGACGATCGCGTCGGCCGAGAGCGAATCGAACGAGCCCACGTAGACGTAGGTCGGCGGCAGTCCGTGGAGCGAGCCATACAGCGGGCTCACCAGCGGGTCGTTCTCGGGAAGGTTGCCCGCCCATTGGGGGGCGACAACTGCCCCGGACCCGAAGAGCCCACTGATCAACGGCGAATTCACAAAGGGATCGTTGATGAGCGCAATGTTTGGATTGCTATCACTCACGTCCAACCACGGGGCCAGCAGAACCAGTGACGCCGGAATGGTTTCGTTATGGGCCACCATGTACTCGACGGCAGCCAGCGCCAGGTTGCCTCCCGAGGAGTCCCCGGTCACGCTGACGTTGGGTGCCCCGTGCAGGCCGACCTGCGTGGAGATGAAGTCGGCAATTTCGGGAACCACCGTGCCGGCGGTGCCTCCTTGCTGCACGAGCGGGTAGAGCGGCACTTCGATGGTCGCGCCGGTCTGGTACGCCATCAGCGTGTAATCGAGCCAGTGGAAGAACGTCGGTTTAAGGGCAAAGGCGCCGCCGTACAGGGCGACCACGTAGTGACCGGACGGATGAGCCGGGGTGATCTGCACGACGTTCATCCCGTCAAACGTGGTGTGCTGCACCGTTTCCCCGAACAGCAGCGGCAAGATCTTCGGCGGAGAGTTGGTGAATTCCACCGACAGGAGCGGAGCGACGACTCGCTGTGCCAGTTGAGTGCTGAGCTCGGGCGGAAGGAGGTTCGCAAAGTCTCGTATCGCAAACAGCGAAGCGGTCGAAATCCGGCTCGCCAACGACGGTGTGCCGGTGAAGATCGCACCCTGCGTTGCCGAGACGAGCGAGGGCGGCGACCCCATGATGTCGGAGGCGAGCATGTTGATGTACCCGGTGATCCCCGAGGCGCCAGCCGCCTCGGCGGCCGCATAGGCACCGCCGGAGGCGTTCAACATCTGCGCGAACTGGGCGTGGAACTCCGCGGCCTGAGCCCTGAGCGCCTGAAACTGCCGGCCGTGGCTGGAAAACAGCTCCGCGATCGCGGCCGACACCTCATCCTTCGCCGCCGCCACGATCCCCGTGGTCGGGGCGGCCGCAGCCGCGTTGGCCAGGTCGAGTGTCGAGCCGATATTGGCCAAATCCGTTGCCGCCGAGGTCATTACCTCCGGCGCCGAGATCAGATACGACAATTCCACACCTCCAAGCCGCGCCCCGGTACTACCCGGCCGCTCGCTGGCGATCATGTGATACGCGCAGCGTACGCCGAATTACGGGGCGCTTCGGGAAAACGGGGGCCTATCGGGACTGCTCGGAGTTCAGCTGGCGCAGGGCTTGGATGCGCTCCTGAATTTGCTCGCGCGTCGCCGCGGCGATCGGCGGGCCACCACACCGACGGCGCAGTTCGTTGTGGATCCAGCCGTGCGGCTTGCCGGTCCGGTGGTGTGTCGCCGACACGAGGGTGTTGAGCTCGCGGCGCAGGTCGCGCAGCTGGCCGTGCATCGACGGAACGGGAACCGGCGGCGAACCGTTGGCGGCCCGCTTGGCCAGCTGCTCGTCCTGGCGCCGGTGCAGCAGGGCGCGCATCTGCTCGGCGTCGAGCAGTCCGGGGATGCCGAGGTAGTCGGCCTCTTCCTCGCTACCGGCCGGCGCGGCGGTGCCGAACGAGGACCCGTCGAAGATGACCTGGTCCAGCTCGGCATCGGCGCCCAGCGAGGTGAAACCCTTTTCCGTTTCCGTCTTTTCGGTCTGCGCCCGCACGGCGGGGTCACCGTCGAGGGGATCGGCCTCCTCACGGTGCGGTTGGCCGAGCACGTGGTTGCGTTGGGCCTCCAGCTCGCTGGCCAGCTGCAGCAGGCTCGGCACTGACGGCACAAAGATGCTCGCGGTTTCGCCGGCCCGGCGCGACCGCACGAACCGGCCGATGGCCTGGGCGAAGAACAGCGGCGTCGAGGCGCTGGTGGCGTAGATCCCGACCGACAGCCGGGGGACGTCGACGCCCTCGGAGACCATGCGCACCGCGACCAGCCAGCGGCTGGTGCTCTCGGCGAACTCGGTGATCCGGGCCGACGACCCGGGATCATCGGACAGCACCACCGTCGGCGCCTCCGAGGTCAGCTTCGTCAGCAGGGCGGCGTAGGCGCGGGCCGCCGTGCGATCCGAGGCGATGATCATGCCGCCGGCGTCGGGCACGTGCGCCCGCTTTTGGCGCAGCCGCTCGTCGGCGGCCGCGATCACCGCGGGCATCCATTCGCCGGCGGGGTCGAGCGCCGTGCGCCACGCCCGCGCGGTCTGTTCGGCGGACAGCGGCTCGCCCAGGCGCGCGGCGTGCTCCTCGCCGGCGCTGTCCCGCCAGCGGGCCTGCCCGGAATAGGCGAGGAACACCACCGGCCGGACCACGCCGTCGGCCAGCGCCTCGGTGTAGCCGTAGGTGTGGTCGGCCTGCGACCGCAGCACCCCGTCGGCGCCGGAGGCGTACGTGACGAACGGGATGGGGCTGTCGTCGCTGCGAAAAGGCGTGCCCGTCAACGCGAGCCGGCGGGTGGCGTCGCTGAACGCCTCCCGGATGGCCTCGCCCCAGGTTTTCGCGTCACCGCCGTGATGGATCTCGTCGAAGATGACCAGGGTCTTGCGCTGCTCGGTGCGCACGCGGTGCAGCGTCGGGTGCGCGGCGACTTGCGCGTAGGTGACCATCACGCCGTGATACTCCGGCGAGGTCTGGGGACTGGTGTTGGAGAACCTCGGGTCCAGCGCGAGGCCGTGCCGCTGCGCCGCCAGCGCCCACTGCACCTTGAGGTGCTCGGTGGGCACCACGACGGTGACCTGCTCGACGGCGCGCTGACCGAGCAGCTCGGCCGCCACCCGCAGCGCGAACGTCGTCTTGCCGGAGCCGGGGGTGGCGACGGCCAGGAAATCGCGCGGCTGGGTGGCAAGGTATTTCACCAGCGCCCTGCGCTGCCAGCCGCGCAATGCCGTGCCGGTGTCGCTGCCCGCCTGCACCGAAACAGCTCCCCCCAAAGTTGCATCCTCGACACGGCCAGCTCGGTTCGGCGGCGGGTGTGAAATGTAGCATGCCAACGCTTTTCGGCGCAGCAGCGACGCACGCGATCGCGTCTAGCCGGCGTGGGCCGCCAGGTCGCGGGCCTCGAGCCAGGTGTGGATTCGTTTGGCGACGTCGGCCCATCCCGTTTCGAGCATCATGTTGTGACCCATCCGGAAGAACTCCGGCTCGGTCCGGTACGCGCGCGCCGTGGCGCGCACCGCGCCGACGCTGACGAAGCCGTCGTGCACGGCGCCGAGCACCAGCATCGGCGTGGTGACGCGGTCGGTTTTGACCCGGCGGAACATCGGGTCGGTCATCGCCGCGCGGATGCTCTCGGGACCGGCGCGGTGCCAGCAAGATAGGACGACTTCCTCGGGCGTGTCCTTGCAGAAGAGGTATGTGCGGGCCAGGGCCGACGTGCGGAGGAACTTGACCAACGTGGGGTCGTTGAACGAGTGCACGGTCATCCAGGGCCGCCGGCGCCAGACGCGCAGCGCCGCCCCGAGCACACCCGACGGCGGCAGGGAGCCCACCAGCACCGCGGCCGGCGCCGTTCGGTCTTCCAGGTAGCGCTGGATCGTGTAGCCGCCCAGGGAATGCCCGATCAGCACCGGCGCGCCGCCCAGGTCGTCAGCCACCGAACGGACGTCGTCGATGTAGTCCTCGATGCAAACCTTCGGCAGCGGCTTGTCGGTGGGGCTGGTGCCGTGCCCGCGCAGGCTCATGGCGACCGCGCGATAGCCCGCGTCGGCGAAGAAGTCCAGGAAACCGTCGTCCCAGCACCACGCGCCGTGCCAGCCGCCGTGCACGAAGAGCAGCGGCGCCGGGTGGGCATCGGTGCACGAACCCTTGTCGATCACCTCGAGCATGAGCCGACTTTTGTTCGCTCGCGTCGCGACGTCAAGCCCCTCGGTGGCGCGAGTGTGCGGGTAGCCGCACGCTCGGCGCCGAATGTGCGGCCAGCCGCACGCTCGGCGTTCAGTCCGCAACCACTAGGCTGGCGGGGTGTTTGAATCGCTGTCCGACCGATTGACCGGCGCCCTACAGGGGCTGCGCGGCAAAGGTCGTCTGACCGACGCCGACATCGAGGCCACCACCCGCGAGATCCGGCTGGCGCTGCTCGAAGCGGATGTGTCGCTGCCCGTGGTGCGCGCGTTCGTGGGGCGGATCAAGGAGCGCGCCAAGGGCGCCGAGGTCTCCGGTGCGCTGAACCCGGCGCAGCAGGTCGTCAAGATCGTCAACGAGGAACTGATCGGCATCCTGGGCGGCGAGACCCGCCAGCTGGCGTTCGCGAAGACGCCGCCGACCGTGATCATGCTCGCCGGTCTGCAGGGCTCCGGTAAGACGACGCTGGCCGGCAAGCTGGCCGCGTGGCTGCGCGGCCAGGGGCACACGCCGCTGCTGGTGGCGTGCGACCTGCAGCGGCCGGCTGCGGTGAACCAGCTGCAGGTCGTCGGCGAGCGGGCCGGGGTTCCGGTGTTCGCGCCACATCCCGGAGCCGGTGCACCGGGGCCCGATGTCGGGCCCCCAGACCCGGTCGCCGTCGCCGCGGCCGGCCTCGCTGAGGCCCGCGCCAAGCACTTCGACGTCGTCATCGTCGACACCGCGGGCCGGCTGGGCATCGACGACGAGCTGATGGCGCAGGCCGCGGCCATCCGGGACGCCGTCGAGCCCGACGAGGTGCTGTTCGTCCTCGACGCGATGGTCGGCCAGGACGCCGTCGCCACCGCCGAGGCGTTCGGCGCGGGCGTCGGCTTTACCGGCGTGGTGCTGACCAAGCTCGACGGTGACGCCCGCGGCGGCGCCGCGTTGTCGGTCCGCGAGGTCACCGGCGTCCCAATCCTTTTCGCGTCCAGCGGCGAGAAGCTCGAGGACTTCGACATCTTCCACCCGGACCGGATGGCCAGCCGCATCCTGGGCATGGGCGACGTGCTGACGCTGATCGAGCAGGCCGAGCAGGTCTTCGACGCGCAACGCGCCGAGGAGGCCGCCGCCAAGATCGGCACCGGCGAACTCACACTGGAGGACTTCCTCGAACAGATGCTGGCCATCCGCAAGATGGGTCCGATCGGCAACCTGCTGGGCATGCTGCCCGGCGCCGGCCAGATGAAGGACGCGCTGGCCGAGGTCGACGACAAGCAACTCGACCGGCTGCAGGCCATCATCCGCGGGATGACGCCGCAGGAGCGCGCCGACCCGAAGATCATCAACGCGTCGCGGCGGCTCCGCATCGCCAACGGCTCCGGGGTGACGGTGGCGGAGGTCAATCAGCTGGTCGACCGCTTCTTCGAGGCCCGCAAGATGATGTCGTCCATGCTCGGCGGCATGGGCATCCCCGGTATCGGCCGCAAGTCGTCGACCCGAAAGGCCAAGGGCGCGAAGGGGAAGAAGGGCAAGAAGGGCGGGCGGGGGCCGACGCCGCCCAAGGCCAGGAACCCGCTGATGCAGGGCATGCCCGCCGGGTTCCCCGACCTGTCGCAGATGCCCAAGGGCCTCGACGAGCTGCCACCCGGCCTGGCCGACTTCGACCTGTCCAAGCTGAAGTTCCCCGGCAACCCCGGCAAGAACTAGCCGCGCCGTGCGGATGCGCCTGCGGGGCCTGGAGCTGCCCGGCGAGACCGAGGTCCAGCTGTGGGTCGTCGACGGCCGCATCAGCACCGAACCGGTCGCGGGCGCCGACACCGTCTTTGACGGGGGCTGGATCGTGCCGGGCCTGGTGGACGCGCACTGTCACGTCGGGCTCGGCGACGACGGCGAGATCCCGCTCGATGAGGCCGTCGGCCAGGCCGAGGCCGAACGCGACGCCGGCGCGCTGCTGTTGCGGGACTGCGGCTCCCCGACCGACACCCGCAGCCTCGACGACCGCGACGACCTGCCCCGCATCATCCGGGCCGGCAAGCACCTGGCCCGGCCCAAGCGCTACTCGCGCGGCTTCGCCGACGAACTCGAGGACGAATCCCAGCTGCCGGATGCGGTGGCCCGGGAGGCCCGCCGCGGCGACGGCTGGGTCAAGCTCGTCG
>NZ_LZKR01000185.1 GCF_001672915.1 Mycobacterium sp. 1245805.9 | reverse complement strand
GGCGGAGGTGACCGGGATCGTGACCATCCCCGACGGGCCGTTCCCCGGCGAGTCCGGATTCGGCGCCTACGGCAAGGACTGCAAGGACGACTTGGCGTCGTACTCGCCGTCGGCGTTGTTGGATCCCGACATCGACCTGGCGATCATGCCGCCCACCCGAGAATCGTGGCAGCGCGGCGACCGCGCCATGGTGTGCGTCGCGACGTTCACGACCAAGCGAACCGGGTCCATCAAGAGCTGAGCGGCCGGAGCGGCTGATTTTCGCGGATCCCGCGATACATGCCCCAGCGGACGATCCACGGCATCACCACCCGCTCGACCGACCAGGACGGGAACCGCAGCGATTGGCCGGTGGGGAAGAAGACCTCGAGCCCGTTGGGCTGGATGCCCACCAACGAACCCCACCGCCGGCCCGGAGTCCGGAAGGCGCGCAGATCCCGACCCGTGAACTCGGCGCGAATGTTGTTCGCTACCAACGCATCCCCACGGTTGCGGGCGGAGCTGCGGAGGGGATCGGTAGCCGCGACGTCCCCGACCGCGAACACGCCCCGATGACCGGGCACCCGCAGCTGCGGCGTCACGCGGACGAAGCCGCGTTCGTCGAGGAGTTCCGGTGGCAGCCAATCGGTATTGGGGCGTACCCGGCCGATCGCCCACAGCACGGCGTCGGCGGAAGCCGGGGGTTGCCCGGTGCTCCATCCGACCGGTTCCCCTGTGATCTCCTCACCCGAGAAGCCGTCGGGGATCTGGGCGCGGTGGCCCGGGTGCACGCCCACGCCCAGGCCGACCAATCGGTCCCGGATGCGCCGCCACGTCGCCGGGTGATACTCGCCCAGCGCCCGCTCGCCGGGGAAGTAAAGGTCGACCCGCTTGCCGGGCCAGGTGGTCGCGAGGTTGACGGCGCTGCTGACCGCGGCCGCTCCGCCGCCCACGACGATCACCGAATCCGCGGCGGCCAGCCGGTCATGGGCGGCGCGCAGGTCGGCGCCGATCTCGGTGGGCGACTGCAGGGTCGGGCGGCGCCAGAAGCCGTTGCTGACGCCCGTCGAGATGACCAGCGCGTCGTACTCCTCGGCCACGGCCGTGCCGTCCTCGCGCCGACCCAACACCGTTCGGGCCGCCAGATCGAGCCCGGTCAGCGTCGCCTGCACCGTGCGCACGTCGTCCAGGCGGCGGAACTTGTCGAACGGGATCCAGTAGTCGCGGGCCCAGTCCTCGGGGCGGGAGAGCCGGACGCCGAGTTCCTGCCCGCTCACCAGCGCGGGCTTGGCGGAGATGCCGACGACGTCGGCGTGCCGGGCCAGGCGGATGGCGGTCAGGACACCGACGTCCCCCAGCCCGGCAACGACGACCCGCTTGCGGCTCATGTCGGGGTCACGCGCGGCGCGATTCGCTTGTGCCGCTGCAATTTTCGGGTGGCCAGGCCGGTATGACGGCGTCCATGCGGGCCTC
>NZ_LZKR01000184.1 GCF_001672915.1 Mycobacterium sp. 1245805.9 | reverse complement strand
GTCGTTGCGGTACGGGAACTTTCCCTGCCACGTGTTGGCCATCAGCCGGCCATCGGGGTTCTCTTCCTCTCCCCAGGAGTAGGTCGACGAAGTTCCGCCGCGGGCCGCGTACTCCCACTCGGCCTCGGTGGGCAGCCGGCGGCGGGCCCAGCGCGCGTACGCCGCCGCGTCGGGATACGCAACCTGCACCACCGGATGGTTCGCCCGGTCCGTGAGATCGCTGCCCGGCCCGAACGGATTTCGCCAGTTGGCGCCCGGCACCCAGGCCCACCACTGGCGCCAGTCACGCAGGTCGACCGGCCCGGGCGTCGGGCGGAAGACCATGGCGCCCGGCACCAGGTCCTTCGGGTCCGCGCCCGGGTACAGCGCCGGGTCGATCGGTTGCTCGGCCACCGTGACATAGCCTGTGGCGGCGACGAATTCGGCGAACTGCGCGTTGGTCACCGGGTGCCGCTCCACCGCGAACGGCCCCACGGTCACGGTGTGGATCGGCGCCTCTTCGGGGTAGAAGCTCGTCGAGCCCATGCGGAACGATCCGCCCGGCAGGTCGACCAGCTCGGTGAGCACCCCTTCAGGGTAGGACGGCCGCGTCGCGGCGCCTCAGTCCGATTGTCGGTACCAGGTGAACATGTAGAGGGCCATCGCGGCGACGAGCGCCATCAGCACCCAGATCACCAGAACCTGGTCGATCCATGCACCCGGCGGCGGCGACCCCGGAAGGAAATTGCGTATCGGGATCACGGCGAACAGCATGGCGGCGAACCACGTCACGAAGGGAGGCACGAATTTCCGTCTGCCCAGGGCGATTTGGATGGCCACGGCAAACGCCAGGGTGGGCAGGGCGAACAGGACGAGGCAGATGCCCAAGTCGAAGATCAGCGGCCCCTTGGCGCGGTGCAGCGTGATGATCACGTTGTCCGGGCGATCCGCCTCCTGGCTTGCCTCACCCACCCGCTGGACGCTGACGTCCCAGCCGTCCAGCGCCCCGGTGACCTCGACCCGGGCGGGTATGTACTGGCGCGCATCGCCTTGCCCGACGAGCACCTCCGCCGACAGGGTGTCGGTGCTGTAGGAATCGAACGGCCAGTTGTTGGGATCGCCATGCGCCTCGATCGTGGTGGCGACCTGCGCCGGCGACTTCCCCGCGGGATATTGCAGGTCGCCCAGGTCATTTGGCGGGTCCATCCGCACGGCGGTGTCGGTCTTCAGCACGTCGAGGCGCTTGTCGAACATGTTGTCCTCGGGAATCACGAGGACCTTGACCGTGAGGCGATTCGCGACGGTTTCCAGCTTTTCCAGGCGCACCAGCACGACGGTGTCGCCGGTCGCGTTCAGGTCCGGCGGCTTGATCGGCGCCGCCGATTTGGCCAGCAGGTGGACCCCGAACAGCGACAGGCCGTAGACGATGAGGAAAGCCAGCAGAATGCCGATCACCAACAGGGTGCGCCGGCGGCCGCGCGCGGGCGGCGCCTCGGGGGCCGCCGCGGCGGGCGGCTCCGGTGGCGTCGGAGGAGTCGAAGGCGGCGGAGCCGGTGGGGCTTGATGGGTCATCGGTCGACACCTCCGTTGGGTCGCGGCAACTCGGCGGGCCATGCGCGGATTAGATCGTAGCGAACCGGTCGCGTCCGCGCGACGGATCGGAATTTACTTCATCAATCAGGTAATTTCCGTCAACCCGCGCAACGGTTGTTCGCTACTCAGCGAAACCCGGCGGTCGACCCAATTGCCGACCCGTTCATCCGTTGTTGGTTTGCCTGTTAATTCGGTAGCTGTAGAAGTCTGAGTTGTATCCGGACACACGAGCTCGCCGTCGACGCCGGGCGCGACCATCGCCTGGAGGCAAACACCGTGAAGCACACGCGATCAGCCGCCGCCATCAGCTTGCTGGCGGCGGTTGCCTTGGTGGGCTCGGCATGCAGCAACTCCCACGCGACCCTGGCGTACGCCGCGGGCGCGAAGGTCGACTGCGGCGGCAAACAGACCTTGATCGCCAGCGGCTCGACCGCCCAGGCGAACGCGATGACGAAGTTCGTCGAGGCGTACCACCGGGCGTGCCCGGGACAGAACCTCAACTACACCGCCAACGGGTCGGGCAGCGGGATCAGCGAATTCCTGTCGGGCAAGACCGATTTCGGCGGATCCGACACACCGCTCGCCGAGGATCAATATGCCGCCGCCAAACAGCGGTGTGGCGGCGCCGACGCCTGGAACCTGCCCGTGGTGTTCGGCCCGCTGGCCATCACCTACAACCTCGGCGCGGTCGACTCCCTGGTGCTCGACGCGGCCACGCTGGCGAAAATCTTCAACGGCACCATCACCCGCTGGGACGACCCCGCGCTCACCGCGTTCAACACCTCGATGCCGGCCGAGGACATCAAGGTCATCTACCGCAGCGACGCGTCCGGCACCACCGACAACTTCCAGAACTACCTGCAGTCCGCGTCCGGCGGGGCGTGGAAACAGGGCACCGGCAAGACGTTCAAGGGCGGGGTCGGCATCGGCGCCGCCGGCAACAAGGGCACCTCGGAGCTGGTGAAAACCACCGAGGGCGCGATCAGCTACAACGAGTTGTCGTTCGCGCTGCAGCAAGGCCTTTTCGCCGCCGAGATCAAGACCCCCGCGAGCCGCCGGTCGCTGCGCCCGGTGCGGATCGGCACCGACACGGTCGGCAAGACGATCCTGGGCGCCAAGATCACCGGCGCCGGCAACAACCTCGTGCTCGACATTTCGTCGTTCTACAACCCGGCCCAGCCGGACGTCTACCCGATCGTCCTGGCCACCTACGAGATCGTCTGCTCCAAGTACCCCAACGCCGACGACGCCAAGGCGGTCAAGGCGTTCCTGCAGGCGGCGATCGGGCCCGGCCAGGTCGAGCTGGCCAGGAACGGCTACATCCCGCTGCCGCCCGACTTCCAGTCCCGAGTCTCCAGCGCCGTCGACGCGATCAGCTGGGCCGGAGCGGCGGTCGCCGAGTAGGCGTTCAGCCCTTCTTCGCCTGCCTTCGGTCCCGTTGCTGCCACCAGCCGGACAGGAACAGGGCCATCGCGGTGACCAGGCCGATCAGCACCCAGAGCACGACCGCCTGGTCGATCCACGAACCGTAGGGTGGGCTGCCCGGCAGGATGCTGCGCAGCGGGACGATGGCGAAGAGCATCGCGCCGTACCACGTCACCATCGGCGGCAGGAACGAGGTCCGGCCCAATGCGACCGGGATGGCCACCCACAGCGCCAACACCGGCAGGGCGATGAGGACGAGGCAGATTCCGAGGTCGAAGATCAACGGGCCCTTGGCCCGCTTCAGGGTGATGGTCACGTCGTCCTGGACGTCCGGGTTGGAGTCCGCGGGGTCATGGACCCGGGTGACGGTGGCGTCCCAGCCGTCCAGCTTTCCGGATACCTCGACGCGGGCGGGCGCCTTCTCCCGGTTCTGACCGGAGCCGGTGAACACGTCGGCGGCGATGACCTCCGTCTTGTACGTGTCGAAGGGCCAGTTGCCGGGATCGCCGTGCGCCTCGATGGTGGTGCTGACCTGCGCCGGCGCCTTACCGACCGGGTATTGCAGGTCACCGAGGTCGTTCTCCGGATACAGGCGCACGGCCGCGTCGGTGGTGAGCACCCCGAAGTTCTTGTCGTAGAGCGAATCCTTCGGGTAGACAAGGACATTCACCGTCAAGCGGTTGGCGACGGTGTCGAGTTTCTCGAGGCGCACCTGCACGACGCTGTCGTCGGCCTCGACCTTGGTCAGGTCCGCCGCGGGCAGCGGGGGCGTCGATTTCGCCAGCAGGTGCACCGCGATCAGGGACAGCACGTAGATGACGATGAGGAAGACGATGATCCCGAACGCGATCGCTAAGCGCGGTCCTCGCGACTGGGGTGGCGCCGGTGGCGGTGGTGCTTCGGTGGCGGTCATTGGGTCATCACGGGGCCAGATGCTACCGCCCGCCGGCCCTGAAACCGCGCTTTTTCAGGGGATGACGACCGCAAATTGTTGCATCACCGTCGATTTCGCCGCGTCGAAACCGGGCGCGCCCGCGGGCCCGGTCAGCTGGATGGCCACCAGGTACGCCTTGGTGTTGGTCCAGATGTGGGTGATGCGGTCGGCGAAGGCGAGCCCGCCCGCGACGGTGCCGGTCAGCACTTGGCTGCTGTAGCCGCAGAACTGCGCGGCGGTGACGGTGACTTTGCCGCCCGGGCTCCTGGTGCGCAGGTCGGCGGTGTAGCGCAGGAACGCCCCGCCGGGATCGAGGTCGGTCGGCGTGATGGTCACCCGTACGGACATGCCGTCGGGCCCCGTCGACGTCAGCGCCACGTCGCCGGCGCCGCGGGTCGTGTTCCAGCCGTCGGGCAGGGGGACGTCGATCACGGGCGCCACCGGGTCCGCCACCGAAGCCTCGGCCCTGCTGCCGCCGCTGGGCGGCGGCGGGAAGCACGCCACGGCGTTGGGCGGGATGTGGTCGGGCACCGTGACTTGGATGCCGGGCACCGGCTCGGCCGGGTCGGACAGCCGGGGCGCGGCGGGCCGGGCGGCGGTGCCGGCCGTGGTCTTCTCGCAACCGACGGCGAGGCCCGCCGCCAGGCAGAGCAGGCCGAGCGCCAGCTCAGTCGCGCGAAAACGCAAGCGCCAGTTCCCTTTCCACGTCCTCGTACGGCCTGCCCGAGAAGTCGATGGTGACCTCGGCGATGGTGCCGCCGGTGAACGTGAACGGCGCCTTGTAGCGGCTGGACACTCCCGAGCCGCCGTTGCGCCCGACGGTGATGCCGGCCCCCGCCAGCCCGAACGTCCCGGGATGCGTCGTCACGCCCGCCAGGGTGCCGACCACCTCGTCGTCGACGAACAGGGTCAGGTCACCGAGCGGGGTGTGGCTGTTTTCCACCGTTCCCGTCCGCGCGTAACGAACCCCCAACACGTGCCGGCCCAGCGGCACCGGGCCGGACGACGACACCAGCTGCTGGCGCTCGCCCAGGAAGTTGTAGACGTAGTGCAGCCTGCCGTCCTGGACGAACAGCACGTGCCCGCCGTGGGCGCCGCCCTGCTTGAACAGCACGCCCTCGGCGCCGGTGGTGTCCACGGTCACGTCGGCCAACAGGGCGAAGGCGCGCCCGCGGATCTCGGCGGCGGCGCCGATGCCGACGTCGGCGCAGTCGGGATAGTAGGTGTAGCTGGACCGTTCGCCCACCAGGTAGGGCCGCGAGCGCATCATCGTCTCGATGATGTTCAGGTCCGACAACGGCAGGCCGTTGTATTTCGCCGCCTCCGAATACCACAGCGCCTTAAGCTCTTCCAGCTTCTCGGGTTGCTCGCCGGCCAGGTCGTGGCACTGGCTGCGGTCGGCCTCGATGTGGAACAGCTCCCAGCGATCGGCGTCGAAATGCGACCACCCGGCCGGGGTCGCGGCGTGGACGGTGTTGGCGAACCAGCCCTGGTGCCAGATCCCGCGGGTGCCCAGCATGGTGTAGAACTGGGTCGTCTTGCCCGTGTCGGCAGCCGGATCCGCAAGGGCCGCTTTGAAACTCACGCCGTCCAGGGGTTTCTGCGCAATCCCCTTGACCTGCTCGGGCGGGGTCAGGCCCAGCAGGTCGTACACGGTCGGGGTGATGTCGCAGACGTTGACGTAGTTGTCGCGGACCTCGCCGTGCGCGGCAATGCCGTTGGGCCACGAGACGATTGCGGTGTCGGCGATGCCGCCCTCGTGCGAGGCGTAGCGCTTGTACAGCTTGTAGGGCGTGTTGAACGCCATCGCCCAGCCGATCGGGTAATGGTTGTAGGTCTCCGGGCCGCCCAGGTGGTCGAAGAGCTTCATACTCTCCTCGACGGTATCGATATAGCCGTTGAAGAACTTGCCCTCGTTCACCGACCCGTTCGGCCCGCCCTCGCCGCTGGCCCCGTTGTCGGAGATCACCACGATGATCGTGTTATCCAGCTGGCCGGACTCCTCCAAATAGTCCAGAATGCGGCCGATCTGGGCGTCGGTGTAGCTGAGGAACCCGGCGAACACCTCCGCCATGCGGGAGAACAGCTTCTTCTCTTCGTCACCCAGCGAGTCCCACGGCCGCACCGTGTCCTGCAGCGGCCACGGCTCGCCGTTGGGCCCCTTCACGTCGGCGTACGGGTTCACCGCCGACAGCTCGGTGTCCGGCGGCACGATGCCCAGCGACTTCTGGTTTTCCAGCACGATCTCGCGGTAGCGCTCATAACCCATGTCGAAGCGGCCGGCATAGCGGTCGGCCCATTCCTTGAACACGTGGTGCGGGGCGTGGCCCGCGCCGGGGCACACGTAGCTGAACCACGGCTTGTCCGGGGCGATCACCTTGGCGTCGCGGATGAACTCGATCGTCTTGTCCGCGATGTCCTTCGACAGGTGATAGCCGTCTTCCGGGGTGCCCGGCGGGTTGACCGGGTGGTTGTCGTAGACCAGGTCCGGGTACCACTGGTCGGTCTCGCCGCCCATGAACCCGTAGAACCGCTCGAATCCGCGCGAGGTCGGCCAATGCCGTTTCGTCGACGCCAGATTCGACTCTTCCAGCGGGGTCAGGTGCCACTTGCCGACGCAGTAGGTGTTGTAGCCGCGTTCGGCGAGCACCTCGGAGATCAGCCCGGTGTCGGCGGGGATCCGGCCGTTGCAGTTCGGGAAGCCGTCGGTGAACTCCTCGATGGTGGCCATGCCCACCGTGGTCGCGTTGCGCCCGGTCAGCAGCGACGCCCGGGTCGGCGAGCACAGCGCGGTGGTGTGAAACTGCGACAACCGCACCCCGCGCTCGGCGATCCGCGTCATCGCGGGCATGTCCACCAGGCCGCCGAAGCAGTCCCAGGTGGCGATCCCGGTGTCATCCCAGACGAGGTAGAGGATGTTCGGCGAGTTCTCCGGCGCCGTCGGCGCCGCGTACGGCCCCCAGTCCGGCTCCGAATCACGGATATCCAGCTCGATCTTGCCCTGAAACTCGGTCGACCCCGTCATCGCTGCCAGCCTCACTTCTGTTGGTCCCCGTTAACCGCGTGGCGTGGAGACTACACCGGGCAGGTGAGAGCAAGGTGTGAAATCTCGGGACGCGTTCGGGGACGCCACCGGTCCGCCAACAGACGCAAAAGCCCCCGACACACCGAGCGCGCGGGGGCTTTTGTGCCTGCTCGCGGCAGACCGGTTTGAGACCGGTTACTTGGCCTTCTCGAGGATCTCGACGAGCCGCCAGCGCTTGGTGGCCGACATCGGGCGGGTCTCCATCAGCGAGACGCGGTCGCCGATGCCGGCCGTGCTGTTCTCGTCGTGCGCCTTGACCTTCTTGGTGGTCCGGATGATCTTGCCGTACAACGGGTGGCGCATGCGGTCTTCCAGCTCGACCACAATGGTCTTCTGCATCTTGTCGCTGACCACGTAGCCGATGCGCACCTTGCGCCGCCCGCGCGTCTTCGGGTTGGCCGGAGTGTGCTTGGGGCCCTTGTCTTTCGCCGCGGCGTCGGCGGGAGCGGCCTTCTTGGGGGCGGCCTTGGCGGGCGCCTTCTTAGCTTCTGCCATCACGAATCCTTATTTCTCCTCGGCCCCGTCGGGTCCGCTGGCCAGGCCCAGTTCCCTTTCGCGCAGCACGGTGTAGACGCGCGCGATCTCCTGACGCACCGTGCGGAGCCGGCGGTTGTTGTTGAGCTGCCCGGTCGCCATCTGGAAGCGCAGGTTGAACAGCTCCTCCTTGGATTCGCGCAGGCGGTCGGTGAGCTCGGAGTCGGTGAGCTCGCGCAGTTCGCCCGGCGAAATGCCCAGTGCCATCAGAACTGATCCTCTCGGGTCACGATGCGTGCCTTGATCGGCAGCTTGTGGATTGCGCGGGTGAGCGCGGCGCGGGCCGTCTGCTCGTTCGGGTAGCTGAGCTCGAACAGCACCCGGCCCGGCTTGACATTGACGACCCACCACTCCGGGGAGCCCTTACCCGAACCCATCCGGGTTTCGGCGGGCTTCTTGGTCAGCGGGCGGTCGGGGAAGACGTTGATCCACACCTTGCCGCCACGCTTGATGTGCCGGTTGATCGCGATACGTGCCGACTCGATCTGCCGGTTGGTCACGTAGGCGTGCTCGAGCGCCTGGATGCCGTAGTCACCGAAGTTCACCTGGGTGCCGCCGCTGGCGATGCCACGCTGGCGCGGGTGGTGCTGCTTGCGATGCTTAACCTTGCGGGGAATCAACATGATTCAGCTCTCCGTACTCTGCGGTTCGAGGGCCGGCGCGGCCTCGGCCGGCGCTGCGGCTTGATCCTCGGCACCCGCGGCGCGCCCGGCCTCGGTGCTGGTCGCCGTGGTGCCCGACGCGCCACTGCGCCGCGGACGCGTGCCCGACGGCCGCTCCCGGCGCGGACGGTCGGCGCCCGCCGGGGCGGCGGCGGTCAATTCACGCTTGCCACCGACGATGTCGCCCTTGTAGATCCACACCTTCACGCCGATCCGGCCGAAGGTCGTCTTGGCCTCGTACAGGCCGTAGTCAATGTCGGCGCGCAGCGTGTGCAGCGGCACCCGGCCCTCGCGGTAGAACTCCGAGCGGCTCATCTCCGCGCCGCCGAGGCGGCCGGAGCACTGCACCCGGATGCCCTTGACGTTGGGCTGGCGCATCGCCGACTGGATCGCCTTGCGCATCGCGCGGCGGAACGCCACGCGGTTGCTCAACTGCTCCGCGACGCCCTGCGCCACCAATTGTGCCTGCGATTCGGGGTTTTTGACCTCAAGGATGTTGAGCTGGACCTGCTTACCGGTCAGCTTCTCCAGGTCGGCCCGGATCCGGTCGGCCTCGGTACCGCGGCGGCCGATGACGATCCCGGGGCGCGCGGTGTGGATGTCGACCCGAACCCGGTCCCGGGTGCGCTCGATCTCCACGTCGGCGATGCCGGCGCGCTCCAGGCCGGTGGACAGCAGCCGGCGGATCGCCACGTCTTCCTTGACGTAGTCGGCGTACTGCTTGTCGGCGTACCAGCGGGACTTCCAGTCCGTGGTGATGCCGAGCCGGAAGCCGTGCGGATTGATCTTCTGGCCCACTAGTCTGAGCCTCCCTTCGTTTCCGAAGCCTCAGAAGTAGTTGCCTTGGCGGTTTCTGCCTTTTTCGCCGGAGCCTTCTTGGCGGCCGGCGCCTTCTTCGCGGGAGCCTTCTTGGCGGGCGCCTTCTTCGCCTCCGAACCAGGGCGAGCCTTCGCCGCCGCCTTGCTGGCCTCGGCGCGACGTGCCCGCGTCGACTTCGCCGACCGTTCGTCCTTGGCCGGCCGGCTTTCCACCACGACCGTGATGTGGCTGGTGCGCCGGCGAATTCGGAACGCGCGGCCCTGGGCGCGCGGACGAATCCGCTTGGCGGTCGGGCCCTCGTCGGCGTACACGGTGGCCACCACCAGTGTCGCGGGGTCCAGGCCGTTGTTGTTCTGCGCGTTGGCCGCGGCACTGGCGATCACCTTGGCCACCGGCTCGCTGGCGGCCTGCGGCGCCCAGCGCAGGATGTCGAGCGCGTCCTCCACCGACTTGCCACGCACCAGGTCGATCACCCGGCGCGCCTTGGTCGGCGACACCCGCACGAACCGTGCCTTGGCGACCGCAGACGGAAACTCAGTTGTGGTCATCGCCGCTTGGCCTTCCGATCATCCTTGATGTGCCCCTTGAAGGTGCGCGTCGGGGCGAACTCGCCCAGCTTGTGGCCCACCATCGCCTCGGTGACGAACACCGGGACGTGCTTGCGGCCGTCGTGCACGGCGAAGGTGTGGCCGATGAAGTCGGGAATGATCGTCGAGCGACGCGACCAGGTCTTGATGACCTGCTTGCTGTTCTTCTCGTTCTGCACGTCCACCTTCTTGAGCAGGTGGTCGTCGACGAACGGTCCCTTTTTCAGGCTGCGTGGCATGTGTTACTCCTACCGGCCGTGCTTCTTGCCGGTGCGCCGGCGTCGGACGATGAGTTTGTTGCTCTGCTTGTTCGGGTGGCGGGTGCGGCCCTCGGGCTTGCCCCACGGGCTGACCGGGTGGCGGCCACCGGAGGTCTTGCCCTCACCACCACCGTGCGGGTGGTCGACGGGGTTCATCACGACACCACGGACGGACGGGCGCTTGCCCTTCCACCGCATGCGACCGGCCTTGCCCCAGTTGATGTTTGCCTGCTCGGCGTTGCCCACCTCGCCGACCGTGGCGCGGCAGCGCACGTCGACGCGGCGGATCTCGCCGCTCGGCATGCGCAGCGACGCGTAGCTGCCCTCCTTGCCGAGCAGCTGGATGCTCGACCCGGCCGAGCGCGCGAGCTTGGCGCCGCCGCCCGGGCGCAGCTCCACGGCGTGCACCAAGGTACCGGCCGGGATGTTGCGCAGCGGCAGGTTGTTACCCGGCTTGATGTCGGCGTTGGGGCCCGACTCCACCACGTCGCCCTGCGAGAGCCCAAGCGGGGCAATGATGTAGCGCTTCTCGCCGTCCAGGAAGTGCAGCAGCGCGATGTTGGCCGTGCGGTTCGGGTCGTACTCGATGTGCGCGACCTTCGCGTTGACGCCGTCCTTGTCGTTGCGACGGAAGTCGATCACCCGATAGGCGCGCTTGTGGCCGCCGCCCTTGTGACGGGTGGTGATCCGGCCGTGCGCGTTGCGGCCGCCGTGACCGTGCAGCGGGCGCACCAGTGACTTCTCCGGCTCCGAACGGGTGATCTCGGCGAAGTCGGACACGCTGGCGCCGCGGCGACCCGGGGTCGTCGGCTTGTACTTACGAATTGCCATGTCTAATCAGGTCTTTCTCTCGCGCTCGGCTAGCTGGGTGCGCCGAAGAGGTCGATCGGCTTGCTGCCCGGGGCCAGGGTGACGATGGCGCGCTTGGTGCCCTTGCGCTTGCCGTAACCGGTCCGGGTGCGCTTGCGCTTGCCCTGCCGGTTCGCGGTGTTCACCGACGCAACCTTGACGGAGAAGATCTTCTCGATGGCGATCTTGATCTGCGTCTTGTTCGAGTCGGGGTGCACCACGAACGTGTACACGTTCTCGTCCAGCAGCGAATAGGACTTCTCGGAGATGACCGGCGCCAGGATGATGTCGCGGGGGTCAGCGATGGTCGCCATCAGGCCGAAACCTCCTTGGCAGAGCTGGTGTTGGCGGTGTTGGCCGCGATGTAGGCGTTCAGGGCCTCGACGCTGAACACCACGTCATCGGAGCGCAGCACGTCATAGGTGTTGAGCTGGTCGGGCGCCAGCACATGCACGCCGGGCAGGTTGCGCACGCTCTTGGCGCCGGCCTCGTCGGCCCGGCCGATGACCAGCAGCAGCCGCTTGCGATCGGACAGCGTGTCCAGAAATGCCTTGGCGCTCTTGGTCGACGGGGTCTGGCCGGCGACCACCTCGGTGATCGCGTGGATGCGTCCGTTGCGGGCGCGGTCGGACAGAGCCCCGCGCAGCGCCGCGGCGATCATCTTCTTGGGCGTGCGCTGGCTGTAGTCGCGCGGCTTCGGGCCGTGCACGGTGCCACCGCCGGTGAACTGCGGGGCCCGCGTCGAACCCTGTCGGGCGCGTCCGGTGCCCTTCTGCCGGTAGGGCTTGCGGCCACCGCCGCTGACCTCGCCGCGCGTCTTGGTCGAGTGCGTGCCCTGGCGGGCGGCGGCCCGTTGCGCGGTGACCACCTGGTGCATCAGCGCGATATTGGCCGGGGCGTCGAACAATTCGGCGGGCAGCTCGACGGAGCCGTCGACCTTGCCGTCCGGCGTCTTTACGTCAATCTTGAGTGCCATCAGTTCTCACCTCGTTTGATCGCGCTGCGAACCATCACGAGCCCGCCGGTGCGGCCGGGGACCGCACCCTTGATCAACAGCACGCCGTTCTCGGCATCGACCTTGTGCACCAACAGGTTCTGCACGGTCACCCGGTCGTTGCCCATCCGGCCGGCCATCCGGGTGCCCTTGAAGACCCGGGCCGGGGTGGCGCAGCCGCCGATGGAACCCGGCCGGCGGTGCACCGCCTGGGCGCCGTGGCTGGCGCCCTGGCCGCGGAAGCCGTGCCGCTTCATGGTGCCGGCGAAGCCCTTGCCCTTGGACGTACCGGTCACGTCGACGTAGGCACCGTCGGCGAAGATCTCCGCCGTCAGCTCCTGGCCGACCTCGTATTCGGCGGCGGCGTCGGGGTTGTCCAGCCGCAGCTCGGCCAGGAAGCGGCGCGGGTTGACGCCGGCCGCCGTGTACTGACCGGTGACCGGCTTGTTGACCTTGCGCGGGCTGATCTCGCCGTACGCCAGCTGCACGGCGCTGTAGCCGTCGCGCTCCGGCGTGCGGATGCGGGTCACCACGTTGGGTCCGGCCTTGACCACCGTCACCGGCACGACCCGGTTGTTCTCGTCGAACACCTGCGTCATGCCCAGCTTGGTACCCAGAATGCCTTTTCGTGCCATGAGCCTGGATCTCCTACTGGATGTTGACGTCGACACTGGCCGGAAGGTCGATGCGCATCAGCGCGTCGACCGTCTTCGGCGTCGGATCGAGGATGTCAATCAACCGCTTGTGCGTGCGCATCTCGAAGTGCTCCCGCGAGTCCTTGTACTTATGCGGCGAGCGGATGACGCAATACACGTTCTTCTCGGTCGGCAGCGGCACCGGCCCTACGACGCTGGCACCCGTGCGGACGACGGTCTCGACGATCTTGCGCGCCGATGCGTCGATGGCCTCATGGTCGTAGGCCTTAAGCCTGATGCGGATCTTCTGTCCCGCCACGCTTTCCTACCCTCACTCCTCTAAAAGCCCGCGCGCGGATCGGCCGCCCAACCCTGGGCCGGTCGAGCGTCGCGCCGGATACTGCGCCGCTGTTTACCTGTCGTGGTCCACCGGCCCCCGCGGTCGGGCGTGTCACCCTTACGCAGCCTCGTGCGCGGCCAAAATTGGTCGCATTCCGAGGTTGGGACCGGACGCGCCCGGTTGGGCGCTGGTCGTATGCCCGGCCAGGCAGAACCCGGCGCAAGGCAACCTGAACAGTATGCCTCAGATCATGGGTTTGGCCAAATCCCGGGCAAACCCCGCCGGGACTCAGGCACCAGCCGATTCGGTGGTCGCCGCGTCGGCCCGCTGCTGGGCCCGCTGCACGTGCAGGAAACCGTCGACGGCGGCGCGCGCGCACTCGCGATAGTCGAAGTCGGGCAGGGTCGACAGGCGTCCCAGCACCAGCGGGCCGATCAGCAGGGCGATGGCGCGCGACCGGTCGACCTCACCGAGCTCGGCGACGGCCTCGGGGCTGTCGAAAACCGCGTCGAACGGCGCGGCGTATTGCTGGGCGATCCGCTCCCGCAGCGTGCATATCGAGGCGCTGTCGGCGGTGCCGACATCATGAGTCTCCGGCAACTCGTCCAGGTCGCGCCCCAGGGACAGCCAAGACATGGCGGTCAGCAGGGCCGGCGCGTGCGCCACGGCTTCGGCCTGCGCCAGCACCAACCCGATCAGGCGATCGCGCAGCGAGCCGTCGGCCGGCGGCATCGGCGGCGGCGGTATCAGGCTGTTGAATGCAGCTGCCAGCAAATCATTTCCGCTGGGAAAGTGGCGATACAGCGTCGCCCTCGCTACGTTGGCGCTACGAGTGACCGCATCGACGGTCACCGCGCTCGGGCCCCCCGAACGCAGCAGCGCGGCGGCGGCCTCGAGCAAACGGGCCCTGGACCGCGCCGGACGTGGATCGGTGCTTCCGCCGGTAATTGTGAGCTACCTCCCGGTTTGGGACCAAGACTATCGGTTTACCTACAAGACCAAGAGTCTCGAAAATCTCGCTACGCCCCCGTTAGGAGGCGCTTTTTATGGTCGAAACGCTGGTACGGACTGATCAGCGTACTGATTTAGCGCGCTTGGGGGGTAGCCCCCGCGCCCGAACCTGGACCCTGGCCGTCGCCTGCATGGGCGTCGGGCTGGTGGTCGCGTCGATGACGGCGCTGAACACCGCGCTGGGGGACCTCGCGGTCGCCACCTCGGCGACCCAGTCGCAGCTCACCTGGGTCGTCGACGGTTACACGGTGGCGCTGGCCTGCTTGCTGCTGCCCGCCGGGGCGATCGGCGACCGCTACGGGCGGCGGGGCGCGCTGCTCGTCGGCCTGGTCATCTTCGCCCTCGGGTCGGCCGCGCCGGCGCTGTTGCACAGCCCGCTGCAGATCATCGCGGGACGGGCGGTCGCCGGCGTCGGCGCCGCGTTCGTGATGCCCGCGACGCTGTCGCTGCTGACGGTGGCCTACCCGAAGGAGGACCGCATCAAGGCCGTCGGGATCTGGGCCGGCACCGCCGGCTCGGGCGGCGTGCTGGGCATGTTCGGATCCGGCCTGCTGCTTCGCTTCTGGGACTGGCACGCGATCTTCTGGTCGTTGGGCGTCGCCGGGCTGGCGATCTTCGCGCTGGCGTGCACCGTCGCCTCGTCGCGGGAAGCCAACGCGCCCCGCGTCGATTCGCTGGGCGCGGTGCTGATCGGGGCGGCCGTCGCGATCGCGGTGGCAGCGATCCTGGAGGCACCCGACCGGGGCTGGAGCGATCCCCTGATCTGGGGCGGTCTGGTCGCTGGGGCGCTGATCGCGGCCGTGTTCGGCGTCGTCGAATTCCGGACCAGGCATCCCCTGCTCGACGTGCGGCTGTTCGGCGATCCCGGCTTCGCCACCGGGGTGGCGACGATCGTCGTCCTGTTCGGCGCGACGTTTGGTTTCTTCTATCTGGGCATGCAGTACGTGCAGCAGATCATGGGCTACTCCCCGCTGATGACGGCGGTGGCGTTCGGCCCGTTCATGGTCCCGCTGGGCATTTTCTCGGCGCTGTCGTTCTGGTATGTGCCGAAGTTCGGGCTGCGGCTGGTGCTGTTCGTGGGCACGCTGACGATGGCGGTCGGCTTCCTGTGCATGCGCACGCTCGACCTCCATTCGAGTTTCCTCGACTTGGCCTGGCCCACCTTGATCCTGAGCACCGGTATCGGGTTCTGCACCGCGCCAACGACTTCGGCGATCATGGGCGCGGTCCCCGACGAAAAGCAGGGCGTCGCGTCGGCGGTCAACGACACGTCGCGGGAGATGGGCGGGGCCCTGGGGATCGCCGTGGCCGGCTCGATACTCGCCGGCCGCTACTCCCACGAGCTCGCGCCCAGGTTGGCGGGGTTCCCCGCCCCGGTGCGTGGCCCCGCGACCGATTCGCTGGCCAAGGCGGTCGAGGTGGCCGGGAAGTTGGGGCCGCAGGGTGGCCAGCTGGCCGAGGTCAGCAAAGCGGCGTTCATGACGGCGATGCACGCGTCGACGACGGTCCTGGCCGTCATCGTCACCGTCGCCGCGGTCCTGATCGGGCTGTGGGCGCCGGGCCGCGACGGGCGCCAGCTGAAGGTGGTGCGCCGGCTCTTCTCCCGGGCCGGCCCCGGCATCGGCCGGCACCGAGAACCGTCGCGTTGACGCCCAATGTCGCTGCCGGAGAATGACACCGACTGACCGGTGGTCGTTGATCGGGCTCGCTCGACCCGGATTTTTCGTCCCGCGTCAAACCGAGTCGGTTCAGATACTTGCGAACGTCCGCTCGTCGTGGTATTTGAAAATATATATCGACAGGTACAGATCATCTCGCGGGTTGAGGTGGGTGTGATGTTGATGCGTATCGACTCGTTCAGCAAACAGGCGACGGTGCTACGGGAGCGATCGCCTCCGGGGAACCGCGCGCGGATCGCGAATCGCTGAAGGGAGGTGATATTCAACATCGGGACGTCGTGCCGTCCACGAACATTGCGACGCAGAGTACGCGCCTGACCGCAAGTCAGCCGCGCGCCCGCCACTTGTCGTGGCCATCTACGTGGGCAGCATGAATGTCACCGCATTTTTTGGGGCGGGTCGCGCTGCGGCGTGGCCCGCCCCGCTGAATGCATGGTGAAGATCCGCCGAAAACGCCTCGGGAGCCCCCGGGTGGGCGATAGTCTGCGCTCTAGCGGTGTCCGTGATGGGGAGGCGGACGACGTCGAGACAGGCGGGGGAGCCGAATGTCGTATGTGTTCGCAGCGCCCGAGTATGTGGCCAATGCCGCAATGGATTTGGCCAACATCGGTTCGGCGATCAGCGATGCAAACTCGGCCGCTTTGGGGCCGGTCTCCAGCGTGCTGCCCGCTGGCGCCGACGAGGTGTCCGCCAACATCGCGAGCCTGTTCGACGCGCACGCCCAGGTCTATCAGGCGCTCAGCGCCGCGGCGCAGGCCTTCCACACCCAGTTCGTCCAGCTGATGAGCGCCGGCGCCGAGCAATACGCCCTCACCGAGGCGGCGAACGCCGCTCCCCTGCAAACCGTCCAGAACATGGTGACCGGCAACGTCCCCGGCCAGGCGCTGTCGAGCGCGCAACCGCTGGCCGGCACCGCGGCCTCGGTGGGCTCCGCGGCGGCGGGGGTGCCGGCGGCCGCGGCGGGTGTTTCCGGTGGTGCGGCGCCGGCAGCGCCGGCAGCCCCCTTGGCGACGGCGGTCACGCCGGCGGCCGCGGTCACGCCGACCCCAGCGGCACCTGTCGCTCTGGCGCCGACGGGTACGCCACTCGCGGCGGCCCCGGTCGCCGCGGCGGCGCCCATCGCCCCCGCCAGCCCACCCGCCTATGCTCCCGCGGCCGCGGAGGTCGTGACGCCGGCACCCGTTAGCGCGCCCGTGGAAGCAGCTCCGGTCGAAGCGCCCGCGTTCTCTCCGGCGACGGCGGCGCAGGCGATGCCGATCGGTACGCCGTTGACGGCGGCGCCGGCCGCAACCCCGAACTATTCCCCGGCTACGCCGCCCTACTCCCCGGCTTCCGCGGCCGCCTCCCATGAGGAGCAACCGGCGACCTCCGGCGCACCGATCGAGATGCACCCCTACTCGGCCTGATTCGCCGCCCCCTGTGGGGGCGGGTCTAGCAATAACTGCAGCAAAGTCAAGTTGGGAGCGCGTGAAATGACTTTTCTGATCGCAGTACCGGACGTGATGCAAACAGCCGCAGGGCAATTGGCCGGAATCGGCGACGCGCTGAGCCAGGCCAACGGCGCGGCGGCGGCTACGACCACCGAGATCACCGCGGCGGGAGCCGATGAGGTGTCCGCCGCCATCGCGTCGGTTTTCGGTTCGCATGCCCAGCAGTACCAGGCGCTGAGCGCCCAGTTGGAAACGTTCCACCAACAATTCGTGCAGCTGATGAGTGGCGGCGCCGCGCAATATGGGCTCACCGAGGCGGCCAACGCCACTCCGCTGCAGACCATCGAGCAGGACATCCTCAACGTGATCAACGCGCCGAGCCTGGCGCTGACAGGGCGTCCGCTGATCGGTAACGGCGCCAACGGCAAACCCGGCATCGGGGCCAACGGCGGCGACGGCGGGTGGTTGTGGGGTAGCGGTGGAAACGGGGGGTACGGGTCCCCCGGTCACAGCGGTGGCAACGGCGGCGCCGGCGGCTTCTTCGGCGGCGCGGGGGGAACCGGCGGAGCGGGCGGCGACGGCGGTTCCAGCTCGTTCAACGCCGGCGGGGCCGGCGGGTCCGGCGGGGCGG
>NZ_LZKR01000183.1 GCF_001672915.1 Mycobacterium sp. 1245805.9 | reverse complement strand
GAGTTGATTGATCAGCTCGTGTTGGGGGGCGCGCAGCCGACGCGCCGCGCGTTCCAGCTGTTCGAGGGCGGCCAGTCGTTCCGGGGTGGTCAGCACGTCAAAGGACAAGTCGCACAACCGCTTCAGGGCGCCGTTGAACGCGTCGAAACCCTCGACGATCTCCTCACGACCACTCGAACCCATGCCTCAAATCGTAGGAACGGCCACCGACAAGAAACCCCGATTTGTGACCACTGAAACCAAAGTGACACAAGGGATTACGAAGTGGCGGCGGCCCATTCCTTCGCGCGGTCAAGCTCGTCGAGCCCGAACACGGCGAGCTCGCCGGGCATCATCCACGCCACCGCGTGCATGACGTGGCCGACCCAGTCCTTGTCGGACACCACGGCGATCCGCTTGAAGTCGGAGTAATGCGTGAAAAGCGCGCCGAACCCCAGCTTGAGGTCCTCGGCGAAGCCGCCCGGCCCGAAGCCCTCGTAATCGGGCGCGATGACCTCGACGATCCTGATCTCGCCGTCCTGCAACATTTTTTCCATCTCGGGCTTGAAGTGGCGCAGCTCGTTGCCACGCAGCCGGCCCGACACCCGGATTCCGGTCACGCCCTGCGGCATGTCCTCCAGCAGTTCGATCATCGATTCTCCTCACGGACAACAATCACGGGAACTTCCGCCGATTGCGCCACGGCGGAGCTGACCGACCCGAGCAGCATCCCGGGAAATCCGCCGCGTCCGCGGCTGCCGACCACCACCAGCTGGGCGTGCTCGGACTCCTTGAGCAGCCAGTGGGATGGCTTGTCGCAGAAGAGCAATCGCTCGACGTGCACATCCGGGTACCGTTCCTGCCAGCCGGCCAGGCGCTCGGCGAGGATCTCCTGCCCTTCGCGCTCGCGGTCGCGCCAGTCCATCCCCAGCACCGGAAACACCCCGACGTCGCTCCACACGTGCAGCGCGCGCAGCCCGACGCCGCGGCGCGACGCCTCGTCGAAGGCCAGCGCCGTCGCCGCCTCCGACGCGGGCGATCCGTCGATGCCCAGCAGCACCGGGGCGTCGGCGACGGTCGCGGCGTCGGAGCGGATGACCGCGACCGGGCAGTGCGCGTAGTGCACCAGTCCCGTGGTGACCGAGCCCAAGAGCAGGCGGCCCACCGCGCCCAGGCCCTGGCTGCCGGCGACGACCATCCACGCGTCCTTGGAGGCCTCGACCAGGGCCGGCACCAGGCCGGAATACACCACCTCGGTGCGTATTTCGGGCGCCTGCGCCCCCGCCAGGGCGGCGGTCAGCGTCTTGCGGGCCTGATCGATGACGTGCCGTGCGTCGTCGTGTTGCCACTCGGGCATCTCGTCATACAGCTGGCCCACCGGCCAGCCGACGACCACCGGTGCGACGGCGTGCATCAACGTGAGCGGCAGCTTGCGCATGGTGGCCTCGCTCGCGCCCCAAGCGACTGCGGCGTCGGATGCCGGCGACCCGTCGACGCAGACCAGCATCCCGTATTTGCCTGTCAATTCGGACATTTCGCATCCTCGATCTCGACGTCACGGACCGACTGGTACTCGCTCATGATCCACAACGCTATTCGCCGGTGGGCACCGCGCGGCAGGGCCGTTAGACCCCAGCCGTGTCACCCCTCCGTCAGCGGGGCGATCCAGTGCACCCGCGTGCCACCCTCGGGTGGATTGGTGATCTCGCAGGTGCCGCCGAGCTGTTCGGCGCGGTATTTCATGTTGGCCAGCCCACTGTTGCGCGCGTTGTCGGCGGGGATGCCGCAGCCGTTGTCGGTGACGTCGAGGATGAACATGTCGGCGACATCGACCTCGACGGTCAGCCGCGACGCACCGGAGTGGCGAAGGCAGTTGCTGACGGCCTCGGTGGTGACCGCCTCGGCGTGCTCGGCGAGCGCGCCGCTCACCGCGGTCATCGGCCCGTGCAGGCGAATTGTGGTCACGAGTCCGCGATTTTCGGTGAGGTCGGCGACCACCTGTTGGATGCGCCGGCGGAAGTCGGCGCCCTTTCCCAGCGGTGATTTGAGCTGGAAGATCGTCGTTCGGATCTCCTCGATGATGGTCTGCAGGTCGTCGAGGGTGCGGTTGAGCCGCTCGGCCACCTCCGGGGAACGGGCCCGGGCAAGCGTGCCCTGCAGGTCCATGCCGGTGGCGAACAGCCGCTGGATGACGTGGTCGTGCAGGTCGTGGGCGATGCGCTCGCGCTCGGCGACGATGGTCAGCTGGCGCGAGTCGTCCCGCGCCGCCGCCAGGACCAGGGCTATGGCGGCGTGGGTGGCGAAATCGCTGACCAGGTCGAGGTAGCTCTCGTCGAACGGCGGCTGGTCGGCGCCGCGGGCGATCGCGATGACGCCGGCGACTTCGTCGTCGGTTCGTAGCGGCATCAGGATCGCGGGGCGCTGCCCCACATCGGTGAACGCCTGGATGGGGTACCGCAACGAATCGGTGATCAGGGGTTCGCCGGAACGGAAGACCTCGCCACTCGTGGAGCCGTCCACCGGGACCTGGCGGCCCAGCACGTCGTCGGCGTGGTGCCCCACCGCGGCGGACACCACCAACGTGTCGACTTCGTCGTACGGGAGGTCCGCGTCGGCCGGGACGAGCACGATCGCCTGTTCGGCGTCGGTCAGGGTGCGCGCGCTTTCGGCGATCAACTGCAGCGGACGCCGGTGGGGCTCGGCGGTGGACAGCAAGGCGGTCGTGATCTCCCGACTCGCCTCCATCCACTTCACCGATAACCGCTCACGCTCGAAAAGTTGGGCGTTGTCGATGGTGGCCGCCGCGGCGAACGCGAGCGCGCGGGCGGCGACCTCGTCGGCCTCGGAGAACACCAGTGCCGGGTCGACGTGGGTCAGGTAGATGTTGCCGAAGACGATGCCGCGGATGGTGATCGGCACCGCGAGGAAGGCCCGCATGGGTGGGTGGTGCTCGGGGAACCCGGCGGCGGCCGGGTGCGCGGTCAGGTCGTCCACGCGCAGGGCCGGCGTGTCCAGGAGCGACAGGCTCAGCAGGCCCTTGCCCACCGGCAGGGGTCCGATGCGTTCGACGGTCTCGAGGTCCATGCCTTCGTGGATGAACCTCAGCAGGGTGCCGTCCGGGTCGCGGATGGCGAGCGCGCCGTACGGGGCGGAGGTCAACTCCCTGGCCGCGGCGATGATCCGGTGCAACGTCGCGTCGAGGTCGTCGACGTCCGCGCCGATCTCGACGAAGACGCGCAGCAGGTGCTCCATTTGATCGCGCGCCGCCAGCAACTCGTCCAGCTGCGCGTGCATCCTGCTGACCAGGCCACGCTGGCCTAGCCCGGCTAATGCCGAGTCGCGTTCGTCGCCGCCGGCCACCCGACCTCATACCTCCACGACAACTTGGCACAGAGGCAGCTTGCGTCGGCAAACAGCGAGTATCTACGGAACGCGAGATGCCGCAGCCAGCTTAACCCGAAGAGGTCGGGCACCCAACCTAGCGAGCCGCGCGCCGGAGCCGCCGTCAGCAAAGCGGTCCGGGCTGCCGGCTAGCCCCGGGGCGGGTCTGTCGACGCGGACGGCCTGCCGGACCGCTGGTCCAGCTTGGAGGCGAACACCGCCGCCTGCGTCCGGCGCTCCATGCCCAGTTTGGCCAGCAACCGCGACACGTAGTTCTTCACCGTCTTCTCCGCGAGAAACATCCGCGCGGCGATCTGCCTGTTGGTCAAGCCTTCACTGAGCAGGCCGAGCAGGGTTCGCTCCTGTTCGGTCAGCCCGGAGAGCGGGTCCTCGCGTTCCGTCGTCCCGCGAAGCTTTGCCATCAGCGCGGCGGCGGCGCGGTTGTCCAGGAGGGATTTGCCGGCGCCGACCTCTTTGATCGCGTGGGCCAGCTCCATGCCTTTGATGTCCTTGACGACGTAGCCGCTGGCGCCGGCCAGGATCGCCTCCAGCATCGCCTCGTCGGAGGTGAACGACGTCAACATCAGGCACCGCAGATCCGGGTGATCGGACACCAGGTCGCGGCACAGTTCGATGCCATTGCCGTCGGGAAGGCGCACATCGAGCACCGCGACGTCGGGCTGCAAGGCCGGTATTCGCGCCTTCGCCTCCGACACGGAACCCGCTTCGCCGACGATTTCCAGTTCGGGATCCGACGCGAGCAGATCGGCAAGACCGCGCCGCACGACCTCATGGTCGTCGACGAGGAAGACCTTGACCATCAGGAGCCCTTTCTGAAACGACTGAGTTTCAATATCGCACGTTTTCATTACCGCCCGCCTCATAGGTGCTGCTGATTGACGACTAACAGCGAACAGTCGGCGTCCTGCAGTACCGCGCTGCCGGCCGGTCCGACGAGCTCCCCAGCTGCCGACGGTCGCGGGCGCCGGCGATCACCAGCCCCACCGAGCCGCGGTTGTAGGCCAGATACTCGAGCAGGCCGCCGTGCACGGCCACCGACTCCACCCGCAGCTCCGGATACTGCCGCGTCCAGCGGGCCAGCCGACGATCCAGGTCGGCGAGCGCCCGGCGATCGCCTTCCGGACCGTCCGGCCCCTTGTCGTCCGGCGCCATCCGGTGGCAGATGATCGCCCGGATGGCGGCGTTGCGCAGCCGGGCCTCCGCGGCGGCGGCGCCCAGCAGCACGCCGTTGTCCGGCGACCCGTCCAGCTCGACGACGATCCCGTCCGGGTGGTCCGGGTGGTACGGGTGGTAGTGGCGAGCGCGAATTATGCCCACCGGGCAGCGCGCCGACATCGCCAAGGCCGCGGCGGTGGAACCCACCCGGCCCGGTTGGAAGTGACGCAGTCCGACCGCGCCGACGCACACCATGGCCGCTGCCGCCGACGCGCCGATCAAGCAGCCGATCGCCGGGCCGCGGACCACCTCGGTTTCGATCTTTACCGGCCTGCCCGCGGCCTCAATTGCCTTGACCGCCTGGCGAATCGCCGCGTGGCCGGCGGCCGGCTCACTTTCGTGCGGGTCATCCTGCCCGGTGGCGCACACCAGGCGCAGCGGGGCGTCACGATGCACCGCCTCGTCGACCGCCCAGAGCGCCGCCCGTATCGCCGCCTTCGAGCCGTCGATGCCGACCACGATCGACTGCGGCATAGCCAATTCGTTCACGGCCCGGTCCTCTAATGGCGAACCACGAGCACGGAACAGTCGGGATAGCCCACGATCGGATGGCAGTTCGGCGTGACCAGCCCGGCGATCTCGAGGGCGTCGGCGCTGCCGACGACAGCCAATTGGGGAGCCAATTGGGTGGCGCTGCCCTGTCTCTCGCCGATTTTCGCCCCGGTGCCCGTGGCGACCGTCTGTACCTGTACGTCCGGATAGCGCCTGACCCAGCTGTTCAGTCGCCGATCGATCTGTCGCACGGTGGCGTGGCGGCGCCGCCCCTGCTCCATGGCCTGGTGCACGACTTCGTCGTTGTCCGGGTCGTCGTTGAGCACGACGGCGATGACGCCGAGCTCGGTCGGCGAGCCGTCGGGATTGGTGCGGATGATCGCGACCGGGCATTGCGCTTCGGCGACCAGCGTGGTGGCGGCCGGCCCCAGCAAGCCGTCGGACGCCCAGCCGCGCCTGGAGGTGCCCACGCAAATCAGTGCCGCATCGCGCGATTCTTCGACCAGCACTTTGCCGGGATCGCCTGAGCGGATTGCCGTTTCGACCTCGACCGGCCTTTTCGCCTGTTGGACGGCGCACTCCGCCTGGGACAGCGCGATCTCGGCGCGCTCCAGCTCCCACTCAGACAGTTGCGGGGAGCTGGTGTGTGCCTGCGGGCGGGGAATGACATAGACGAGGCGCATCGGGAGTTGCCGGCTCAGTGCCTCATCGATCGTCCACTTGGCGGCGTTGACCGCGGCTTGTGAGCCGTTGACGCCCACGACCACCGACTTGGCGTCCAGCTGGTTCATGTCGGCTCCCGGTTGATTCGACTCCTCAGAATCAGGTTATTGCCGCGCCGCTCGTTACAGAGGGGTCGTTAGGCCTTATCTGGACAGCCGTTCGTCATCTGCGAGGTCGCACGGTTCCGCCGATTGGGCGAACAGCTTCTCCACGTCTGCGCGAAGGCAGGCCGCGGTCCCGGGCGTCAACAGCATCGCCGCACCCGCCGCGATGCCCAGCCGAACGGACTTGACCAGCGGCCAGCCCCGAGAGAGTCCGACCGTGATAGCCGCGGCCATCGCATCGCCGGCCCCCACGCCGCTCCCGCCGGGCATCCGAATCGCCGAAAAGCGCTGGCTGGCATGGGCCGTCGCGAGGAGCGCACCCTTCGAGCCCAGGGACACCAGCACCGCTTCCGCGCGACCGCCGTCGACGAGTTCGCGTGCGGCGGCGAGTTGTTCGGCCTCGCTTTCCAGTGGGCGGCCGACGCATTCACGCAGCTCTCGCACGCTGGCCTTGAGCAGGAACACGCCGGAGGAGACGTGCCGCAGGCCGCCGCCGGAGGTGTCCAGGATCAGGCGGGCTCCCACGTGCCGACACATGTCGGCGACCCGCTGATAGAAGTCGGTGGTCACGCCCGGCGGCAGGCTACCGCTCGCCACCACGAATTCCGCCGACTTCGCCGCCATCCGCAGCTGTTCGAGGCAGTGCGCCTGTTCGCGCAGCGTCAGTTGTGGCCCCGGCAGGACGAAGCGGTACTGGCGGCCGGTGCTGTTCTCGTTGACGGTGAAGCTCTCGCGCGTGGCCGCGGCGATTGGAACTTGCCAAAAGGGCACCCCCTCGTCGGCGAGCAGCCTCGCGACCAGGGCGCCCGTCGTCCCGCCGGCCGGGAAAACCGCCAGCACCGGCCCGCCGAGCTCGTGCGCGATGTGCGCGACGTTGATGCCGCCGCCCCCCGCGTCGTAACGGGTGTCGGCGCAGCGCAATTTGTCGGTCGGGCGCACCACGTCGACACTTGTCGTGATGTCGAGCGCCGGGTTCATGGTCAGCGTGACGATTTGCGGTGCACTTAGCGTCTGCATTGTCGGTGACTCCTGCTAACGGCCGTGTGCCCGGTCCGCGATGGCGGCCTGCACCACGGCGAACCGTGACCGGGCCCGCTGGTCGGCGGCCTCCTGTTCGGCGGGCGTGACGACGATCGCGTCGGGGCCCGGAAACACGGTCGCCTCCTCGTCGGTGTCCAGCCATCGAACCCCGTATGGCGGCTCACCGTCGCGCGAGGGCACCGCGGTGATCAATCCCCGCAGATCTCGATGCCCGACCGCGCCGCTCTTGATCACCAGCCAGTCCCCGACGTTGGCCTTCATTGCTCGCTCCTAGGTCGAAGAGGCTGGGCAATAATCGAATTGGCGATTCGAGCCTCAGGCATGCGCACGGCGCCCGCCAGGGTCCTTGGTCCCGAGCCTCACGTCATTGGACCCCGGTGCAATTGCCGGTGGCCCAAAGGACTTTTGGCCTACCAACGGTCCCCGCCGGCCGGGTACAACGACCCTGGCCAGCAGCCGGGTTACGGCCTAACGTCGATGGTGAAGCGAAGCCTCGGCAAGGAATTGACGGCCATGAAATCGACGGTGGACACGCAGACCCTCAGACAAGCGGTGCAGCTCGCGTGCCGGGCTCCGTCGGTGCACAACAGCCAGCCGTGGCGGTGGGTCGCCGAAGGCGGGGCCTTGCGACTGTTCGTCGACCGTGACCGAACGGTGCCGGGCACCGACCCTTCCGGCCGGGAGGCGATCCTCAGCTGTGGTGCCGCGCTCGATCACCTTCGGGTCGCCATGCTCGCCGCGGGTTGGGGCGCGGAGGTCGAACGGTTTCCCAATCCCAACGACCCGGATCATTTGGCGTCTGTGGAATTTCATGCCGTCGAGCACGTCACGCGCGCGCAGCGTGACCGCGCCAACGCGATCCTGCACCGCCGAACCGACCGGCTCCCGATGGGGCAGCCCACGTACTGGGAGCTCTTCGAACCGGTGCTACGGAGCACGTTCGACGAGAGCCTGGTGACGCTCGACGTGCTGCGCGACGACGAGCGACCCGCGCTGGTCAAGGCGTCTCAGCTCACCGAAGCGCTTCGCCGAGACGACGCGTCGTATCACGCCGAACTCGAATGGTGGACTTCGCCGTTCGCGGCGAACGAGGGTGTGCCGCCGAGCGCGCTGTTGTCCGGCAAGGAAATTGGCCGCGTGGACGTGGCGCGGGAATTCCCGGCCAGGACCGACCAGGATCGGCGCCCCGAGGTCGCGGTGGACTGGTCGAAGATCATGGTGCTGTCCACCCCCGAAGACACCAGGGCGGACGTGCTGCGCTGCGGCGAAGTGTTGTCGAACGTGCTGCTCGAATGCACGATGGCGTTCCTCGCGACCTGCACGCTGACCCACCTGATCGAGCTGGACGAAAGCCGCGACGTCGTGCGCGGTCTGCTGGACCACGACGGCCAGCCGCAGGTGCTGATTCGCGCCGGAACAACGCCGCCGATGGAAGCGGTTCCGGCGCCAACCCCCAGGCGTGCGCCGGAGGACGTGCTGCGGATTCGTTAGCTACGCTTGCCTGAACGGCCAAGCAGCTCAATGACTTTGACTATCGCAGAAGGGCGGCTGATGTCCATAACCGATGATGGCGTGACGATCCTGCCGGAGCACGAATGCTGGGAGCTGATGTCCGGCATTGCCCTGGGACGACTGGTCACCAGCGTCGACGGCCTGCCCGAGATCTTCCCCGTCAACTTCGTGGTCCAGCACAAGTCGATTCTGTTTCGCACGGCGGAGGGCACCAAGCTGGTCAGCACCGCGATCAACAACCGTGTGCTGTTCGAGGTCGACGAACACAACGTCGCGGAGGGCTGGAGCGTGATCGTCAGGGGCAGGGCCCGATCGCTGCGCACCGACGAGCAGATCCAGGAAGCCGAACGCGCGCAACTGCTGCCGTGGGTGCCCTCCGAGAAGACGCACTACGTGCGGGTGCTTCCCGACTTGGTCACCGGCCGCCGGTTCCGCTTCGGGCCGCCTCTGCTGGGCGACCGCGCTTGAGTGAGCTCGGCCAGCACCAGTCGCAGCACTTCCGGCACCGCCCGCGCGACCGGGGGCGTCAAACCGGTCCCATGACCGACGTCGGCGACTTCCACCGTCAACAGCACCAGTTCGTCGGGCACGCGCCCGAGCGCCTCACCCAGCGCGTGCGTGCGCACGATATCGATGCTGTGCGAACTCAATCCGCCACTCACCGCGACGTCGCTCAGGCCGCAGCGCCGGACGCGGCCCGGCGTCGGCGGCGTCCCGACCGCGGCGTCGATCACCACCGCGAGTGCGGCGCCCGACCACGCCTCGAGCAGGCCCGTCGGCTCGGCGATGTCGGCCACGACGCGAACCGCGGGCAGCGCCAACCGGTTCAGCTCGGCGGCCACGGCGACGCCGACACCGTCGTCGCCGCGGTAGCGGTTGCCCAGGCCGATAACGACGATCCCGCCCGACGCGGCCGTCATCCCCGTTGCACCGTCAGCGTCAAGAAGTGCGCGGAACACGAGATGCACGGGTCGTAGCTGCGAATCAGCTGCTCGCACAGCGCGGTCAGCGTCGCGTCGTCGAGGGCGAGGTTGCCGGAAACCAGGTTGGCCAGGTCGGCCTCGATGGCCGCCTGGTTCTGCGAGGTGGGCGGGACGATGGTCGCCGCCGAAACCAGCCCGTCCTCGCCGATGCGGTAGCCGTGGTACAGCAGGCCGCGGGGCGCCTCGCTGACGCCGTGGCCGACGCCGGCGCGCGCCGGGACATCGACGAACGGTCGAGCCGGACGCTGGTATTCGTCGATGATCCGCAACGCCTCCTCGATCGCGTAGACCACCTCGACCGCGCGGACGATGATGCTGCGGAACGGGTTTCGGCATTCGGTCGACAGGCCGGCCTGCGCGGCGGCCTGCGCCGCGACGGGTGAGAGCGCCGAGGAGTTCAGCGAGTACCGTGCGAGGGGCCCGGTCAGGTGGCGGCCGCCGTCGAGCGTCGCGTGCAGGGCAGTGGAGTGGGGCACCTGGGACTCGACGACGTGCTCGGTGAACGCGGCGACGGGAAACGGCGGGCCGGCGCTGCGCGCGATGGCACCGTTCTCGATCGGGTACCGGCCGGGCGCCGTGAGGGCCAGGAACTCGTGGTCCAGCTCGAGGTCGGGGAACTCGAAGCGCGACACCCAGTCGACGGTCTCCAGCGCGTCGTCCAGCGCCTGGCGCAACCGCTCTTCGAGCGGCGCGAAGTCCGATCGCATTGGCACCGAATAGAATCCGCCCAGCCGCACGTTGACAGGGTGGATCGCGCGCCCGCCGACGAACTCCATCAGCTGGTTGCCCACCTTCTTCAGCGACAACCCGCGCTCGACGTCGCGCGCGTGGTCGCGCGCCATGCCGATGATGTCGGGGTAGCCAAGGAAGTCCGGCGCGTGCAGCAGGTAGATGTGCAGGACGTGGCTGTGGATCCATTCGCCGCAGTACAGCAGGCGGCGCAGCTCGACGAGCTCCGCGTCCACCTCCACGCCGCAGGCGTCTTCGATGGCGTTGCACGCGCTGACCTGATAGGCGACCGGGCAGATGCCGCACACCCGCGCGGTCAGGTCGGGCGGCTCGGTGTGGGCGCGCCCACGCAGGAACGCCTCGAAGAACCGGGGCGGCTCATAGATGTTCAGCTCGACGCTTTCCAGCCGCCCGTCCTTGAGCGCGACACGCAGCGCGCCTTCGCCCTCGACGCGCGTCAGCGTGCCCACGGTCAACGTGCGGGTGGACGGGTTCACTGATTGCTCCGTTCGGCGGAGAAGGCGGTCACGTTGAAGGTCGAGAACACGCGGTCGACCGCGCCGTCGGACATGCCGTCGCGGCGCAGCAGCGGGATCAGCGTCGCGGTCCGCGGCGCCGCCGACGGGCCGAAACAGCCGTAACAGCCGCGATGGTGCCGGGGGCACAGCGCACCGCAGCCCGCATGGGTGACCGGGCCGAGGCACGGAATCCCTTCCGAGACAACGACGCACGTGACGCCGCGAAGCTTGCACTCGGTGCACACCGTCTTGGCCGGGATCTGGGGCTTGCGCCCGATCAGCAGGGCCGCAAGGGTGTCCAGCAGCTGACCGCGGTCGATCGGGCAGCCGGGCAGCTGGTAGTCGACCTTGACGTGCGCCGACGCCGGCGTGGAGGTCGCCAGCGTGTCGACGTACTCCGGTTTGGCGTAGACGACGGAGGCGAACTCGGCGACGTCGGCGAAGTTGCGCAGCGCCTGCACTCCCCCGGCCGTCGCACACGCGCCGATGGTGACGAGAACCTTTGACTGCTCGCGGATCTCGCGGATGCGCTGCTCGTCGTGGCGGGTGGTGACCGACCCTTCGACCAGCGACACGTCGTACGGTCCGCCGACCATTGCGCTGGAGGCCTCGGCGAACGTCGCGATCTCCACCTGGTCGGCCAGGGTGAGCAGTTCGTCCTCGCAGTCCAGCAGGGTGAGCTGACAACCGTCGCAGGAGGCGAACTTCCACACGGCCAGTGTGGTCGGGCTCATCTACAGCTCCTTCACCGAAAGCAGCGGGCCGGCGACGTCGTAGCCGACGACCGGGCCGTCGCGGCACAGCAGCAGCGGACCCAGCTGGCAGTGGCCGCACCACCCGATTCCGCATTGCATGTTGCGTTCGAGGGAGACCCGAATATCCTGGGCGGCAACGCCTTTCGCCAGCAGCGACTCCGCGCCGAACCGTAGCATGGGCTCAGGCCCGCACAGGAAGGCGGTGGTGTTATCGGGGTCCAGCGCAAGCCGGTGCAGCGGCTCGGTGACCAGGCCGACCTCGCCCCGCCAGCCCTGGACCGGGACGTCGACCGTGACGTGCAGTTCGATCTGCGGGTCGTCGGCCCACTTTTCGAGCTGTTCGGCGAACACGAAGTCCGCCCGCGAGCGCGCGCCGACGACGAGTGTCACCTTGCCGTAGCGCGATCGCCCGGCCAGCGCGCCCAGCACCGCCGGGCGCAGCGGGCACAGCCCCACGCCGCCGGCGACCAGGACCAGGTCGCGCCCGACGGCTTCCTCTAGTCCCCAGGTGGTGCCGAAGGGACCGCGGACACCGATGACGCTGCCCGGTTCGGCGTTGTGCAGGGCCCGGCTCACCGCGCCGACCGCGCGGATGGTGTGGGTGATCGAGCCGTCGGTCACGGTGGGGTCACCGCTGATCGAGATCGCGGCCTCGCCCACGCCGAATGCGTAGAGCATCATGAACTCCCCCGGCAGCGGGGTCCGCAGCGACTCGCCGACGGGCTCGAGGCACAGCGTCGCCGAATCGGGGCTTTCGACGATGCGGCTGCGCACCCGGTAGGGCACCGGCGCCATCGCCGATGCCGGCTCACTCATCGCTCGCCATCTTGTTCATCTCCGCGGTGATGTCGATGCCCGTGGGGCACCAGGCGATGCACCGGCCGCAGCCGACGCAGCCCGACGTGCCGAACTGGTCGTGCCAGGTGCTCAGCTTGTGCGTCAGCCAATGCCGGTAGCGCGAGGCGCCGGACTGGCGCACGCTGCCGCCGCCGTGGACGTAGGTGAAGTCGAACTCGAAGCACGACGCCCAGTGCCGCCAGCGCTCGGCGTGCTCGCCGGTGAGGTCGCTGACGTCCTCGGTGGTGGTGCAAAAGCAGGTCGGGCACACCATCGTGCAGTTGCCACACGTCAGGCAGCGGCTGGCGACCTCGTCCCACTGCGGTGATTCGCGCGAGGCGATCAGCAGCTGCCGCAGGTCCGTGTCGGGCATCCGGCGGCCCATGTGATGGGCGGCCTCCTCGACATCGGCACGCGCGGAGGCGATTTCGTCATCGCCGGCGACCCGGTGGGCCAGCGCGGCGAGCACGTCGGCGCCTTCCTCGCTGCCGACGTCGACCAGGTACCACGGCGCGTCTCCGTCGAGGCGCTCCGTCAGGGCCAAGTCGTAGCCCGGCCCGGCCGCGGGGCCGGTGCCCATCGACGCGCAGAAGCACAGCCCGCCCGGCTCCGTGCAGTTCACCGCGACCACGAAGGCCCGCCGCCGCCGGTTGACGAAGGAGCTGTCCGGATACTCGGGGCGGCCGAGCACCCCGTCGAGGGTGGCGATCGCCGCCAGGTCACAGCCGCGCACGCCGAGGAACGCGTAGCGCGGCGGTGGCCCGTCGGGTTCGTCCTCGCTGGTCCCGTCCCGGGTGCCGGCCCAGAGCCGCTGTCGCGGGGGGTGCAGGAATTGCTTCCACGACTGCGGCCCGGCCGAGTGCCCGAACGCGGCGGCGTCGTCGCGGCGGCGCACCCGATAATGCCCCGGAGCCACGTCGACGCCCCAGCCGCGCGGCAGGTCGTCCGCGGACTGCAGCTCCGCCAGCACGATCGCGTTGTCCCGCAGCGTCGGACCGACCACGCGGTAGCCCCGCTCGATCAGCACCTCGACCAGCCGGTGCAGTCCGGCAGCGTCGAACGACGCGACCTGGCTTGCGCCGCTTGCCATCCTTACTCGTTCACCCAGTCGACGAACTCGGTCAGCTCCCGCCGCGGCGTCGCCGGCAGCGGGTCGGCGTTGATCGGCGCCCAGCCCACCCGGAGCAGCATCTGCGGAAAGTTTCCGCCGCCGAAGATATCGGAGCGAACCAGCTCGCGGGTGCCGGGGATCTCCAGGGGTTCGGTGACCGGGCAACTGGCCAATCCCATCGACGTCGCGGTCAGGAGCACGACGCTGGTGGCCTCGCCGGCGCGCAGCTGCGCCAGCCGGTCGTCGGCCCGCGTTCCCAGCGCAAGCACCACGGCGTTGTCCTCCGCGGACGACGATTCGGGCGCCTGCGGCAGCGTCGGGCCGGCGAAGAACCGGCCGGGTATCTTCGCCGCGGGGTCCGAGGCCGGCGTGCTGCGCGCGGGCACGCCGGCCACCGACGCGTAGCGCCCGCTCCACGCCGTCAGCTCGGCGAGGTAGTCGCGATTGAAGTGCTGCGCAACGGATTCGGCGACGATCTCGTTCAGCTTGTCGAGGTCCTCGACCTGGCAGAGCGTCACGCCGTTCCGGGCGGCCCGAGCGGCCATCAGCGCGATGTCCCCGATCGGGACCGGCCAGGAGCTGTAGTGGCGACGGTCGGTGCGGCGCCGCGGTATCGCCGCGGCGAGCGCGATGTCGACCGCGTCGGCCGGGTACGGCGACAACTCGATCGCGGCAAGGTGATTGGGGTCGTCCGGATTCGGCAGCCGGGTCACCTTTGACAGCCAACCGACGGCGGCGAAGGCGACGACGCAGTGATGCAGGGCGGTGCCGCAACTCAGGATCAGGTCCCGGCCGTCCGGGTCGGTGTTGGGCAGCTGGCGTTCGGCGTCCGCGTACAGGTGCAGGCTCGCGTCGTCGACGCGCCACCGCCACGGTTGGGTGTTGTGCACCGAGGGCGCCCGGCCCGCCAGGGTCAGGACGGTCCGGACCGTGCCGGCATCCGGAAAGCGCGCGTTCATCGCTCTGGTTCCCTTCGGTGAAGCTTCGTCAGGTCCACGATCGCGTAGTCGGACGGGGGCCTGCGAGAGGAGGACGGCACTAGGCAGAAGGACTTTGTGCCAATTCCCGGGCCGGACATGACTAGTCCTAGGCCGCGATGACGGCCACGTCGACGGATAACTGGTCGCCGACCGTGCGGGCCGCCGCCCAATCGCCGACGCGGACCGCACGTTCGAGGTCGTCGGCGAGCGGGCTGTCCGCGCCCAGCTCGGCGAGCCAGGCCGCCACCACATGTGCGATCTCGTGACCGGGCACCGCGACGGTGCGACCCTGGTGCAGGCAATCGGTGACGCGATACAAACGATTCCTCATGACAGCCCCCTAGATCGGCCTAAGGTTTCATCCGACCACTGAGCCGCGTGGGCTCGTAGGGCCGAATGGACCCGGCCGGAAGTGCTTCGGTCCCTTCGTCACCCAGCCCGCTTTGCGGCCGGCCGGCCGCGCGCCGCCAGCGCACCCGCGAGCGAGGTGCCCGCGATCGTCAGCAGGGCGCCGAACATCAATGCCGAGGCTTCGCCCGGGACGAGGAGGTGTTCCTCGCCTCCGATGGTGGCCGCGGCCACCGGCACGCCGAGCTGCGCGGCGGACAGCGCCGCCAGCGTCAGCGGCTGGCCGAGCAGCCTGCCCGCGCAATGTGCCAGCACGGCGCCCAGCCCCAGGCCGAGCCCGAGCAGGATGAGCCTCGGGTGCGCGCCCAGCTCGCGCACCTGCAGCGAGGCGCCCAGCCAGACGAAGAACAGCGGACTGAAGAATCCCTCGGTGATGCCGAACAGCTGGCGCGCCAGCCTTCGCGGTTCGCCGACCAAAGCGATCACCAAGCCTAATGCGAAGCCCGCCAGCATGATCGACACGTGGGTGCTGGATGCCAGCGCCGCCAGTGCGAACAGCACGACCAGGTTGGTGCGCAATTCCAGTGCGAACCGCTGCTTTTCGGAGTATTTGTGCAGGCGCTGACGCCAGCCCTTGCGGTCGGCCGCGTGCAGGATGACAAACATCACCACCGCGCAGGCTGCGACCGCCAGCCCGCCGAGCGCCGCGACCGGCGCCCGCCGCAGGTCAATAACCAACGGCAGCAACACAATACATGCGGCGTCGGCGATGGCGATCTGCACGGTCACCGACAGCACGTCGGGTCCCCGCAACCGCAGCGAATCGATCACCGGCAAGGCCAGCGCCGCCGACGAGGACGCCATCAGTACCGCGTAGAGCGCGGCGTGGCCGGTGCCGAACGCCTCCCCCAGCCCGACACCGAGAAGCGCTGCGGCGGCGCCCACCGTGACCGCGCGCAGCAGCGCCCGCGGCGCCGCCGAGCGCAACGCGGGATCTCGGATCGGAACGTGGGTGCCCACGACGAACATCACCAGCGCGAAGCCGATGTTGGCGAGCAGCTGAAAGGTTGGGTTGGCGTCGTCGACGACGCCGAGGCCGGTCTTGCCGACGACGAGCCCCGCGGCCAGCTCGCCGATGATCACCGGGATCCGCAGGCGCGGCACCGACGCCAGCAGCGGGCCGGCGAAACCGATCGCGGCCAGCAGCGCCAGGGTGTGGAGGCCGAACCCGTGCACGTCAGCGGCCCTCATCCATCGGCATCACGTCATTTTGCATTGATGGCCGGCGCCGGCAGGCAATAGCGCCCGGAGAGTCCCGCGACGGCTTTTCCGCGTTTTTCCGTACCTAGGCCGGAAATTCGTCGCTGACCGGCCAGCCACGCATCTCGAGGTGTCGCTTGACGCGTTCGACCTCCTCGGGTGCGGGCATTTGGTCCGTAAGTTTGCTGATCATGACCCGGATCGTCGTCGCGTCCACTGGCACGTCGCCGTGCTCGACGAGCTCGGCCGCGATCTGCATGACCTCCCCATCGGACAAACGCCGACGCAGGAGCGCGAGCAACGGGAAGGTGTCAGTCGCCGGAATCCCCGCGGGGTAGCCGGCGCGCAGGAACGCCACGATCCGTGCGATGGCGCCGGAAACAGACATCGACTCTCCTCGGGCCTGGAATATGACTCGGCGCCCGATCGCGACGGCGTGATCGGCGAAGCGTTCGTAGTATCGGCCGAGCAGGGTGACGTCGACGGTGGCGGCCACGCTGTGGTTCCACGGCTTGTCAATCATCAAGCTGAACAGCTGGCGGTGCAGCTCGTCCATCAGGTCGTCGTCGCGTTGCATTCGCGCAGCCGCCACCGGGTCTCGGGATCGCACGACGTGTCCGGCGACGTCGCTGAGATCGACGGCGATGCGACCCATTTCGGCGAAGTGACCGATCGCCTCCTCGGGCAATGCGCACGCGGGGTAACGACGGCGTGCGATGTCTGCCACGTGCGATGCCAAAGCACCCATGCGCTCGGCATCGGCGATGTTCTTGAGGTCGCCGATGACCACTCGAAGGTCGCCGGCCACTGGGGCTTGAAGCGCCAACAGCGCCAAAGCCTTCCGCTGGGCGCAGAAGCCGTGCCGCCTGATCTTGTCGTGGTCGTTGAGGACACATCCGGCGAGCGACACGTCGGCGTGCAGCACCGCGTGCGTGGCACGCTGCATCGCACCGGCGGCCCGCGCGCACATGTCGGCGACGGAGGCCGTCAGGGCCTCCAATTGCAGATGGAATGCGGTGCGCATGTGCGCACACAATAAGGCGGCCGTTGCTGCGCGACAACGGCTTTGGCTCCTGACAGCACTCGTTGCCAAACTCGGCCCGCGCCGAACGTGCTCAGGCGAAGTCGCAGCCGGGGTTGGGTGCGCTGTCGGAGGTGGGCGCTCCAGCCGGATCGATGTAGGTCACGTCGAGGACCAATGGCGTCGTGCCCAGGTTCCGGGCGAGGTGAACGTGCTCTGGGCCCGTCGGATCGGTGATGGCGGCCCCCGGGCCGTAGACACCGTCTTGCTGACAGTCCGACCCGTAGTGCGTCAACACGCCGGACTTGATGACGCCATAGATCTCGCCCTGGTGCGTGTGCCAGCCGGTGCTCCCGTTGGGCGAAACCGTTATCTCGCTGACGATGTAATCCTTGCCGCCGACGGTTTGCTTCGACAAGGTCACCGCGCTGACCCCGATCGGCGGCGTCGCGTGTGCCGGCGCGGGCGCCACGACGGCCACGCACACCCCCGCCGCAGACACCAATCCGGCGGCCCGCGCGTGTAAACGGTTCATTGCGTTCCTTCCGGTCGGCGCCTTAGGACATTAGCGGAACCGAGGCGCCCTTCCGGAAGCGGTGAGGGTGGCAGAAGATGGTCTATGCGCAGGAAGGAGCCAGCCATGTCTCACCCAACCTCCATTCGGCGCCGGCTGGTCGTCGGTGCGATCGGCGCCGGCGCACTCGCCGGCACGCTATTCGCTACCTCGGGGACCGCCGCGGCCGATCCGCCACCCCGGCCGGCTGACTGCACCGCCGGGGACGTTGCACGTGTCGCGTCCGGTGTCGCGGCGTCGCTGTCGACCTACCTGTTCACCCACCCCGACGTGAACGGCTTCTACACCGGCCTTCAGGATCGGCCGAAAGATCAGATCCGCGACGACGTGCAGAACTACTTCAACGCCAACCCGCAAGAGCAAGCCGACCTCGAGAACATCCGTCAGCCGCTGGTCGACATTAGGCAACGTTGCCAGTGGACTCCGCTGCTCGGCGAGAGCGGCGCCACCCCCTAGCGAAGGAGATCGCGATGAAACTGTGGGCGCGGTCTTGGACCGCCGCGGGGGTCACGGTGTTGGCCCTCACGGCGATCCCGGAAATCTACGCCGTCGTACAGCCCTCGGCCGCGGCCAACGCCGACGTCTGCGCGAGCGTCGGTCGGCGCGTTTCGGTGAGCGGGTGCACCAATGTCGCCGACACCGTCGGAACTTATGCCCCGCCGCCGGGCGACTATGCGCCTCTGCCGCAAGACTTTCCGCCGCCGAGTGTCTGCGTCGGGGCGGGCCGGCGAATTCATGTGAGCGGCTGCACCTAGACGCGGTGTGGGCGTCAGCCCCCGGCGAGCGCGCGGTCGGCCAGGGCCGCGATGGCCGGCGCCAACATCCGGGAGTATTCGAGCGTCAGGTGACCCGCATCGACGTAGACCAGGGTGTTGCCGACGATGACAGGGCAGCGCTTCAGGGTGCAGAACAGTTCGGAGAGGTCCGCGTACTGCCCGCCGCCCGCCTTGACGGCGGCCTCCTCGGCCGCCATGCCGGGCCGGTCGAACGCGTACGACATCGGCGGCGAGCATGCCGTCGCGTCGTCGAGGTGCTCGGACAGGCAGCCCGGCACCGAGGTGGTGAGGTGTGGGAGCGGCCCGAGCACCAGCACCTTGGCGCCGGTCTCGCGCAGTTGACGCACCAGGCGGGTCAGGCCGTCGTTCCAGGCCGGGTCGTATGAGGTGAAGCCCGAGCGGAATCCGTTGCTGTGGGTGGCGGTGTACCCGCGGAACACGCTCACCATGACGAGCGCCGGGTGTTCGGCACGCAGCCGGTCCATGACCTGACCGCGCCACTGCCCGCAGCGCTGGATGGATTCAACCAGCGGGCTGACAAGCGGGTTGGCGATGGGCAGGTCCATCATCGGGCAGGCCGCCTTGGCCATGGCTTCGAGTCGCCAGGGCCGCTGCGCGCCGATCTGCTGGAACGCCGGAATCCACATCGACGAATGCGAATCGCCGACCATGGCCACCGTCGTCTTGGACTTGACGTCGCCCATCGCGCACTCGGGCTGCCCGGATTGGAAGGGTGCGCGCAGGCAGCCGTTGAACAACATGGCCCCGATTTCGCCCGCCGCGTCGCCGACCGACGGCTTCAGGTTCGATGGCACGGCCTTCAGGTCGGCCGATGCCGCGACCGCGGCTTGTACCTGCGCGAACACGTTCTGCACCGCCGCGTCGTAGGCCTCGAGGTCGGTTCCCGTCGGGACGGGCCCGGCAGTGATGGTCAGTGGCGCCGCCTGTGCGCCGTGCGCGACCGCGACGGGCATCGGCAGTGACGACACCCACATCAGCAACGCCACGCCCACACACGCCGCCGCCGACGTGGCGAACCCGCCAACCGCCAGGCTTTTCGCCGGGGACTTGCGCAGGACAGCGGCGTAGCGCAACGGGTTCTCGATGAAACGCAGGGTGAGCCACCCCAGCCCGCCGGAGACGACGACCGCCGCCACGAACCTGCCGACCAGCCCCAGCGGATGGCCCACGATGATCGGTGCGAACACCAACACCGGCCAATGCCACAGGTACCAGGAGTAGGACAGCCGCCCGATCGCCCGCATCGGGGACCAGCCCAGGACCCGCCCCGCGCCCCGGTTCGGCGTCGAACAGCCGGCGCCGAGCACCAGCGCGGTGCCCAGGACGGGCAACAGGGCGGCGGTACCGGGATAGGGAATGTCCGGGGTGAAAACGACGCAGGCCCACAGCACCATGGCCGTCCCGACCCATCCCGTGATGACCGCGGCTCGCGCCGGAAGCCGGCTCCAGTACTCGGCCGTCAGGGCCACCAAGGCCCCGAGTGCCAACTGCCACGCCCTGGTGAAGAGCGAAAAGTACGCCGCGAGCGGCATCACGTAGGTGATCAGCAGCGACAGCGCGAAAGACACGGTCGCGATCACCGTCACGAGCGCCAGGTACGGCCTCTTCGACACGGGCGCGTCGGTCTTCGCGCGCCGGCGCAGGCGCCGGATCAGCCACGCCGTGCCGACGATCAGCGGCGGCCACAACAGGTAGAACTGTTCCTCCACGCCCAACGTCCAATAGTGCTGGAACGGCGAGGGCGTGCCGCCGGCGAAATAGTCGACCTGCTGGGCGATGAACCAGAAGTTCGGGACGTACAACGCGCAGGCGATGGCGTCCTTCAGGGCGCTTTGGGCCTGCACCACGGGCAGCAAGAGGGCCGCGGCGATCGCGGTGACGACGCCCACCGTGGCCGATACGGGCAGCAGCCGGCGGGCCCGGGCCCCATAGAACTTACGCAGTCCGATGGTGCCGGTGGTGCTCACCTGGCGCCAGAGCTGCCCGGTGATGACGAAGCCCGAGATTTCGAAGAAGATGTCGGGACCGACGAAACCGCCGCTGACACCGGGCATGGAGATGTGAAAGCCGAGGATGGCCAACAGCGTGAAGCCACGCAAGCCCTCGATATCGTCGCGGAATCCGGTCTCCGCCGGCCGCTGAGCCCGCACTTGTTCGATGGGGCGAACGGTGTCGGCCTGGCGCGTGGTCACCGGCCTATGGTCCCAGAGGAGGTCCCATCGGGCAGGAAAATGGCCACCGGAGTCTCCTCCGAGGGCCATTTCCGCTAGTAGCTGTCAAATTGACTTGGTCACACGCCGAGCAAGTGGGGTCGAGCGGCCACGTTGCCTGGATGCGTTAACTGGCGGCGCCCCAAACAAGCAGTGACTGCGGATCTGCTGGGTCCACCTTGACGTTGATCCGGGCCCCCTCGGAGATGCCGTTGAGGGTCACATCGTGCATCGACTGCGATACCCGCACCTGGTAATCAGCCCCGTCGGCCGGGTGAACGGTGAGCTCGAAATCGATTTGGTGCCCACCGCCGAGCTGGGTACCCGTCTCGCGCATCGAGTCCACCGTGGCCGGCGTCAGCACACCAGACTGGTTCAGCCTCATGATCTTGTCGCGCGTAGCCGCCTGGCCCACCGGGTTCATCGCCTGCATGGCGGTGCCCTTCAGCTTGTCCATAAATCCCATGTCGCCTGCTCCTTATCTCGGAAAGCCTGTTCGTTTCTCGCAGTACGACTAGACACCGCTCGCGCAGCTACCGATCCCAACATGTCGCCGAGCACGAAAATGGACCCCGGGCGCGTCTCAAGCGCCGACCGGCGTTATCGCTTTTGCGCTCACATCATCGGGGGCTCACATCATTGGGGGAAAGGGCAGTAGCCAGATCACCGAAGGATCGACAGAGCCCCGGTATTGCGGGCAGTAGGCCGCCACCGAGGCGCCGACGAAGAAGCCGGCATCCCGCCTTGACGAGATGTTCAGCTGCGGGTCGTTCATCACCTTGAGCGCCAAGACGCTCGTGTCTTGGCCCTTGTCAAGTGCGGCGCACACCGCACGCCCATGCGCAATCACGGTGTCGCGGCCGCCGGTGTCGATCCCGTAGTTGTCCAGCGCCGCGACGAACGCATCATCGCTCGGGTCCGCCGACGCTGGTGCTGCGGGAATCAGCGCGGTGGCGGACAGCAGCAGCGCGCAGAGTTTCCACCACTTCGCGGGACTGGCGTTCATGGGGCGTCGCGGCCTCCTGTCTGTACGGGCGACAAACGCTTAGGAATCCGGGATCAGCGGACCCAGTGGGACGGAGGGGGCGTCAACAATCCCAGGCGGGAGATCAGGCCCGGGCGGCTTGGAGGGTTTCGGGCGCGTCGGCGCCGGGGACGGAGACGTCGGCTCTTAAACCGCCACGCCTGCACCGAGTCCCACGGCGCCCCAACTTAGCGCGCCGGATGCGACCGCCACAGCGATGAGTTCTTTGAGCTTCAGCGCACCTCTCCCAGTCTCGATAGCCCACCCACAGCTCAGCCTCCGGCCTCCTTGGACGACTAGGGCCAAACGGCTCAACCTCGGACGGGCGGCCCACCACCCTCGCGGGCGTTTCGACGGCGCGGGGCGGCGGAGCGCGGCGGCCGAGCACGCATGTGGTCGCGGGCGCGGCTCATCACCTCCCCCAGGGTGCGGACGTCGCGATCGGACAGCGAGTCGAACAGCAGGTCGCGCACGACCTCGATGTGGCCGGGCAAGACCGTGGCGACCCGGGTGCGGCCCGCCTCGGTGATGCTGACGACGGTGGCGCGCTGGTCGTCCGTCGAGCCCGCCCGGCTGATAAGGCCTTCCTTCTCCAGCAGTCCGGCCTGGTGCGTCAGGCCGGAGCGGCTGTACACCACCCCATCGGCCAGCTCGGTCATCGTCAGGGGGCGCTCGGCGTCGGCGAGTTTGGCCAGGATCTCGAATTGCACGTAGCTGAGGCCCCCGGCGGCCTGTAACTGCTCCCGCACCGCGTACTGCAGCAGGCTGACCGCCTCCATCAGCGCGAAGTAGGTCCGCAGCTGTTCCGGGTTGAGGGCCTTGACCACGCCTCGAGCGTAGTGCTTCGACATCGAAGTTCCACCGGCTCGAGGCGTGGCCTCGGATGCGGGGCCTACGCGGTGGGGATGAGCAGGGTCTTGCCGTGCAGGCGGCCGGAGTCGGAGTCCTCGTGCACCGCCGCGGCCTGCTCGAGCGGGCGGCGGTCGGCGACCTCGATGCGCAGTTGCCCGTCGTCGACGCGACGGACCAGCCCGGCGAGCTGGGCGGCGTCACTGCGGACGAAGACCCGCTGTGTGCGCACCCCGCGGCCCGGGCTCTGCGGCCCGAAAACCATTGTGCCGACATGGAAACCGCCGTCGGCGACCACGCCGATCAGGGCTTCGGTCTGCTCGTCGGTGGTGCTGATGAGGTTGAGCACCACGTCGAACGGTGCACCCTCGACGTCGATCGGCGAGCGGGTGTAGTCGATGTAGTCGACGATGCGGTCCGCGCCCAGGCCGCGCAGCCGCTCGGCGTCGCGCGCCTTGGCGGTCGCGGTGACGACGGCTCCGGCCTGTTTGGCCAACTGGACGGCGTAGCCGCCGACCGCACCCGAGGCGCCGTTGATCAGGACCGACTGACCACCGGCCAGCCCGGCGATCTCGAACAGGGCCTGCCAGGCGGTCAACGCGGGTACCGGCAACGCCGCGGCATCGGCCAGCGACACCGACGTCGGGGCGGCGGCCAGCGATTCGGCCGGCACGACGGCGTACTCGGCGGCGGCGCCGTCGGCGTCCAGCGGCAGGAACGCCACCACGGCGTCGCCGACGCTCCAGCCCGCCACGCCCCCGCCGAACTCGGCGATGGTCCCCGCCACGTCGACGCCGGGAATGTGCGGGAAGTCGATCTTGTACACCTCGGCCAGGTAGCCGCCGCGGATACCGGCGTCCACCGGATTGAACGAGGTGGCGGCGACCTGCACCAGCACCTGCCCCGGGCCCGGCGCCGGGCGCGGGGCCTCCTCGACTCGCAGCACGTCGCTGCCGCCGTACTCGTGATACCGCAATGCCTTCATGGTGTTCCTCCTCCGTTGATTGCTTCGAGTTCGAAGCAGTTACGCCGCGTACAACTCGCTTCGATGTCGAAGCAATTCCCCGGAGTTATGTGATCGCCGTCATAGCGCCCGAGGCTCAGGAGACGAGCAGCAGCGCGGTGGTGGCGAGCATGACGGCGGCGGTGGCACCGTGGACGCCCCACGTGATCGACTTGGACCCGCCGTTGCGCAGGACGATCGCCGCATCGACGAGCGGGATGACGGTGGCGGCCAAGATCGCCCAGCCGACCAGGTGGGTAGCGCCGGCGATCATCAGGACGGCGACGATCAGGCCGCAGGCGATGTCGCGCACGCCCTTGGCGCTCAGGTAGGCGCCCGCGCCCGGTTGATCCAGGTCGGGCAGCACGCCGTAGCCGGCCGCGGCGACGCGTGGTGCGACGAGGAACCGTGCGCCGATGAAGACGATGGCCGCGGCGAGCAGCCCGGCGAGGACATAGCCGATGGTGGTGGTGGTCATGTCGAGCGCTCCTGGTTCGTCAGTGAATTGGTGAAAACGGTGTCGGGTCAAGCAATGTCGTCTGAACGTCGACGATGTCGTCGACGTCGAAGCCGACCATGTCGGCGGCGAATTCCGGGCTGGCCATGATGCGCCGCGTGAGGTCGTCCGGGTCGGCATCCGGTGGGTAACCGATCAGCGCGACGAGCCGGCTGGCACCATGCTCCGTCCAGACCCCGTGGGTGGTGACCCCGAACGTCGGGAAGGTTTCGAGGTGGCGGGCCCAGTGCACCGTCGCGTACTGCCGCAGGGCTTCGGGCGATCGCAGGGTGTAGATCCTGAGCTGAAACATCGAAACCTTGCTCCTCGCAGTGGGATTCGGCCGGCGTCAGATCATCAACACCGCGCACAGGGCGGCCACGGCCAGGCCCTGCAGCGACGCGCGAGCGTTGATGATCGAGTCCCACTTCGTTTGCAGCGCACGCCCGTTCGGCAGCGGCCGGCCCGCGTCGGCGGCCGCCGTCATCTGCCGGTTGATGGGTGCGCTCACCCGGGTGTACAGCGCGAGCCAGATCAACAGCAGGACCAGCGCGGTGCCCGCCGCGATCGCCTGCGGCCACTGCGCGCCGACCGCGGCCAGGACCGCGCTTGCCGCGGCGGCCACGATCCCGAGCACTCCGGGCAGCGGCATGCGCCCGTCCCCGTACCGGTGCACGCGCCCCATGACCGCGACCAGGGCGGCGTCGTCGACCGACGCCAGGGCCGGTCGCATCACCACCGCGCAGAACACGTCGGTGCCGTAGACCACCGCGGTGCCCAGCACGGCGATCAGCGCGGCGGCCCGGGTGATGTCGTGCAGATCCATGGCGCAACTCCCCTCATCCGTAAGTGTTAGCAACGCTAACCCGCGTCGGCAAGCGCGTCAATAGCATTGCTAGTTTTTCTAGCCGTGATATCTTTGGGCATGCCCATCGAGGATCGTCGCGAGCGCGATCGGGCCGCTCGCCGCCGGCTGATCGTCGGAACCGCGCGCAGGCTGGCCGAGGCCGAGGGCTGGGACGCCGTCACGACCCGGCGGCTGTCCACCGAGATCGAGTACAGCCAGCCGGTGCTGTACAAGCACTTCGCGGGCATGGAACAGATCGCCGATGCCGTCGCCCTCGACGGGTTCGCCGAGCTCGCCGAGGTGATCCGGGCCGCCCATTCCGACACCGACGCGGCCAGCGACACCCTGACCCGGATCGCCCGCGCCTACCTGGATTTCGCACGCGACAACCCGGCCGTCTACGACGCGATGTTCACCCGCGCGACCACCCTGCGCTTCGCCGCCCAGGACACACCGCCCCAACTGACGGCGGCCTTCGACGCGTTGCACCAAGCGGTCGGCGCGGTCGCCGGCGACCAGGACGCCGACACGCTCACCGAGGTTTTCTGGGCCGCGCTACACGGACTGGTCACCCTCGGCCGGACCGGACGATTGCGCCCCGACCACGAGGCGGAACGTCTGCAATTGCTCGTCAACGAGTTCACCAGTGGACGAGGAACGACGCAATGAAAAATGGCTCCCGGAAAGCCTTCCGGGAGAAGGCTGCTGGCGTGCCAGTCGGTGCCGCTGCCCGATGCGCGAGCACTTCAGCGCCACTATGGCGAGGCCAGGGAATCCGTTTATTGTGGAACGATCGATTTCGCCGCCCGAAGGAGCCGCCGACGGCCAACAGAGGCAAGACCCCGCCGACCGACCCGCTCACACCTGGCGAACGCCGTGCGATGCGGATAGCGGTCGGCGTTGTCGTCGGTGCTATTGCTGCCGGCTCGGCGGCGTGGGTATTGACCGACCACTCGTCGGATCCCTACGACCGATCGGGTGACGGCTGCGTGAATGTCACGTTCGCGAGTTCGATGGGCGGCGCACTCCAGCACGCATGTGGTACGGCCGCGCGTGACTGGTGTCGCGCCGTCTACGCGCAACATGACGCCCACGCTGAAGCGGTTCAGGCTCAATGTCGCGTCGCGGGGATTCTGCCGTAGGGCAGCGCCGGCGCGTGACCAGCGCACCCGCGACGACCCGCAGCCGGTGGCCGTGATCGAAACTATGGGCTCCGAACCGTGGCCATCCCATACACAAAACCAGCACTGCTGCCAGTGTGAAACCGGTTGTGCTGCCTTGTGTTTCAGCATCCAGTGCGTGACGGTTCGTGCACGTCAGCGGGCCGTTTTTCGTACTTATACGTCAGTGTGTGTTTGCGGGTGATCCGAAGTCGCAGGACGCAGTTAGGACACGCCGAGCGGATGTTCGTGGGCTGAGGTTAGCCGGACTGGCCAGACTGGCCTGTGGTGCCGTTGCCGGCCAGGCCGGTGCCGCCATTACCGCCGGGGCCGCCGTGTCCGCCGGTGCTGATCAGCCCGGGGCCGCCGCCGTCACCGCCGTCTCCGCCGTCTCCGCCGTGACCGGTCGGAGAGTTGCCGCCGGCCCCGCCGGTACCGCCGTCACCGCCAGTACCGATGCCGATCACCTGGCCGCCGGCGCCGGCCGCCCCGCCGGCCCCGCCGGTGTCTCCGGTACTGGGTTCGCTGCCGGTCACGGCGCCGGAGTCGCCGCCGGCACCGCCAGCGCCACCATGACCGCCGCTGACGCCGATCATGTCGCTCCCGCCGGCGCCACCGGTGCCGCCATTGCCGCCGCTGTCCCCGGCGAATCCGCTGGCGCCGGCCGCCCCGGGCGCACCGGCCC
>NZ_LZKR01000182.1 GCF_001672915.1 Mycobacterium sp. 1245805.9 | reverse complement strand
GCGGGGGTGGGGCTGGAACGACGGCCCGGCCCCGCACCCCGCCCCGCCCGGCGGGGCCCGCCGCCCCCCGGCGGCTGGGACGGCCCGCCGCCTCCCGGCGGGTGGAACCGACCTTGGGCCGGACCGCCGCGCGACGTGGTCTACGCCCGGTCCGACTTCGGCCCGTTCGAATACAACACCTTCACCGTCTTCCCGGTCTTCAACTGGTATTACGGCGGTTGGGGTTACTGGTTCTTCGGCGTCTGGGTTCCGCTGTACTGACGCCGTTGGTCCCTTTGAGGCCGCCCCGGTTCGCGCCGGGGCGGCCTTTTAGTTGCTGACCTTTCCCCGCGACTCGTGTAGGCGTAGAGCATGCACACGACGGACGGGCAATTCGTCAGGCTCGCTCGCGATGGCGGCTCGGTCACCATCGAGTTGATCAACTCCAAGCCGCTGAACATCATCGGTACCGGCGCGATCGAGGCGCTGACCGAGGCTTTCGACGCCGTCAGCCAGGACGACGACGTGCGGGTCGTCGTGTTGCGCGGCGCCGGGGATAGGGCGTTCATCGGGGGCGCCGACATCAACGAGATGGTCACGCTCGACCAGTCCAGCGCGGAAGTGTTCATCCGCCGGCTCGCGAGGCTGTGCGAGGCCATCCGCGACTGCCCCGTCCCCGTCATCGCCCGGCTCGCGGGCTGGTGCCTCGGCGGCGGCCTGGAGGTGGCGGCATCATGCGATCTGCGGATCGCCGAGTCGGGTGCCAAATTCGGGATGCCGGAGGTGGCGGTCGGCATCCCGTCGGTCATCCATGCGGCGTTGATCCCGAGGCTGATCGGCGCGTCGCACGCGACCTGGCTCCTGCTCACGGGTGAATCGATCGACGCCGACACGGCCGCCGCCTGGGGCCTGGTGCACGAGGTCATCGCCGCCGAAGCCCTCGACGCCCGCATCGCCGAGCTCGGCGGGAAGCTCAGCGGGTTCGGCCCGCAGGCGGTCCGCCAACAAAAGCACCTCCTCAACAGCTGGTTCGACATCACCGTTCAGAGGGCCGTCGAGGACAGCGTCGCGCAATTCGGTCTGGCGTTCCTGACCGGCGAGCCGCAACAGCACATGCGGGCGTTCCTCGCCCGCAAGGAGGCCGGGCGGTAAGCCTTTGCCGCGAGGGTGCAACTACCGACGGATCCACTCGGGAGATGCGTCGGTAGTTGCACTTTCGCGTGATATCGATTGGTCAAAACCGGCCACATCTTCCTGCGCCGCGCTCCATGATGGCTAGTACTCAAAACCAAACCGGGGGGTTTAGGCGAATGTCAGCTGTGCTCGTTGTGCCGGAAATCTTGGAGACGGCCGCGGCCGATGTTTCGCGCATCGGTTCGGCCGTGACCGCCGGCAATCTGGTCGCGGCAATCCCGACGACCGAGCTGGCGGCGGCCGGCGCCGACGAGGTGTCGGCGGCCATCGCGGCGCTGTTCGGCGCGCATGCCCAGGACTATCAGGCGGCGGCGGCGCGGGCGACGACGTACTACGAGCAGTTCGTGCGCACGTTGAGCACCGCGGCCGCGTCGTATGCGGCCACCGAGGCGGCCTCCGCCGCGAGCCTTTCCGGCGAGCTGCAGACGTTCCTTGACGCTCCGCTCAACACGATCACCGGGGTCTGGAGCAACAGCCCGCTCGGCACCGCGATCGATCAGGCGTTGTTCGGCACCGGCGGCAACCAGCAGTCGATCGTCATCGACTTCGTGCGCCACGGGCAGTCAGTTGGCAACGCGGCCAACATGATTGACACGGCCGTGCCCGGCTTGCCCCTCACCCCGCTGGGGGTGCAGCAGGCGACGGCCATCGGCACCGCGCTCGGGCCGCAAAGCACCTTCGCCGGGGTTTTCGAGTCGCAGCTGACCCGGGTGCAGCAGACCGCCTTCTACGCCGGCATGACCAACCCGCCGGCATTGGCCGGGCTCAACGAGATCAGTGCCGGCGTCTTCGACGGCGCACCCGACATCAGCCCCCAGGGCCTGCTGTATCTGGTCGCCCCGCTGGCATGGACGCTCGGCTTCCCCATCGTGCCGATGCTCGCCCCCGGCTCGGCCCACATGAACGGGATCGTTTTCGACCAGGGCTTCACCAACGCGATGCAGACGATGTATGGCACCGCCATGACGAACCCGGTGGTGAACCCTGCGAACGGCCAAATCACCGACGTCGCGTTCTCCAGCGAGTTTGCGATCGAGGTCGGCACGCTGATGAACGTCAACAACCCGAATCCGTTGCTGATGCTGACCCACCCGTTGCCCAACACCGGCGTCGTCGTGGTGCAGGGCAGCCCGCAGGGCGGCTGGACGATGACCAGCTGGGACGGCATACCGGTCGGGCCGCCGACGTTGCCGACCAAGCTGTTCGTCGACGTGCGCGACCTGATCACGGCGCCGCAATTCGCCGCCTGGAATAGCTTGACGGCCTTGGGCACCGGCGATCCGACCACGATCGTGAACGCGGTGCAAAACGGTGTCGACGAGGTCGCCGCGGCGACGGTTCATTTCCCGGTCGCGGTGGGCCGCGACTTGATCCATGCCGTCACCAACACCAGTGTCAGTGGTCTGACGGCCGAGCTGACCGGCCTGCTCTAGCTAGGTCCCAAGCGAATACAGGGCCGGCAAGTTGACGACGACCGCCTCCTGGGTGGTGCGCGCGATGACGACCTCGGCCGGCATGGTCGGATCGGGATTTTCTTCCCGATGCGGCACGTACGGCGGGACAAAGATGTAGTCGCCAGGTCCCGCGGCGATGCGGATCTCCGTGACGCCATCGTGGAACACGAACTCGGGGTTGCCTTTTCGAACGTAGATCGCGGTCTCGCAGTCGCCGTGGTGATGATTCCCCGAGACGGTCGCGGGTTCGATGTGCGCCTCGCCCATCCATAGAGTCTGCGCTCCAACGGATTTGCCGCAGATGGCGGCGAGCCGCCGCAAACCTTCGGTTTGTGCGGTGGACGAATCGAGGTCGGAGGATCTGATGTGGTGCACACGAGCCCGCGTCGCCGCAAGTTCGATCGTCTCGAAGTCAGGGTGGAATCCGTCGGCGGCGCTCATCGGGCATCCCTTCGTCGGGCGCAACAGCATCACTTGCATATACCATTGATAGGATACTATACAATTAATCAAAACATATATGATCGGTGGTGATCCCGCCCGACGCTGGCGGAGGATGAGATGAGGCTGACGATGGCGACTGGTTCGACGGAATTCAACGGCAGGATCGAGCTGGATATCCGGGACTCGGAGCCGGATTGGGGCCCGTACGCGGCGCCGACGGCGCCAGAGAATTCGCCGAACATTCTGTATCTGGTCTGGGATGACACCGGGATCGCGACGTGGGACTGCTTCGGCGGGCTGGTCGAGATGCCGGCGATGTCGCGCATCGCCGAGCGCGGGGTGCGGTTGTCGCAGTTTCACACCACTGCGCTGTGTTCGCCGACGCGGGCCTCGCTGCTGACCGGGCGCAACGCGACCACGGTCGGCATGGCCACCATCGAGGAATTCACCGACGGCTTCCCCAACTGCAATGGGCGCATCCCGATGGACACCGCGTTGCTGTCCGAGGTGCTCGCCGAGCGCGGTTACAACACTTACTGTGTGGGCAAGTGGCACCTGACCCCGCTGGAAGAGGCGAATATGGCTGCCACGCGGCGGCATTGGCCGACCTCGCGCGGGTTCGAGCGGTTCTACGGGTTCATGGGTGGGGAGACCGACCAGTGGTACCCCGATCTCATGTACGACAACCACCCGGTCGAGCCGCCGGCAACCCCTGAGGAGGGGTATCACTTGTCGAAGGACATTGCGGACAAGACCATCGAGTTCATCCGCGACGCCAAGGTGATCGCGCCGGACAAGCCGTGGTTCAGCTACGTGTGCCCGGGCGCAGCGCACTCGCCGCACCATGTCTTCAAGGAGTGGGCGGACAAATACGCCGGCACGTTCGACATGGGCTACGAAAAATATCGCGAGGTCGTGCTGGAAAACCAGAAGGCGATGGGCATCGTGCCACCGGACACCGAACTGTCGCCGATGAACCCGTATCTGGATGTCAAGGGACCGAGCGGGGAGGCCTGGCCGCTGCAGGACACGGTGCGGCCGTGGGACTCGCTCAATGACGAAGAGAAGAAGCTGTTCTGCCGCATGGCGGAGGTGTTCGCCGGGTTCATCAGTTATACCGACGCGCAGATCGGTCGGATCCTGGACTATCTGGAGGAGTCCGGGCAGCTTGATAACACGATCATCGTGGTGATCTCCGATAACGGCGCCAGCGGTGAGGGCGGCCCGAACGGGTCGGTGAACGAGGGCAAGTTCTTCAATGGCTATATCGACACGGTCGAGGAGAGCATGAAGCTCTTCGATCACCTCGGCGGCCCGGAGACCTTCAACCATTACCCGATCGGGTGGGCGATGGCGTTCAATACGCCGTATAAGTTGTTCAAGCGCTACGCCTCGCACGAGGGCGGCATCGCCGATCCGGCGATCATCTCCTGGCCCGCCGGTATTGCAGCCCGCGGTGAGGTGCGCGACAACTACGTCAACGTCTGCGATATCACGCCGACCGTCTATGACCTGCTGGGCTTGACCGCGCCGGAGAAGGTCAAGGGCATCGCGCAAAAGCCGCTGGATGGCGTGAGTTTCAAAGCGGCCCTGGCGGATCCGGGTGCCGACACCGGCAAGACGACCCAGTTCTACATGATGCTGGGCACCCGCGGCGTGTGGCATCAGGGTTGGTTCGCCAACACCGTCCATGCCGCCTCGCCCTCCGGGTGGTCGCATTTCGACGCCGATCGTTGGGAGTTGTTCCACATCGAGGCCGACCGCAGCCAGTGCCATGACTTGGCCGGCGAGCACCCCGAGAGGCTCGAAGAGCTCAAGGCGCTGTGGTTTTCCGAGGCGGCCAAGTACAACGGCCTGCCGTTGGCCGACCTGAATGTCATCGAGACGGGCGACCAATGGCGGCCCTGCCTGGCAGGCGAACGCTCCAGTTATGTCTACTACCCCGATTGCGCCGGCGTCGGCATCGGCGCGGCCCCCGAGCTTCGGGGCCGCTCGTTCGCCGTCCTGGCCGACGTGACGGTGGATACCACCGGCGCCGAGGGTGTGTTGTTCAAGCAGGGCGGCGCCCACGGCGGGCACGTGCTGTTCGTCCAGGACGGCAGGTTGCACTACGTCTACAACTTCCTCGGCGAGCGCCGGCAGCTGGTCTCGTCGTCGACGGCGGTTCCGCTGGGCCGACACGTCTTTGGGGTTCGGTACACGCGGACCGGAACCGTCCCGAACAGCCACACCCCACTCGGTGAACTGACGCTGTTCGTCGACGACGAGGCCGTCGGCACGCTGGCGGAGGTCAGCACTCATCCGGGCACGTTCGGACTGGCCGGGGCGGCGATCACGATCGGACGCAACAGCGGTTCGCCGGTGTCCAGCCGCTACAAGGCGCCGTTCACCTTCACCGGCGGTACCATCGCCCAGGTCACCCTCGACCTGTCCGGGCGCCCGTACGAGGACATGGAAACAGAACTCGCGCTTGCCTTCTCACGCGACTGAGGAAGTACTCATGAACACCACGATTCCCGGTCCGGTCGCCGGGACCCGGATGACCGAGGCGTATCTTGCCGAAATCGCGCGCTTCGCGTACTTCTGGGCGTGGCCGATGGTCAACATGCACAACCGGCTCCAGAGCGCCGAGCGAATTCCCGGCCCGGGGTTGGCGGGCGGCTACCTGCCCGTCACGCCGCCGAATCGGCTGTGCATGCTGTGCGATTACATCGACCCCTTCGAGCGTGCGATCGCCTGCCCCAACCAGGATGTCGTCTACGGTCAGGGGCTGCTGGATCTCGAGAAGGAACCCGTCGTCATCCAGGTCCCCGACTTCGGCGACCGGTTCTGGGTCTACCAGGTCGTCGACCAACGCACCGACAGCTTCGCCGAACTCGGTGCCATGTATGGCAGCGCCCCGGGCTTTTACCTCTTCGCCCACGCGGATTGGGCCGGGGAGATCCCCGACGGCATCACCGCCGTATTCCGATGCCCAACCCGCATCGGCGCGATGCTGCCCCGGCTGTTCATGGACGACACCGCCGCGGACCGGGCGGCGATCCAGCCCATCGTCAACCAGATCAACGCCTACCCGCTTTCCGAATTCGACGGGCGCGTCAAGACGGTCGACTGGGCCAACATCCCCGTATATCCCGGCGAAGCCCGCGACACCGGTGACACCGAAGTCGGATGGGTCGACCCGGAAACGTTCTTCGCTCAACTTCCGGCGGTTCTCGACGACGTGCCGCCCCTGCCGGGCGAGGAAAGCATCTACGGGCAAATACGTGCCATCCTGGCGGCCGCGCAGTCGGACGCTGGCATCGCGGCCACTCTGACAGCCGGCGCACGCCAAAGCGACAAGGAAATCGTCCAGCCGCTGTTTGAGTTCCGCAATTTCGGTCTCCCGCTTGCCCATGATTGGACGCACATCGGCAACGGCGCGCAGTTCGGGACCGATTACTTCACCCGCACCGCCGTCGCAAAGTCGAACATGTTCGTCAACCGGCGAAACGAGACCGCGTACTTCTATCAGGATCTCGATTCCGGTGGTAGGCGGCTCCACGGCTCCCATCCCTACGCGGTCACGTTTCCCAAAGGCGGGCTCCCGCCAGCGCGGGGATTTTGGTCCCTAACGGTCTACAACGAGCACCATTTCTTCCACGCCAACGACCTGGAACGGTACTCGCTCGGCACGAAAAGTAAGGAACTGCAATACAATAACGACGGTTCCTTGACTCTGCACGTAGGTACGCAACCGCCCGGCCGAGACCTGATGGCGAACTGGTTGCCCGCGCCGAACGGTGACTTCTCGCTCTTCATGCGCGCGTACTGGCCGGAAACCGGCATTCTGGACGGAAGTTGGACGCCGCCACCCGTGGAAGGCCTGGGCCCGATAGATTGACGCCTGCCGCCGGGGCCGCCCGAAATCGTATATCATCGTTGCGAACGTACATTTTCGGTGAACAAGGCGATCAAAGGAGTGAACTGCCCCATGCCTGGTGTATCCGGCGCCACCACTACCCGCCAGACGGGGGTTGACCTCGCGCGCGACACGGTGCGCGGCATGATTCTGCGTGGAGAGCTCGACCCGGGAAGTCGCCTGACCCTCACCGAAGTTGCCGAGCGGATCGGCACGAGCGTGACGCCGGTGCGCGAGGCGTTACGCGACCTTGCGGCGATCGGCTTGGTCGACATCGACGCGCACAAGGGTGCGCGGGTGCATACGCACACCGCCGCGGAGCTGAGCGAGATCTACGAGCTGCGCCAGATCCTCGAAGCGCGCGGGATGGGGGAAGTGGCCGCATTGCCGGAGGAAGACCGCGTTGTGGCCTGCACGCTAGCCGCCAAGCTGGCCACCCAGATGGAAAAGGAATCGGACGCCGCGGGGTGGGCCACGCTGAACCGCGATTTCCACGCCCGGCTCGCCGAGCCGCTTCGCGAACCCTGGCCCCTGCTATACGACTTGGTGGAGTCGTTGCGCAACAGGTCCATGCTGCCCGTCGCGACGGCGCTGCGCTTTGAGCCGGCGCTGATGCGCAAAGCCAATTGCGATCACCGTGACATGGTGGCCGCCATCCGTGATGGCGACGCCAAGCGGGCCGAGCGGGTCACCGCCGAGCACCTGGGCCGGACCATTGCAGTCTTGCTGAAGGCCTTCCCCCAAGCCGACTGAAAAATCTCCGATGAACCGACCACCCGCGCGGTGACCAACCTCGACAAAGGCGCGCCGCACGATGGCGTGCCCCTCGGCAAAAATGTTGTGCGCGAGCAGCTCAGCCTGCCGGCCTGCACCGTGCGCTCGGATGCCTTGCGCGCCAACAGCATCGCGATGCTGGATTTCCTGGCGCGGGTCGGGCGCGATCTGGACGCCGACATCGCGCTGTGTCCGCACGGGAAAACGACGATGAGTCCGGATCTTTTCCGCCGGCAGTTGGCCGACGGTTGCTGGGGAATCTCGGTTGCGACACCACATCAGGTGCGGGTGGCGCGCCACTTCGGGATACCGCGAATTCTGCTGGCCAACGAGCTCATCGGTCGACACGACATCGACTGGGTCGCGGGGGAGCTGCGGCGCGATCCCGGCTTCGAATTCTTTTGCCTCGTGGACTCTCTCGAGGCCGTGCAGCGGCTGGCCGAGCGGGCCGACCGTGCGTCGCTCGACCGGCCGATAAACGTGCTCCTGGAGGTCGGGTACGCCGGTGGACGATGTGGAGTGCGGAGTGTTGACACCGGCCTGGCGGTCGCGCGTGCCGTCCACGCTCGTCGTCCAGCGTTGCGGCTCGTCGGTCTCGAAACTTTCGAAGGCCTGCTGCAAACGCGGCCGGCGGCCGAGGGCGATGCTCAGGTCACGGCGTTGATCGGGTTCGTCGCCGAACTCGCAGCCAGGTCCGACGCCGAGGGCCTGCTCGCCGACGCCGACCCCGTCCTGCTCAGCGCGGGCGGCAGCAGCTTCTACGACCTCGCCGCGCGAATCCTGGCCACTGCGAACATTTCTCGACCCATCAAGATCGTGGTGCGCAGCGGGTGTTACCTGATCCACGACGTCGACTTGTACGGGCCGCAGCTGACCCGCCTGCGACAGCGCGACGCCCTCGCGCGCCGCGAGGACCTGGCGTTCACCCCGGCGCTGGAGGTGTGGGCCCACGTCCTGTCGGTGCCCGAACCCTCCCGCCTGGTGCTCGGCGCGGGACGGCGCGACTTCGGTGAGGACGCGGGCCTTCCCGCACTCGCCCGCCATTTCCGCGCCGGCACCGAACTGCCGCCGCCCTGGAACGCCGGCGCCCACCTGGCAGCCGTCAACGATCAGCACGGCATCGTCGACTTCACGCCGCCCTGGGACGTCAGGGTGGGAGATCTCCTGGTGCTCAGCCCATCCCATCCGTGCACGACGTTCGACAAATGGCGGACGGTTCACGTCATCGACGAGCAGGCGACGGTCATCGACGCCCTGCGCACCTACTTCTGACGTCGCCGCTAGCGACCCGAGCCGACGTGAACGATGGCGGTGAGCTCGATCCGGCCGTGCGGGAGCCCGGCTACCTGAAAGGTCGATCGCGGAGGGTATGGGGCGGTGAAGAACTCGGCCTGCACCGCGTTGAGAGCCGCGAGGTCGCCCAAGTCCGTCAGCATCGCGGTCAGCATGACGATGTCTTTCAGACGCGCGCCGGCTTCCCGGCAAATCGCCTCGAGATTGTCGAATGCCTGGCGGATGGCCTCCGCGGCGCTGGCATCGACGACGCGTTGTCCGTACTGATCGATGGCGAGCACCCCACCGACATACACGACGTCGTGCACGTGGGTGGCCTGCGAGAAGTTGCCGGCGTTGATGCCGGTGTTGTCCGGCGCGTCGGCGGCGTGCAGGATCAGCTGCTTGGGCGGAATCGTCATTGTGGGCCGCCGACCGCGATCAGCCCGGCCGCCTGGATGGCCGCAATCGCACATTGTTGGTCAACGTCTGCCGTGTCACCCGAGACGCCGACCGCGCCGACGGTCTCCCCGTGTGCGTCCTGGCACAGGACGCCCCCGGCGGCCAAGGCAATTCGGCCGTCGCTCACCTGTCCCAGGCTCGTGAAGAACGCCGGGTTATTCGCGGCGCGGACCGCGAGTTGTGCTGACGACTCGCCCATTCCGAGGGCGCCCCACGCTTTGGCCGTCGCTAGGTCGGTACGCAGGAAGCCGGCACCATCCTCACGCAACTGGACGATCGGATGCCCACCGCGGTCCAGTACCGTCACGGCGAGGGGCGCCGCACCGGAGTGCTCCCCATGTCGCAGGGTCTCCTGTGCGATCGTGATCGCGGTCGCTAGTCCGAAGGTCATTCTTGTGCCTTTCAACGAATTTCGTCGTTCGCGCCGGCGGCGTAGGCGGCGATGTTCAGCGGGTGATCGCGGTAGGCCGCCTCTACCCGCTCAATCGCCTTGCGAGACAGGCGGACATCGTCCATCACGACGTCTCTGACGCCAGGCACCTCCATCAGCCGCTGGCGGACCGACACCGCGTAGGTGACGGCCTTAAGCGGGCAGGCCCGGCAAGCCGCGCCAAATGAGAGATGAACGATCCCCTCACGCGATATGGACTGCACGACAAGGTCTCCGCCGTGGATGTGCAGCAGCGGCCGGATCTGGGTGTCGACGACAGCCCGGACATCGGCGGTCAGCGCTTCGCCGGAGAGTCTCATGCGTCACTCCCGGCCTTCGGCCTGACGTCGAACAGCCGCGCCTGGTTGAGCCCGAGGATGTTTCGTTTGTCTCTATCGCTGATGGCGGGATAGCCGTACCTGTCTTGAAGCTCGTCGTCGATCTGCATGTTCCAGAACCACTCGAGGGCGGGCCGCGGGGGACCCGTGAGTGGCGCCTCGGATCCCCAGAGCAGGCGGTCGGACCCGACGTCGCGCAGCAGCCGTCCGAGGTAGGTCTTGAACTCCCACGGCGCGATGAATGGCAGGTGCATGGTTCCCGACAGGACGAGGACGATGTTGGCGTGCCGCGCCGCCAGGTACACGCACTCCTCGAAGTACGGCAATGCGAGGTGGTGAATCGCGAAGACGAGCTCGGGAAAGTCCAGTGCGGCGCGTTCGATGTCCAGCGGCGACAGCGTGTCCAGCGGAGCGCGCGTGATGGGAAACCCCTTGTGGAACTGCAAGACCTTGACGCCGAGCTCTTGCGCGTGTTCGTACATCGGATAGGCCACCTCCCGGTCGTCGCAGCGCCAGGAGTTGGAGATGTGGCCGTTGTAGAACTTGAAGGATCTTGCACCCAATTCTTCGACCTGGCGCGTCATTTCGTCCCGCACGCTGTTGGCGCCGTGCGGATACAGCGGGTCGACGCCGCCGCAGAAAAGCACCTTGTCGGGATAGGCGCGGGCGAATTCGTACTGGGCTTGCACGGGGGCGAAGCCGTCCTTGTAGACGTCGTAGAGGACGACCGCCTGAGCCATCGCCATATCGGTGACGCCGTCGGCGAACACGACGTTCGCCATGTCGTGCACCGTCCAGCGGCGGTCGTAACCGTGGCCGATCCCGGGATTTTGGGTTGTCTTGCTTTGTGTCTGGTCGACCTCCCCGCGGGTGCGGGTCCCAATTTTCAGGTGGCCCGACCGGTCTGCGGCCGAGCTTGCGATTAGCAGGTTGTCATCCGACATGTCGTACATGTGCACGACGTTGTCGAAAACATAGACGTCGTCGTTGAGCATGGCAGGTCCTTCATGCGGTTCGCTCGATGTGTGGGACGGGCAGCTTGGCGTAGATCGCATGTACCGCGCTGCTGTCAAACTCGGCAAAGCCGATACCCTGTGCGAAGCGGTACAGCATGCCGGCCGCATGGAGTAGCGGCGTGGGTGCACCGGCGTGGGTGGCCAATTCCGTGATGAGTTCGACGTCCTTGACGAAGGTCGCCACCGTGGCCGTCGGTGGCCCGTAGGTGCCCCAGGCCATCAGTGGGCCACGGAGTTCGAGTTGCTGTGAGCCGGCGCCGGTGCCTGCCAGCATCCGCACCGCCGCGCCGGGATCGACGCCGATTCGCTTTGCGAGGGTCAGCGCTTCGGCCGTCGCCGCATTGTGAACAGTGACAAGGTGATTGGCGATCATCTTCATGTTGGTTCCCGCGCCCAATTCGCCCAGGTACTCCACTCGCCTGCTAAAGGAGTCAAGTACGGGTCGAACTTCGTCCACCCCGGCTCTAGGCCCGGACGCGCAGACGACGACGTCGCGGTTGTAGGCCTGCGCGCTGCTACCGATGACCGGGCAATCCAATAGCGTGATCCCGACGGCGCTTAGCGCGGCGCTGGCACGCCTCTTGGCTTCCGCGGGCAGCGTGCTCGCCTCCACCAGGAAGCGGACCCGCCGGTCGCTGCACTCGACCAGTTGAGCGCACACCGCATCGAGTGCCTCGACGCTGGGAAGGACCGTCACCGCGACGTGCGCTCCACCCGCCGCCTGGGCGACGCTGCCGGCGATCGGGATTCCGGCCGCGGCGGCCGAGGCGGTTCTGTCGCGGTTGATGTCGATCCCCACCACCGGGTGGCCGGCCCACATTATGTGGCGGGCGATCGGAGCGCCGAGCAGGCCGAGGCCCACGACGGCCGTCGACAGTTGGTCCGGCGGAGCCGTCGTCATGATGCCGCCCGGGTGGAGGTGCTCATCGCCCCTGAGGCCGCGACGATTTCGGTGCGCAGTGATCCCAGGCCGGTGATGCCGCATTCCACGACGTCGCCCGGTTGCAGCCACGGGGTCTCGGGTCCCCCCATTGCCACGCCCTTCGGCGTCCCGGTCAGGACGATGTCGCCGGGATGCAATGTTGTTGCCCTCGAGCAAAACGCGAGTAGTTCGGCGACCGAGAAGACCATTTCGCTGGTGTTGGACAGTTGGCGTAGTTCGCCGTTGACGGTAGTCCACAGCTCCAGGTCTTGGGGCTCGGGGACCTCGTCGCGTGTCGTGAGCCATGGACCGGTGGGGCAGAAGCCGTCGAAGCTTTTCGACCGGATCCATTGCGGCTCGCAGAATTGCAGGTTGCGACTGGATAGGTCGTTGACGACCAGGTAGCCGGCGACATGATCAAGTGCGTTCTCCGCGTTCAGGTCTCGGCCCTCCGTGCCGATCACGACGCCGAGCTCGACCTCGTAATCGAGTTGGGTGACGAGGTCGAAATCAACGGCAGTGTGCTCGTAGGGGCCGCTGACGGAGCTGGCGAATTTTCCAAAGATCATCGGTTGCTCGGGGGGTGCAGCCCCGATCTCGGCGATGTGGTCGCGGTAGTTGAGTCCGATGGCGATTACCTTTCGTGGATACGGGACGGGGGCAAGCAGTTTCCGCCCGGAGTCGGCCTCGGTCGACACGGCATTAGTCGGAATCGCGGCGCCCCCTTGCCGCATGCGCCCGAGCTCGCGTGGCGACAACGCGCGCGCCGCCTTGGCAAGCCTGGCTAGCCCGTCGGCGTCGAAGTCGGCCGCGCAGGTCATGGGGACGCCGAGTCTGGACGTGCGCACCCAGTGTCCGGCGACTTCCGCCACGACGACGGGCGTACTGGATGGACGAGACAATCGCGCTAACTTCACAGCCCTGACCTCCTAGTATATATGATCGTTGTTATCATATATGATCGACTGGAGCTTCGGCAAACAGTTGCAGTTGTATACACTACCTTCAGTCATATATGCTCCAGGGAGACATATGCGACACGGCACTGGTTGATCCGTCGACGGGGACGATCGGCCATGCCAACATCAGGCGGACGGGGGTCGGTGTGCGGCAGCGGCGTTGCCGGCGGAATTGATTTTCCCAGTACGGGATCGGCGGCGTCGTCGACGGCGATGGCGGTAATGGCGCGCTAATCCCACCGCTTCAAATAGCTGCCTCGTAGTGGCAGCGCTGATGCCCCACTTGTTGGCGCAACTGCTGCGCAGTTGCCTTACATCGAAGGAAATAGGCATGTCGATTATCAATGTCGCCCCGGAGTGTGTGCTGACCGCAGCCGGGGACCTATCGCGTATTGGTTCGGCGATCGAAGGGGCCAGCGCGACGGCCGCGTCCACGATCACCGCAGTGGTCCCGCCCGCCGCCGACGAGGTGTCGGCCCAATTAGCGACCATGTTCACCGCGCACGCTCAGTCCTACCAGGCGGCCAGCGCCCAAGCGGTCGCCTATCACCAGGAATTCGCGGGCACTTTTGCCGCTGCGGGGGCCCGGTATGCCCTGACCGAAATCGTGAACTCGTCACCTCTGCAGAAGGTCGAGCATTCGCTGCTCGGTGGCGCCAAGGGATTCATCGGCCATGGTGTTCTCGGCCACACCGCCGGTTCGGCGCTCGCCGATGCGGGCCACGGCCCTCTTGGCGGCCTGCGATCGACAGTGCTCACCCCCGGCAACGCGCTGATCAGTCCGACAGCCGGCCTGGGCTCTATTAAAGGGAACCTGCCCCACCATGTGGGCTCCATGCTCGATCAGGCGCGGTTCCCGATCCTGCACCAGATCCTGCAAAACCAAGTCGGCTACTTCAAGCGGCTCGTCGGCGCGCTGGTCACCTTGAACCCGACCAAAATCTGGGACGCCGTCAAAACCATCGCGCAGGACCTGGGGCACAACGTCCACGCGGTTTGGAAGGAAATTTTCGACACCACGTACAGCCTCGTGGATGGCAATCTTCACCTTCCGCCGATATTCGCGCTCCTGGTGGATGCGTTTAACGCTCCGATTGAGACCCTGGCAAATGTCATGCTGCAGCTTAACGGCATCCTCTACTTGGCAGATTCGGGGCACGAGCTCTTAGCGTTGGGGGGATTGAGCATAATGCCCGAGCTGGCTCTATACGACTTTCTCTTCGGGACGTATGAGATAGACGTGCCGGAAACATTCCATGGGGTTCCGTTTTATATGCACTACACGGCAGGGGGAATTTTGACAGGGGCCGGAACCGTCTGGTTGGGCACCGACGGCATGCCCATGGAAATCCCGACGACCGGTACGCCGCTGGGTGGGCTATTGGGTGGGCTGCGATACGAAGCCCAGCAGATCGCCAACGTCATCGCACCCGCGGCACCGAGAGGTGTGCCGTCTCTCGTCGCTCCTCCCGAAGCACCGCTCGAGCCGCCCCGGCTCGAGCGGCCGCTCCACCCTAGCGCGCTGGACTCCCTCCCCCCAGTACGGCAGCCCTAGGGTCGGGCATCCGCGGGGGCCGCGGCATGACTTGGGAGTGCGGGAGCACGTCTGAATCTGCTGCGGTCCCTGCGGTTCCCCGGCATCATCTCCATCCGACCGGACTAACGGCGCCGGCGGCATCACCGGCGAAACAGCGCGCGCCATACGCATAGCTCCCGAAGATCAAGATCAGTCGCCCGCCCGATCACCGCGCGTCGCAGGAGACGATGCTGGCGACGGTCCAAATAGGTTGCGCCACATGTAGCCAACTGACTCCAGTAGACCCCCGCGTCCTGGGAGCCCAACTTTCAAACTGTCAGTTCACTGTGAATGCTTTGTCAGATCGTATCAAATCCATAAAATAATATACGATAGCTACTGTTGCACGGGGCGATGGAGCCCACCTTCTTAAGCTCCGCGGCGAGCGCCGCTGGAGTCGGGCGAGCAGGTGCATCGCCTGGTTTCCGTTGAAGTCGCTTGCGCGGCTGAGTTAGTGAGGGATGTGATGGTCGGTTTTGCATTGTTGCCGCCCGAGGTCAATTCGGGCCGGATGTTCGCTGGGACTGGGGCGGGGTCGCTGTTGCTGGCCGCGACTGCCTGGGACGAGTTGGGTGCGGAGTTGACGTCGGCCTCGGCATCGTTTGAGTCCGTGGTGTTTACGACGTTGGCGACTCGCTCGTGGTCGGGTCCCGCTGCCGCGATGATGGCGGCCAGTGCGGTGCCGTATGTGCACCATCTGAGGGCGACGGCCGCTCACGCGGAGCAGTCGGCGATCCACGCTCGCACGGCGGCCGGAGTGTACGAAGCTGCTCGGTCGGCCACCGTTCACCCGTTAGAGGTAGCCGGGAATCGGCAGCTCCTTGCCCTGTTGGTAGCGACCAACGTGTTGGGTCAAAACACCGCGGCCATCGCGGCTACGGAGGCGGCCTATGGCGAAATGTGGGCTCAGGATGTGACCGCGATGATGGGCTATCACGCAGGGGTCGCGTCGGTGGCCTCGGCGATGAAGCCGTTTGACGCGCCCCCACGGGATTGGCCGAAGGCCTTGCGGCCGTGGGGGCCTGGCCCACAGATACCGTCGCCCGTCACTAGCGGCGCTACCGGCGGCGGCGCGCATGGTCTGTCCTCGTCGTTGTTGTCCTCGGTCCCGATGATGTTGCTTTCGACAGGGGCCGAGATTGCGATGTCGGCTGCCGGCATGTTGATTTCGCCGTTAATGTCGCTGGCACAGATGGTCCCCGCCGCCGCCCCGGCAGCGGCGGCGGCTCCCGCGGCGCTCACCGCCGGCGCTCCTGCGGCGTCGCCCGCCGGTGGTGTGGCCGCGCCGACGGGCGGTGCGGTGTCCGCCGGTTTGGGTGAGGCGCGCATGGTCGGGTCCGTGTCGGTGCCGCCCACCTGGACGGCGACGGCAGCTCCCGCGGCCATGGCCGAATCGGCGGCCACGGCAGGCGTCGGTGCGCCCGTTGCGGCCACTTCGGGTGCCGCGGGGTTCGGCGGTTCGGGTATGCCGATGATGCCGATGCCCGGTGGAGCCGCCGCGGCCGCCGGTGCGGGCGACTTCGGTGGCGGCATGGCTGGGCGCGCTGGTGCGGGCCCGTCTGCCTTCGACCAGTCGCGGCCCACGGTTGTGCCGCGTGAGGGCATCTGATAGCCCGCGCGAAGTAGCAATCGTTCGCGTGAAATCTGTTTCTCAGGGAAGGAATTGTAAGTGACAGCTCGATTTATGACCGACCCGCACGCGATGCGGGACATGGCCGGCCGTTTTGAGGCACACGCTCAGACGGTCGAGGCCGAGGCGCGCAAGATGTGGGCGTCATCGACCAACATCGCCGGCGCCGGCTGGAGCGGAACGGCCCAGTCGACGTCGTACGACACGATGAGCGACATGAACCAGGCGTTCTCCAACATTGTGAACATGCTGCATTCAGTGCATGACGGGCTGATTCGGGATGCCAATAACTACGAATCCCAAGAGCAGGCGTCCCGGCAGATCTTGAGCAGCTAGCTGTTTCCCGACAAAGAACGGAGCATTGAGGACAATGTCGATTAGTTACCACTTCGAAGATGTGGCCACCCATGGGGCCACCATCCGCGCCCAAGCGGCATCGCTGGAGGCTGAGCATCAGGCCATCGTTGCTGATGTGCTTGCGGCCGGGGACTTCTGGGGCGGCGCCGGGTCGGTGGCGTGCCAGGAGTTCATCACTCAGTTGGGCCGCAATTACCAGGTGATCTACGAGCAGGCCAATAGCCACGGCCAGAATGTCCAGAGCGCCGGCGACAACATGGCCGCCGCCGACGCGGCAGTCGGGTCGGGCTGGATCTGAGTGCCCCACCGGCGGTCTTCCTGACACTGGGCAAGCCGGTTTTGGGCTCGCGTGACTCGCGCAAGTAGGTATGCGTAGCTGTCCCGTGCCGGCGACCCCACCTACGACAATCGAGCGCCCTGAAATTGCGCGGTTTGGCGGATGGACACCGTTGATCCTGCGCGTAGTGTCGATCTTCATCGGCGGGCCGGACGGCTCAGCGCGCCAACGGCTTCGTTCGCCAGGAGAGCAGTGAATAGGCGCCACCTATCGGGGAACGAAACACCAGATGGTGGCCCTCGCGGATCAGCGTCCGGCCGGTTGGCACCGCTTAACTAGCAATATCTTTGGAGGTTGACATGTACATCCGATTCAGGTCCTCGATGGCACCTACCTCGGCCCACAAGGTCGTGGCCGCGGACGAAAACGCAAACGGCGTCGTCGTCGAAACCACTGACTCACAACCCATCGGTGTGTCCAATCGGGTGATCTCCGCGGTCTTGGGCACCCGCGCGGGGACGGCGGACGCAGGAATTGCGTTGTCGTCCATCGGGGCGACCCGGACCGGCGATGTGGTAGCCACCAGGTTGCGCGACGCAGTGGCTCGTGTCGGCGACGAGATCGCTAGCGATGACCTGGCCGCAGTGATAGATCAAGAGGCAGATTCCCCAACCGACATGAACGACGCGTTGCCCGTGGTGTCTTCGGCCAAAAGGGCGCGTCGGAGCCGGGTGCTGCTACTGGAGAGCGGGATGGCGGTGCTTGTCATTGGCGCGGCGGCGGGCCTGGTCGCATCGGCGATCGGCATTCGCGCGCACCCGGGTCCGGACCAAAGCCATGGTGTGCCCGCCGAGAACTCGCCAGCCGCCGTCCTGGCGCCACCGCCGGCCAGGCAGCCCGAAAGCGTTTCGGCGCCTGCGCCTTTGGTGACTGCGCCTCGGGCCTCGGCGCCTTCGGCGCCGGCGGGGCCCGCATCGCTACCTGCGGCTCGCGCTGCCGCGAGTCCTCCGGCGTGGTCAGGAGTAGGGGTGCCCGTTGCCTGGCCCGGTGTTTTGGGCCGGCTACCGGATGTGCGGTACTGCTCGATCACAGATCGACCCGCATCGTCGCATCTCGACGAGCATGATGGCGGCGAATCCCCCGATCCCCCCGGACCGCCACCGGCCGGTCCACCGCCGGTGGCTCCACCACCGCCGAGCCCGCCACCGGCAATGGATCCACCCCCACCGGTGGTGTTCCCAATTTCGCCAATAGCCGTTGGTTGACAGACCTCCAGCCGTGAACGCACCACCGCCCGGGTCACACCGGCAAGGGGGCGGTTGGCCGGGGAGGGCCTGTTGGCGGTGGAGGCCACCGGTGGCAGCGGGAGCCGCAAGCGCGGCATCAGCTGGAAGGAAAGAGCGAGCTTAACCCCTTGCGCCGGTCCGTGGTCCGGCCAGCTGCAGTGCGCGGCGCCACGGCGAGCTCGTCAAGGAACGGCATCCCACGCCTGCCCGGGCGTACCGTCGCAATTGCGGGTGTTCACCCAGGTGCCGGGATCCGGGCCGCCAAGGACGGTGAGGCAGCCATATGCGGTCGTGATTTGGCCGTTGGGCTGGACGGTCCAAAACCGACTATCCCAATCCCAACACGACCGCAGGCTAACCTTCCCGTCGCCAAATTTCAGAGCCAGGCACTGCCCGGGGAAGGCCGCGCTCTCGATGTGCCCATCGGAGGTGGGATTCCAGCGTTGGAAGTCCGTACCGTTGCAGGGGTTTACCACCATCGGTGTGTACCAGCCCGCATCCGGGGCGTCCAGACAAGCATCGCCCAATCGGCTCCTCAACTGAACCGGGCCATCGGCACGTGCACCACTAGCGCTTAAAATCGCTACACCGAACGCGGCGCCGAGCAGGACGACGGCGTGGCGCGCAGCGCGCGCCGATCGCGATTCGTGCATTTCTCCTCCGTCTTCTCGTTCTGTCCGATCTCACCGATCAGTACAGCCGATATGAAGCAAGTGAAGTCGATATTTCGCAAAGTCTCGGTCGGCACCATCGATAGCGAAAGGCCACGACAGAGCTGGTTTTGAGTGCGACGCTCTCCAGGCAGGACTCGATCCAGCTACCGCGTAGTCCGCATACTCGAAGAAAGTTTGGTCTCTCGTAATGGCGATGGTCGAACCGTCGCCTAGTTCATTTCGCAGGGCGACTGCAGCGCATATTTCATACTCCTGTTCAAGTGCCCGACCGTGATTCGCGCGGCGAGGGAGGAATCACCTTCGCGGATGACGGACACCAGAATGCGGTAATCGCGACGGGCTTGCGCCGTCAGTGCCGGTTGGGCGTGGAGCACCGTAACGGTCGGCGGGGTTGATCGCTCGCGCAAGGATCTCACCAGGTCGCACAGCAGAGGCCGGCTCGTGCGAAGCGGATGTGTGAGGCGGCGGTAGAAATCTCGGTTCAATCCCGCCCACGTTGCCACGTCCGCCTCGGTGTCCATTTGGTCAAGCAGCTCGGCCGCCCTGGTGCACGCGACGGAGCGGTCCGCTTCGGGCAGTGCGGCCAGTTCGGCCATCGCACGTGGCTCAAGCATCGAACGCAAGGTGTAAACCTCCCGCAATTCGGAGGCGTCGGTATTGAGCAATCCCGTTGCGGCAGAGTCACGCAGCCCCTCCAGCGTCGAAATCACATTCGACCCGGTCCGTCGCGTAGTCCCCGGGAGGGCGTCGCGCGTATCCCACACGATCTCCGCGGAAAGGATCATGTTCCGCAGTTGGTCCCGCAAACCATCCGAACCGGCTTGCCTGATCTTTCCGGATCCACTGTGCGTCATCGATCGATTCCTTTCTGGTGCCCGCGACATTGATTTCGGTGTTGTGCGGGAGGTGGTTGGGGCATACGACTCGATGCACCGAGCCAGACGGGCAAATTGCTTACAGGCGGACCGATGGCCCCAGTGGCCCGGTCCCGCAGACATCGGACGATGGGTTCGCGCGCAACCCGGATACGAAGTAGGAATTGAGGAAAGGCCGATACGTGGGCGAAAGGAGGCCAGTGCCCGCTTGCGCGCTGGCGCCCGCGATGGCGCAGGACTTCGGCATGGCCGCTGCGCCGACAAAGTTCGGGACCACTATGCAGGCGCCCAGCACCGTCAACGCCGGTGCGGCGGCATAGAAAAGCTCTCGTATCAAGGCGTACTCCATCTCGCGCGAAGGTGGGTGGTCGAGCGGATTGTGCTGCAGATCTAGAATGCTCAGCCTGCGACAATTGGGCATCGGCCAAAACGCGCATGTTTTGTGAATCCGTTGTCGTAGACGGCGGTGACGGCGACTGCGGTCCAACTACATCCGCGGGAGCAAAGGCGATTGACGTGCATCGATAGCGTCGATCGGTTACTGACTAGCTCCCTGCAGGCCCATGACTGTTATCCAGCTCACCCCACAGCGACCTCCGCGCGGGACCTGTGGAGGCCGAGGCGGGCGAAGCGCCGCAGTAGCGATATATGCGTAGACGGATATCGCGGCGCATCGCCTACGACAGTCCATTACCCAAGAATTGCGCGTTTTGGCCGATGGGTCCGGTTTGCTCCGCCCGTAGCGTCGAGTTGCGTCGACGAAACCGAAAGACCCCGATGCCAATGGCTTCGTTGGGACAGGAAGTCTCGCCGACCTACGACCGCCTTGCGCAGACAGCTAGCGGGACGTTCGCTGACCGGCCGACTGGCGAGTGCTTGGTTAGCCGTATCTTTGGAGGGTTGACATGGACATCATGCTCGGAGTCTCGGTGGCACCGGCCTCAGTCCAGATGGTGTTGGTCGAAAGCGAAAACGCCGGCGCCGTGGTCGAAACCGAAGTGTTTGAATTCGCCGAAACCCCCGACCCGGAACCCACCGGAGTGATCGATCAGGTGATCTCCGCAATTCTGGGTACCCGCGAGGGTGCGGCTGACGCGGGCCTTGAGCTGTCGTCCATCGGGGTGACCTGGACCGACGACGTGGAAGCGGCCACGTTGCGCGACGCTGTGACCGGCTACGACCTCGAGAACGTCATGCTGGTCTCGCCGTTCCTGGCCGCCGCGGCATTCGCCCAATCCGCCGGCGGTGCAATGGGTTACGACCGCACTGCGGTACTCTTCGTTGAGCGCGAGACAGCGACTTTGGCTGTTGTCGAGACCTCCGGGAACTCGGTCGCCGAGGTTTGCAAGCAACGGTTCGATGCGGAGTCGAGCGGCGATGGCGTCGCGCAACTAACGGGAATGGTCCGTGGGATCGAGGATTTCGAATCGGTGCCGTCCGGCGTGCTTGTGATCGGCTCGGGCGTCGACGTCGACCGCGTGAAGCCCGCGCTCGAGGCGGCGACGTCACTGCCGGTGACCACGCCCGAAGAGCCGGAGACGGCGCTGGCGCGCGGCGCTGGGCTGGCGTCGGCGAACGCGCCGCTGTTCGCATCGCCGATTGCGGCGCTGGCCTACGCACAGGACCCGGGTACCGGTGCGATCGACACCTACGCCCTGGCCGAATACCTCACGCTGGCTACCACTTCCGTGAACGCCGCGTTCGGAACCGCCGACCTGGCATACAGCCGGGTGAGCGATGATGCGTTGGACCGGGTGGCGCCGCAGGACGGGAAGCGGCATCGCACCCGGCTTGTGCTGGTCGCCAGCGGGTTGGCTGCGTTCGTCATCGCCGGGGTGGTGTCGGTTGCGTGGGCGGTCGGCATCCACAGCTCGGTGCATGCGCACCCGAGTCCCGATCAAAGCCGCAGCGTCCCCGCCGAGGGTGCCCCAGCCTCGCCCCCGGGTGCGGCGCGGCCTCCGCAGCGGGGAAACGCCTCGGCCCCCGCGGCTTCCGGGCCTGCGGGTTCCGGGCCTGCGGCTTCCCGGCCCGTGGCTTCCGGGCCTGCGGCCTCGGCTGCTGGGCCTTCGGCGCCGCCAGGGGCCGCGTCGCCGCCGGCGCCTCCGGCCCCCGCGGATTCTCCACCGCCGCCGGGATATGGCGTGCCCATCCCGTACGGCCTCTGGTGGCCGGGTTTCGGTTTCAATGATTGGTGGTTTCCGGAGCCTTACTTCCCGAATCGGCCTTTGCCGCCGTATCACCCCGATCACGGCGATGGCCCATCCATCTCCGGCAATGGGAACACCGTTTCCGGCGGCGGTGGCCCTCGCCCCGGCGGAACCACCGGCGGACCGGTGGATGGTGGCGGGTCCGGCGGAGGCGCGCCCACGGGCGGTGGAACCGTTAGCGGTGGCTCTGGCGGCGGTGCGCCGGTGGCGGGTGGCGGCGGACCCGCGGCTGGCGGCGGATCCGCGGGAGCCGGGCCTGCGCCCGGCGGTGATTCTGGCGGCGGTGCGCCGGTGGCGGCTGGCGGCGGACCCGCGGCTGGCGGCGGACCCGCGGGAACCGGGCCTGCGCCCGATGGTGGCCCCGGCGGCGGTGCTCCCGTGCCTGCCGGCGGTCCGGGGGCCGGCGGCGGCCCGTTCGGCCGGGGCGGGCCCGGCGGTGGCTCGTTCGGCGGGGGTTCGCCGGGCCATGGTGGCTTCGGCGGTGGGGGTGGCTTCCACGGCGGGGGCGGCTTCGGCGGCGGTGGCCATAGGTAGTCCGTGGGCTACGGATCACCCTGTGCGGGAAGGGAATATCTAGCTGTGCGTGGCATCGTATTACGTACCCGCCGGTGCGCGATCGCACTGGTTGCTTGTACGTTGCTGACGACGACCTGCGGCGATTGCTCACCGCCAAACCTGGCAACCGTCTCTTCAACGGCCACGGAAAGCCCGCAACGTTCATACAAGCGGTTTGCGGACCTGGAACGGGAATTCGACGGAAAGATCGGTGTCTACGCGGTAGATACGAACAATGGCGAGCTCATCGCTCATCGCGCGGACGAGCGGTTTCCACTCCAGAGCACGATCAAGCTCCTAGGTGTTGCAGCTCTGCTGAAGCGCGGCGGCGCCGACAGCAACCTATTGCAAGAACAGGTGCACTACTCAGAGCGTGATCTGACCACCTGGAGCCCGGTCACGCGGAAAAACATCGCCGGCGGGATGACGCTCGAAGCTTTGGCCGAGGCGGCGATCAGCGACAGCGACAACACTGCGATGAACCTCATCACAAAGGCATTGGGCGGACCGGCGGAGGTGGAGCGGTTCGCGCATTCTGTCGGCAATCAGAAGTACAACGTGGAGCACTATGAAGGCCAATTGAATTCCGATCCCCACAGTCAGGTCGACACCTCGACACCGAAAGACATGGCGACGAGTGTGCAGGCATTGACGGTCGGTGATGCATTGGCGCCTCCGCAGCGGGCTCAACTGCTCGGATGGATGCGCGACAATACGGTGGGGTACAAGAGAATTCGTGCCGGCGCCCCGCTCGGCTGGCTGGTTGCCGATAAGACGGGATCTGGCGCCTACGGTATTGCGAACGACATCGGGATCGTAGCGTCGCCGTACTGCAAACCAATCGTGCTGGCGATCTACACCGTACAAAACCGGCGGGACGCGACGGCGCGAGAAGACATCGTCGCGACCGCCACCGGCGCCATCCTCGGCCAGTTCGCTGAGCACGATCGCTGCTTCAAGGAATTAGCGTCCAGTTGACCCCGCACCAGCGGGTTTTGTAACCCGAAAGCGGTTTTGAGAACACCGGTCCCTGCACCGGCTGCTAATCGCTCGTCGGGCACGCCAATTCGCTCGGAAAACATCGGCTGTGATCCGGCTGTGCAAGCTACGATGGCCCAGAGCGATCCGCTTGCCGCGAACCTGCTGTTGAATGGAAGCGACTTCAACGTAATGCAGCCCGTACCGGGGTCGTTGCCGACCGGGACAGTGACGTTGCTGCTGGCTGACATCGAGGGCTCCACGCGGTTGTGGCACGACCAGCCCGCAGCGATGACGGCGGCCGTGGAGCGGCTGGATCGCCTCCTGGCCCAGGTCGTTTCTGGGCACAACGGTGTCCGGCCAATCGAGCAGGGAGAAGGGGATAGCTTCGTCATTGCGTTCACGCGCGCCAGCGAGGCGCTCGCGTGCGCACTGGACCTGCAGCGTGCGCCGCTCGCACCGATTCGCCTGCGCATCGGCGTGCATACCGGCGAGGTGCAGTTACGCAACGAGGGCAACTATGTCGGGCCTGCGATCAACCGTGCGGCACGGCTCCGGGACCTGGCCCACGGCGGCCAGACGGTGCTATCTGGGACCGCGCACGATCTGGTCGCCGACCAGCTCCCGGCCGACGTGTGGCTGGCCGATTTGGGGACGCATCGCCTGCGCGACATGACGCGCCCCGAGCGGGTCGCCCAATTGTGTCACCCCGAACTCCGCGTCGACTTTCCGCCGCTCCGCTCACCGGGTGCCGCATCGCGCCGCCACCTTCCGGCGCAGCTGACCAGTTTTGTGGGGCGAAGCGAGCAACTCAGGGAGATCCGTCGGCTGGTGGGCGACAGCAAGCTGGTGACCCTGACCGGACCCGGGGGAGCGGGCAAAACCCGACTGGCGGTGCGCATCGCCGCGCTGCTTGCCACCGAGCTCGATGGCGGGGCGTGGTTTGTCGACCTCGCACCGGTCACCGATCCCGATGGCGTCGCGTCGGCCATCGCTCGAGCGCTTAGCCTGCCAGATCAGCCGGGGCGCTCGAACCTCGACACGGTCGTAGGTTTTCTTGGCGAACAGCAAACGCTCCTCGTATTGGACAATTGCGAACATCTGCTCGGCGGCGCCGCCGCGGTGACCGCTGAGCTGTTCGCCGCCTGCCCCGACGTGACCATCCTCGCCACCAGCCGCGAGCCGCTCGGGGTGCCGGGCGAGGTGATCTGGCGAGTGCCGCCGCTATCGCTCGCCGACGACGCCATCGAATTGTTCGTCGATCGCGCGCGCCAACTGCAACCCGAGCTGGATCTCAGCGACGAAGACCGGGCGTTGGTCACCGAGATTTGCCGCCGCCTTGACGGCATGCCGCTCGCGATCGAACTGGCGGCCGCGAGGTTGCGCTCCATGTCGCTGGCCGAGATCGCCGAAAGCCTGGGCGACCGCTTTCGCCTGCTGACCGGCAGCGGGGCGACATCGGTTGAACGCCAGCAAAATCTGTGGGCTTCAGTTGACTGGTCGTACGCGCTGCTCACGGAGAGCGAGCGGGTAGTGTTCCGCCGACTCGCCGTATTCAGGGGCGGCTTCGACCTCGGCGCGGCGGAGGCAATTGCCGGCGGTGCGGATGCGGACGGCCCGCCCGTGCTGGACCACCTCACCGCGCTCATCGACAAATCGCTGGTGATTGCTCAAACGTCGAACCGACGAACGCGATACCGGCTGCTCGAGACCATGCGTCAGTTCGCCGAAGAGAAGCTCGCCGAATCGGGCGAAATCGCCCGCGTCCGTGCCGCTCACCGCGACCACTACGCGACCGTCGCGGCACGGTGCGACGATCCTGCCGGCGGCGCCCACGAACGCCAAATCGTGGAAATCGAAGGAGATTTCAACAATCTGGGCGCGGCGTTCCGGTGGAGCCTCGAAAACGGCGACGCCGATGGCGCATTGACGATCGCCTCGTCGCTGCAGCCGCTATGGCTGGGTCGTGGGCGCCTCGAGGAAGGTCTCGCCTGGTTCCGGGCAGCGCTACAGGCGCAGCCGGCGGTAACAGCGGCAGTGCGGGCCCGTGCGCTCGCCGACATGGCGCTACTGAACGTCTGGCTGGGAGCCGTCGACGATGCTGAACCCGCCCGTCAGGCGCTCGAGATCGCCCGTGGCGTAGACGATTCATTCGTGCTGACCCGCGCGCTGACTGCCTGTGCCGCCGTCTATGCCTACGATCTCGAGGCCGCTCACCCGTACTTCGAGGAGGCGCTCGGTGTCGCCCGTGGAAACGGCGACAAGCGCCGGCTTATCCAGATCCTTGGCTGGCAGGCCTATGGCGCCTTTGTCGGCGGCGACCCCCTTGCGATGCGCAGCGCCGCCGAAGAGGGACTCGACCTCGCAGAATCCATCGGCAACCGTCTCGGTGTGCGTCAATTCCAATGGGTTCTGGCGATGACGCAAATGATCGGCGGCGAACTGGATTCCGCCATCGCACAGTTCCGCCGGTTGGTGGTTGAGGCCGACACGGCCCGCGACCTGACGTGGAGAACGATCAATCTCCTCAGTCTGGCGCGCGGGCTGGCCTACCAAGGCGATGCAAATGCGGCCCTTGGCACTGCGAAGTCCGCCATCGACGCGACCGGTCGACTCGGCAGCTGGTATCGCGGCCTCAGCTTCGCATCGCTGACCACCGCCGCCATAGTCGCGGGCGATATCGCGTTGGCCGACAGCGCGATAACCGCGGGACTACCCGCCATCGACGCCCAACCTAAACTCGCTGCACGGGTGGCTGACTACGCCGCTGAAGCGGCCCTGGCCACCGGCGATCTCGACGAAGCCGCCCGTCGCGCAGATTCGGCGGTCGCGTCGACGACAGGTTGGCACTTGGCCAGGGCGCTGACAACCCGGGCTCGAATCGCGATCGCCCAGAGCAGCTACCCTCCGGCCGAACGCGACGCGCGCGAAGCACTCAGGCAGAGCGCCAAATTCAGCGCCTACCTGGGACTCCCCGACACGCTCGAATGCCTGGCCGCCGTCGCGGCGCAATCCAACGCCCAGGAAAGAGCCGCCCGGCTCTTCGGCGCCGCCGACGCCATCCGCCAGGACAGCGGCGAGAACCGCTTCCCGAACTACGAAGCCGCCTACCGAGATGCCGTCACGGCGGTCCGAGATGCGCTGGGGGAAGCCAATTTCGACAGCACCTGGTCCGAGGGGGCTGCGTTATCGGTGGACGAAGCGATCGCCTATGCCCAGCGTGGTCGCGCCGAGCGGGCGCGAGCGAGCAGCGGGTGGGAGTCGCTGACGCCGGCCGAGCATGACATCGTACGGCTGGTCACCGAGGGGCTGGGGAACAAGGACATCGCCACGCGACTTTTCGTCTCGCCGCGAACCGTGCAATCGCATCTCACCCACATCTACAACAAGCTGGGGTTGCGTTCACGCGTACAACTGGCAAAAGAAGCGAACCACCGAGCGGCCGGAGCACGCTGACGTTGCGACCCATGTCAGGACTGCTGCGAATCGTTTCGGCGGCGCATCCAGATGACGATTCCGACGACAGCCGCCAGGACGGCCGCGGCCAGGAGAGCCCGGCGCGGTAGCGCCCTATCGCTCACTCGAGCGGCGGAATGCTTTACCGGCGTTGGCTTCTCGGCATCGAGGGTAAAAAGTTCATTGGTTTCGAGGTTGCTCGACTGCTCGAAGTCGGCGGTTTGAGGTGGGCCTGGTTGAGTGTCCGACTCCTGCGCGGGCGCCGCGGGCGCGGGGACCCTCGCGGTGACCTCGTCGGGGGGCGGGGGCCTGCGCTTATCGCGGTCGCGGCGCCGTCGTCGCGGCGCCCAGACCTCGTCGCCCAACTCGTCGGGAATCAGCCACATGAGCAGCGCGAGGTTGACCGCCGCCAGCACCCCGTGCAGCAGGACGTCGGCGGCGTGGAACCCCATCGGCGTCGGGACCCTGCGCGCCGTGGCGACGCTGCTGAAAAACAACAGCATCAAGTAGGCCACCGCGCTCAGTGCGGTGACGGCCACCGCCGTGCGGCGACGCGCGACCGCCGCAATGGCCATCACCCCGAACGCCAGCAGCAGGCCGCTGTGCGCCGGGGTCGTCATCAGGCCGAGCACCGGGGCGCCGGTGGGACCGGCGTGCGGATGCAGGGCCGCCGAGATCAGCCCGGCGATGCCGAACGCGCTCACCAGCGCGCCCTCGATCAGCAGGAACCAACGACCGCTGTGGAAGCGCCCCGGGTCCATGGGAACCCTGCGCCAACCCGACGTCAGGCCGGGAACGTGACCCGCGGTAACCGGCATCGCGCGACCTCCAGCCCGAACAAACTCCTTCGCACCGGCTACCCGCTACCGGCCGGACTACTCCAGCGCTCGGTGCTCCTGGCTTGGTTGCTCGCCCGGTTGGGTATCTATCCAGTCAGATCGGCGCACGCCCGGACTGTGTCGTTCATCGAGGAGGCACCATGTTGCACAGCATTGTCCTTGCCGCGGCACAGCAACCCGAGGCCGCGGGAATCATCCTCAAGGGGATCAAAGGCATCTTCGTCGCGATCGGCAGCATCATCGCCGCCATCGTGTGCGCCGTGATCGCGGGAATGAAAGGTCGCAGCGCCATCGGCTGGGGCCTGCTCGGGCTGTTCTTCTCGATCCTGACGCTGATCGTCGTCATCGTCATTCCGTCAAAGAAGTCGTGATTACCAGCCCCACTCGTCGTCGTCCAGGACATCGACCGTGAGGGAGTTGTCGGCGGGCCCCTGCGTCCCGTAGAGAAAGGTGATCAGCGTTCGGTCGTCGTCAAGGGGTTCGGTCGCTACGACGGTGGCGTGCCCGATCCTCATGCGGATCCTGTCTCCAGGCTTCAATTCGTCAACACGCCTAAGGGCCACGCTTAACCATTAACGCCAAGGAGACTGCTCATGCCAGCTGTTGATGATTCGCCGGGGCGCCACCTCGGCGCAAGCCCGACACGACCATGGGCCAGCCGAGGTCATACATGTCAGCGGAGCCGGCCCGTCGGGGCGGTAATTTGCTGACAACGGGGGTATTTCTTTCCCTGTTTGGTATGGCAGCATTTAACGAAGACCACGGGTCGGGGGATGCCGCGACACTGTGGGGTGCAAATGAAAATCAGGAAATCAATACAGGCTGAGTGGGCGCGTCGCCTGTTGATCCGCGTCAGCGCCCGCCAGATCGTTCGCTTCGTTGGGGCTGGCGTTGTCGCGACCTGCGGGGCACTGCTGGGGCCGCCCGTCCTGTCCGCGTCCGCCCAACCGTGCCCCGACATTGAGGTTGTGTTCGCCCGCGGTACCTACGAGCCACCGGGCGTTGGCGCGGTGGGACAGGCATTTGTCGACTCACTGCGCGGGCAAGCCGGCAACCGGTCGATCGGGGTCTACGGGGTCGACTACGCCGCGAGCGGCGATTTTCCTCCCGCCGGCGATTTGCAAGCGGCCTTACCTTTCCTCAGCACCGTCATGAACGGGATTTACAACGCGAGGGACCATGTTGTGTCCACTGCGGCGAACTGTCCGAACACCAGGATGGTGATCGGCGGCTACTCCCAAGGCGCGGTCATCGCGGGTTTCCTCACTTCGGCTTCCGTACCGAGGGAAGTACCGGCCGAGTACATGCCGTATGTTCCCAAGCCGATGGCGCCGCAGATTGCTGACCACGTCGCCGCGGTCGCACTGTTCGGAAAGCCTTCGGACCAGTTCCTGGGCAGCTACGGCGCGCCGCCTATCAGGATCGGCCCGCTATACGCGCCCAAGACCATCGAGTTGTGCGTTCCCGGTGACGACATCTGCTCTGGTGTCCCCAACCCGCAGCCGGGACTCGCACACCTCATGTACAGCACGAACGGGATGACCAACGACGCCGCGGCGTTCGCCGTGAGTCATCTCTAACGGCGCTGCTTGGGACTTGGAGTGCTCGTATCCTGCCGCTAGCCGGCTGGATAGTTTTTGCAGGTGTTGGCCATCGTCACGAGGTACCCGGCGTACTGGTTGACCGCGGGCGCCTGCTGCTGGATCAACTGCCGGCGCTGCGCAGCCCCTCCGTCGAGAAACGCATGGAGCCAGGTCTGCCTCTCCGGGGACGCGGCATACTCCGCGCCGCCATCGGGCGAAGCCGCGTTCAGCGCCGCCACCGCCTGCGAATAAGTGCAGGTCGTGTTGATAAGGGGAGTCAGATCCGGGTCTGCGGACGCGACCCCGGCCCCCGCGGTCCATGCCAACGCCGAAGCGCAAACCACGACAACCAGTCCTGCCGGCGAGTGTTTGGCCATTTCGTGCGCCTTCCTACCGATGCACCATTAACCCGCTGCCCGACCACGAGCCGTCTTTCTTCGCGACGCTAGCAGCCTGGTAATTGGGCTAAAAGGCTCCATGAAAGATCTGACGGTTGTGTTAGGCCATCGACTCCGAACTCCGGCGACCCGCGTGTTGCGTGGCCGCACGCCGAGCAGCGCGCTTGTTGACACCTTGCTGGACGAGTGAGCCGCGGCCATGGTCGCTGAGAGTGGCAGTTCAAAACCTGCCGAGCGCCGGGTGCCACCAGGCACAGAGGTTTACATGAGTTTGCTTAGAACCCGGGATGGACGCGAGATGTTTGGCGCGGATCGGGGTAGCGTGCGACGCTGCCGATTCCTTGCTGGGGGATCGGGGCCCCAGTTCGGGATGACGCGTCGGTCATTTCGCTCTGGGAGGTGCCAATGTCGTTTGTGATCGTGGGGCCGGAGGCTGTGGCCGCGGCGGCTTCGGATTTGACGAACCTTGGTTCGACGCTCGGCGCGGCCAACGCGGCGGCGGCTCAGACGACGGGGCTGCGGGCCGCGGGCGCCGATGAGGTGTCGGGTGCCGTCGCGGCGCTGTTCTCCGCCCAAGGCAAGGAATTCCAAGCGCTCAGCGCGCAGGCGGCGGCGTTTCATCAGCAGTTCGTGCAGGCCTTGGCCGCGGGTGCGGGCTCCTACGCCAGTGCTGAGGCCGCCGCCGCCACACCGTTGCAGGATCTGCTCAATCTGATCAACGCGCCATTCCTGACGCTGACCGGGCGCCCCCTAATTGGCAATGGCGCGAACGGTGCCCCGCTTAGTGGGGCCAACGGCGGGGCCGGTGGTTGGTTGCTCGGTGACGGTGGAGCCGGCGGATCGGGGGCCGCCGGTCAGAAGGGTGGCAGCGGTGGGGCCGCCGGGCTGTTTGGCACCGGCGGCGCCGGTGGCACCGGCGGGATCGGTACCGGTGTGGCTGGCGGGGCTGGCGGGGCCGGCGGGTTGCTGGCCGGCAACGGCGGCCCCGGCGGAACTGGCGGGTACAGCGGTGGGACCGGTGGGTCCGGCGGCCCGAGCGGGCTGTTCGGCACTGGCGGGCTCGGCGGCACCGGCGGCTTCGGCAACGGCATGAATGGCGGGACCGGCGGAGCCGGCGGAGCCGCCGGTCTGTTCGGCCGCGGCGGGGCCGGTGGGGCCGGCGGAAGCGCGACAGTGGCCGGCGGAACCGGTGGGGCCGGCGGCGCCGGCGGGCTGCTGTCGGCACTGGCGGGACCGGTGGCACTGGCGGCACCGGCGGGTTGTTCGGCGACGGCGGCGCCGGCGGCACCGGCGGACCAGCGCCACCGGCACGGGCGCCACCGGCGGCACCGGCGGGGCCGGCATCGGCCAGGGCGGCGACGGCGGCACCGGCGGCACCGGCGGCACCGGCGGCACTGGCGGTACCGGCGGGACTGGCGGCACCGGCGGCGCCCCCGGCGCGGCGGGCGGTGGAGGCGGCCAGGCTGGCTTGGGCGGCGACGGCGGCACCGGTGGCGATGGCGGCACCGGTGGCACCGGCGGCACCGGGGGCACCGGCGGTAGTCACGGCGGAGGCGGCGCCGACGGCAACGACGGCACCGGCGGTTCCGGCGGTTCCGGCGGCGGCGGCGGCGCCGGCGGCGCCGGCGGGGGAGGTGGCAGCAGCGGCGGCGCCGGGGGAAGCCCCGGGGTGAGCGGCGGTGCTGGTAGTACCGGCGCCTCCGGCAGTTCGGGCGGGAGCGGCACGTAACCGTCGGCAAACCATGGCGAAGTGTCGCTGGCCGGCAACGACGATGCGCGTCGACGCACCTCGATCTCGCACAACGCGGTCGGCACGAATTCAGCCGTGATCGCGCTGACTGAAAGCGGCTCAGGTCAGCGCGTCGAGAAGTTACACAAAAATGGTGCCCCCGGCACGACTCGAACGTGCGACCTAGGGATTAGAAGGCCCTTGCTCTATCCACCTGAGCTACGGAGGCAATGCGCAGGCCAGTCTATCGAACGCGACACGCCGAAAGACTCGCTGAACGCGACGCGCCCGAAAAGTCTTCCGCCGCCGCACTTATCGGTTATCGTGTGGTCCTCGACACACGCACAACACCGGTTGATAATCAGCCGTTAACCGCAACGAAGCGTGTGCATAGCCGTCGAGGGGTGCGTTGCATGAGCGTGACCTTGAACTTGACTTCGCGCTGCTCGCAGGCCGGTGCGCAGGCACTGCGGCTGGCTGCTGACGCGAGGGATACGTACCGCGCCGGTGCGCTGTTGCTGCGCGGCTCACCATTTGCGGTCGGCTGGGTCGCCGGCTGGCTCTCCACCGAATTTCCCCCGCACGTGGTGACCGGGCACGCGCTGTCTCGGGTATCGCGCCCCGCCATCGGGCGCGTCGGCACCTCGTGGGCCGCCCAGAAAGCCGACGAAGCCCTCACCGCCGCGCTCGTCGAGTGCTTCGGGCCGAACTTTCGTGACCTGGTGCGCCACCCGGCCTACGTCCAGTCCGAGGGTGCGCCGCGGGGCGGGCTGTTGCGCAGGCCCGGGCCGCACCGCCGGTACGCCGCGGAAACGTCCGACATCTCCTACGGCCCCGGCGGCAGCGAACACCTGCTGGACATCTGGCGGCGTCACGACCTCGCGCCCGGCCGGCGCGCGCCGGTGCTGATCCAGGTCCCCGGCGGGGCGTGGGCCGTCAACGGCAAACGCCATCAGGCCTACACGCTGATGAGCCACATGGTCGAGCTCGGCTGGATCTGCGTCTCGATCAACTACAGCAAGAGCCCACGCTGCACGTTCCCGACGCACCTCATCGACGTGAAGAGAGCGATCGCGTGGGTCCGCGAGAACATCGCCGACTACGGCGGCGATCCCGACTTCATCGCGATCACCGGCGGGTCGGCGGGCGGTCACCTCGCGTCGCTGGCCGCGCTCACCCCGAACGACCCGACGTTCCAGCCCGGATTCGAGGACGCAGACACCACCGTCCAGGCCGTCGCGCCCTATTACGGCGTCTACGACTTCACCGACTTCGAGAACATGCACGAGATGATGCTGCCGTTCCTCGAGCACTTCGTTCTCAAGTCCCGCTACAGCGAGAACCCCGAGCGCTTCAGGGCCGCGTCGCCGATCGCCTACGCGCACAGCGAGGCCCCGCCGTTCTTCGTGCTGCACGGCGAGAAAGACGAACTGGTTCCCACCGGCCAGGCCCGGGTCTTCTGCGCCGCGCTACGGGACGCCGGGGCCGCCACGGTCGGCTACGCCGAACTCGCCAACGCGCACCACGCGTTCGACATCACCCCGACGGTGCGGTCGCGCTTGGCCGCCGGGGCCGTCGCCGACTTCCTGGGCATCGTCTACGGCGGCCGCGCCGGCTCGCGGGCGGGTTCATTGCCGCTGTCCGCGACTTCGGCCAGCTGAGCCGGGGCCCCTTCGCCGACCGGATCGCGCCTTTCACCAGCGCGGCAAGCCGACTAGCGTGGGTTGGGCAATCTGGTTTGCGGGTCCCAGACAGGAGGCTTGGTCAGCGGTGACAACGTCGGTCGAGGCCGTTCAATTGTCCGACGAGCTCGGACCTGTCGACTATCTGATGCATCGGGGTGAGGCGAACCCGCGCACGCGGTCCGGAATCATGGCGCTCGAACTCCTCGACACCACGCCGGACTGGGACCGGTTCCGGACCCGATTCGAAAACGCCTCCCGGCGGGTGCGCCGGTTGCGGCAGAAGGTCGTCGTACCGACGTTGCCGACGGCGTCACCGCGTTGGGTGGTCGATCCCGACTTCAACCTCGACTTCCATGTGCGACGGGTGCGGGTGTCCGGGTCCGGCACGCTGCGCGAGGTGTTCGACCTGGCCGAGGTGATCCTGCAGTCGCCGATGGACATCTCGCGGCCGCTGTGGACCGCCACCTTGGTGGAGGGCCTGGCCGACGGCCGGGCCGCGACGCTGCTGCACGTCAGCCACGCGGTCACCGACGGTGTCGGCGGCGTCGAGATGTTCGCCGAAATCTATGACCTCGAGCGCGAGCCGCCGGCCAGGCCGACGCCGCCGCAACCCGTTCCGCAGGACCTGACGCCGAATGACCTGATGCGCCAAGGCATCAACCGCCTGCCCCTGGCCATCGTCAACGGCGTCGTGGGCGCCGTGTCCGGGGCGGTGTCGGCGGCCGGCAAGGCGGTGTTGGACCCGGTTTCCACGGTCGGCGGGGTGGTCGGCTACGCCGTGTCGGGCATGCGGGTGATGAACCGGGCTGCCGAGCCGTCGCCGCTGCTGCGCCGGCGCAGCCTCGCCACCCGCACCGAAGCGATCGACATCCCGCTTTCTGACCTGCACCGGGCCGCGAAAGCTGGTGGGGGATCGATCAACGACGCCTACCTTGCGGGCCTGTCGGGCGCGCTGCGCCGCTACCACGTGGCCCTCGGCGTGCCGATCAGCACGCTGCCGATGGCGGTGCCGGTGAACCTGCGGGCCGATGCGGATACGGCCGGTGGCAACCGGTGGACCGGGGTCAACCTGGCGGCGCCGTTGGGCACCGCCGATCCGGTCGCGCGGATGAAGAAGATCCGCGCCCAGATGACGCAGCGCCGCGACGAGCCCGCGATGAACATCATCGGCTCCATCGCCCCGGTGCTGAGCGTGCTGCCGACGGCCGTGCTCGAGGGGCTCACCGGCTCGGTGATCGGTTCCGACGTGCAGGCCAGCAACGTCCCGGTTTATCCCGGCGACACGTACATCGCCGGCGCAAAGGTCTTGCGGCAGTACGGTGTTGGCCCGCTGCCCGGGGTCGCGATGATGGTCGTCCTGATCTCCCGGGGTGGGTGGTGCACGATCACCGTGCGCTACGACCGGGCCTCGGTGCGAAACGAGCCGCTGTTCGCCCAGTGCCTGCTGGAGGGTTTCGACGAGATCCTGGCGCTGGCGGGTGATCCGGCGCCCCGCGCGGTGCCCGCCTCCTTCACCGAACCGGCCGTTGCCGCGCGATCGGTCGCGGGCTCGTGAGCGCCTCGCAAGAGCACGCCAAAAACGGTGGCGCGCAAAAGAAACCGGCGGGCGACATGCGGCTGCCGGGCTCGGTCGCCGAGATCATGGCCAGCCCGCCCGGGCCGAAGATCGGCGCCTTTTTCGACCTGGACGGAACGCTGGTCGCCGGCTTCACCGCCGTCATCCTGACCCAGGAGCGACTGCTGCGCCGCGACATGGGGGTTGGCGAGCTGCTCAGCATGGTTCAGGCCGGCCTGAGCCACACCCTGGGACGCATCGAGTTCGAAGACCTCATCGGCAAGGCCGCCGCGGCGTTGGCCGGTCGACTGCTGGACGACCTGGAGGAGATCGGCGAGCGGCTCTTCGCGCAACGGATCGAGTCGCGGATCTACCCCGAGATGCGCGAGCTGGTGCGCGCGCACGTGGCCCGCGGCCACACCGTGGTGCTGAGCTCGTCGGCGCTGACCATTCAGGTCAATCCGGTGGCGCGCTTCCTGGGGATCTCCAACATGCTCACCAACAAGTTCGAGACCACCGAAGACGGGATACTCACCGGCGGTGTGCAGAAGCCGATCCTGTGGGGACCGGGCAAAGCCGCTGCCGTGCAACGGTTTGCCGCCGAGCACGGCATCGATCTCAAGGACAGCTACTTCTACGCCGACGGCGACGAAGACGTCGCCCTGATGTATTTGGTCGGCAACCCACGGCCGACCAACCCCGAGGGGAAGATGGCCGCGGTGGCCAAGCGCCGCGGCTGGCCGATCCTGAGGTTCGAGAGCCGGGGTCGGCTCGGCCTGCAGCGTCAGTTGCGAACGCTGGCCGGCTTCAGTTCTATGTTCCCGGTCGCCGCCGGCGCCGTCGGCATCGGAATGCTGACCCGCAGCCGGCGGCGCGGCGTGAACTTCTTCACCTCCACCTTCTCCCAGTTGTCGCTGGCGATCGCCGGGGTGCACCTCAATGTCATCGGCCAGGAGAACCTGACCGCGCAGCGGCCCGCGGTCTTTATCTTCAACCACCGCAACCAGGTTGACCCCGTCATCGCGGGCGCGCTGGTGCGCGACAACTGGGTCGGCGTCGGCAAGAAGGAACTGCAGAAGGACCCGATCATGGGCACGCTCGGCAAGCTGGTCGACACCGTGTTCATCGACCGGGACGATCCGGTCGCCGCGGTGGAGACGATGCACACGGTCGAAGACCGGGCCCGCAACGGGCTGTCGATCGTGATCGCGCCGGAGGGCACCCGGGTCGACACCACCGAAGTGGGGCCGTTCAAGAAGGGGCCCTTCCGCATCGCGATGGCGGTGGGGATCCCGATCGTCCCGATCGTCATCCGCAACGCCGAGATCGTCGCCGCCCGAAACTCCACCGTCATCAACCCCGGCACGGTCGACGTCGCGGTATTCCCGCCAATCCCCGTGGACGAGTGGACCGTTGAGACGCTGCCCGAGCACATCGCCGCGGTGCGCCAGCTCTATCTGGACACGCTGGCCAACTGGCCAGTAGGCGAACTGCCCGAGGTCGATCTGTACGCCGAGAAGAAGGCGGCGAAGAAAGCCAAGGCGGCGGCGAAGAAGCCGGCCCCCAAGAAGGCTGCCGCGAAGAAGGCGCCCGCCAAGAAGGCCGCCGCGAAAAAGGCCGCGTCCAAGGCAAAGCCGGCGAAGGCGAACCCGAACGAGTCTGAGGTGGCGCTCAAAGACGGTGAGGCGCAACGGTTCAGCGTGCAGGTAACCGTCAGCGGAGAGCCGCCCGGTTCCGCGCCGAAAGGGCGGCAGTGACCAAACCGGCAGCGGATATCAGCGCAGTCCTCGCCGCGCAAGACTCGCTGATATTGGCGCGCATGGCCTCGCCGGTCGAGCGGGAACTGGTCATGGCGTGGGTGGGTCAGCAGCGCGCAGAAAACCCCGAGGCGACGTTCGAGGTGTTGGCGCTGCCGCGACGCAACGCGCCGCCGACGGCGCTGGCCGAGCTGGTCGAGCGCCTCGAGTCCGAATCGGGTGATGACCGTTCGGTCGTTCCCGTGCGCGTGTTCTGGCTTCCGCCCGCCAATCGCGGCCGGGTCGCCAAGATCGCCGGACTGCTTCCGGGACAGGATCCTTACCACCCCAACCCGCGTCAGCAACGGCACATCATCCGCAACGATCCGCAACGCGCGCGGGTGGTGGCCGGCGAGCCGGCCAAGGTCTCCGAACTGCGCCAGCAGTGGCGCGACACCACCGTCGGCGACGACTTCGCATCCTTCGTCACCCGCCGGGCCATCCTGGCGATGGAACGCGCGGAATATCGAATCCTGGGGCCGCAGTACAAATCGCCGCGGCTGGTGAAGCCGGAGATCTTGGCGTCCACGCGTTTTCGTGCCGGCCTGAAGAAGATCCCGGGCGCCACCGTCGAGGAAGCCGGCAAGATGCTCGACGAACTCGCCACCGGGTGGAGCCGGGTGTCGGTCGACCTGGTCGGCGTCCTGGGTCGGGCGCTCAGCCGCGGGTTCGATCCCGAGATCGACTACGACGAGTACCAGGTGGCGGCCATGCGCGCAGCGCTGGAGGCCCACCCGGCGGTGCTGCTGTTTTCGCACCGGTCCTACATCGACGGGGCCGTGGTGCCGGTGGCGATGCAGGAGAACCGGCTGCCGCCGGTGCACGTGTTCGCCGGCATCAACCTGTCGTTCGGGGTGATGGGGCCGCTGCTGCGCCGCTCCGGCACCATCTTCATCCGACGCAACATCGGCGACGACCCGCTCTACAAATACGTCCTGCGCGAGTACGTCGGCTACATTGTCGAGAAGCGGTTCAACCTGAGCTGGTCGATCGAGGGCACTCGCTCGCGCACCGGAAAGATGTTGCCGCCCAAGCTCGGTCTGCTGTCCTATGTCGCGGACGCGTACCTGGACGGCCGCAGCGAAGACATCCTGCTGCAGCCGGTGTCGATCGGCTTCGATCAGCTGCACGAAACCGCGGAGTACGCCGCCTACGCCCGGGGCGGCGAGAAGACGCCGGAGGGCATCGTCTGGCTCTATAACTTCATCAAGGCACAGGGCGAACGTAACTACGGCAAGATCTACGTCCGCTTTCCCGAAGCGGTCTCGATGCGGCAGTACCTCGGCCCTCCGCACGGCGCGTCCGCGCTCGACCCGGCCGCCAAACGGCTTGCGCTGCAGAAGATGTCGTTCGAGGTGGCCTGGCGGATCTTGCGGGCCACGCCGGTGACCGCGACGGGTTTGGTGTGCGCGTTGCTCCTGGCCACCCGCGGCGCGGCGTTGACGCTCGGCCAGCTGCACCACACCCTGCAGGACTCGCTGGACTATCTGGAGCGCAAGCAAACCCCGATGTCCACCAGCGCCTTGCGGTTGCGCCGCCGCGACGGGGTGCTGGCCGCGGTCGACACGTTGTCCCACGGGCACCCCATCACGCGCGTCGACGGCGGCCGGGAGCCGGTGTGGCGCATTGCGCCCGAGCAGCAACACGCCGCGGCGTTCTACCGGAACTCGTTGATCCACGCCTTTTTGGAGACGTCGATCGTCGAACTCGCGCTGGCGCACGCCAGGCGTTCTCAAGGTGACCGGGTTGCGGCGTTCTGGGCGCAGGCGATGCGATTGCGGGACCTGCTGAAGTTCGATTTCTATTTCGCCGACTCGGCGGCGTTCCGGGACCACATCTCCGAAGAGATGGCGTGGAACGACGACGACTGGGAAGCGCACGTCACCGCCGGCGGCGACGAGATCCACGCGATGCTGTTCGCCAAGCGTCCGTTAATGGCGGAAGCCATGTTGCGGGTGTTCTTCGAGGCGTACGAGATCGTCGCCGACGTGTTGCTCGACGCCCCGGCCGATGTCGGGCCCAAGGAGCTGACCGCGTCGGCACTCGGGGTGGGCCGGCAATACGTGGCACAGGCGAGGGTCCGCAGCAGCGAATCGGTATCGACGCTGCTGTTCGCCACCGCGTATCAGGTCGTCGTCGACCAGGATCTGATCGCACCCGCCGCCGACGTCGCCGAAAGGCGGACCGCCTTCCGTCAGGAGTTGCGGGACATCCTTGAGGATTCCGAGTATGTCGGCCGGATCGCGCGCGAGCAGTTCATCGCCCGCGAGGCCCGGGCGCGCCGGGAGCGGCTGGACGGCCAAGCCCGGTAGCCGGCAGGCGCCCAATACCCTGGTTGCATGACCGTTGACCGGCTGGTGGCCACTCGCGGCGCGCGGGTGTGGCCGCCGCTGATCGGGGTCGCGGTGCTGGCGGGCTGCACGGCCGCGGGCATCGGGGCGCTGTCGCTGGCCGGCGCGCTGACCGCAACCGGCTTGCCCGATCCGGGTCCGGCCACCACGCTGGGGCTGCCATTCGTCCGCGCGGCGGGGGAGATCGCCGCGGTGCTGGCCGTCGGATCGTTCCTGTTCGCGGCGTTTCTGGTGCCGCCGCAAAGCAGCGGCGTCCTGGACGCCGGCGGCTACCGCGCGCTTCGCCTCGGGACGGTCGCGTCGGGGGTTTGGGCGGTGTGCGCCGCCCTGCTCGTTCCGCTGACCATTTCCGACGTGTCCGGTCATCGCCTGGCCGACCTTGACCCGGGCACCATCTGGTCGTTGGCGGGGATGATCTACACCGCCTCCGCCTGGCGCTGGACCGCGGTCCTGGCGGCCGTGGTCACGCTGGCGAGTCTGTCGGTGCTGCGCTGGTCGTGGACGCCGGTGCTGCTGGCCGGGTCGTTGGTGACGCTGGTTCCGCTCGGGCTGACCGGGCATTCGTCGGCCGGCGGTTCGCACGACCTGGCCACCAACAGCCTGCTGATCCACCTGGTCGCCGCCAGCGTGTGGGCCGGCGGGCTGCTCGCCCTGCTCGCCCACGGGCTGCGCGGCGGTGACCACCTGGGTCTGGCTGCACGGCGGTTCTCCGCGGTCGCGCTGTGGTGCTGGGTGGCGATGGCGCTCAGTGGAGTGGTCAACGCCCTGGTGCGGGTGCTGCCGTCCGACCTGTTCACGACCGGGTACGGGCGGCTGGTCGTCGCCAAATTCGTCGCGCTGTGTGTGCTGGGCGGACTCGGTTGGCGCCAGCGGCGCTCGGCAGTGGTTGCGCTGCAAGGCGATTCGAGTGGCCCGCGAGCGCACCGAGCGCTGATCAGGCTCGCGCTCATCGAGGCCGCGGTGTTCGGCCTGACGTTCGGTATCGCCGTGGGGCTGGGCCGCACGGCGCCGCCAGCGCCCCCGGCCCGGCTGCCGACCATTCCCGAGGCCGAGATCGGCTACGACTTCGACGGCCCCCCCACCGCGGTGCGCATCCTGCTCGACTGGCGCTTCGACCTCATCTTCGGCACCGCCGCGATCGTCCTCGCCGCGCTGTACGTGGCGGCCGTGGTGCGGTTGCGCCGCCGCGGCGATCACTGGCCGCCGGGGCGGACCGTGTCCTGGGTGCTGGGCTGCATGGCGCTGCTGTTCGTGACCTCATCGGGCGTCGGTCGCTACATGCCGGCGATGTTCAGCATGCACATGGTCGCGCACATGGGGCTGTCGATGCTGGTCCCGATCCTGCTGGTGCTGGGCGCGCCAGTCACCCTGGCGCTTCGCGCGCTGCCCGCCGCCGGCCGCGACGCCCCGCCCGGCCCGCGCGAGTGGCTGCTGGCCGCGCTTCACAGCCACGTGTCGCGGTTCCTCACCAACCCCGTGGTCGCGACGGTGTTGTTCGTCGCCGGGTTTTACGGGCTGTATCTGTCGAACCTTTTCGACACGACGGTGAGCAGTCACGCCGGACACCTGGCGATGAACGTGCACTTTTTGCTCAGCGGCTACCTGTTCTATTGGGTCGTCATCGGGGTGGACCCGACGCCGCGGCCCATCCCGCCGCTGGCCAAGGTCGGCGTCGTGTTCGCCTCGCTTCCGCTGCACGCCTTCTTCGGGGTGGTGCTGATGGGCTGGCGCAAGGTGCTCGGCGCCGACTACTATCGCTCGCTCGGCCTGAGCTGGCACACCGACCTACTCGGCGATCAACGGTTGGGCGGTGGAATCGCCTGGGCCGCAGGCGAAGTGCCGCTGGTTATCGTGATGATCGCGTTGCTCGTGCAGTGGGCCCGCAGCGACAGGCGCACCGCGCGGCGGCGGGACCGGGCGGCCGACCTGGACGACGACGCCGAGCTGGCCGCCTACAACGCGATGCTGGCCGAGCTGGCACGGGGCGAAACGCCGGGGCGCAGTGGAAGTCCGCGAGCCTAACGACGCTGCGAGATCCCCTGCGAATTTTCGCAGTGAGGTTAGGCTCGCGGGCCGGGGCGTGACCTCGTATTCGGGGTGCGATGTCGTCGGTCAAGATTGGTCGATGCGCATTTACTCGGTGGACTGCTTTACTGACCGTCCTTTTGCCGGGGGCCCGGCTGCGGTCTGTGTACTCGACTCAGGTTGGCCTGAGGCTGAGTGGCTCCAACAACTGGCGGCCGAGTTAAACCTGCCCGCCACCGCATTTGTTCGTCATGCTCAGCCCCAGTCGGAGCTGCGGTGGTTCAGCCCGCAAACCGAACTGGCGTTGTGCGGAAGCGGAACCCTCGCTGCTGCGCACATCGTGTGGGAGACGGGCGAGCGGGCCGATACTCTGCGGTTCGCTTCTCGTGGAGGCATCCTCGGCGCGCGCCTGGAACGCGACCGACGAATAACGTTGGACTTCCCTGCCGACAATCCTCGTCCGGTGCCGGTATCGTTAGAACTCGTTGCAGCACTTGGTGTTACGCCCTGCGAATCGGCGCGCGGACGGCTCGATCTGCTCGCCGAATTAGATTCCCCGCAAAGCGTGCGCGGGTTGGCCCCAGACCTGGCGGCGGTGGCCGCCCTCGACGCCCGTGGTCTCATCGTCACCGCGCGCGGCGAGAACGAAAGCGACTTCGTGTCCCGCTTCTTTGCGCCCGCTGCCGGTATCGATGAGGACCCAGTGACTGCGTCCACGCATTGCACTCTCGGGGCCTACTGGTCGAAGAAACTGGCAAAGACTGCCTTGGCCGGCCTGCAAGTATCACCTCGCGGTGGGCGCATCGACCTGCAACTCCGCGACGACCGGGTTGACCTGACCGGTCGCGCGGTCACCATCACCCGTGGCCGGCTGGCGATCTGAGCCAATAAGGCAGCCGGTTCCGAGAACCAAGCCCGCACCGGGAAGTCGAGACGTGTACCGAAATGCGGCGGCTTTACGGGCCGGCGTCGTCCGAGGTGGAGTCGGAATCTCCGAATGTCAAAGCGTTGTCGGCCAGGAGCATCGGGTCCACATTTGGTCGAGGTTTGACTTGACCGACTCGGCTCCCGATGGAAGCGGGACGCGTTCCACCCAGCTGTAGACGGCCGCCATGCATGACCGCACAACCTCACGTGCTCGCCGCATCCCCATGCCCCAGGATGCGGCTTCGGCAGCCAGGTCATCGACATTGATGTTGTCAATCCTCGTCTTACCGTTGATCACATGGCCTGTGCTTCTGAATGCGGGATCCAGGTACATCACCGGCGCGGCATCGTAGATCGGGGCGAGGGAAACGCTTCCATCACGGCTGATCATCACTGAATAATTTTTGGAGTGAGCGTCGGCGTTACCGATCACCACGTTAAACGTCACAGCCTGCAGCAACGCCAACCGAAACTTGTCGGGGTCCAGTGCCCTAGGTGCGGCCACGCGTGCTACGCGGCGTAGCCTCGACCCCAAACGTGCTGCTTCGCTGGTGCTTTCGTACTTGGCCTGAGGATCGAGGCCCAGCGCTTGACAGAAATCCTCCTGATGCAGGCGGTAGCCGTCAGGGCTTCGGTCATAGCGGACAACGACAATGGCCTCGCGCTCGTCGAACCGCGCTAAACGGGACTCCGCAGCGTTTATGCCGGTCCCCCGCGCCACTCGTAGTGCCCAGTCTTCCGTCTGGATGAGATGCTTCACGGCGCCACCCAGCGGCTCGGGCTTGATGATGTGCGTCGAGGCCGCGCCCGCCTCGGGCCAGCCCCATCCGCCGCCGGGGAGAGCTACCAACAGCACTTTGTCCTGGATGCCGGCCAGCGATGCCTGCGGTGTGGCACCCTCAGGCAGGTGGTAGGTCGGCAGGTCCGCGATAAGACTGTCGACCTCCCGCTTGGTCAACCGGCGGACTTGACCGGCGCCGGGCTCTGCTTCCGCGGCGAGGACCTGCACGGCGCCGGCACATTCCGCGCCGACACGTTCTAACAGCGTCATCGTGTCGTTGATTGGTACGCCGGCTTCTGTGGCGATGTGACGGCGCAGGTTGCCCTCCGGCAGAAGACCTTCGATGAACGCCGACACCTGCAACGCGCCGTCCCTGTCTTGGATTGGGCGTGGTGAGATGGGCAGAGCGAGAGAGAGGACTCGACTCCCGTCGCCGAAGGTGTCGAGCGCCTCCTCGGTGAATTCCAATCGTAGGCGGAATCGGCGTGGCTCGGTCAGCCTCGCGATGTGCACGCCGTACAACCAAACGTCAAGCGCCTTACGCGTCATCGATCACCGCCACGCGGGCAAACTTCGGTACCAGCGCGAGTGCCATTCCGCACTCCGACAACGCGCGCAGCGCAATATCGACGCTGACAGATCCCCCCCGCTCAAGGCGGGAGACGGTCATACGAGTGACCCCGATACGGTCAGCGAGCTCACCCTGGTGAAAGCCTCGAGCCTGGCGCGCCCGCCGCAGGCGTTCGCCGAGTTCGACGGTGTCGTACACCAGCGCGACAGGATGATTCATTTTTTGATCATACGGCTCTTCTGCCTAGATGATCAATATTTCAATCACTAGGTGCTGAGGCGCTAGATGATCGATATTTCGAGCATCGCAGATTGCGGCCTCCATGATCGAAATATGTAGCGCGTCCCCCGGCGGCCTAGGGCTTGCCATGGAACACGCCTCGCACCAGCCGACGAACCGATCCACAGTCACGGTTTTCTCCACAGGGGCCGCAGCTGGACGTCGTCGCAACGCGGAATCCGTCTGTGGTGCCCGGCTGAATGGCGATCAGACAGGGCGGTGATGCGCTCACCGCGCCAACAGAGAAATGCAACCGAGAAGGGATCAGCCCATGTTTGAAACACCGCTTACGGTCGTCGGCCACATCGTCAACAACCCCGACCGCCGACAGGTCGGCACCCAGGAGGTCATCAAGTTCCGCGTCGCCAGCAATTCTCGTCGGCGGACGGCTGACGGCGGGTGGGAGCCCGGAAACTCGCTGTTCATCAACGTCAACTGCTGGGGCAAGCTGGTCACCGGCGTGGGCGCCGCGTTGGGCAAGGGCGCGCCGGTCATCGTGGTGGGCCACGTGTACACCAGCGAGTACGAGGACCGCGACGGCAATCGCCGGTCATCGCTGGAGATGCGGGCGACGTCGGTCGGACCGGACGTGTCGCGAGCGATCGTGCGCATCGAGAAGCCGGGCTACACCGGTCCGACGACCGCGGACGCCGCGCCGTCCACGGCAGCACCGGCCGACGTCGCTGGTGAGGACACCGATGCCGATGACAGCGCCGAGTCCGACGACACGGGGCCGCTGCCGCTGACGGCTTAGCTGCGGGATCGGCGCCGCCACGCGATGCCTAGGATGGTCCGCGAGATCTCTCTCAAAGACCAGAAAGGCAAAACCGCGGCATGGCTGAGTTCATCTACACGATGAAGAAGGTCCGCAAGGCGCACGGCGACAAGGTGATCCTGGACGACGTCACGTTGAGCTTCTTCCCGGGCGCCAAGATCGGTGTCGTCGGCCCCAACGGCGCCGGCAAGTCGAGCGTCTTGCGGATCATGGCCGGCCTGGACAAGCCCAACAACGGCGAGGCGTTCCTGGCCACCGGCGCCAGCGTCGGCATCCTGCAGCAGGAGCCGCCGCTGAACGAGGAGAAGACGGTCCGCGGCAACGTCGAAGAGGGCCTGGGCGACATCAAGGTCAAGCTCGACCGCTTCAACGAGGTCGCCGAACTGATGGCCACCGACTACTCCGACGAGCTGATGGAGGAGATGGGCCGGCTGCAGGAGGAGCTGGACCACGCCGACGCGTGGGACCTCGACTCCCAGCTGGAGCAGGCGATGGACGCGCTGCGCTGCCCGCCGCCCGACGAGCCGGTCACCAACCTGTCCGGCGGTGAGCGGCGCCGCGTGGCGCTGTGCAAGCTGCTGCTGTCTAAACCGGACCTGCTGCTGCTCGACGAGCCGACCAACCACCTGGACGCCGAAAGCGTGCAGTGGCTCGAGCAGCACCTGGCCGCGTACGCGGGGGCGATCCTGGCGGTCACGCACGACCGGTACTTCCTGGACAACGTCGCCGAGTGGATCCTCGAGCTCGACCGCGGCCGCGCCTACCCCTACGAGGGCAACTACTCGACCTATCTGGAGAAGAAGGCCGAGCGGATCGCCGTGCAGGGCCGCAAGGACGCCAAGCTGCAGAAGCGGCTGACCGAAGAGCTGGCCTGGGTCCGCTCCGGCGCCAAGGCGCGGCAGGCCAAGAGCAAGGCGCGCCTGCAGCGCTACGAAGAGATGGCCGCCGAGGCGGAGAAGACGCGCAAGCTCGACTTCGAGGAGATCCAGATCCCGGTGGGGCCGCGCCTGGGCAACGTCGTCGTCGAGGTCGAGCACCTCGACAAGGGCTACGACGGGCGCACCCTCATCAAGGACCTGTCGTTCACGCTGCCGCGCAACGGCATCGTCGGCGTCATCGGCCCCAACGGGGTCGGCAAGACCACGCTGTTCAAGACCATCGTCGGCCTCGAGCAGCCGGACAGCGGCACCGTCAAAGTGGGGGAGACCGTCAAGCTCAGCTACGTCGACCAGACCCGCGCCGGCATCGACCCCAAAAAGACGGTGTGGGAAGTGGTTTCCGACGGGCTGGACTACATCGAGGTCGGCCAGAACGAGATCCCGTCGCGGGCCTACGTGTCTGCGTTCGGTTTCAAGGGGCCCGACCAGCAGAAGCCCGCCGGCGTGCTGTCCGGCGGTGAGCGCAACCGGCTGAACCTGGCGCTCACGCTGAAGGAGGGCGGCAACCTCATCCTGCTGGACGAGCCGACCAACGACCTCGACGTTGAGACGCTGAGCTCGCTGGAGAACGCGCTGGAGAAATTCCCCGGCTGCGCGGTGGTGATCAGCCACGACCGCTGGTTCCTCGACCGCACATGCACGCACATCCTGGCCTGGGAGGGCGACGAGGACAACGAGGCCAAGTGGTTCTGGTTCGAGGGCAACTTCGGCGCCTACGAGGAAAACAAGGTGGAACGCCTCGGCGCGGAAGCCGCCAGGCCGCACAGAGTCACCCACCGCAAGCTGACGCGCGACTAATGTCAGGGCTGCCCCGCTGATAACGGGGCGATCGGGCGCAATGTGGCATCCGTCGCGAGTTGGGAGCAACCGGCATGACGATCGATCCCGGTGCTAGGCAAGATCTCAAGCCGTGGACCACGTTCACCACGAGTGACGACATCCCCGACTGGATCGCGAACGCCTACATCGAGAGCTACCGCGGTCCCCGCGGCGACGAACCGGGAGCGGCGGAACCCGGTCCCGTCGACCCCGCGCTCATGGTGACCCCGGCCATGCTGCGCGCGCACTATCGGCTCGCCGAGTGCCGCGCGGAACGCGCGAGCTGTGTCTGTGTGCACCCGGCCGACGATCCCGAGGGATTCGGGCCCGCCCTGCAGGTCGTCACCGACCACGGCAGCATGCTGTTGGACTCCGTCACGGTGCTGCTGCACCGGCTGGGCGTCGCCTACGCGGGCATCATGACCCCGGTGTTCGACGTCCACCGCAACTCGGCGGGCGACCTGCTCAGCGTCGAACCGAAGCCGCCCGGTACGTCCCAATACGACGGCGAGGCGTGGATCTACGTCCCGCTGTCGCCGTCCGTCGACAGCAAGGCCCTCGCCGAGGTCGAACGGCTGCTGCCCAAGGTCCTGGCGGACGTCGAACAGGTCGCGACCGACGCCGCGTCGATGATCACCACCCTGAGTGAGGTGGCCGAGGCCGTCCACACCAACGCCGACGACCGATACTCGGCGCCGGACCGGGAGGACGTCGCGGAGCTGCTGCGCTGGTTGGGCAACGGAAACTTCCTGCTGCTGGGCTATCAACGCGCCCGGGTGCACGACAACGTGGTTTCCGCCGACGGCGCGACCGGCCTGGGGGTCCTGCGCACCCGCACCGGTTCGCGCCCGCGATTGACCGACGAAGACCACTTGCTGGTCCTGGCCCAATCCGTGGTGGGCAGCTACCTGCGTTACGGCGCCTACCCCTACGCGATCGCGGTTCGCGAATACGCGGACGACGGCCAGGGCGGCAGGGCGGTCTTCGAGCACCGCTTCGTCGGGCTCTTCACGGTCGCCGCCATGAACGCGGACGTCCTGGACATCCCGACGGTCTCGAGCCGGGTCCGCGAGGCGCTGGCGATGGCCGACGGCGACCCGATCCACCCGGGCCAACTGCTGCTCGACGTCATCCAGACCGTCCCGCGCTCGGAGCTGTTCACGCTCAGCGCCGAACGGCTCCTGACGATGGCGAAAGCGGTGGTGGACCTGGGATCGCAGCGGCGCGCCTTGCTGTTCCTGCGCGCCGACCGCCTGCAGTATTTCGTCTCGTGCCTGGTGTATGTGCCGCGCGATCGCTACACCACCGCGGTGCGCCTGCAGATCGAGGACATCCTGGTCCACGAATTCGGCGGCACACGACTGGAATTCACCGCGCGTGTCAGCGAATCGCCCTGGGCGCTCATGCATTTCATGGTCCGGCTGCCCGAGAACGCGGCGGCCGTCGATGTCTCGGAAGCCAACCGCGTCCGGATCCAGGGGCTGCTCAGCGAAGCCGCGCGAACCTGGGGCGACCGGCTGGTCGCCGCCGCGGCCGACATCCCCGACGGGCCCGTGTCACACGCCGAAGCCGAGCATTACGCCGCCGCCTTCTCCGAGGTCTACAAACAGGCCGTCACGCCCGGCGACGCCATCGAGCACATCGCGATCATCAAAGAGCTGTCCGATGATTCGGTCAAGCTGGTGTTCTCCGAGCGCGGCGAGGACGCGGCCGCCCAGCTGACCTGGTTCGTGGGCGGCCACACCGCCTCGTTGAGCCAGCTGCTGCCGATGCTGCAGAGCATGGGCGTCGTCGTGCTCGAGGAGCGCCCCTTCACCGTCACCCGGCAGGACGGGTTGGCCGTGTGGATCTACCAGTTCAAGATCCAGCCGCACCCGACGATCCCGCTGGCGACGACGGCGGCCGAACGGGAGTCCACCGCGGAGCGATTCGCCGACGCGGTCACCGCCATCTGGCAGGGACGCGTCGAGATCGACCGGTTCAACGAGCTGGTGATGCGCGCGCGGCTGACCTGGCAGCAGGTCGTGCTGCTGCGCGCCTACGCGAAATACCTTCGGCAGGCCGGCTTTCCGTACAGCCAGTCCCACATCGAATCGGTGCTCAGCGAGCATCCCTCCACCGTGCGGTCCCTGGTCACCCTGTTCGAGGCGCTCTTCGATCCCAGGACTTCTTTTTCCGCGGGGTCGCCGACCAGTCGCGACGCCCAAGCGGCCGCCGCCGCGGTCGCCGCGGACATCGACGCCGTGGTGGGCCTGGACACCGACCGGATCCTGCGCGCGTTCGCGTCGCTGGTGCAGGCCACGCTGCGGACCAACTACTTCGTGACGCGCGAGGGTTCCGCCCGCGCCCGTAATGTGTTGGCGCTCAAGCTGGATGCGCAGCTGATCGACGAACTTCCGCTGCCGCGGCCAAAGTTCGAGATCTTCGTCTACTCGCCGCGCGTGGAGGGCGTGCACCTGCGGTTCGGCCCGGTGGCGCGCGGGGGCCTGCGCTGGTCCGACCGCCGCGACGACTTCCGCACCGAGATCCTGGGGTTGGTCAAGGCGCAGGCGGTGAAGAACGCCGTCATCGTGCCGGTCGGGGCCAAGGGCGGGTTCGTCCTCAAGCGTCCGCCGCTGCCCACCGGCGACGCCGCCGCCGACCGCGACGCCACCCGCGCCGAGGGCGTCGCCTGCTATCAGCTCTTCATCTCCGGCCTGCTCGACGTCACCGACAACGTCGACCACGCAACGAAAAAGGTCAGCCCGCCCCCCGAAGTGATCCGCCGCGACGGCGACGACGCCTACCTGGTGGTGGCCGCGGACAAGGGCACCGCCACGTTCTCTGACATCGCCAACGACGTCGCCAAGTCCTACGGGTTCTGGCTGGGCGACGCGTTCGCGTCCGGCGGGTCGGTGGGCTACGACCACAAGGCCATGGGCATCACCGCCAAGGGCGCCTGGGAGGCCGTCAAACGCCACTTCCGGGAGATGGGCGTCGACACGCAGACCGAGGACTTCACCGTCGTCGGCGTCGGCGACATGAGCGGCGACGTGTTCGGCAACGGGATGCTGCTGAGCCAGCACATCCGGCTGCTCGCCGCCTTCGACCATCGGCACATCTTCTTAGACCCGGACCCCGACGCGGCGGCGTCGTGGCGGGAACGGCGGCGGATGTTCGACCTGCCGCGCTCCAGCTGGGACGACTACGACAAGTCGTTGATCAGCGAGGGCGGCGGGGTCTACGACCGCGACCAGAAGGCCATCCCGATCAGCCCGCAGGTCCGCGAGGCGCTGGGCATCGACGGCTCGGATGCTGGGGCCGACGAGATGTCCCCGCCCAACCTGATCAAGGCGATCCTGCAGGCGCCCGTCGACCTGTTGTTCAACGGCGGCATCGGCACCTACATCAAGGCCGAAGCCGAGTCCGACGCCGACGTCGGCGATCGCGCCAACGATCCGGTGCGGGTCAACGCAAACCAGGTGCGCGCCAAGGTCATTGGTGAGGGCGGCAACCTCGGGGTGACCGCGCTGGGCCGGGTAGAGTTCGACCTGTCGGGCGGGCGGATCAACACCGACGCGATGGACAACTCCGCCGGCGTCGACTGTTCCGACCACGAGGTGAACATCAAGATCCTGATCGACTCGCTGGTCACCGCCGGCAAGGTCAAGCCCGAGGAGCGCAAGGATCTGCTGGAGTCGATGACCGACGAGGTCGCGCGACTGGTGCTCCTGGACAACGAGGACCAGAACGACTTGATCGGCACCAGCCGCGCCAATGCGGCCAGCCTGCTGCCGGTGCACGCAATGCAAATCAAGTACCTCGAGGAACGCGGCGTCAACCGGGAGCTGGAGGCGCTGCCGTCGGAGAAGGAGATCCACCGGCGCATCGACGTCGGCATCGGGCTCACCTCCCCCGAGCTGTGCACGCTGATGGCCCACGTCAAGCTGGCGCTCAAAGAGGAGATGCTGACCACCGAACTGCCCGAGCAGGACGTGTTCGCATCCAGGCTGCCGCAGTACTTCCCGACGCCGCTGCGCGAGCGGTTCACCCCGGAGATCCGCACCCACCAGCTGCGCCGGGAGATCGTCACCACCATGCTGATTAACGACCTGGTCGACGCCGCGGGCATCAGCTACGCGTTCCGGATCACCGAAGACGTCGGCGTCGGGCCGATCGACGCGGTGCGCACCTACGTCGCCACCGACGCCATCTTCGGTGTGAGTCACATCTGGCGGCGGATCCGCGCGGCGAACCTGCCCGTCGCGCTGTCGGACCGGCTGACGCTGGACACCCGACGGCTGATCGACCGCGCCGGACGCTGGCTGCTCAACTACCGCCCGCAGCCGCTGGCCGTCGGCGCCGAGATCAATCGATTCGCCGCCAAAGTGAAAGCGTTGACGCCGCGCATGTCGGAGTGGCTGCGCGGCGACGACAAGGCCATCGTGGAAAAGGAGGCCGCCGAATTCGCCTCGCAGGGCGCACCGAAAGACCTCGCCTACCGGGTGGCCGCCGGCCTGTACCGCTACAGCCTGCTCGACATCATCGACGTCGCGGACATCACCGAGATGGACACCGCCGAAGTCGCGGACACCTATTTCGCCCTGATGGACCGGCTGGGCACCGACAGCCTGCTGACGGCGGTCTCGGAGCTACCCCGCCACGACCGCTGGCAGTCGTTGGCGCGCTTGGCGATTCGCGACGACATCTACGCGTCGTTGCGGTCGCTGTGCTTCGACGTGCTGGCGGTCGGTGAGCCCGACGAAAGCGGCGAAGAGAAGATCGGCGAGTGGGAACACATCAGCGCGTCCCGGGTGGAGCGTGCCCGTCGCACGCTGAGCGAGATCCAGGAAAGCGGGGCAAAGGATCTCGCGACGCTGTCGGTGGCCGCGCGGCAGATCCGCCGGATGACCCGCACCAGTGGCAGGGGATCCTCGAGTTGAGCGTTGGCTTCGTCGCACCGGTGCCCGTGCGCTGGTCGGACATCGACATGTACCAGCACGTCAACCATGCCACCATGGTCACCATCCTCGAAGAGGCGCGGGTGCTGTTCCTCAAGGAACCCTTCGCCGCCGACATCACGACCATCGGGTTGCTGATCGCCGACGTGCGGGTCACCTACAAGAGCCAGCTGCGCCTGGCCGATTCGCCTCTGCAGGTGACGATTTGGACCAAACAGCACCGGACGGTCGACTTCACGCTCGGCTACGAGGTGCGCTCGGTCAACGCCGATCCGGCCTCCAAGCCCGCGGTCATCGCCGAGACGCAACTGGCCGCCGTGCACATCGAGGAGCAGCGGCTGTTCCGGCTCTCACCCCACCATCGGGAGTATCTGCAACGGTGGCTCAGGGAATAAGCGGGGTAGCCGAGCGAGGTGTGTGGTTGCGTGACGCCGCCCACCGCGGGGATCTCGCGACGTTCGTCGATCACGCGATGCGCCTCGATGACGCCGCGGTCATCCGGCTGCGGGCCCGATCCGCCGGGCTGCTGACCGCTTGGGTGGCAACCGGTTTCGACGTGCTGGCCAGTCGGGTGGTGGTCGGCCGGGTGCGACCCGACGACTTGTCGGTCGCGGCGGATGGGCTGGCGCGCGGCCTGTCGGCGATGGACGCCGAGGGCTACGTCGACCCCGGCTACGCGATGGACTCCGCGTGGCGGGGCGCCCTGCCCCCCGAATCCGGCTTTGTCCACCTCGACGACGTACCCGCGCGGGTGATGCTGGATCTGGCGCAGCGCGGCGCGCAGCTCGCCAGGGAGCATGGCAGTTCTCATGGTCCGCCGGTGTCGCTGCTCGACCAGGAGGTCATTCGCGTCAGCTCGGCCTCCCAAGGGTCCGATGTCAGCGTGGGCCTGCCGATGCGCTGCGTATTCGCTTTGACCGCAATGGGTTTCCTGCCGCAGTCACCCGATGCCATCGGCGCCGACGAGATGGTCCGCGTCCGGATCCTGCCGAATTGGCTGCGTGTCGACGCCAAGTTCGGCTCGGTGTACCGGCGCCGCGCGCACGCGGCGCTGGTGCTGGCCTGAACGGCCGATTGGTCGGCCTAGCCGTACGATCCGATGACGGTGACGGGCTTAGGCGTCGGCGGTTCACCATCAATGCCCTTAGCGACCGCTTCCTGAACACCGCGCGCTGCGGCGATGTCCGGTAGCGGATTCTCGACCCCGTCAGCCAGCTCGAGGATCGCACCAAACTCGGTGTCGGCGGGCCCTTGCCAGTAGGTCCATCGAATGCCGTTGGGCTGTCGCTCATTCACCGCCGCGAATGCGTGTTCAACCGCCTTGACGATGTCATCGACGCCCTGAGGCCCCACTTCATATCGCACGATCAACGTGGGCATATCGGACTCCTTCGTCAATCAATGATCATGTTGCCCTTACACGACCTCTGACGTTTCGTGCGTGCAAAAGGTGACCCCTGCGGGCTGCCTCAGACCAGCCAGGCCGCCGCGTCCGGTGGCAGCTTGCCGTCGACCAGCGGCGCGCTGGCCAGGATCACCTCGCCCGGCGGCAAAGCCATCGGCAGCGGGCCGGCGTTCAGCGCGCACACCAGGGCGCCGCCGTGGCGCTCGAAGATCAGCAATTCGTCGTCGGCGGCCAGCCATTCCAGCTCGCCACCCTCGAATTCGCCTCGCTCCCTGCGCAATTGGAGGGCGCGCCGGTAAAAGGACAGCGTCGAGTCGGGGTCGTCGCGCTGCTTCTCCACGGTGAGCGTCGCCCAGGCCGCCGGCATCGGAAGCCAGGTGTCGGCGGACGCGGAGAAGCCGAACGGGGGAGCGTCACCCGACCACGGGATCGGGACCCGGCACTTGTCGCGGCCGCGTTCGGTATGACCGGAGCGCTCCCACGTCGGGTCCTGGAGCACCTCCTCGGGCAGGTCCAGGACGTCGGGCAGGCCCAACTCCTCGCCGTTGTAGATGAACACCGTGCCCGGCAGGGCGAGCATCACCATCGCCATCGCCCGCGCCCTGCGCAGCCCGATTTCGCCGCCTCCGTAGCGGGTGACCTCGCGGTCCACGTCGTGGTTGGACAGCGTCCAGGTCGGAACGGCGTCGTAAATCGCGATGGCCTTCAGCGAGTTCTCGATCGCGTCGCGGATCTGGCCGGCGTCGAAGTCGATCTTGGTCAGTCGGAAGTTGAAGCCGAGATGCAGTTCGTCGGGCCGCAGATACTCGGCCCATAGGTGGTTGTCCATCACCCACACCTCGCCGATGGTGACCGCGTGGGGGTAGGCGTCGACGACCTTGCGGATCCCGCGGTGGATCTCATGCACGCTGGGGTTGTTGAAGCGCGGGTCGTCGTCGGTGTGGCTCAACACCTTGACGCCTTCCTTCGCGTCGGGCAGGCCGGGTGGCTTGGCCATCCCGTGCGCCACGTCGATGCGAAAGCCGTCGACCCCGCGGTCCAGCCAAAACCGCAGCGACTTCGCGAAGTCGTCGAAGACCTCGGGATTCTCCCAGTTCAGGTCGGGCTGCTCGGTGTCGAAGAGGTGCAGGTAGTACTGGCCGGGCTTGCCGTCGGGCTCCACCACCCGGGTCCATGCCGAGCCGCCGAACACCGACGTCCAGTTGTTCGGCGGCAGCGCCCCGTCGGGCCCCTTGCCGTCGCGGAACCAGTAGCGCGCCCGCGCGGCGCTGCCCGGCCCGGCGGCCAGCGCCTCCTGGAACCACGGATGCTGGGAACTGGTGTGGTTGGGCACCACGTCCATGGTGATCTTGATGTTTCGTTCGTGCGCAGCCGCGATCAGCCGGTCGATCGCGGGCATGCCGCCGAACAGCGGGTCGATGTCACGCGGATCGGCGACGTCGTAGCCGTGGTCGGCCATCGGCGAGACGGTGACGGGGCTGAGCCAGATCGCGTCGATGCCCAGCTGCGTCAGGTAATCCAGGCGCGCCGTCAACCCGTCCAGATCGCCGACGCCGTCGCCGTCGCTATCGGCGAACGACCGGGGATAGACCTGGTAGAAGACCGCGTTCGACCACCACGGCTCGGGGCTCATGCTGCTCCGTTCGGTTACTCGGGATCAGAACGATGAATTGACCAGAGAGTGCGCGGCCATTTCCAGGTATTCAAGCAATTCGCGGCGGTGCGCGTCGTCCAAAGTCTGCGAATCGATGGAGGCGACGGCGGTGTGCATGCACCGCAGCCAGGCGTCGCGCTCGATGGGGGTGATCCGGAACGGAGCGTGCCGCATCCGCAGCCGCGGATGCCCGCGCCGGTCGGAGTACGTGCGCGGGCCGCCCCAGTACTGCTCGAGGAACATCCGCAGCCGCTCCTCGGCGCCCGCCAGGTCGTCCGCGGGGTACAGCTGGGAAAGAATCTCGTCCTCCGGGACCTGCGCGTAAAAGCGCGACACGATCGCATTGAAGGTTTCGGCACCGCCGACGGCGTCGTAAAAGCTCACCTGATCCATCCCCTCCATTGTGGTGCATCGCCGGGTTGCCAAGGCCGGACGGGCCCCGGTCACGCCGTCTGTTCATCGGTTCGTCACGGCGCGCACCAGCAATAAGGGTGCGTTTGGCGGCGAATCATGGTGGACTATCCGCGGAGGATCTATGGCGCATGGCAAGAGACGCCGCAGCCACCGCAGTTCCGGTGCCGCGGCAGGGTTAACCGGGCCCCCAACCGGGACACCCCTCCATATCGCGTCACCCCTGCACAGCGTCGATACCCACCCGCCTACCCGCCACGAAACCGCGTCGATCTGGAGTCGGCGGCGGGTGCTCCTGCTCAATTCCACCTACGAGCCGCTGACGGCGCTACCGATGCGGCGGGCCATCGTCATGGTGATCTGTGGCAAGGCCGACGTGGTGCACGACGACCCGGCCGGGCCGGTCATCCACTCGGCGACCAGGTCGATCGTGGTGCCCTCGGTTATCCAGCTGCGTTCCTACGTGCGGGTTCCGTACCGGGCGCGGGTGCCGATGACCCGCGCGGCCCTGATGCACCGCGACCGTTTCTGCTGTGCGTACTGCGGGGCCAAGGCCGACACCGTCGACCATGTGGTGCCCCGCAGCCGCGGCGGCGACCACTCCTGGGAGAACTGCGTGGCCTGCTGTTCGACCTGCAACCATCGCAAGGGCGACAAGCTGCTCACCGAGTTGGGCTGGGCCCTGCGCCGGGCGCCCCTGCCGCCCACGGGGCAGCACTGGCGGCTGCTGTCGACGGTCAAGGAACTGGACCCGGCCTGGGCCCGGTACCTCGGCGAGGGCGCGGCCTGACCCATCCCGTGTCCAAGTGTGCGGGTGCCTCATCCGGTGGGATACGGTTTGCGTCGTGAGCGTTGCAGAGATTCACATGTACTTCATCGGCATCCCGCTGGTGCTGGTCGCGGTGCTGTCCGCGCTGATCTGGAGGCACAAGGGACCCCACCCCGCGACCTACAAGATGTCGGAGAAGTGGACGCACCCGCCGATCCTGTGGGCGGCCACCGACGAAGACGTCGGCGGCGCGCACGGCGGACATGGAACGTCGGAGTTCTCGGTCGGAGGTGGCGCCAGTGGCACATGGTGAGGTTGCGACGATCGCTCCCAGCGAGCTGCCCAAGGGCTCGGTGATCACCACCAGCGGACGGATTTCGGGCGTCACCGAGCCGGGCGACGTCTCGGTGCACTACCCGTTCCCGATCAGCGACCTGGTCGCCATCGACGACGCGCTGAAGTACGGCTCGCGGCAGTCCCGGGCGCGGTTCGCGATCTACCTCGGCGACCTGGGCAGCGACACCGCCGCGCGGGCCCGCGAGATCTTGGCCAAGGTGCCGACGCCCGACAACGCGGTACTGCTCGCCGTGTCGCCCGACCAGGCCGTCATCGAGGTGGTCTACGGCTCGGCGGTCCGCGGCCGCGGCGCCGAGTCGGCCGCGCCGCTCGGGGTGGCCGCCGCCTCGTCGGCGTTCGAGCAGGGCCACCTGGTCGACGGGTTGGTCAGCGCGATCCGCGTGCTCAGCTCCGGGATCGCGCCGGCCTAGGTTTGCGACGCCCCGCCCACCGCGAGGGTGCGCGAATGTACGCCGAATGCGGCGTGTCGCCGTACAAACACGCGCGCTCGCGGGGGCGTTATGCAGACGCGTCGAACGTGCGGGCTTTCAGCGACCGCTTGACCCCGGCCTGACCCTCGAGCACCAGGCGGCGCAGCGCCGGCGGCACCTCCGGATCGCTCAGGAACTCGTCGGCGGCCGCGACGCCGTCCTCGCTGATGTCCCAGTGCGGGTAGAGGCCGATCACGACGGTTTGGGCGACCTCGCTGGAGCGACGCGCCCAGACCCCGGGGATCGCCTCGAAGTAGCGCCTGGTGAACGGCCTGAGCAGCTCGTGCTGTCCCGGCGGCGCGATGCCGGCGATGATCGATCGGGCCGTGATGTTGGCCAGCGTGTCGTCCTCGATCACCGTCGTCCAGGCCTGCTCCTTGACCTCGAGTTGGGGCCGCGCCGCCGCCGCCTGGGCGCCGTGGCGCTTGCCGGCGGCGGTCGGGTCACGCCGCACCTCGGCGTCGATGAACGGGGTCGCCGGCCCGTCGGCGTCGATCTCGCCGGCGGCGGCCAGCGCGGTAACGATGCGCCAGCGCAGGTCGGTGTCGATCTCCAAACCGGCCAACCCCCGTTCGGCCGGGTCGTGGTCCAGCAGGTCGGCCAGTGTCACAACGTGCCGCGTCGACAGCACCGACGTGCACAGCGTGTTCACGAACGCGAGCTGGTGATCCGATCCGGCTGGCGCGGCGCGCGCCAATTCCAGCAGCCGGTCGGCGAATTGCGGCCAGCCGTGCTCATACGCCCAGGCGGGCTCGGCGTAGGACCGCAGCGCGGTCTGCGCCTGCATCAGCAGCCGTTGCGCCACCCCGACCTCGGTCTCGGCCTGCACGCCGCCGGAGACCAGCGCGACGAAATCGCGGGCCCGCAGCTCGGCCTCGCGGGTCATCTCCCACGCGGCCGACCACACCAGCGAGCGCGGCAGCGGCTCGGCGATGTCGGCGATCCGCTCCAGCGCCGTCTGCAACGACTGCCCGTCCAGCCGCAGCGAACAGTAGGTCAGGTCGTCGTCGTTGACCAGGATCAGCTTGCCGCGCGAAACGCCAACCAGCGCAGGCACTTCGGTATCCGGGCCCTCGACGTCGAGCTCCTCGCGGTGGACGCGCACCAGCTTGCCGGCGCGATCGTCGTCATAGATGCCGATCGCCAGCCGGTGCACCCGCGTCTCGCCCGCGCCGGGTGCGGCGCCGCTTTGCCGCACCACGAACCGGGTGAACTTGCCGTCTGCGTCGACGTCGGAGTCGGGTCGCAGCGTGTTCAGACCGGTGGTCTTCAGCCACTGCTGCCCCCAGTCGGACAGGTCGCGACCGGACGCCTTTTCCAGCGCGGCGATCAGGTCGGCGAACGTGGCGTTGCCGTACGCGTGCGTGCGGAAGTAGTCGCGCAGCCCGGCCAGGAAATGCTCCAACCCGACGTAGGCGACCAGTTGCTTGAGCACCGAGGCGCCCTTGGCGTAGGTGATTCCGTCGAAGTTCACCTCGACGGCGGCCAGGTCGGGGATGTCGGCGGCGATCGGGTGCGTCGACGGCAGCTGGTCCTGGCGGTACGCCCACGACTTCTCGACGGTGGCGAACGTCGTCCAGGCCTCGGTGAATTCGGTTGCCTCGCTTTGACATAACACCGATGCGAAGGTCGCGAACGACTCGTTGAGCCACAGGTCGTCCCACCACGTCATGGTGACCAGGTCGCCGAACCACATGTGCGCCATCTCGTGCAGCACCGTCTCGGCGCGCCGCTCGTAAGAGGCCCGGGTGACCTTGCTGCGGAAGACGTAGTCCTCGAGGAAGGTCACCGCCCCCGCGTTTTCCATGGCGCCGGCATTGAACTCGGGCACGAACAGCTGGTCGTACTTCCCGAACGCGTAGGGCAGGCCAAAGTTCTTGTGGTAGAAGCCGAATCCCTGCTTGGTCTGGGTGAACAACCGCTCGGCATCCATGAATTCGGCCAACGAGGCCCGGCAGTAGATGCCCAGCGGGATCTCGCCGTGTTCGTCGGTGTAGGCGTCCCTCCACTCGGCATACGGGCCGGCGATCAGCGCCACCAGGTAGGTGCTCATCCGCGGGGTGGTGGCGAAGGTGTGCACCCCGTTTTCCACCGACACGGTCGCGCCGTTGGAGATCACCTTCCAGTGCTCGGGGGCGGTCACCTGCAGGTCGAACGTCGCCTTGAGGTCGGGTTGGTCGAAGCAGGCGAACATGCGCTTGGCGTCGGCCGTCTCGAACTGCGAATAGAGATAGACCTCGTCGTCCACCGGGTCGACGAAGCGATGCAGCCCCTCGCCGGTGTTGGAGTAGCGGCAGTCGGCGTCGAGGACCAGGACATTTTGCTTCTCGAGCCCGCGCAGCGGGATGCCGGTCGATTCGTCGTATCCGGACACGTCGAGCTCGCGGCCGTTGAGGGTGGCGCTGCGGACGGCGTCGGCGGCGATGTCGATGACGGTGTCGGCGCCGGCAACGGCGTCGAACGCGACGGTGGTGGTGGACCGGAACGTCCGATCCCCGGGCGCGCCCGCGCCGTCGGTGATGTCGAGGCTGATCCGATAGCTGTCCACGGTGATCAGGGCCGCGCGTTCGACGGCCTGGTCACGGGTGAGGTTAGGAAGGGCCACGCGTCCAACTTAAACGTGTTGATGAACGGCCGGTAACCGGAGCGACGGGGCGGGAACACCCGCCACGCGACTACGGTTGTGCTGGACGGTGTTGTGACCGTATCTGCTCTCGAGGAGAGGACCGCGCTATGTCCGAGAAGGCCAACGAGAAAAACCGAGCCGATTTCTGGTTCGATCCGCTGTGTCCGTGGTGCTGGATCACGTCGCGCTGGATCCTCGAGGTGGAGAAGGTCCGCGACATCGAGGTGCACTTCCACGTCATGAGCCTGGCCATCCTCAACGAAAACCGCGAAGGCCTGCCCGACAAGTACCGCGAGATGATGAAGCACGCGTGGGGGCCGGTGCGGGTGGCGATCGCCGCCGAGCAGGCCCACGGCGCCAAAGTGCTGGACCCGCTGTACGCCGCGATGGGCACCCGGATCCACAACGAGGACAACAAGAACCTCGAGGAGGTCATCAAGCTGTCGCTGGCCGACGCCGGCCTGCCGGCGGAGCTCGCCGAGGCCGCGCAGAGCGAGGACTATGACGAGGCGCTGCGCAAGAGCCACCACGCCGGGATGGACGCGGTCGGCGACGACGTCGGAACGCCGACCATCCACGTCAACGGGGTGGCGTTCTTCGGGCCGGTGCTCTCGAAGATCCCGCGCGGCGAGGAAGCGGGCAAGCTGTGGGACGCCTCGGTGACCTTCGCCTCCTACCCGCACTTCTTCGAACTCAAGCGGACCCGCACCGAGAAGCCCGAATTCGACTAGGCCCTCGACTGGCCCCGGTGGGCGCGCGGCTGTAAAGATGTCGGGCATGCGCGTCTACCTGGGTTCTGACCACGCCGGATACGAGCTCAAGCAGCAGATCATCTCCCACCTCAAGGAATCCGGGCACGAGCCGATCGATTGCGGCGCGTTCAGCTATGACGCCGAGGACGACTACCCGGCGTTTTGCATCGCGGCTGCGACGCGCACGGTGGCCGACCCGGAGAGCCTGGGCATCGTGCTCGGCGGGTCGGGCAACGGCGAGCAGATCGCCGCCAACAAGGTGCCGGGAGCGCGCTGCGCATTGGCCTGGAGCGTCGAGACCGCGACGTTGGCGCGCCAACACAACAACGCGCAGTTGATCGGCATCGGCGGCCGCATGCACACCGTCGAGGAGGCGTTGACGATCGTGGACGCCTTCCTGAGCGCGCAGTGGTCGAAAGCCGAACGCCACCAACGGCGTATCGACATCCTCGCCGAATACGAGCGCACCCACCAGGCGCCGCCGGTGCCCGGCGCCCCGGCCTAGAGATGCCCGAAGGGCATACGCTGCACCGGCTGGCCCGGCTGCATAAACGCCGATATGGCGGCGCGCCGGTCGCGGTGTCCAGCCCGCAGGGCCGGTTCGCTGGCTCGGCGGCCGTCGTCGACGGCCGGGTGCTGCGGCGCACCAGCGCCTGGGGCAAGCACCTGTTTCACCACTATGAAGGCGGCCCCATCGTGCACGTGCACCTCGGGTTGTACGGCACCTTCACCGAGTGGGAGCGGCCGCACGGTGCGCCCCCGCCCGAACCGGTCGGGCAGGTGCGGATGCGGATGGTCGGCGCCGAGTACGGCACCGACCTGCGCGGCCCGACGGTGTGCGAGGTCATCGACGAAGGCCAGGTTAGCGACGTGGTGGCCAAGCTGGGCCCCGACCCGTTGCGCAGCGACGCCGACCCATCGTGGCCGTGGGCTCGAATCAGCAAGTCGCGCAAGCCGATTGGCGCGCTGTTGATGGACCAGACCGTGATCGCCGGCGTGGGCAACGTCTACCGCAACGAGTTGCTGTTCCGCCACCGCATCGATCCCTTCCGGCCCGGCCGCGCGATCGGCGAGGCCGAGTTCGATGCGGCGTGGACCGATCTGGTGGCGCTGATGAAGGTCGGCCTGCGCCGCGGCCAAATCGTCGTGGTACTGCCCGAACACGACCACGGTCCGCCGTCCTATCGGCAAGGGCGGCCCCGCACCTACGTGTACCGGCGCGCGGGGGAGGCGTGCCGCGTGTGCGGGGGAACGATCCGCACCCAAGTGCTCGAGGGCCGAAACGTGTTCTGGTGCCCCAACTGCCAGAAGTGAGCGGCTCGGGCCGCTGACAGGAAACCCTAAGCAAGAAACGCCGGCGTCTACTGTTTGCGTGCGGCTCGGGTCGGGTATTGGTAGCGACCGTGAACACCATTCCACGTTTAGTTGCAACCCTTTTCGCGATAGCCGTCGGCCTTGGCCTAGCGGGGCTGGGCGCCGCGACCGAGGCGCAAGCGCAGCCCGGGCCGTTCCCGCAATGGTGCCCGGGAGACTTCTGGGACCCGGGCTGGGGCGATAACTGGGACCGCGGGCACTGCCACGACAATTGGCGCGGGCCGGGCCCCAACCCGCATCCCGAGCCGTGGCGCGGCCCCGGCGGCCCGGGTGGGCCGGGCGGCCCCGGATGGGATCATCGCTGACCCGTTGACCGATTGACCGCGCCCCGTCGGCGTCCGTTCGGCGGGGCGCGGTTTACGTTCGGGCGCGCTCGACGACGCCCAGCGCGGCGTAGACCTCGTCGCTCAGCGCGACGCTCCGCGGGTCGGCGTTGGCCTTGGTGGCGTCGAAGCGATTCATCACGTACGCGTAGCCGATTCGGTGCTCGAGGTCGACAAACCCGAACGAGCCACCCAGGCCGCCGTGCCCGAAGATCCGGGGATTGGGGCCGTTGACGCACCGCTGGTTGAGCATGTAGCCCAGGCCCCAGCCGTGGTCGGCGACGCGCGGGCCCAGCACGAGGTCGGTCTCGAAGCCGCCCTGCGACACCCGGACCCGTTCCATGTGCTCACGGGTCAGCAGCCGCTCCTGCGCGAGCGCGTTGTAGAACGTTGCCAGGCCCAGCGCCGACACCTGGCCGTTGGTGCCGGGGAACTCGAGTCGGCGCCACAGCTCCAGGTCGTGCGAGCCGAGTTCGTCGTCGGGGGCGAAGCCCATCGATATCGACAGGGCCGCCTTCGGGTGTTCGGTCAGGCTGGTCGGGTAGCCGGGCGCCTGCGCCTCGGCCAGCAGATCCCGGGCGTGCGGCTTGTTGACCCGCTCGGCGCAGCGCTGTTGTTCGGCCGGAGACAGGCCGATGTGGACGTCGGCGCCCAGCGGCTCGGCGATCTCAGTGCGCAGGTACTCACCGACGGTGCGGCCGGTGACGCGGCGGAACACCTCGCCGAGGATGAAGCCGAAGGTGGTCATGTGGTAGCCCTGCGCGGTGCCGGGTTCCCACCACGGTTCCGCGGCGGCGAGCTGCTTGCAGACGAAGTCCCAGTCGGCGACCTCCTCCCAGCCCATCCGGTTGCGGGGGCCGATGACGCCGGAGCGGTGGCTCATCACCATGGCCAGCGTGATGCGGTCCTTGCCCGCCTGCCCGAACTCCGGCCAGTAGCGGGCCACCGGCGCGTGCAGGTCCAGCTCCCCGCGGTCCGCCAGCTGGTGGACGCAGGTGGCCGTCATCCCCTTGGTGCCCGACAGGATCGTCGTCAGGGTGTTCTGTTGCCAGGGCCGGGTGCGGGCGGCGTCGGCCCAGCCGCCCCAGAGGTTCACGACGAGCTCACCGTCGACCCACGCCGCGACGGCCGCGCCAACCTCGGCCTGCAGCACGAAGTTGCGCTCGAACGCGTCGCGCACGCCGGCGAAATCCGACGCGCAAGTGCCCTTCAGTTCGACGTCGCTCATGGCGCCTTTCTGTTGAGCAAGCAACAGCCCGAGCGGGCGACGGGAATCGAACCCGCGTAGCTAGTTTGGAAGACTAGGGCTCTACCATTGAGCTACGCCCGCAAGTTTTAGTCGAGCGAGACTGTATCTGGCGGCGAACATCAAATCTAATCGAAGCGGTTTTGTGATCGCCCCGTGAGGTCCCACACGTCTTGACGGTCCGCGGCGGAGCCGACGGCCACCATTGCCGTGAAGGGCCGTAGGATCTGCGAGGTCAGCGCGGGGTGTAGCGCAGCTTGGTAGCGCATCCGCTTTGGGAGCGGAAGGCCGCAGGTTCAAATCCTGTCACCCCGACCAATACTGCGCCGATCCACCGAATACCGAGGAGCAAACCCGTGAAGAGCAGCGTCGAGCAGTTGAGCCCCACCCGGGTGCGCATCAACGTTGAGGTGCCGTTCACCGAACTCGAGCCCGATTTCCAGCGCGCCTACAAGGAGCTGGCCAAGCAGGTCCGGCTGCCCGGATTCCGTCCCGGCAAGGCGCCCGCCAGGTTGCTCGAGGCCCGTTTCGGCCGCGAGGCGATGCTCGACCAGGTCGTCAACGACGCGCTGCCCGCCCGGTATGGACAGGCGGTCGCCGAGGCGGAAGTCGAGCCGATCGGCCAGCCCGAGATCGAGGTGACCAAGAAGGAGTACGGCGAAGAGTTGGCGTTTACCGCCGAGGTCGACGTGCGTCCGAAGATCGCCCTGCCCGACCTCGGCTCGCTGAAGGTCACGGTCGATCCGATCGAGGTGGGCGACGACGACGTCGACGCCGAGCTGGAGTCGTTGCGCGAGCGGTTCGGCACCCTGAAGGGGGTCGAGCGCCCGGTGGCGCTCGGCGACTTCGTCTCGATCGACCTGTCGGCAACCGTCGACGGCGAGGAGGTGCCCAACGCGGCCGCGGAGGGCCTGTCGCACGAGGTGGGCTCCGGCCGGCTCATCGCGGGCCTGGACGACGCGCTGGTCGGCCTGTCGGTCGACGAGTCCAAGGAGTTCACCGCGAAGTTGGCGAGCGGGGACCACGCCGGCAAGGACGCACAGGTCACCGTCACCGTCAGGTCGATCAAGGAACGCGAACTACCCGAACCCGACGACGAGTTCGCCCAATTGGCCAGCGAGTTCGACACGATCGACGAGCTGCGGTCCAACCTCCGCGAGCAGGTGGGCCGGGTCAAGCGGGCCCAGCAGGCGGAGCAGATCCGCGACGCCACGATCGACGCCCTGCTCGAACAGGTCGACGTGCCGCTGCCCGAGGCGATCGTCAAGGCCCAGGTCGACAGCGCCGTGCACAACGCGCTGCACAGCTTCGAGCACGACGAAGCCAAGTTCGCGGAGGCGCTGCGCGAGCAGGGCAAGTCGCGTCAGCAGTTCGAGGTCGACGCGCAAAACGCCGCCGAGTCCGACGTCAAGAAGCAGCTGTTGTTGGACGCGCTGGCCGACGAACTCGAAATCCAGGTCAGCCAGGAGGACCTCACCGAGCGGCTGGTGATGACGTCCCGGCAGTACGGCATCGAGCCGCAGCAGCTGTTCGCCTATCTGCAGGAGAACAACCAGCTGGCGGCCATGTACTCCGACGTCCGTCGTGGACTGGCCGTCGCGGCGGCGGTGGAGGCGGCGACGGTCACCGACACCGACGGCAACCCCATCGACACGAGCGAGTTCTTCGGCAACGGCGGCCAATCGGATGAGGCCGACGAGGCCAACGCTGCCGAGGCCGCCGAAACCGCTGAGGCCGACGACGAGGCGAAGTGACCCGCGATGACGCTGTGAGCGAACGCGCCCATTTCAGGGGGTGCGTGACCGGCACACGGCGGGCTTGGTTGGTTAGGGTCGGAACAGAGAAGAACTCGAGAAAGCAGGTAACCCAGTCGTGACTGACATGCGTTCGCCCTCGCAGGGGCTCAACCTCACGGACTCGGTCTATGAGCGCTTGCTCTCCGAGCGCATCATCTTCCTGGGTTCGGAGGTGAACGACGAGGTCGCCAACCGGCTGTGCGCGCAGATCCTGCTGCTCGCCGCGGAGGACGCTGACAAGGACATCTCGCTCTACATCAACTCCCCGGGCGGATCGATCAGCGCCGGGATGGCGATCTACGACACCATGGTGCTGGCGCCCTGCGACATCGCCACCTACGCGATGGGCATGGCCGCCTCGATGGGCGAGTTCCTGTTGGCGGCGGGCACCAAGGGCAAGCGCTACGCGCTGCCGCACGCCCGCATCCTGATGCACCAGCCGCTGGGCGGGGTCACCGGCAGCGCGGCCGACATCGCCATCCAGGCCGAGCAGTTCACGGTCATCAAGAAGGAGATGTTCCGGCTCAACGCCGAGTTCACCGGCCAGTCGATCGAACGCATCGAGGCCGACTCCGACCGCGACCGCTGGTTCACCGCCCAGGAAGCCCTCGAATACGGTTTCGTCGACCACATCATTACCCGCGCCGCTCACATCACCAACGGAGAAGCCCAGTGAATCCCGAAACGCAACCCCAGGCGCGGTACATCCTGCCGTCGTTCATCGAGCACTCCAGCTTCGGCGTCAAGGAATCCAACCCCTACAACAAGCTGTTCGAGGAGCGCATCATCTTCCTCGGCGTCCAGGTCGACGACGCGTCGGCGAACGACATCATGGCGCAGCTGCTCGTGCTCGAGTCGCTGGACCCCGACCGCGACATCACCATGTACATCAACTCGCCCGGCGGCGGGTTCACCTCGCTGATGGCGATCTACGACACCATGCAGTACGTGCGCGCCGACATCCAGACCGTGTGCCTGGGCCAGGCCGCGTCGGCGGCGGCGGTGCTGCTGGCCGCCGGGACGCCGGGCAAGCGGATGGCGCTGCCCAACGCCCGCGTGCTGATCCACCAGCCGTCGCTGTCCGGCGTGATCCAGGGCCAGTTCTCCGACCTGGAGATCCAGGCCGCCGAGATTGAGCGGATGCGCACGCTGATGGAGACCACGCTGGCCCGCCACACCGGCAAGGACGCGTCGGTCATCCGCAAGGACACCGACCGCGACAAGATCCTGACCGCCGAAGAGGCCAAGGACTACGGGATCATCGACACCGTCCTGGAGTACCGGAAGCTCTCCGCGCAGACGGCTTAGCCCCATTTCGCCGAGCCTGAAATTTTGCAGGCCGTCACCCGCACTTTTCCTGCGAAATTACAGGCTCGGCGCAAGAACCCTGGCGAGCTCCGCGATGTCGGCCGGCCCGACGCGGCAGCAGCCGCCGACGACGCGAGCGCCTGCCGCCACCCACTCGGCCGCGAGCCCCGCGGAGAAGCGCGGCGGCCCAACCCAGCCGCGCCCGTCCCAGCGCTCGCCGCTATTGGGATACACGATCACCGGCTTGCCGACATCGCGAGCCAGCCGGATCGCGGGCAGCACGTCGCCGGGCGCGCAGCAGTTGACGCCGATCGCCACGATCTCCGGCACCCCGGCGGCCACCGCGAACGCCTCGCCCAGCGGTTGTCCGGCGCGGGTCGTCGCCCCGTCGATGGTGTAGCTGAGCCACGCCGGCACGCCGGCGGAGCGGACCAGATCGACCAGCGCCTCGGCCTCGTCGACGTCGGGCACCGTCTCGCACGCCAGCACGTCGGCCCCGGCGGCGGCCAGGACCTCCAGGCGCGGCCGGTGCCACCGCCGCAGGGCGGCGACGGACAGGCCGTAGCGTCCGCGATATTCGGAGCCGTCGGCCAGCGCCGCGCCGTACGGGCCGACGGAGGCGGCGATCAGCCCGCCCGCGCCCGCTTCGTCGCGCGCCGCCCTCGCCAGCTCGACGCTGCGGCGCAACAGGCCGGCGGCTTCGTTGCGGTCGATTCCGTGGGCCGCGAAGCCCTCGAACGACGCCTGATAGCTGGCCGTGGTCGCGATCGCGGCGCCCGCGCGGAAGAACGCGGCGTGCACGGCGACGATCTCCTGAGGCGCGTCCGCCAGCAGCCTGGCCGACCACAGCGGGTTCGAAAGATCATGCCCGCGCGCCTCCAGCTCGGTGGCCAGGCCGCCGTCGCTGATCAGTACGGACTCGGTTGGCCCTCCAAATCCGAAAGCCAATCCCACCCGATAACTGTAGGGTTGTGGCAGCCCACTGGACTCGATCGGGTAACGAGCGCGACACGCCAAAAACACGGATTGCGCGTCTCGGCGAGTGAGGGGCGCCGTCTGCCTATATGTTTCATGCAGACATACGGACATGAATACCAACGACGCGATTCGGCGGTAATGGTCGCGGGGGGCCCAAGCAAGCGGGTAGCGTCGGGGAATACATGCGGCATAGCACGACGAACGGCGAACAAGGAAGTAGGCCCTCAGCACCATGGCGCGCATCGGAGACGGCGGTGACCTGCTTAAGTGCTCGTTCTGCGGGAAGAGCCAAAAGCAAGTCAAGAAACTCATTGCTGGCCCCGGTGTGTACATCTGCGATGAGTGCATAGACCTCTGCAACGAGATCATCGAAGAGGAACTCGCCGACGCCGACGACGTCAAGCTCGACGAACTGCCCAAGCCCGCCGAGATCCGGGAATTCCTGGAGGGATACGTCATCGGGCAGGACACCGCCAAGCGCACCCTGGCCGTCGCGGTCTACAACCACTACAAGCGGATTCAGGCCGGGGAGAAGGGCCGCGACTCGCGGTCCGAGCCCGTGGAGCTGACCAAGTCCAACATCTTGATGCTCGGCCCCACCGGCTGCGGCAAGACCTACCTCGCCCAGACGCTGGCCAAGATGCTCAACGTGCCGTTCGCCATCGCCGACGCCACCGCACTCACCGAGGCCGGTTATGTCGGCGAGGACGTCGAGAACATCTTGCTCAAGCTCATCCAGGCCGCCGACTACGACGTCAAGCGCGCCGAGACCGGCATCATCTACATCGACGAGGTCGACAAGATCGCCCGCAAGAGCGAGAACCCGTCGATCACCCGCGACGTGTCGGGCGAGGGCGTTCAGCAGGCCCTGCTGAAGATCCTGGAGGGCACCCAGGCGTCGGTTCCCCCGCAGGGCGGCCGCAAACACCCGCACCAGGAATTCATCCAGATCGACACCACCAACGTGCTGTTCATCGTCGCTGGTGCGTTCGCCGGGCTGGAGAAGATCATCTACGAGCGGGTCGGCAAGCGCGGCCTGGGCTTCGGCGCGGAGGTGCGCTCCAAGGCCGAGATCGACACCACCGACCACTTCGCCGACGTCATGCCCGAGGACCTGATCAAGTTCGGCTTGATCCCCGAGTTCATCGGGCGGCTCCCGGTGGTCGCCTCGGTCACCAACCTGGACATGGAGTCGTTGGTCAAGATCCTGTCCGAGCCGAAGAACGCGTTGGTCAAGCAGTACACGCGCCTGTTCGAGATGGACGGCGTGGAGCTGGAATTCACCGACGACGCGCTGGAGGCGATCGCCGACCAAGCGATCCACCGCGGCACCGGCGCCCGCGGCCTGCGGGCGATCATGGAAGAGGTCCTGCTGCCGGTGATGTACGACATCCCGAGCCGCGACGACGTCGCCAAGGTCGTGGTGACCAAGGAGACGGTGCAGGACAACGTGCTGCCGACGATCGTGCCGCGCAAGCCGTCGCGCAGCGAACGCCGCGACAAGAGCGCCTAACAGTTCCCTGATTCCGGCCGCCTGACGCTTTGGACAGCTCGGCCGTGGTTCCGCAGCGCGTGGCGCGCGGGCTGGACCTGCTCAACTTCCTGCTGGCCGATGTTCGCGACGGGCTGGGCCCGTACCTGTCGGTCTACCTGCTGGTGACCCATCACTGGGACCAGGGTTCCATCGGGTTCGTCATGGCGGTCGGCGGCATCGGGGCGATCGTCGCCCAGGCACCGGCCGGCGCGCTGGTCGACGGGACGACGGCCAAGCGCGCGGTGATCATCGCGGGCGCGCTGACCGTCACCGCCGGATCGCTGGCGATGCCGTTGTTCCCGGGTTTCTACTCCATCTCGGTGCTGCAGGCCCTCACCGGAGTCGCGGGTTCCGTCTTCGCGCCGGCGTTGGCCGCCATCACCCTGGGCGCGGTCGGCCCCCGTCTCTTCTCGCGCCGGGTCGGGCGCAACGAGTCGTTCAACCACGCGGGCAACGCCTCGGCCGCGGCCGTCACCGGCGGCCTGGCTTACTTCTTCGGGCCGGCGGTGGTGTTCTGGGTGCTCGCCGCGATGGCGGCCGGCAGTGTCGTTGCGGCCCTGCGGATTCCGCCCGACGCGATCGATCATGATGTGGCGCGGGGCATGGACCACGCCCCGGGTGAGCCGCACCCGCCGCCGTCGCGGCTGGCGGTGCTGCTGCACAACCGTAGGCTGATGATTTTCGCCGTCACGATCGTCGCCTTCCACTTCGCCAACGCGGCGATGCTTCCCCTGGTCGGCCAGTTGTTGGCGCTGCACAACAAAGATGTCGGGACCGCGCTGATGGCTGGGTGCATCGTGGCGGCGCAGGTCGTCATGGTCCCGGTGGCCTACCTGGCCGGGGCCAAGGCCGACTCCTGGGGGCGAAAACCGATTTTCCTGGTCGGATTCGCGGTCTTGGCCGCGCGCGGATTTCTGTACACCCTGTCGGACAACTCGTACTGGCTGGTCGGCGTGCAACTGCTTGACGGCGTGGGCGCCGGGGTGTTCGGTGCGCTGTTTCCGCTCGTCGTGCAGGACGTGACGCACGGAACCGGCCGGTTCAACATCAGCCTGGGCGCCGTGACGGCAGCGACGGGCGTCGGCGCTGCGGTCTCCAACCTGGTTGCCGGCTCGATCGTGGTGGCGGCGGGCTACGACGCCGCCTTCGCCTTCCTCGGCGCGCTGGCAGCCGCGGGCCTCGTCCTTTATCTCGTGGCGATGCCCGAGACGGCACCGCATGCACGGCGCACGCCGAGCAGGCGGCGGACGTGACCAATACCACACTTTCGCTGCCTACGCACCAGTAGCCCGCGCTGACTTCGGCGTTAGCGTAAATCCGCTGCATGCAATGCTTTCGAGACGCTCATGCTCCCCTTAAAGAAGTGCCATAATTGGTACTACTAGTGACACACAAGCTTGCGGGCCCGGGAGCCGCCCAAACGGCGCGTACCCTAATGCTCCAGCGCGAAGTGCCTATCCGGTTAACGAATGGAAGGCGGATAAGTGGATCCGAACGGCAGCGGGGCCGGGTCTGATTCTCCCAATGGCTCCTCTCGCAATGGGTCGGACCGCCAGCGTCTAGAACAAGTTGTCATTCGATTCGCCGGGGACTCCGGCGACGGCATGCAGCTGACCGGCGACCGGTTCACGTCCGAGGCAGCCCTTTTCGGGAACGACCTGGCGACCCAGCCCAACTATCCCGCCGAGATCCGCGCCCCCGCAGGCACATTGCCCGGGGTTTCGTCCTTCCAGATCCAGATCGCCGACTACGACATCCTGACCGCCGGCGACCGCCCCGATGTCCTCGTGGCGATGAACCCGGCGGCGCTCAAGGCCAACATCGGCGACCTGCCGCGCGGCGGAATGGTCATCGCCAATTCCGACGAGTTCACCAAGCGCAACCTGACCAAGGTCGGCTACGTGACGAACCCGCTGGAGACCGACGAGCTCGAGGAGTACGTCGTGCACTCCGTCGCGATGACGACGCTGACGCTCGGGGCCGTCGAGTCGATCGGCGCGTCGAAGAAGGACGGCCAGCGCGCCAAGAACATGTTCGCGCTCGGCCTGTTGTCGTGGATGTACGGGCGGCCGATAGAGACCAGCGAGCGGTTCATCCGCGAGAAGTTCGCCCGCAAGCCCGACGTCGCGGAGGCCAACGTGCTCGCGCTCAAGGCGGGCTGGAACTACGGCGAAACCACCGAGGCGTTCGGCACCACGTACGAGGTCTCGCGGGCGGTCCTGCCGTCGGGCGAATACCGCCAGATCTCGGGCAACACCGCGCTTTCCTACGGCATCGTCACGGCCGGCCAGCTGGCCGGCATCCAGGTCGTGCTCGGCAGTTACCCGATCACGCCGGCCTCGGACATCCTGCACGAGCTGTCCAAGCACAAGAACTTCAACGTGATCACATTCCAGGCCGAGGACGAGATCGGCGGCATCTGCGCCGCGATCGGCGCCTCCTACGGCGGCGCCCTCGGCGTCACCAGCACGTCCGGGCCGGGAATTTCGCTCAAGTCCGAAGCGCTGGGCCTGGCCGTGATGACCGAGCTGCCACTGCTGGTCATCGACGTCCAGCGGGGCGGCCCGTCGACCGGGCTGCCCACCAAGACCGAGCAGGCCGACCTGCTGCAGGCGCTGTACGGCCGCAACGGGGAGTCCCCGGTGGCGGTGGTGGCGCCGCGTTCGCCGTCGGACAACACGATCACCGGGGTGTGATACGAGACCGCGATGCGCACCGCCTCGATGGCGGTCTCGAAGCAG
>NZ_LZKR01000181.1 GCF_001672915.1 Mycobacterium sp. 1245805.9 | reverse complement strand
GCCGCGTAGCGGATGACCGCGGACGCCACCAGCGCGACGGGGACGGCGGGCGCGGCGGCGCGCCGCGCCGGCAGCAGGAACACCACCAGCACCAGGAACGCGACGACGATGCCGACCAGCGCGAGCAGCCCGCGCCAGCGGGCCACGGCGACGATCACCACCGCGAACGCGACGGCGAGCGCGACCAGCGGCCAGCCGCGTTCGAAGTCGTAGAAGGCGTAGCTGGTGGTGCCCTGCTCGTCGACCTGCCGGACCAGCCGAACGCGATCGCCGGCCGCGAAATGGGGCTGGCCGGGACCGGGGGAGGACTCCAGCAGCGTCTTGGCGCCCGCGTTCGGGCCGGAGTCGATGGCGATCAGCGTTTGGATGCAACGCCCGGCGCCCGGGGCCGCCGATTGCGGCGCCGTGAGCACGCAAAAGGGGCACGTGCTGTCCAGCGCGCTGGGCGACTGCGGCAGCCCGTCCGCGGGCCAGGTGATCACGACGGCGCCGCAATCGGCGGCCCCGGGCGCCGGGCGTTGCATCCAAACGCTGATCGCCATCGACTCCGGCCCGAACGC
>NZ_LZKR01000180.1 GCF_001672915.1 Mycobacterium sp. 1245805.9 | reverse complement strand
GTCGTCACCGACACCGCCAAGATGGCCGACTTTCACCTGCGGGTGCGGCCCGGGACCGACGCCTGGTGCCTCGCGGCAGGCCGCCGAATTGGCCAGCGAGTGCGCGGGATTGGCGCTTTCGACGATCATGGCGCGGAAGCGGTCCGGGTGATCGGTCAGGATCTCCTCGGGCACCACGTTGCTCGGAATCAGCCCGGAGATGATGGGTGCACCGGTGACGGGCGTGCGGCCGGAGACCTGGCTGAACAGCGGTGCGAATGACGAATGCAGGTGCTGCGCACCCTTTTTCGCGAAGTTGCCGGTGAGGATCCACAGCATCTTGTTCAGGTAGGAGCTCAGGGTGCTGTTGGGCGCCTGCTGGATCCCGAGGTCCTCGAACACCGCCACGCGCTCGGCGGCGCCGATGCGCCGCGCCGCCGCGCGCAGCAGTTCCTCGTCGACCCCGCTCCGCTGGGCGTACTCGCCGACCGGGACCTCGCGCAGCGCGGCGCGGACGACGTCGGCGCCGCGCACGTGCTCGGCGAGAAACGCTTCGTCACAAAGGTTTTCCTGGACGAGGACGGCGGCCAGCGCCGCGAGGCACCAGGCGTCGGTCCCGGGCCGCACCCGCAGGTGAAAGTCGGCCATCTTGGCGGTGTCGGTGACGAC
>NZ_LZKR01000179.1 GCF_001672915.1 Mycobacterium sp. 1245805.9 | reverse complement strand
ATGCATGTTGCACAACCGGGTTTTGTCGCGCACGTTTTCGGCCATCAGGCGCGACGGGTACGACGACGAGTTGGTCGCGAAAATCGTTCCCGGCGACGCCGCCCGGTCGATCTCGCCCCACAGCGGGATCTTGATCTCGAGCTTCTCCGGGACGGACTCCACGACCAACTCGTCGTCGTACCCGTCGCGCCTGATGGCCGAAAACGTGCGCGACAAAACCCGGTTGTGCAACATGCATTTCTATATGCCGCCGGAGCTCACCGCGGTGGACCTGATGTCGGACGGGGAGACCGACCGCGGCCTGCTGGACACGCTGCTGGCCGTGTTGCCCGAGTTCGGCATCCAGCCCTTCGAGGCCCGCAAGGAGTCCACCGGCTTCATCTTCAACCGCATCTGGGCGGCCATCAAGCGCGAGTCGCTGGCCGTGGTCGCCGAGGGCGTGGCCCGGCCGGAGGACGTCGACGGGATGTTCAGGGTCAACTGGGGCGTGCCGGCCGGGCCGTTCCAGATGATGGATCTGGTGGGCCTCGACGTGGTGCTCGACATCGAAAACCATTACGCCGCAGAGTTTCCGCACCTACCCAAGCACGTGCGCGAGCTGCTGCAGTCCTACGTCGACGCCGGCAAGCTCGGCCTCAAGACCGGCGAGGGCTTCTACAGGTATTGACTCTCATGCCCGTCGGGCCAGATCCGCGAGCGCGAGCTGGGCGGCGTTGGCGCCGCACATGCCGTGCGCCCCGGGCCCGGGTGGGGTGGCTGCCGAGCAGATGTACATCCCGGGCACGCCAATGGTGTAGGGCGACAGCGTGATTCGGGGCCCGAAGGTTAGCTGGCGGATGTCCTTGGCGCCGGTCATGATGTCGCCGCCGTCATAGTTGGCGTTGAAGGTGGCCATCTCGGTGGTCGAGCGAACCGCCTGGCCGACAATGCGTTCCCGGAACCCCGGGGCGAACCGCTCGATCTGGGCGACGATCGCCTCGGTGGCGTCGCCGGCATAGCCGTTGGGGACGTGCGCGTAGCTCCACACCGGATGGGTATCGCCCACCGAGCGTTGCGGATCGGCCAGATACTGCTGGCCGACCAGCACGAACGGCCGCTCGGGCAGGTGGCCGGCGTGGATCTCCCGTTCGGTCTCGGCCAGTTCGGCGTAGGTCCCGGCCAGGTGCACCGTGCCGGCCCGGCGGGCGTCGGGGTTTGTCCAAGGGACGCCGCCCTCGACGGCGAAGTCGACCTTGAACGCGCCGGGGCCGCGGCGAAACTTCCTGAACGCGCGGGAAACCCGGCGCGGCAGTCGATCTCCCAGCATCCCGGCGACGGCCCCCGGCGCAAGGTCGAACATCGTGACGTCCGCGGGCGGCAACTGTGAGGCCGTCTTCACCCGCACACCGGTCTCGATCTTGCCGCCCAGGTCCGTCAGCAGCGCGGCCAGGGCGTTGGCGATCGATTGCGATCCGCCCTCGGCCACCGCCCAGCCGTGGCGGTGGCCCGCCGCGATCAGGCCCAACGCGATGGCGGAGGTCATCGGGTGGTGCAGCGGCCGAAAGGTGTGCGCCGCAACGCCGCCGAACAGCGCCCTGCCCTCCTCGGTACGGAAGAGCCGGGCGAACGTCGATCCGGGGAGCAGCGTGGGCGCACCGAAGCGGGCCAGCATCAGCGGGTGATGCGGGAACCGGAGCAGCGGCCCCATGATGTCCTCGCTCAGGGCGTCGAACCGCCCCGCCGAGTAACCGAACGCGAGCCGCCAGCGCCGCCCGTCGCGGCCCAGGCCGGCCGCGGTCTCGTCCACCGAGCGGTGCAGCACGCCGGCGCTCCCGTCGTCGAGGGGGTGCACGCAATCGATCTCGGGCCAGCGCCACCTCAGCCCGTAGCGCTGCATGTCGAAGCGACCCAGGAACTCCGAGCCGACGGCCATCGGGTGGATCGCCGAGCAGTGGTCGTGCAGCAGGCCCGGGACGATCGCCTCGCCGCTGCGGGTGCCGCCGCCCACCTCGGCGGCGGCCTCGAGCACGGTGACCTGCACGCCCGCGTCGGCGAGGCAGACGGCCGCCGACAGGCCGTTGGGCCCGGCGCCCACCACCAGCGCGGTAGTCATGCCTCCATACAACAGCAATTTTGGGTCGACGTTGCTCGCAGTACTCGCGCGCGATACCGAATTGTGTCGCCAGCGACGTTCACTTTGCGATTGTGCCGGCGAATCATATTGACATGACGAATACCGATCAGACCGTGTTTGAAGGTCCACTGCGGCAGCTCGCGCGCAGCGCGTGGCAGCTGCTCCTGCTCATCGGCCTCGCCGCCGTGGCGCTGGGCGTCATCGTGCTGGTCTGGCCGGGCAAGACACTGTTCGTGGCGGGTGTCTTGTTCGGCATCTACCTGGTGGTGTCCGGGATCGGATACATGTTTGCTGCCTTCGGCACGCATGCCGGGGTGGCAATGAGAGTGCTGTCGTTCATCACCGGCGTCGTGTCGCTGGTGCTGGGATTCTTCTGCTTCCGCGAAGAATTCGAGGCGGTGTGGCTGTTGGCCATCTGGATCGGCATCGGCTGGCTGTTCCGCGGGATGACGCTGCTCGCGGCGGCGCTGTCGTTCGACCACATGCCGGGACGCGGCTGGCAGGCGCTGTCCGGGTTGATCATCGTGATCGGCGGCGCCGTCATGATCATCTCGCCGCTCCGCTCGATAGCGATCCTGACCTTGGTGGCCGGGTGGTGGCTGATCGTCATCGGCATCATGGACGTCATCACGGCATTCCAGACCCGCAGCCGGGCGAAAAGCCTGACCGGCTAGCCAAACTCGGCAACGTCTTTGGGCGCATGACGTCGCCCGATGAGTTTGAGGCCCGCGCCGCCTCCGTATGGGTAAAGCGACTGTTTACCTTGAGGAGGAAGCGGAAATGACGCAGGCGAGTTCGACGCGTTACCTGATTGTGGGCGCGGGCGGGAGTCATGGGGCCACGGGCAACCACGTGGCGCGGCAGCTGCTCGAGCGGGGGCTGCATGTTCGGGCGTTCGTTCGCCGGGCCGATGAACGGGCGAACGAGCTCAGGCAGCTCGGCGCTGAAATCGCGGTCGGCGATATCCGCGACTACGAGGCCGTGCGGGCGGCGCTGGATGGGGTGCAGCGCGCGTACTTCACGTATCCGCTCGCCGATGGACTTCTCATTGCGACTGCGACCTTCGCCGCCGCGGGCACGCAGGCGGGTTTGCAGTCGGTGGTCAACATGTCCCAGATCACCGCTCGCCCCGATCACGCGAGCCCGGCCGCGCGCCAACACTGGTTGGCGGAGCGCGTGCTCGACTGGTCTGGGATCGGGGTGACCCATCTGCGTTCCCCGTTCTTTCTGGAGAATCTGTTCAACGTCGCCGCCCCCACCATTCGGACCGAGGGCAAGGTCTATCTGCCGTATGGCCGAGGGCGGCACGCCCCCGTCGCGGGAGAAGACCTCGCGCGGGTTGCCGTCGGTATCTTGACGAATCCCGCAGCGCACCAAGGCAAGACGTACGTGCCGACCGGTCCGGCGTCATTGTCGATGACGGAACAGGCGGGGGTTTTCAGTCAGGTACTGGGACGTCCCGTCGAGTACGTCGACATCCCAGTCGAGCGCTGGCGTCAGACCCTGTCCCACGTCGATGTCATGACGCCTTGGTTGATCGAGCACCTGTCGCGGGTGGCCGAGAGCCACCAACACGGTGAATTCGACGCGGTGACCGATGTGGTCGAAACGATTGGCGAGGTGCCGCCCCAGTCGCTGGAGGCTTTCGTTCGCAAAAACCAAGCGGTATTCGGAGGGCCGCAGGAGGGCCGTCGAACCGGCTAGACCTCGACATCGCGACGGCCTGGCCGGCGCGAGAGGTCGGATCGCGCGCGAGCGTAACCTGGCTGCGAAATACAGCGCGGATTTTCGCAGTGACGTTACGCTCGCGGGTCCGCTAGGCCCGAATGTCAGCGGTGACCGCGCCCGTCAGCCGGATCAGGTCCTGAGGTGCCACCGCGACGTCCCAGCCGCGACGGCCGGCGCTGCAGTACACCAGGTCGAAGGCGAGCGCGCCGGCGTCGATGACCGCGGGCAGGCGCTTGCGTTGCCCGAACGGCGACACCGCGCCGACTACGTATCCCGTGGCCCGTTGCGCGGCAACGGGTTCGGCCATCTCGGACCTGGCCACTCCCAGCGCCGCGGCGGCGGCCTTGAGCGACAGTTTCGACGCCGCCGGCACCATCGCGACGGCCAGCCCGTCCGGCACGGCGATGATCAGCGTCTTGTAGATCTGCTCCGGCACCACGCCGGCCCGGCCCAGCGCGTGGACCGCCTCGACGCCAAACGATGATTCCCGCGGATCGTGATCGAACTTCACGATCTCATGCGGCACACCGGCTTTGACGAGCGCCGCGATGCCCGGTGTGGCAGCGGCGGCCATGCTAAGGCCCCGTGTACCCCGGCGGGTTGACGCCGTCGACCCAGAAGTCAACGCCGAGCTGCGAACCCGGAATGCAGTCGTACACGGACAGATCCGTGACGCCGGATTCCACCAGCACGTCCTCGCACAGCAGCATGTTGCCGGTGTACTCGCGGGCGGGCTTGTTGAGGATGACGTAGGCCGCGTCGGAGTACACCTCGGGCTTGCGGGCGCGGCCCATCGCCTCGTCGCCGCCGAGCAGGTTCTGCACCGCGGCGGTGGCCACCAGCGTGCGCGGCCATAACGTGTTCGACGCGATGCCCTCGTCGCGCATCTCCTCGGCGATCCCCAGCGCGCACAGCGTCATGCCGAACTTGGCCATCATGTAGGCGGTCGGCTTCAACCACTCCTTGCCGAGCAGCACCGGCGGCGACAGCGTCAGGATGTGCGGGTTCTCCCGGCCCTTCATGTGCGCCAGGCAGGCCTGCGAGACGGCGTACGTGCCGCGCACCTGGATGCCGTTCATCAGGTCGAACCGCTTCATCGGCACCTCGGTGATCGACCCCAGGTTGATCGCCGACGCGTTGTTCACACAGATGTCGATGCCGCCGAACTGCTCGACGGTCTTGGCCACCGCCGCCTCGACGGATTCCGGGTCGCGGACGTCCCCGACGATCGGCAGGGCCTGCCCGCCCGCCTCCTCGAGCTCCTTGGCAGCCGTGTACACCGTGCCCGGCAGCTTGGGGTGCGGCTCGGCCGTCTTGGCGATCAGCGCGACGTTGGCGCCGTCCTGCGCGGCCCGTTTGGCGATCGCCAGGCCGATTCCGCGACTGGCGCCGGAGATGAACATGGTCTTGCCGTTCAGGGACATGGCGTCACATTAACGCCAGGCCCGAACCGGCCCGATTCGGCCCAGGAAATAGCGGGCTGCCAGATGCTGTTAAAACAGTCGGTTTCTGATGCAGATGCGCCGCCACAGACAGACTGGGACAGACACTGTCGGGGGCAGCCTTTAGATTGGGAGGAGCAGTCTGGTGCCAACCGCGACGTGCCTGTTGGGCTCTGCCCAGCGGGACGAGCAGTTGACCCGGTCGCTTGCGAGCTCGGCGGCGTTCTCGGTGCCGGCCGGCGACATCGCTGCAGAAGGGACCGTGTTACTGAAGATGGCCGATACCGACGGCGAGATAACTCTGGGGGCCGCCGAACCGGCACCGCCGCAGGAGACCGACGAGGAACTCACCGCGCGATTCGAGCGCGACGCGATTCCGCTGCTGGACCAGCTCTACGGTGGTGCGCTGCGCATGACGCGCAACCCCGCCGACGCAGAGGACCTGCTGCAGGAAACGATGGTGAAGGCCTACGCGGGGTTCCGTTCGTTCCGGGCCGGCACCAACCTCAAGGCCTGGTTGTACCGGATCCTGACCAACACCTACATCAACAGCTACCGCAAGCGGCAGCGCCAGCCGGCCGAGTACCCGACCGAGGAGATCACCGACTGGCAGTTGGCGTCCAACGCCGAGCATTCCTCGACGGGCCTGCGTTCGGCGGAGGTCGAGGCGCTCGAGGCGCTGCCCGACAACGAGATCAAAGAGGCGCTGCAGGCGTTGCCGGAGGAGTTTCGGATGGCCGTCTACTATGCCGACGTCGAGGGTTTCCCGTACAAGGAAATCGCCGAGATCATGGATACGCCGATCGGGACGGTAATGTCTCGGCTGCACCGCGGCAGACGTCAGCTGCGCGGTCTCCTGGCCGACGTGGCCAAGGAGCGCGGCTTCAACCGCGGCCAACATGCGCACGAGGAGGTGCCGTCATGAGCGAGTCTGCCGGCCCCGCCGAGCCCCGCGCCGACGACAGCCATTCCCACGGCCTGGGCTGCGCCGAAGTGATCGCCGAGGTATGGACCTTGCTCGACGGCGAGTGCACGCCCGAGGCGAAGGAGCGGCTGCGCCAGCACCTCGAGGCGTGCCCCGGATGCTTCCAGCATTACGGCATCGAGGAGCGGCTCAAGGCGCTGATCGCGACCAAGTGCACGGGCGAGAAGGCCCCCGAGGGTCTCAAGGAACGCCTCCGGCTGGAAATCCGCCGGACCACCATCATCCGCGGGTCCGAGTAACTACTCCGTCAGGAATTGGGCCGCTTGCCGTGGTTGGCCTTGCTGTACTTGCGGTCGCGCTTCTTCCGGCCACGCTTGGCCATCTCTTGGAACCTCCGTGATTGGTCGGGCGCCGCGCACCCGTTAGCTTGCCTCAATAGCTTGTCTCACATTGTCTCACGACGGCTCACGCCCCGCGTGCCGCGGTCTCGACCGGTCCTATGGTTCGATATACATGAGCTCGATAGACCAGCAGTCGGCATGCACCAGTGGCCAGGATGAGTGGGGTGAAGATGGCGGAGGATGTTCGCGCCGAAATCGTGGCCAGCGTGCTCGAGGTCGTCGTCAGCGAGGGTGACCAGATCGGCAAGGGCGACACGGTGGTGCTGCTGGAGTCGATGAAGATGGAGATCCCGGTCCTGGCCGAAGTCGACGGCACCGTCAGCAAGGTGAGCGTGTCGGTCGGCGATGTCATTCAGGCGGGCGACCTCATCGCCGTCATCAGCTAGCCGTTTGGACCGTTCGTATCTGCCGCCGGGAATCGACGCGGGGGTGATGGATGTCCACGCTCGGTGATCTGCTCGCCGAACACACGATGCTGCCGGGCAACGCGGTGGACCACCTGCACGCGGTGGTGGGGGAATGGCAGCTGCTGGCCGACCTGTCGTTCGCCGACTACCTGATGTGGGTCCGCCGCGACGACGGCGTGCTGGTGTGCGTGGCGCAGTGCCGCCCGAACACCGCGCCGACGGTCCTGCTCACCGACGCCGTCGGCAGCGTCGTGCCCGCCGACCGGCTGCCGCTCGTCGCCGAGGCCTTCGACACCGGCGCCGTCGTGCAGGAACACGCTGCGGGCCAACAACATTCGGCGGAGCTGCCCGGCCCGCACGTCGAGGCGTCCCCGGTGCGCTACGGCGGCAACGTGGTCGCGGTGCTGACCCGCCACCAGACCGCGGAAGCCGCCGTCCGCGCGTCCGGCCAGCTGGAGACCGCCTACCAGCAGTGCGCCACGGACCTCATGCACATGCTCGCCGAGGGCACCTTTCCCGACGTCGGCGACGTGGTCATGTCGCGCTCGACCCCGCGGGCGGGCGACGGCTTCATCCGCCTCGACGTCGACGGCGTCGTCGCCTACGCCAGCCCCAACGCGCTGTCGGCGTACCACCGGATGGGGCTGACGTCGGAGTTGGAGGGCCGCAACCTGGTCAAGGTGACGCGACCGCTGATCTCCGACCCGTTCGAGGCGCAGGAGCTGGCCGAACACGTGCTCGACCTGCTCGCCGGCGGGAGGAGCATGCGGATGGAGATCGACGCCGGCGGCGCCACGGTGCTGCTGCGCACGCTGCCGCTGGTGGTGCACGGCGCCAGCGCCGGCGCCGCGGTGCTGATCCGCGACATCACCGAGGTCAAGCGCCGCGACCGGGCCCTGATCTCCAAGGACGCCACCATCCGCGAGATCCACCACCGGGTGAAGAACAACCTGCAGACGGTGGCCGCGCTGCTGCGCCTGCAGGCCCGGCGGACCGCCAACGCCGAGGGGCGGGAGGCGCTGATCGAGTCGGTGCGCCGGGTGTCGTCGATCGCCCTGGTCCACGACGCGCTGTCGATGTCGGTGGACGAGCAGGTGAACCTCGACGAGGTCATCGACCGGATCCTGCCGATCATGAACGACGTGGCGTCGGTGGACCGGCCGATCCGCATCAACCGGGTCGGCGACCTGGGCGTGCTGGACTCCGACCGCGCGACGGCCCTGATCATGGTGATCACCGAGCTCGTGCAGAACGCGATCGAGCACGCCTTCGACCCGGCCGCCCAGGAGGGGTCCGTCACCATTCGCGCCGAGCGTTCGGCGCGCTGGCTCGACGTCGTCGTGCACGACGACGGCCGCGGCCTGCCCGACGGCTTCAGCCTGGAGAACTCCGACAGCCTGGGCCTGCAGATCGTGCGGACGCTGGTGTCGGCGGAGCTGGACGGCACGCTGGGGATGCGGCACGCGCCCGCCCGCGGCACCGATGTGGTGTTGCGGGTGCCGATCGGCCGGCGGACAAGGTTATTGCTGTAGATGCCTTAACACAACGGTGCGGCCCCCCCACAAGGGGGGGGCCGCACCGTATGCCGACTGCGTCAGACTCCGCTGCGTGCCTTCGTCCGGGCGTTGCGACGCTTGAGTGCGCGCCGCGGCACTTAGCGGCAGGCCCC
>NZ_LZKR01000178.1 GCF_001672915.1 Mycobacterium sp. 1245805.9 | reverse complement strand
CCGCGCGACGAGGATCAGCAAGCTGCCACCCGAGGTACGCCGGAGTGTGTCGCTGGCGGTCGAGCTGGTCACCCGGCCGACACTGCTCGTCGTCGATGACCCGGGCGCCGGGCTGGATGCTGCGCAGCAGGACCGCGTGATGGAGATCCTGCGCCGGCAGGCCGACATCGGCTGTGTCGTGGTGGTCACGATGCCGTCGCACTCGTCGCTGAGCAACCTCAACCTCTGCGACCAGGTGTTGGTCCTGACCGCGCGGGGCGCGACGGCCTTCCTCGGGACGCCGCTACAGGTCGAGTCCGCGATGGGCACCCCCGACTGGGGCAGCATCGTCGAGCAGGTCGGCGCCGATCCCGACCGCGCGCACCGCGAGTTTCGGGCGCGGCAACCGGCGCTGACCCCGCCCACGCCGTCGGAGGTCGCCGCGCCGTGGCCGCTGCCCGAAAAGCTCGCCGCGAAGCGGCAACTCCGGCTGCTCGTCCGTCGCCAGCTCCGCCTGCTCTTCGCCGACCACCTCTACTTCCTGTTCCTGGCGATCCTGCCCTTCGTGTTGGCGGCGCTGACCTTGTTGATCCCCGGCGACTCCGGGCTGGAACGGCCCAACCCGAGCAGCTCCAACCCCCACGAGGCCATCGAAATCCTGGCCGCGCTCAACGTCGCCGCGGTGATCGTGGGCACCGCACTGACCATCCGCACGCTGGTCGAAGAGCGCCGCCCCCTCCGCCGCGAGCAGGCAGTCGGGCTTTCGACCCTGGCCTACTTTGGCGCCAAGGTCATCGTCTTCGGGCTGGCCGCGCTCATCCTGACGGCCGTCTTCTTCGCGATCGTCATCGTCGTGAAGGGCGGGCCGGTGCACGGCCCCGTGCTGTTGGGCTTCTCCGGCGGGCCCACCGCCGAGCTTTATCTGAGCGTGGCGGTGACGGCGGTGGTGTCGGCGGTCGTCGGGCTGGCGCTGTCCGCGATGGGCAGCCGGCTGCGCGAGGTGCTGCCGCTGGCGGTGCTGGTGATCCTGGCCTCGCTGC
>NZ_LZKR01000177.1 GCF_001672915.1 Mycobacterium sp. 1245805.9 | reverse complement strand
CCATCAGGTACGTCGCCGCCGCCACCGGCGACGAGCGCACCGGCGCCCCCGCCGGCGACCACCACGTCGGCAGCGGCCCCACCGCCGCCGGCGACCACGACCCCGACCGGTCCGCGGCAGGTGACCTATTCAGTGACCGGCACCAAGGCGCCCGGCGACATCATTTCGGTGACCTACGTCGATGCGTCGGGCCGGTCGCGCACCCAGCACAACGTGTACATCCCGTGGTCGATGACCGTGACACCGATCTCGACGTCTGACGTCGGATCGGTCCAGGCGTCCAGCCTTTTCCGGGTCAGCCGGCTCAATTGCTCGATCACCACCAGCGACGGAACGGTGTTGTCGTCCAACAACAACGACTCACCGCAGACGAGCTGCTGATGGTCAGCAGGTATTCCGCCTATCGGCGGGGTTCGGACACCATTCCGCCGGATGTCATCGATCGCATACTGATGGGCGCGTGCGCCGCCGTCTGGTTGGTATTGCTGGGCGTGAGCGTGGCCGCGGCCGTCGCGCTGGTGGATCTGGGCCGGGGTTATCACAAGACGGTCGGGGGATCGCACACCTCGTGGGTGCTGTACGCCGTCATCATCGTCTCCGCGCTGATCATCGCCGGGGCGATCCCGGTGCTGGTGCGCGCCCGTCGCATGGGTCTGATCGAGCCGGCGGCCCGGGCGCCCGCGCGCCCGCCGAGCCGCCCCCCGGTGCGCCTGATGGCGCCCGCGCCGCGCACCGCGGCCGAACGGGCCCGCCAGCCGCGGATGCAGGCGGCGGAGCCGGCCGCCGAGTGGTCGGGCGCCGCGGTGGACCGGATCTGGTTGCGCGGCACCGTCCTTCTGGCGGGAACGATGGGCACCGCGCTGATCGCCGCGGCGACGGCGACGTACCTGATGGCCGTCGGGCACGACGGCGGGTCCTGGGTGGCCTACGTGCTGGCCGGGGCCATCACCGCCGGGATGCCGGTGATCGAGTGGCTGCACGTTCGCCAGCTGCGCCGTATCGCCGACGCGCGCTAGCGCCGTACTCGCGACACTTGAACAGCGCACAACACGCCGGGACGTGTCGCAGCCTGGAGCCCGGCCGGCGCGGTGCGACGTCTTTCGTTTGTGGACGAGGCATTCAGAGGCAGCGAGGCGCTGCGCAGATACCGGTGCACGAAAACTGGCAACTGGTGGCCGTGCTGGACATGGGTTGGGAGGAGTACCAGGTGGCGGCCGAGTACGACGGCGACCAACATCGCGCCGACCGTCGGCAATATGTCCGGGACCAGGCGAGGCTGCGCAAGCTTGCCGACCTCGGCCGGATCGTCGTCCGGGTGATCGCCGAGGACAGGCGCTCGCCCGTCGCGGGCACCGCGAAACTTAAACCGCCGCTACGGTTTTCGTGTCGTGTGCGTGGTTTAAGTGTCGCGGAACGCTAGTGCTCGCTGTGCTCGCCGTTGGGCGAGCCGTTGAGGCTCTCCTGGTGCTCGCGCAGCGCGGTCAGCGAGCGGTGCTCGGCGGAGTGGGCCGCCTCGCGCAGCGCGGCGTCCTCAGACGCCGGATCGGCGAACAAGAAGCTGCCGCTGCCCGGCGTGCCCGCCGAGCCCAGCTTGTTCATTCGCTTGGGCAGCGCCGCGCCCTGGTATGCCAGCGGGATCGGGTGGCCGTGGTCGTCCACCGGTCCGAGCGGCTGATGCAGCTCGATGTAGGCACCGTGCGGCAGTCGCTTGATGATGCCCGTCTCGATGCCGTGCTCGAGCACGTCGCGGTCGCTGCGCTGCAGACCAATGCACCACCGGTAGGTGATGAAGTAGACGAACGGCGGCAGGATCACCATGCCGATGCGCCCGATCCACGTCGTCGCGTTCAGCGAGATGTGGAACTTGAACGCGATGATGTCGTTCATCGCGGCCAGGGTCAGCACCATGTAGAAGGCGATCGCCATGGCCCCGATCGAGGTGCGCACCGGAACGTCACGCGGACGCTGCAGCAAATTGTGGTGCGCGTAGTCGCCGGAGAACCGCTTCTCCAGGAACGGGTAGATGATCAGCAGGATGAACACCGCGCCCATGATCAGCGCGACCCACACCGGGGCGGGAATGGTGTGGTGCCAGAAGTAGAACTCCCATGGCGGCCAGATGCGGGCCAGGCCCTCCGTCCACATCATGTAGAAGTCGGGCTGGGAGCCCGCGGAAACCTGGGATGGCTTGTAGGGACCCAGGTTCCAGATCGGGTTGATCTGTAGCAGGCCGCCCATCAGGCCCAGCACGCCGACGATGGCCGCGAAGAACGCGCCGGACTTGACCGCGAAGATCGGCATCACCCGCACGCCGACGACGTTGTGCTCGGTGCGGCCGGGGCCGGGGAACTGGGTGTGCTTCTGGAACCACACCAGCGCCAGGTGAAGGCCGATGAGGGCCAGGATGATCCCGGGCAGCAGCAAAATGTGCAGCGCGTACAGGCGGGGGATCAGGATGGTGCCGGGGAAGTCGCCGCCGAACAGCGCCCAGTGCAGCCAGGTGCCGATCACCGGCATGCCCAGCGTGATCGACGACAGCGCGGCGCGCAGGCCGATGCCGGACAGCAGGTCGTCGGGCAGCGAGTAGCCGAAGTAGCCCTCGAACATGGACAGGATCAGCAGCAGTGAGCCGATCACCCAGTTCGCCTCGCGGGGACGGCGGAACGCTCCGGTGAAGAAGATGCGCGCCAGGTGCACCATGATCGCCCCGGAGAACATCAGCGCTGCCCAGTGGTGGATCTGGCGGACGAACAGGCCGCCGCGGACCTCGAACGAGATGTTCAGCGCCGATTCGTACGCGCGCGACATCTCGACGCCGCGCAGCGGTTGGTAGACGCCGTTGTAGGTGACGTCGACCATGGACGGGTCGAAGAACAGCGTCAGGTACACGCCGGTGATCAGCAGGACGATGAAGCTGTACAACGCGATCTCGCCCAGCAGGAACGACCAGTGGGTGGGGAAGACCTTGTTGAGCTGCCTGCGCACCGCCGCCGACGGGTGGTAGCGCGTGTCGATGTCCTCGCCTTGTTTGGCCAGGACGTCACCGATCTTCGGGGGACTCAGTTTGGGACTCATGTTGTCGTCCTCTCCCAGAATGCCGGACCGACGGGCTCGATGAAGTCACCGTTGGCGACCAGATACCCGTTGGAGTCAATGGTGATCGGCAGTTGCGCCAACGCCCGCGCGGCGGGGCCGAAGATCGGCTTGGCGAAATGCAGTGCGTCGAACTGCGACTGGTGACACGGGCACAGGATTCGGTAGGACTGCTCCTCGTACAGGGAGGCGGGGCAGCCCAGGTGCGAGCAGACCTTGGTGTAGGCGAAGAACTCGCCCCAGTTGAAGCTCTCCTGACCCTGACGCTTGACCATCCGCGGCATGTCGGTGGGCCGAATGCGGATGAGCATCACCGGGTTCCGGACGCCCATCTTGATCGCGGTCAGCTTCTCGTGGGACTCGGCGGTGGTGCCGTCGCCGTCGGACTCGCGCCACGGGAACACGGTCTCCATGCCGCCGGCGTCCATGTCCTCGGGGCGCATCTTGACGAACGGCGCTCCGGAATGCGAACCGGTGGCCCGCGCCAGGAAGATGGTTTCGCCGTGGTAGCGCGGGGTCCAGCCCGACGTCCACAGCTGGGCCTTCATGCCGTCGGCGGTGGGCACGACGGGCTTCCACGGGTTCTTGATCAGGCCGCCGGCAAACGCGACCAGGGTGCCCAGGCCGAACGCGCCCAGCCCCATGCCCAGCGACAGCCCGACGAGCTTGCGCCGGCCGATCGTCGAACCCTGGTAGGCGTCGCCCAAGTTCGCCACGACCGTCTTGCGGTCGATCTCGCGCGAGGCGCCGTCGTGGCGCTCCTGAATCGAGATCTCTTCCGGGATAAACCTTTTCTGGTAGAGCACGGCGCCGATCGCGATGCACAGGATCGACATCCCGAAGGTGAAGCCGTACAGCGGCGTGGCCAGCGAGTACAGGAAGTTGCCCGAGGCCTCCTTGGGCCGGTATTCCCACGGCCAGAACAGGAAGACCACCAGCAACGCCAGCCCGAATCCGCCGCCCAGCAAAAGCCAACGCGCCACCGAGCGCTCGGCGCGCTTTTCGGCCTTGGTGCCCTCGACGGGCCAGCGCGGCTCCTTGAACACGGTCTCGACGCCGTCGAGCTTGCCGCCCAGCGTCACCAGTTCCCGCTGCGACATCGCGGCGAGCGCCGCCTCGTCGGGCTCCCGGGCCACCGCGTCCTTATCGGTGTCGCTCATGATGCTCGCGCCCCAATCCACAGTGCCATTGCGATGGCGGCCACCATTCCGATGATCCAGAAGGCCATGCCCTCGGGTGCGGGTCCGAATCCGCCGAGGCCGTAGCCACCCGGCTGCCGTTCCTCGCTGACCGCTTTGACGTAGCCGATGATGTCCTTCTTGGCGTCGAAGGACAGCTGGCGGTCGGAGAACTTCGGCATGTTCTGCGGGCCGGTCAGCATCGCGGTCAGGATCTGCTGCTCGTTGGCGGGACCCAGGTCGGGCGCGTACTTACCGGACGACAGCGCCCCGCCCTTGCCGGTGAAGTTGTGGCACGACGAGCAGTTCAGCCGGAACAGGTCGCCGCCGCGGCCCAGGTCGTCGCCGCGCAGCGAGTGCATCGCCAGGCTGCCGTCGGGGTTGCGCGCGACGGTGGGTCCGCCGCCGTTGGCCTGCACGTACGCGCCGATCGCGTCGATCTGCGCCTCGTCGAAGATCGGTTCCTTGCGCGGCGCCTGCGCCTCGCCGCGCATCGCGGGCATCCGGCCGGTGGACACCTGGAAATAGACGGCCGCCTCGCCGACGCCGATCAGGCTCGGCCCGTGGTCGACGACGCCCTGCAGGTTGGCGCCGTGGCAGGACACGCAGGACGTGTCGAACAGCTGCTTGCCGTTGCGCAGCAGCGCCGACGCCGACTCGTCGGCGACGGCCACCTGCGGGGTGGGGGTCAGCACGGCCGCCAGGCCGCCGGCGATGGTCAACGCGATCAGCAGCAGCAGGCCCCCCGACAGCCGGCGCCGTAGGCGCCGTCGCGAGCGATCACGCTGCCCTTTTCGCGGCTGATCCCGCCGCGCACCGTTTCGGGTAGACCCCAGTTTCTTCAACCGAGCACTCCTGTCCGTCTAGGTCTAGCGCCGGCTCATCGAATGAAATAGATCACGGTGAACAGCGCGATCCACACGATGTCGACGAAATGCCAGTAGTACGAGACGACGATGCTGGCCGTCGCCTGAGCGGGCGTGAACTTGCTCATCGCGGTGCGGGCCAGCAGGAAGATGAAGGCGATCAAGCCGCCGGTCACGTGGAGGCCGTGGAAGCCGGTGGCCAGGTAGAAGACGGTGCCGTAGGCGCTGCCGGGGATGGTCGTCCCGTGCGACATCAGGTGGTAGTACTCGTAGCCCTGGCCGAGGACGAAGAACAGGCCCATCAGGAACGTGATCACATACCAGCGGCGCAGGCCGAAGACGTCACCGCGCTCCGCCGCGAACACGCCCATCTGACACGTGAACGACGACGCGATCAGCACGAGCGTCACCGGCACGGCCTGGTAGAGGTTCAATTCGGTGGGCGGCGGCGGCCACTTCCCGCCGGCCTGCGCCCGCGCCGTGAAATACATCGCGAACAGGCCAGCAAAGAACATCAGTTCGCTGGAAAGCCAAACTATGGTGCCGACGGCCACCATGTTGGGCCGATTCAGCGAATGCACTCGCGACGTGATCGCAGTACCCGAGGTCCCCACAGCGCTGGTCACATCCGCAAGTATGACGCTTTGTAGTTGTCGAACTCTACCCGGGTCGGAAATTTCGCGAATCGGCGTTTCCGGCGCCGCTACCGGCCCGCATGGAGCAACGGTTGGGAGCCGGGTGATCCTCGTGGGACCATCGGCGCGTGCCCGCGTCGTCCGAAGCCACCCAGACCCCCGGGGGAACCCGGTCGTGGTCCCGGGTCCTCGGACACCTGACGGGCGGGCAGGACCTGGCGCGGGGGCAGGCCGGCTGGGCCATGGACCAGATCATGTCGGGCGACGCGAGCCCCGCCCAGATCGCCGCGTTCGCGGTGGCGATGACGATGAAGGTCCCCACCGCCGCCGAGGTGGGCGAGCTGGCCGACGCCATGCTCAGCCACGCCCGCTCGTTGCCCGCCGCGGGGATCCCCGACGACGCGGTCGACATCGTGGGCACCGGAGGCGACGGCGTCAACACCGTCAACCTGTCCACGATGGCGTCGATCGTGGTGGCGGCCGCCGGGGTGCCGGTGGTCAAGCACGGCAACCGGGCGGCGTCGTCGCTGTCGGGGGGCGCCGACACCCTGGAGGCGCTCGGGGTGCGCATCGACGCAGACCCCGAGGAGGTCGCGCGCAGCGTCGCCGAGATCGGGATCGGGTTCTGCTTCGCGCCGTTGTTTCACCCGTCCTACCGGCACACCTCCGTCGTGCGCCGCGAGATCGGGGTGCCGACGGTGTTCAATCTCCTTGGGCCCCTTACCAATCCGGCCAGGCCGCGGGCGGGTTTGATCGGCTGCGCGTTCGCCGACCTCGCCGAGGTGATGGCCGGGGTGTTCGCGTCGCGCCGGTCCAGCGTGCTGGTGGTGCACGGCGACGACGGCCTCGACGAGCTGACCACCACCACGACGAGCACGATCTGGCGGGTGCAGGCCGGCACGGTGGACCGGTTGACGTTCGACCCGGCCGGCTTCGGGTTCGCCCGCGCCGAGCTGCAGGAGCTGGTGGGCGGCGACGCCCAGGCCAACGCCGCCGAGGCGCGCGCGGTGCTGGGCGGGGCCAAGGGCGCGATCCGCGACGCCGTCGTGCTCAACGCCGCCGGAGCGATCGTCGCGCACGCCGGCCTATCCAGCCGCGCCGAATGGTTGCCGGCGTGGGAGGACGGGCTGCGGCGCGCCTGCGCGGCCATCGATTCCGGGGCGGCCGAACAGCTGCTCGCGCGATGGGTGCGGTTCGGCCAGCAGCTCTGAGCCGCGCCGGGCCTGTGCCGGATCCTGTTGCGAGGCCACCCGCGCCGAGCGGGCCAGCGCCGCCCACGCCGACCAGGCGCCGGCCGACCGCACCGGCGACGCCCATCCGTCGTCGGTGGCGCCCGAGACCCGCACGATGCGCACCCCGGGCGCGGCCAGCCAGCGCGCGATGAGCGCCGTCTCCTCCACCAGCGCCCCGCCGAGCGGGGCCGCCGCGCGCAGGATCGCCTGTGCCCCAGCGTGAATGGCGTCTATCACCGGCATCGGCGGCACCCCGCGCCTGGCCGTGCCGGCCGCCGCGAGCTGGCCGTAGCGGACGACGGCCAGGTGGTAGCCGCCCTGACCGTCGGGCGCGGCGGCGATCAGCTCGGGCAGCGCGGCCAGCGCACGCAGCCGCGGGCCGCGCCACAGCGTCTCGATGGCGGCGGCGGTGCGGTCGCGCAGCCGCGCCGCGCTTTCGAAGTGCCGTTGCTCGGCAAGCGCTTCGACCTGGCGCACGGCGGCGGCCAGGGCGCCGTCGTCGAGTCCGTCGATCAGCGCCGCCACCCGCGCCACCGCCGCGGCGTACTGGGTCGCCGTGACGCCGCGCTGCGCCGGGCAGGGCGACACCTCGGCCTCCGGGCAGGCCGGCCCGTGCAGGGCCGAGCGGGCCAGCCGCGCGGTGCAGGTCCGGGCGCCGGTGAAGCGCGCCAGCACGGCCGCGGTGTCGGCGGCGTCGGCGCGGGACCGAAACGGGCCGACGGCGCGGTCGTGGCGCGGTGCCCGCACCGCCGCCAGCCGCGGGAACGCCTCGTCGGTGAGCGTCAGCCACCACCATCGCTGCGGGAACCTGGATCGCCGGTTGTAGGGCGGGGCGTGGGCGGCCAGCATCCGCAGCTCTCGGACGCCGGCCTCCAGCGCGTGCGCGCATTCGACGTGGTCGACGGCGCCGGCCAGCGTGACCATCTCCTTCATCCGGCCGCGCGGATCGGCGCCGGTGAAGTACTGGCCGACCCGCCGCCGCAGGTCGACGGCGGTCCCGACGTAGAGCACCTCGCCCGCCGGTCCGCGGAACAGGTAGACCCCGGGCCGGTGCGGCAGCCCCTCGGCCAGCACCTTCTTGCGGCGCTGGGCCGGTGTCACGTCGGGCAGGTAGGAACGCAGGTCTGCGTAGGTGTGCACGCCCTGGTTGCCGACTCGCTCGATGAGGGCGTGCAACACCTCGACGGTGGCGCGGGCGTCGTCGAGGGCGCGGTGCGTCGGCTGGGCGGCCGCGAACAGTCGCGCCAGCGCGGCCAGCCGCACGCTGGGGGCCTCCTCGCGGCTGAGCACCCGGCGGGCCAGCCGGACCGTGCACAGCACCGGCGGCCGGGGCCAGGCGATGTCGCATTGCCGCGCGGCGGCCCGCAGGAATCCGACGTCGAACCCGGCGTTGTGCGCGACCAGCACCGCGCCGCGGGCGAACTCGAGAAACATCGGCAGCACGGCGTCGATGGTCGGGGCGTCGCACACCATCGCCGTCGTGATGCCGGTGAGCTGAACGATCTGGGGCGGGATGCTGCGCTGCGGGTCGACGAGGGTGGCGAACTCGCCCAGCACGACGCCGCCGCGGACCTTGACCGCCCCGATCTCGGTGATGGCGTCGCACGGCGTGCCGTCGGCGCTTTTGGTGCGCCCGCCGGTGGTTTCCAAGTCGACGACGACGAAAGTCGTTTCGCGCAAGGGGAGTTCGTCGGCGGGGGAGGCGGCCGGGTCCCAGCGCGGGCCCAGGTCGGCGAAACTCAGCTGAGTCGCACCGCTCGCCCTCATGGCGGTGACGTTAGGCAACTCCACCGACAGCTGCGGGGTTCCCACGCCGGGCGGGATGCAGCCGGCAAAACATGTCGGTGGCCGCCGTTAGCGTGCGGGTATGAGCTTTGCGACGCCAGACCGAGAGGACGGCACCTGATGGCATACGGCAACAGCGCGGCGCACCCCGACGGGGCGGCGCCGGTGGTGATCGACTGCGACGACTGCGCGGTGCGCGGGCCCGGCTGCCGCGACTGCGTGGTCAGCGTCCTACTCGGGGTGCCGGAGACGTTGTTGCAGGACGAGCGGGAAGCACTCGAGGTGCTCGCGGAGGTCGGACTGGCGCCGCGGTTGCGCCTGGTGCCGATTCATCGCGGGCGCGGGTCTGGTGTAGCTTAATTGCCTTGTGCGCCAGAACCGCTGGACCGTCTTAGGGGATTGCCATCATTCACAAACGAATGACAGAAATCTTTCTGATTTCTTAACGGTCCCGCTTGGACAAACGCCGATATCGTTTCGTAACCTGTTTGAGACCTAAACTCGTCCGACGGCGCTTCGGCAGTGCCAAGCATCAGCCGTCCTAGGCCGTTTAAGGATGCAATTTTGAGCTTCGCTAGTAGGTACCCGCGTGCGCGTGTCATTACACGTTCTGCCCTCGGGACGTTAGCGGGCTTGACCGTCTTCGCGGGGACTTTTGCCGCGAATTCCTCCGCCGATCCGGCCGAGGACGCGCTGGCGAAACTCAACCAGCTGTCGCGTCAGGCCGAGCAGACCACCGAGGCGATGCACACCGCACAGCTCGACCTGAACCAAAAGCTGGCGGCCCAGCAGGCGGCGGAAAAGAAGCACGCCGATGACCAGGCCGCCGTGGACTCGGCGAAGGCCCGGCTGGCCGCCTTCCAGGGGGCCGTCAACAAGCTCGCCGCCGCGCAGTACATGGGCGGCCGCGTCGACGGCATGGAGGCCATGCTGACCGCGGCGTCGCCCCAGGGCCTGATCGACAAGCTGGCCGTGCAGCGGCTGATGGCGACCCAGATGCGGACGCAGATGGCGAACTACCGCATCGCCGGTGAGCAGGCCGCCAAGGCCGAGCAGGCATCCGCCAAGTCCGCGGCCGACGCGAAGAGCGCCGCCGAGCAGGCCGCCGCGGTACGGGCGAGCCTGCAGTCCAAGCAGAGCCAGCTGCAGGTGCAGATCGCCGTCGTCAAGTCGCAGTACGTGTCCCTGACGCCGGAGCAGCGCACCGCGCTCGCCGACCCAGGGCCCGTCCCAGCCGGTCTGCCGGCTCCGGGCGCGCCGGCGCCGGAAGCGGCGCCCCCCGGCGCGCCGCCCGGCGACGCTCCGCCCCTCAGCGCGATGATGCCCGGAATGCCCGGTCCTGGGGCGCCCGGAATGTTGCCCGGCGGCGGTGTGGGCGGAGGTGACCGCGCGACCGTCGTGCAGGCCGCGCTGACCCAGGTCGGCTCGCCCTACGTCTGGGGCGGCGCCGCACCCGGCGGGTTCGACTGCTCCGGTTTGGTGATGTGGGCGTTCCAGCAGGCCGGCATCTCGCTGCCGCACTCCAGCCAGGCGCAGGCCCAGGGCGGTCAGCCGGTGGCGCTGTCGGACCTGCAGCCCGGCGACGTGGTCACCTTCTATAACGACGCGTCACATAGCGGCCTCTATGTCGGTGACGGCATGGTGATCCATTCCTCCACCTACGGCCAGCCGGTGCGGGTGGTTCCGATGAATGCCGCAGGCCCAGTCCACGACGCCCGTCGCTACTGACCGTCCCGTCTGGCGTCGGCGGCTGCCGATCCTGCTGGCCTGGGTGTTTGCCCTCGAGCTGATTGTGGCCGCGGCCGTGCCCTTCGACGAGGCCGCCGACAGCAAGGCAAGACACGCGCAACTGATCACGCCCGCGCGCGGCCAGGCCGGCGCCGCGGCGAAATCGCTGGTGGTCGGCGATCGAACCGTCCGGCTGGTGGACCTGGGCGGCGCGGTCGGCGACCGCCTGCTGGCCCGGGTGGCGGCCAACATCGGGACCGCGATCAAGGCGGTCGAGGCCTTCTGGGGTGTCGACTGGCCGCGCGAGATCTCTGTGCTCGCCGCCGGCTCCGACGAACAGTTTCGCGCCGCGGCCGGCGGGGGACCGCCGTCACAGTGGGCCGACATCGCCGCCGTGACGGTCGCCGAGCGCGTCGACCCCGTGCGCCGGGAGGTGCTCGGCCAACGGATCGTGTTCGCGCCGGGCGCCGCCAACATGAATGAGGGCGCGCTGCGAATTGTCTTGACGCACGAGCTTTTTCACTATGCCGCTCGTCCGTACACCACATCGGACGCGGCGCAGTGGGTCACCGAGGGCGTGGCCGATTTCGTCGCCCGGCCGCAGACCCCGGTGCCGGCCGATGCGGTGCCGGTGCCGCTGACGCTGCCGACCGACGCCGATCTGGAAGCGCCCGGGCCGCAGCGCTCGCTGGCGTATGACCGCGCGTGGTGGTTCGCCCGGTTCGTCGTCGACACCTACGGGGCGCCCAAGCTGCGCGACCTGTACCTGGCCAGCTGCGGTGTTGGGCACACCGACGTGCCCACCGCCGTGCACGCGGTCCTCGACATCGACCCCGCCGGGCTGCTGGCGCGCTGGCACCAGTGGCTGGCCAGCTAGGGTACCCGGGTGAGCCGAGTCCTGCTGGTAACCAACGACTTTCCGCCGCGGCCGGGCGGCATCCAGTCCTACCTCGGTGAGTTCGTCGGCCGGCTGGCGGGCGCGGGCTCGCACTCCCTGCTGGTGTACGCGCCGCAATGGAAGGGCGCCGACGCCTTTGACGACGCGGCCGAGGTGGACGGATACCGGGTGGTGCGCCACCCGGGCACGCTCATGCTGCCGGGGCCGGGGGTGGACGGGCGGATGCGCCGGCTGATCGGCGAGCACGGCATCGACACCGTCTGGTTCGGTGCGGCCGCGCCGCTGGCGCTGCTGGCGCCGCGGGCCCGGCAGGCCGGGGCGACCCGGGTGCTGGCCAGCACGCACGGCCACGAGGTCGGCTGGTCGATGCTTCCGGTCGCGCGGTCGGTGCTGCGTCGCATCGGCGACGGCACCGACGTCGTCACCTTCGTGAGCCGCTACACCCGGTCGCGCTTCGCGTCGGCCTTCGGCCCCGAGGCGAGGCTGGAATACCTTCCGCCCGGCGTGGACACCGACCGGTTCCGGCCCGATCCGGCCGCGCGGGCCGAGCTGCGTGCCCGCTACGGGCTCGGGGAGCGGCCGACCGTGCTGTGCCTGTCGCGGCTGGTGCCGCGCAAGGGCCAGGACGCGCTGATCAAGGCGCTGCCGTCGATCCGGCGGCGGGTCGACGGGGCGGCGCTGGTAATCGTCGGCGGCGGCCCGTACCTGGACGCGCTGCGCAAGCTGGCCACCGACTGCGGCGTGGCCGAGCACGTGACGTTCACCGGCAGCGTGCCGGCCACCGAACTACCCGCCCACCACGCGCTGGCCGACGTCTTCGCGATGCCATGCCGCACCCGGGGCGCCGGCATGGACGTCGAGGGTCTGGGCATCGTCTTCCTTGAGGCCTCGGCGACCGGCGTGCCCGTCATCGCCGGCCTGTCGGGCGGGGCTCCGGAAGCCGTGCGGCACAACAAGACTGGGCTGGTGGTCGACGGCCGCTCGGTGGACGAGGTCGCCGAGGCCGTCGCCGAGTTGCTGGCCGATCCGCAGCGGGCCGCCGCGATGGGCGCGGCCGGCCGCGAGTGGGTGACGTCCCAGTGGCGCTGGGACACGCTGGCGACGCGGCTGGGCGACCTGCTGCGCGGTTAATCCTTCTCGTAGATCGATTCGATGTCGGAGGCGAACTTCTCGGCAACCACGTTGCGCTTGACCTTCATCGTCGGGGTCAGCTCGCCGGTGTCCTCGGTGAAGTCGACGGGCAGGATGCGGAACTTGCGGATCGACTCGGCGTGCGACACCGCCTGGTTGGCGTTTTTGACGGCGGCGTCGATCTCGGCGAACAGGTCGGGGTCGGTGGCCAGATCGCCAACGGACGCGTCGGCAGGCTTTTGATTGCGTTCCTTCCAGGGGCCGAACGCCTCGGGGTCGATGGTGATCAGCGCACCGACGAACGGCTTGGCGTCGCCCACCACCATGGCCTGGCTGATCAGCGGGTGCGCCCGCAGCTGGTCCTCGAGCACCGCGGGGGCGACGTTCTTGCCGCCGGCGGTCACGATGATCTCCTTCTTGCGGCCGGTGATCTTCAGGAAGCCGTCCTCGTCGAGCGCGCCCAGGTCGCCGGTCTTGAACCAGCCGTCGGTGAACGCGTCGCGGGTGGCCTGCTCGTTGTGCCAGTAGCCGCTGAACACCACGCCGCCGCGCACCAACAGCTCCCCGTCCTCGGCGATGCGCATGCTGTTGCCGGGCAACAACGTTCCGACGGTGCCGATCTTGACGTTGCCGACCTGGTTGACCGTGATGGCCGAGCTGGTCTCGGTCAGGCCGTAGCCCTCGTGGATGGTCAGGCCCACGCCGCGGTAGAAGTGGCCCAGCCGCGCGCCCAGCGGTGCACCACCGGAGACGGACGCGTGGCACTCGCCGCCCAGCGCCGCGCGCAGCTTGTGGTAGACGAGCCGGTCGAACAGCGCGTGCCGGGCCCGCAGCAGCAGGCCCGGTCGCCCGCCATCGGCGTGGGCCTGGCTCCAGTCGACCGCGGTTTGCACGGCCATCGCGAAGATGCGGCCGTTGCCGTCGTTCGCGGCGTTCTGCTCGGCGGTGTTGTAAACCTTCTCGAACACGCGCGGCACCGACACCACGACCGTCGGCTTGAACACCGCGAACATCGGCAGCAGGTTCTTGATGTCGCTGGTGAAGCCGACCGTCACCTTGTTCGCGCACGCGGACAAGGTCAGCGACCGGGCCAGCACGTGGGCCAGCGGCAGGAACACCAGCAGCCGCTGCCCCTCGTTCAGCAGGGTCGGCAGGCACTCCTTGGCGCCCCGGCTCTCGTAGAGCAGGTTGGAATGGGTGAGCTGGCAGCCCTTGGGCCGTCCGGTGGTGCCCGAGGTGTAGATCAGGGTCGCGGGGTCGTCGGCGCGCAGCGCGTCGAGGCGGGCGGTCAGCTCGGCCGGCTCGACGTCGGCGCCGGCCTCGGCCAGCTGCTCGAGCGCCTTGGGGCCCGAACCGTCGATGTGGAGCACCCGGCGCAGCTCGGGCAGCTCGGCGGTGAGCTCGGTGACCATGGCGGCGTGGGCGTCGGTCTCGGCGAAGGCCACCACGGCCGCCGAGTCCTGCAGCACCCAGCGCACCTGCTCGGCCGACGACGTCTCGTAGATCGGCACCGTGACCGCACCCACCGCCAGGATCGCGAGGTCCAGGATCGGCCACTCGTAGCGGGTGGCAGAAAAGATGGACACCCGGTCGCCGGCCTGCACGCCCAGGGAGATCAGGCCCAGCGCCGCGGCACGAACCTGCTTGGCCGCCTCGGCGCAGGTGACGTCGGTCCATTCCCCGTCGATCTGCCGTCGGAAGATGACGAAGTCCGGGTCGTCGCGCTCGTGCTCGAAGACCATGGCCGCGACGTTTTCGTGCTCGCCGACGGTAAAGCGGGCGGGGACGCTGTACTCACGCACTCTGGTGACCTCGATTGGCTCGTGATGTTGCCCGCCCATTGCGGGGCCGGCTTGCTGTGCCCAGCCTAATCCGCGAATTTGCGCAGCATGGCGGAGGTCGCCCGGGCCGCCGCGAGGCTTGCGGTGTCGCGCCGGGTCCCTACCCGCGGGCGATTCGGATCGGTGTGTGAAGCTATGGCGGTGAACAGCATTCAGATCGCCGACCAGACGTTCGTCGCCGCCGACGGCGCGCGGGTGGGCGCCGTGGTCGCCGACCCGTCGTCGTGGCGCCGGTGGTGGCCGGACCTGCGGCTGCAGGTCGTCGAGGACCGCGCCGAAAAGGGGATCCGGTGGACGGTCACCGGCGCGCTGACGGGCACCATGGAGATCTGGCTGGAGCCGTCGCTGGACGGGGTGGTGCTGCATTACTTCCTGCACGCCGAACCCAGCGGCGTGGCGGCCTGGCAGCTGGCAAAGTTGAATTTGGCGAAGATGACGCACCGCCGTCGGGTGGCGGGTAAGAAAATGGCCTTCGAGGTCAAAAGGACGGCGGAACGATCGCGTCCGGTCGGCGTTTCTCCGGTAGCTTAACCGGATCAAGGTTGCGCGGTAGGAGTACCGTTTCGCCCCGGAGGCCGGGGTAGTCCTTTACGTACGGGGCTTACTCGCTTGCGGGAGAGAGGGCATCAGCCAGGTGGCGGACAAGACGACGCAGACCATCCACATCGACGCCGATCCCGACACGGTCCTGGAGGTGATCGCCGACATCGATTCCTACCCGGAGTGGATCTCGGAATACAAGGAAGCCGAGGTGCAGGAGCGGGGCGCCGACGGCTACCCGAAGACTGTGCGCTTCGTGATGGACGCCGGCATCATCAAGGACACCATGGTCATGTCCTACCAGTGGCCCAAGGACCGCCAGTCGCTGAGCTGGACCCTGGTCTCCAGCTCGCTGCTGCGCTCGCTCGAGGGCTCATATCGCTTGGCGCCCAAGGGATCCGGCACCGACGTCACCTATGAGCTCTCCGTCGACCTCGCTCTGCCGATGATCGGCTTGCTCAAGCGAAAGGCCGAGCGGCGCCTGACCGACACCGCGTTGAAGGATCTAAAGAAACGAGTCGAGGCTGAGTGAGTCCAGCGCCACCCCGGCCCGGATCAGCCTGTTCGTTGGGAAGGGCGGGGTAGGAAAGTCCACCCTGGCAGCTGCCACCGCGGTCGCCGACGCGGGCACGGGACAGCGAGTGCTGGTGGTGTCGACCGACCAGGCGCACTCGCTGGGCGACGTGCTCGGTGTCCCCGTCCCGCCCAGCGGCCAGGGCGAGCTGGTGCGGGTCCTCGCCGATGACGCGGAGGCGGGCGGTGGCTTCCTCGACGCGCTGGCGCTGGACACCCTGGCATTGCTGGAGGCTCGCTGGCACGACGTGGTCAGCACGTTGGATGGCCGGTTTCCCGATTCCGAGTTGAGCACCATTGCGCCCGAAGAACTTTCGGCGTTGCCGGGCGTTCAGGAAGTGCTGGGCCTCTACGCGGTCGGGGAGCTCGCGGCCTCGGGGCGCTGGGATCGCATCGTCGTCGATTGCGCCTCGACCGCGGACGCGTTGCGCATGCTGACGTTGCCCGCCACCTTCGGGCTCTACGTGGAGCGCGCGTGGCCGCGGCATCGCCGGCTGTCCATCGCCGCCGACGACGCCCGCTCGGGTGCGATGGTGGAGCTGCTGGAGCGCATCAGCGCCAGCGTCGATCGCCTCAGCGAGTTGCTGACCGACGGCGACCTCGTCACCGCGCATCTGGTGCTCACCCCCGAGCGGGTGGTGGCGGCCGAGGCGGTGCGCACGCTGGGTTCGCTGGCGCTGATGGGGGTGCGGGTCGAGGAGCTGATCGTCAACCAGGTTCTGACCGAGGACGAGTCCTACGAGTACCGCAACCTGCCCGAGCACCCGGCGTTCTACTGGTACGCCGAGCGCATCGCCGAACAACGCGTCGTGCTCGACGAACTCGACGCCACCATCGGCGACGTCGCGCTGGTGCTGACCCCGCACCTGTCCGGCGAGCCGATCGGGCCAAAGGCGCTGGGCGCGCTGCTCGACAGCGCCCGGCGACGCGGCGGGGCGGCGCCGCCGGGTCCGCTGCGGCCCGTCGTGGACCTCGAATCCGGCTCGGGGCTTGGGTCCATATACCGTATGCGGCTAACGTTGCCCCAACTTGATCCCGGAGGACTTTCGTTGGGCCGAGTCGACGACGACCTGATCATCAGCGCTGGGGGGTTGCGGCGCCGGGTTCGGTTGGCGTCGGTGCTGCGGCGTTGCACAGTGCTCGACGCGCACCTGCGGGGCGGTGAGCTGACTGTTCGTTTTCGACCGGATCCGGAGGTGTGGCCTAAGTGAGTGGGGCACATGCCGACATCGGTCCGGAGCTGCGCAGGCTCGCCCAGGCGATCCTGGACGGGATCGACCCGGCGGTGCGAACGGCGGCGGCTTTGACGGCGGGCGGCGGGGTCGGGACCGGCAAGTGCCAGCAGGTGTGGTGCCCGGTGTGCGCGCTGGCCGCGTTGGCGACCGGTGAGCAGCACCCGTTGCTCACCGTGATCGCCAACCACAGCATCGCCCTGCTGGAGGTGATCCGCGGGATCGTCAACGACGTCAACGACATCGACCGTTCGCCGACACCGCCCGACGGGTCGCCCGGCGGCGGCGTCGGAGCGGAGCCCGACGGCGGCGCCTCCGCGGGAGACGGCGGCGTGAAGACCCGATACCAGCCCATCCCGGTCACCGTCGAGGAGTGACAGGCCCGGATAGAAGGTGGTCCCTTGCCCCGGGTATCGGTACAGTTGGCCAGAACACTGCGGGTGGCGGGCGAGAGGGAGGGCCATGTGGTATTGGCTATTCAAGTACATCCTGCTGGGCCCGTTGCTGTCCCTGCTTGGCCGGCCGAAAGTTGAAGGGCTGGAATACGTTCCGAGTTCCGGGCCGGCGATCCTGGCGAGTAATCACCTCGCCGTGATGGACAGCTTCTTCCTGCCGCTGGTGGTCCGGCGCCGGATCACCTTCCTGGCGAAGTCCGAATATTTCACGGGCACCGGCCTGAAGGGCTGGTTCAGCCGGTGGTTCTTCACCGCCGTCGGGCAGGTGCCGATCGACCGCACCGACGCCGACGCCGCCCAGGCCGCCCTCAACACCGCCGAGCAGGTGCTGAAGCAGGGCAAGCTGCTGGGCATGTATCCCGAGGGCACCCGCTCGCCCGACGGCCGGTTGTACAAGGGCAAGACCGGTCTGGCGCGGCTGGCGCTGCACACCGGTGTCCCGGTCATCCCCGTCGCGATGATCGGCACCAACGTGGTCAACCCGCCGGGCACCACGATGTTGCGCTTCGGTCGGGTCACCGTCCGGTTCGGCAAGCCGATGGACTTCTCCCGGTTCGAGGGCATGGCCGGCAACCGCTTCATCGAACGCGCCGTCACCGACGAGGTGATCTACGAGCTGATGCGCCTCTCCGGGCAGGAGTACGTCGACATCTACGCGGCCAGCTTGAAAGAACGCGGCAACGGCGCGGACCCTAGCGACGAGGCCGCGCGGATCCCCGAGACGGCCGCCGGCTAGCTAGCTCGCGGCCGAGACCGGCGTCAGCGGGCGTGCCGCCGAATCCCGTGACGTCACCCGCGCGGTGACGGTCAACCCGGCCGCGACGATGACCGCCAGGGCCCACCACACGTAGGACGCGCCGACGAGTTGGCGCCACCAGTTCGCGGTCGTCTCGTGGTGCTTGGGCAGCAGGTCGATCGGCGTCCATCTCATCAGCGCCACCCCGATGGCGCTGAGCGCGCCCAGCGCGATGTTGCGGCGCCGCCACGCCAGCACTGCGGTCACCAGCACCGTCGGCAGCGCCCATACCCAGTGGTGTGACCACGAGACCGGGGATACCACCAACCCGAACAGGGCGACGCAGATCACCGCCATGATGGGCTCGCCGGCCCGCAGCACCCGCCGCATCGCCCAGATCGTCGCCGCCAGCACCAGCAGGCACGCGGCCACCCACAGCGGGAACCGCTGGTGCTCGTCGAGCCCCAGCCGGGCCAGGGCGCCCGCGATGTTCTGGTCGGTGTTCAGCGCGGCCTCACCGATCCGGTCGGTGTGGTGGACGGTCCGGGTCCAGTACTCCCACGAATCGCTCCACGCCAGCGCGAAGCCCAGCAGGGTCATCGCCGCGAACGACGCCATGGCGGTCAGGGCCGCGCGATTGTCGCGGCGTAGCAGGAAGTAGAGCAGGAAGACCGCCGGGGTGAGTTTCAGCGCGATGCCCAGACCCAGCAGCACCCCGCGGGGCCATGGCGTGCGGCGCGGCACGCAGTCGGCGATCACCAGCGTCATCAGCACGACATTGATCTGGCCGAACGCGAAGTTGGAAACGACTGGCTCCAGCCAGGTCCCCGCGGCGGCCGTGATGAGCACCGCCAACCACACCCGGCGCAGCCACGCCGGGCCGCCGAGCACGGCCGAGGTGTTCCACACGTCGAGGCCGGTCAGCAGGATCGTGGTCGACACGATCAGCAGCACCAGCGTCAACACCGTGATCGCCACGCTGGCGGCCGGCATGTGCAGCCAGGAGAACGGGCAGAACACGATGGCGGCCAGCGGGGGATAGGTGAACGGCAGGTTCAGCCCGATGGGTGTGTGGAACTTCACGTCGCCGTGGTAGAGGGGATGGTTGTCCAGCCAGGCCTGGCCGCCCATCTGATAGACGTCGATGTCGATGCGGTACGGGGTATGCCCGAATAGCTCCGCTGCCACGTAATACATCGCCGCGGCGGCAACCAGCCAAGCCAGGCACCACAGCAATGCACGCCCGGCGCCACGTTCGCTCAGGAAAGCCACGCCGGGCGCCCGCCATCTACTCATGTCGAAAACAGCGTAATGGGTGCCGGCACCTCCGACGTGTCGCAGCGCGGCTCCCGCGTTGCCCGGAGCTGCGGGCGTACGTTTCTAGGGTGCTGCACTGGTTCGTGTTCGGGGTGGCCCACTGGTTCGCGCACGACATCATCGACCGCGGCCGGCTGCCGTTGCTGTGCTGCCTGGTCGCCTTCATCCTGACTTTTTTCGTCACGCGGACGTGCGTGCGGGTGATCCGCCATCGCGCCCTAACCGGTCGTCCGGTGCGATGGTGGCAACCGCGCAACGTCCACATCGGGGAAGTCCATATCCATCACGTGGCGTTCGGGGTGGTCCTGGTGATGCTCTCCGGTTTGACGTTGGTGACCCTGTCCGTCAGCGGGCAGGAACCCGAATTCACTTTGGCGGCAACACTTTTCGGGGTCGGCGCCGCGCTGGTCCTCGATGAGTACGCGTTGATCCTGCACCTGTCCGACGTCTACTGGGAAGAGGACGGCCGCACCTCGGTGGATGCGGTGTTCGCCGCGGTGGCGGTGGCCGGGCTGTTGATGATGGGGCTGCACCCGCTGATGTTCTTCCTTCCGTTCTGGCACGGCGCCGATGCGGTGGTGCTGCGCGCCGGGGTGGCCGGTGAGCTGGTGTTCACGCTGCCGCTGGCCGTGGTGGTGGTGCTGAAGGGCAAGGTGTGGACCGGTTTGCTGGGCATGTTCATCGTCGTGCTGCTGGTCATCGGCGCGATCCGGTTGTCGCGTCCGCACGCCCCGTGGGCCCGGTGGCGCTACACCACCCAGCCGGACAAGATGCGGCGCGCGCTGCAGCGGGAACGGCGGCTGCGCCGCCCGGTGGTGCGGGTCAAGCTGTGGGTGCAGTGCGCGATCGCCGGAACCCCGCGGCTGCCCGACGAGCGCCTGGTCGACGCCACCCTCGACCATGACGTGCACGCCGCACCGCCGCCGACGGGGCCCATCCTGATCAGCAGGTAGGCAGCTCATAGGCTTTCCAGGTGCGGTACTTCTACGACACCGAATTCATCGAGGACGGCCGCACCATCGAACTGATCTCGATCGGGGTGGTCGCCGAGGACGGCCGCGAGTACTACGCCGTGTCCACCGAATTCGACCCCGAGCGCGCCGGCAGCTGGGTGCGCGCCAACGTGCTGCCCAAGCTGCCGCCGCCGTCGTCGCAGTTGTGGCGCTCGCGCAAGCAGATCCGTGAGGACCTGGAGGAGTTCTTCGGCGTGGGCGGGGCCGAGCCGATCGAACTGTGGGCCTGGGTCGGGGCCTACGACCATGTGGCGTTGTGCCAGCTGTGGGGCGCGATGCCGGCGCTGCCCCCGGCGATACCCCGTTTCACCAGGGAAGTGCGCCAGCTGTGGGAGGAGCGGGGATCCCCCCGGATGCCGCCGCGGCCGCGGGACGCCCACGACGCCCTGGTCGATGCCCGCGATCAGCTCCGGCGATTCCGGCTGATCACCTCCGGCCGGGGCGAGGGGGACGTTCGCCCTGATCAGTCGTGATCAGGCACTGGTCGGACCCGGTTACCATGGACCGATGAACTGGACCGTCGACATACCGATCGAGCAGCTGCCGCCGCTGCCGCCGCTCTCGACCGAGCTGCGGGCGCGGCTGGACGCCGCGCTGGCCAAGCCGGCCGCCCAGCAGCCCAGCTGGGACGCCGACCAAGCCTCCGCGATGCGCACGGTCCTCGAGAGCGTGCCGCCGGTGACGGTGCCGTCCGAGATCGTGCGGCTGCAGGAGCAGTTGGCGCAGGTCGCTCGGGGCGAGGCCTTCCTGCTGCAGGGCGGTGACTGCGCGGAGACCTTCGTCGACAACACCGAGCCCCACATCCGCGGCAACATCCGCACCCTGCTGCAGATGGCCGTCGTGCTGACCTACGGCGCCAGCATGCCGGTGGTCAAGGTGGCCCGCATCGCGGGCCAGTACGCCAAGCCGCGGTCGGCCGACATCGACGCGCTGGGCCTGAGGTCCTACCGCGGCGACATGATCAACGGCTTCGCGCCCGACGCCGCCGCGCGCGAGCACGACCCGTCGCGGCTGGTGCGCGCCTACGCCAACGCCAGTGCCGCGATGAACCTGGTGCGGGCGCTGACGTCGTCGGGCCTGGCGTCGCTGCATCTGGTGCACGACTGGAACCGCGAATTCGTCCGGACCTCGCCGGCCGGCGCGCGGTACGAGGCGCTGGCCACCGAGATCGACCGCGGGTTGCGGTTCATGAGCGCCTGCGGGGTGGCCGACCGCAACCTGCAGACCGCCGAAATCTACGCCAGCCATGAGGCTTTGGTGCTCGACTACGAGCGGGCGATGCTGCGCCTGTCCGACGTCGAGGGCGGCGAGTCGCAGTTGTATGACCTGTCGGCGCACACCGTGTGGATCGGCGAGCGCACCCGCCAGCTCGACGGCGCGCACATCGCGTTCGCGGAGGTGATCGCCAACCCGATCGGCGTGAAGATCGGCCCGACGATGACCCCCGAGCTGGCCGTCGAATACGTCGAGCGCCTCGACCCGCACAACAAGCCGGGGCGGCTGACGCTGGTGAGCCGGCTGGGCAACAACAAGGTGCGCGACCTGCTGCCGCCGATCGTCGAGAAGGTGCAGGCCACCGGGCACCAGGTGATCTGGCAGTGCGACCCGATGCACGGCAACACGCACGAGTCGTCCAACGGCTACAAGACCCGTCACTTCGACCGCATCGTCGACGAGGTGCAGGGGTTCTTCGAGGTGCACCGCGCGCTGGGCACCCATCCCGGCGGCATCCACGTCGAGATCACCGGCGAGAACGTCACCGAGTGTCTGGGTGGGGCGCAAGACATTTCGGACACCGACCTGGCGGGGCGCTACGAGACCGCCTGCGACCCGCGGCTGAACACCCAGCAGTCGCTGGAGCTGGCCTTCCTCGTCGCCGAGATGCTGCGCGACTGAGTTCACCTTTTCTCGCGAGCGTGCGTGTTTGTACGCCGACACGCCGTGGGAGGCGTACAACTGCGCACGCTGGCCGGGGAGGAAACTACAGCAGTCCGTTGAGGTTGCTGCCGATCGTCCAGGCCACGGTGGCTACCAGCCCGGTGAGCGCGATCACGACGGCCACCCACACCAGCACCATCCGCCGCGCGTGCTGGCGGGCCCAGACGAACTCGCTCATCGCGATGCCCGCGAATTCGCCTGCGACGGGCTGGTATTCGTTCTCGCGGCCGTCGGCTTCGCGGGGGAGCTGTCGGGTGGGATTGCGGACCGGCGGCGCGGCCGGCTGGCGCGGTTGCGGTGCGGCGGCCGGGCGCTGGCTCATCCGGCTGTGGTGCAGCGCCGCCGATCTGTGTTGGGCGGAGTTGCGCGGCGCGGGCACCCGGAACTCCGGCAGCGCGAGTTCTTCGGCGATCGCCGCGAGGTCGGCGCCCATCTCGATCGCGTCGGCGTAGCGGTCGGCGGGATCACGCGCGGTCGCCCGCGCCACCAAGTCATCGAATTGCGTTGGCACGCCGGCGATCGCGGCGCTGGGCGCCGGCACATCGGTGTCCAGGCGCCGGTAGGCGATCGACAACGCCGAGTCGCCAGTGAACGGCGTGCGCCCGGTCAGCACTTCATAGGTGAGGATCCCGGCGGAGTAGACATCGCTGCGCGGGCCGGCGTTGCCGTCGCGCACCTGCTCGGGCGACAGGTAGGCGGCGGTGCCGAGAATGACGCTGGTGGAGGTGATTCCGGCGGCGGCGACGGCGCGGACCAGCCCGAAATCGGCGATCTTGACGTCGCCGTCGTCGGAGATCAGGACGTTCTCCGGCTTGACGTCGCGATGGACCAGGCCGGCCCGGTGCGCGGCGGCCAGCCCGCCCAGCACCGGCCGCAGCACCGCGGCCACGGCGTGCGGCGGCATCGGGCCGCGCTCGGCCAGCAACTCGCGCAGCGTTCCGCCCTCGATGAGCTCCATCACCAAAAACGGATGCCGGGCGTCCATGCCCTGGTCATAGACCGCGACCAGCCCCGGATTTTTCAGGCGGGCGACGGTGCGCGCCTCGAGCTGGAAGCGGGTCAGGAACTGGTCGTCGCCGGCATAGCGGGAGTCCATCACCTTCACCGCGACGGGGCGGTCGAGCCGGACGTCGAGGCCGCGGTACACCGTTGAGGTGCCGCCGCTGGCGATCCTGGATTCCACCCGGTAGCGGCCGTCCAGCAACGTGCCCTCCAAGGGGTCGCGGATCCCGGCTTCGCTCACCGGGCCATCGTAGGTGCGGGACGCGAAAACCTGGGTCCAAGGCGCTAAGCAGGGCCTACACTGGCGCCGTGAGCAGTATTCCGGCCGGCGACGACGTCCTGGATCCCGACGAGCCGACCTACGATCTGCCGGGGGTAGCCCAGGTGCTCGGCGTGCCGGTCAGCAAGGTGGCCCAGCAGCTGCGGGAAGGTCACCTGGTCGCGGTCAAGCGCGGCGGCGGCGTGGTGGTGCCGCAGGTGTTCTTCACCAAATCCGGTGAGGTGGTCAAGAGCCTGCCCGGGCTGCTGACGATCCTGCACGACGGTGGCTATCACGAGACGGAGATCGTGCGCTGGCTGTTCACCCCCGACCCGTCGCTGACGATCACGCGCGACGGCAGCCGCGACGCCATCAGAAACGCCCGGCCCGTCGACGCCCTGCATTGCCACCAGGCGCGGGAAGTGGTGCGGCGCGCGCAGGCTATGGCGTACTAGTCGCCGCCTCCGGAGCCCGGTACAGCGCGTACCAGGCGGCCAGCGCGCAGGCGGTGGCCAGCGAAAAGTGCAGCCACGAATACATGCCGTGCGACCCGTCGGGTTTGAAGATCACCATGACCCAGGTCGACAGGCCGCCGATGGCCGCGACGGCCCGTCGGGACTGCGTCAGCGGCGCCGCCACCGCCAGCGGCCAGGAGTAGTACCAGGGCAGGGCGGCCGGCACGAACAGCACCACGATCAGCATCGACCACGCGATTCCGGTCAGCGCGGCGCGGTCGTCGCGGCGGAACCGCCACCACAACAGCGGCAGTGACACCGCGATGATCGCGATGCCGATGAACCGGGTGATCCGGAGCGTGGCGTAGAAGTCGACCGCGAAGAAGCCGCTGCCCAGGGCGTGGATCAGGTTGGCGACCGCGGTCGGCACGGTCAGCCAGTTGATGATCTTCACCGACCCGGCCAACGCGGTCAGCCACCCCAGCCCGACGCCGGCCGCCGCCGACAGGATCGCGAACACGACCGCGAAGACCGCCACGGACGCCGCGGTGGCCGCCAGGAACGCCGGCAGCGCCCGGTATCCCCGCTTGTCGCGCAGGTGGCGCATCCACACCCACACCAGGAAGGGCAACGAGATTCCGGCGGTGGCTTTGACCGCGATCGCCGCGGTGATCAGCACGACGCCCAGGACGTGGCGGCCCTGGAAGGTGAGCGCGATGCCGGCGGTCATCAGGCCCACCATCAGCATCTCGTTGTGCACACCGCCCATCAGGTGGATGAGCACGAGCGGGTTGAGGACGCAGATCCACAGCGCCAGCGCGCCGTTAGTGCCCAGATGGTGGGCGAGCCGGGGGGCGGCCCAGATCAGCAGCGCCAATCCGGGCAGCATGCACAGGCGCAGCAGCATCGTCCCGGCGATCACGTGGTTGCCCACCACCATCGTGACCAGCTTGGCGATCAGGATGAACGCCGGCCCGTAGGGCGCCGTGGTGATCGTCCATATAGGACTCACGTTGTCCAGCAAGGGATTTGGATTGGCGACCGGGCCGACGGCGTAGGGGTCGAAGCCGTCGCGCAGCAGCGCGCCCTGCGCCAGGTAGGAGTACGTGTCGCGGCTGAAGACGGGCACCGACAACAGCAACGGCGCCAGCCAGAAGGCGGTGGTCGCCCGCATGGTGAACTCGGTTGCGGTCCCGCCCAGCGCGCGCCGGCCCAGCATCACCCACGCGATCAGCATGAGGCCCACGCCCGTCCACAACACGATCGAGGACAGCACCAGTCCGTGGCCGAAGCGCAGCCAGGACAGGTGCAGCGCCTCCAGCAGCGGGTCGTGCGGTTTGGTGCTGCCGGCGCCCAGCCCGCCCAGGGTGATCAGCACGGAGCCGAGGAAGCCCAGCTTCGCCGGTCGGGCCTCGGGGGTGGCGGCGAACGCGACGAGCCGCGAAAGGTGCTGAGCTACAGGGCGTTTGGCGGCCGGAGCCTGAGTGGGACTAGTCATCGGCTCAGGCGGACCGATTCGTGGCCATCCTGGCGAGCTCGGCCAGCCCCGCCTTGGCCGCCGCGTTGATAGGGGCCGCCGCGAGCGTGCCCAGCGCCCGTTCGGTCAACGCGGCGATGCGGTGCTCCGCCGCGGCCAACGCGCCCACCGATTCGATGACGTCGCGCAGTTCGGCAACCTGCGCATCAGTCAGCTGGGCACCGATCGAGCTGCGTAACCGGTTGGCCGCCAACGGGTCCGACTTGTCGGCCAGCTCGACCGCCTCGGCCAGCAGCACCGTTCGCTTGCCGGACCTCAGGTCGTCGCCGGACGGCTTGCCCGTCACGGCGGGGTCGCCGAACACGCCCAGCACGTCGTCGCGCAGCTGGAACGCGACGCCGAGGTCGGTCCCGAACTCTTTGAAGGCGGCCTGCACGTCGGGCCGGTCGGCGGCGGCGGCCACGCCCAGCTGCAGCGGCCGCGCCACCGTGTAGCAGGCGGTCTTGAAGGTGTCGACGTTCATCGCCGACGCGATCGACTCGGCGCCGCTGTTCTCGGCGACGATGTCGAGGTATTGCCCGCCGAGCACCTCGGTGCGGATGTCGGCCCACACGGGCTGGACGCGCCCGCGCGCATCGGGCGGGAGCGCGGCCCCGAAGACGATGTCGTCGGCCCACGCCAGCGCGAGGTCGCCGAGCAGGATGGCGGCCGACGTCCCGAACCGCTCGGGCGAGCCGCGCCAGCCCCGGTCGCGGTGCAGCGCGGCGAAGCGCACGTGCGCGGTCGGCTTGCCGCGGCGGGTGGAGGAGTCGTCGATCACGTCGTCGTGCACCAGCGCGCAGGCGTGCAGCAGTTCGAGCGCGGAAAACAGCAGCAACACTTCGGGTTCGGGCTCGCCGGTCGCCACCGACCGCCAGCCCCAGTAGGCGAACGCGGGCCGCAGCCGCTTGCCGCCGCCCAGCACGAAGTCCTCGAGGGCGCCGATCAGGACGTCGTAGTCGGCGCCGATATAAGCCGTCTGGGCGTGTCGGTCGTGCAGATATCGCCGGAGTTGCTCGGTGATTGCGCCGGTCAACTCGGCGGTTGCCGCTGCGTCTGAAGCTTTCAGGCTCAGCGCGGCGCCCCTTTCTGCTCGGCAGGTCCCTGGGCCGACAGTGTATGTCGCTTCGGATGCCCCAGTTGCTTCGACTGCCTCACTATTCCGCCCCTATGCTGGCGATCTGGAAGACAAGTCGTCCGGTGGATCTGATCGATAGGAGCCGCGTGACCCTCAACACCATCGCGCTCGAGTTGGTGCCCCCCAACGTCGAAGATGGCAAGGAACGGGCCCTCGAAGACGCGCGAAAAGTGGTGCGGTACTCGGGCGAATTCGGCCTCGACGGCCAAATCCGGCACGTGATGATCCCCGGGATGATCGCCGAAGACGACGATCGGCCCGTCGCCATGAAGCAGAAGCTCGACGTCCTGGACTTCTGGTCGATCATCAAGCCCGAATTGCCGGGGTTCCAGGGCCTGTGCACCCAGGTGACCGCGTTCATGGACGAGGTGTCGCTGCGCCAGCGGCTCACCGACCTGTGCGACGCCGGCATGGAGGGCGTCGTCTTCGTCGGCGTCCCGCGAACCATGAACGACGGCGAGGGCTCCGGCGTCGCGCCGACCGACGCCCTGTCGATCTATCGAGACCTGGTCACCAACCGCGGCGTGATCGTGATCCCTACCCGCGAGGGCGAGCAGGGCCGGCTGAACTTCAAGTGCAACCAGGGCGCGACGTACGGCATGACCCAGCTGCTGTATTCCGACGCCATCGTGGGCTTTCTGACCGACTTCGCCAACAACACCGATCACCGGCCCGAGCTGCTGCTGTCCTTCGGGTTCGTGCCGAAGGTGGAGAGCCGCGTCGGCCTGATCAACTGGCTGATTCAGGACCCGGGCAACGCCGCGGTGGCCGGCGAGCAGGAGTTCGTGAGGCGGTTGGCCGGCAGCGAACCGGAGCAGAAGCGCCGGCTGATGGTCGACCTGTACAAGCGCGTCATCGACGGGGTCGCCGAGCTCGGCTTTCCGCTGAGCATCCATTTCGAGGCGACCTACGGGGTGTCCGGGCCGGCATTCCAGACCTTCGCGGAGATGCTCGACTACTGGTCGCCCTAGGCTAGCCGGGCGGGTGGTCGCGCGGCGCGGTAAGCCGTGGTGAGCGGTCGCGGCTCATCCAGGCCAGCACCGCCACCACGCCGGCCGCCGCGAAGGACGCGATGCCCAGCCACACGCCGGCGCCGGTGAAGTTCCGGGTGTTCGGATCGGTGTAGCGGGCGTTGGCGCTCATGGTGGTCACCACGCCCGGTTTGAGCTTCCACGACACCACGTCGGCCTCGACGCGGTCGCCGTTGGTGGACGTCACGACGCCGGGGAAGGCGACCGTCAGCTCTACGTCGGCGTCGTTGTCGGTCACCGACGTCAGGTCCGCCCGGCCCTCGAGGATCACCAGGTTGCCGTTCCGGCGCAGTGACAGGTTCACCCCCTGGGCGTCGGGGTTCATGTTCGCCAGCTGCGGCAACTCGGCGAAGGTCAGATCGGAGAACACCGCCTGCGAGCCGACGTAGCCGTCGCTGTCGTAGTTCGACACGGCCACTTTCTGGCCGAACGGCAGGTTGTTGGTGTCGAGCTGCGGGCCGGTGTCCTTCGGCGTCTTCGGTTTGGCCGCCGCGATGATCTCGCCGGACACCAGGTCATCGGGCGAGATGGTGAGCGACGCCCGGACCCGTAGGCACCCGCCGGCCAGGGGCACGATCAGCAGCAGCATCGCGATGGCCAGGGCGCGGCGCCGCCGGGGTGTGAAGCCGCGGGGCCGAACCGGGGCGGGGCTGGCGTGCACGAGGTCATCGTGCCAGATCCGGCGCGCCGGGTGTGGCGCGCCGGGCGGTGTCGCTACAGCGGAAGGGTGCGGCCCAGGATCGCGAACGCGCGTGGGTCCCCGGCGAAGTGGTAGCGCCGGATGATGTCGGTGAAGCCCAGCCGCCGGTACAGCCGCCAGGCACGGTTCGGTTCCCCGTTGATTTCCGGCGTGGAAAGCAGCACGTTCTCCTCGGGGCGCCCGGCGAGCAGCCGGCGGGCCAACGCCTCGCCGAGGCCGCGGCCCTGCGCGCGGGGGTGGATGTGCAGCTCGGTCAGCTCGAAGTAGCTGTTCATCAGCCGGGCGATCTCCTGGGGCGGCGAGCCGCCGCGTTGCAAGCCCAGGACCACCTGCTGCTGCCACCACTGCCCGGGCGCCCCGGGGTAGCCGTAGGCCACCCCGAGCAGCGGGGCGTCGCTCAGTTCGGCCGGCGACGGGGCCTGGGCGCCGGGACCGTCGGGCGCCTCGGCCTCGACGGCGGCCACCCCCTGCCAGCCGTGCCGACGGATGTGTTCGAGCCACATTGCGGCCCGCTGGTTCTCGGTGCCGCGCGGGTATCGCATCGCTTCGACGTAGACGCCGAGGGCGTCGGGCAGACGGCGCTCCATATCGTTCGGCGGCAGATCGATGAGGAATATCGCCAACTCGCGGTGTCCTCCTCATCGGATGGCTTCAGGTGTGAGTTCGGCCCCGTGGCGCTGTCGCCATTATCCGACCCCCGCGGCCCGGCGCGCCCGGCGGCTGCGGGTAACGGCATGCCAACAGCGGGCCGAAACGTGCCGCTTCGGCAAGCGGGTTGCGGCGCACCGTGGTTGCGAGGTCTGCGGGCGTGCGAGCGCGGCCGGGATAGAATCGCTGCCGAACCAGTGGTACGCCGCAGATTGACCTCGTATCATTTGTGGTAGTTGCCCTTAACGGGCATCCGCGTGCTATCGATAGTTACGTGCCAAACTGTCGGCAAGGAGGGACGAATGCCACTCTCCGATCATGAACAGCGGATGCTCGATCAGATCGAGAGCGCCCTCTACGCGGAGGATCCCAAATTCGCGTCGAGCGTCCGCGGCGGAGGGTTGCGCGCGCCGACCGCGCGGCGGCGCCTGCAAGGCGCGGCGCTGTTCGTCGTCGGCCTGGCGATGTTGGTCTCCGGGGTGGCGTTCAAAGCCACGATGATCGGAAGTTTCCCGATTCTCAGCGTCTTTGGCTTCATCGTGATGTTCGGCGGCGTGGTCTATGCGATCACCGGCCCCCGGTTGGCGGGCCGGCCGGACCGTTCCGGATCGGCGCCCGGATCGGCGCGCCAGCGTCGCAACAAGCCCGGCGGCTCGTTCACCAGCCGCATGGAGGATCGCTTCCGCCGGCGCTTCGACGAGTAGCGGGCACAACGCGTCGCAAGGGGTAGCCATCACGGCTACCTCTTTTTTTGCGCTCGAGCGAGCGATGCGCGGGGCGTAGTTCAATTCGACTCCCAATCGAGCCCAAATTGAGCCCATCAGCCACGACACGCCCCACCGGGCCCCACCGAGGCGCCCCACTGCGCCCCACCCGCCGATTTCATGGCTTTGAAGTGCGATTTTCCGGTGCGGCGGTCGGGCGTCAACGGGACTCCGGGAGCCGTCGACCGGCGCCGCGACCGCGCTTGGTGGCGGACAAGCGGGAAAACTCGGCCGCGACACCCTAGAAATGGGGCGAAGTGGGGGATGGTGGGGTATGGTGGCTGAAGCGTTTGGGTGAGGCGAGAGCCGGGTCTCCACGGGAGGTGAGCTGGTGTTTCTCGGCACCTACACGCCCAAGCTCGACGACAAGGGGCGGCTGACGTTGCCCGCCAAGTTCCGCGACACGTTGGCAGGGGGGTTGATGGTCACCAAGAGCCAGGACCACAGCCTCGCGGTCTACCCGCGGACCGAATTCGAGGCGCTGGCGCGCCGGGCCAGCAAGACCTCACGCAGCAACCCCGAAGCCCGAGCCTTCCTGCGCAATCTCGCCGCCGGCACCGACGAGCAGCATCCCGACGCGCAGGGCCGCATCACCCTGTCGGCCGACCACCGTCGCTACGCGAACCTGACCAAGGACTGCGTGGTGATCGGGGCGGTCGACTACCTCGAGATCTGGGATGCGCAGGCCTGGCACGACTACCAGCAGACCCACGAAGAGAACTTCTCCGCGGCCAGCGATGAAGCACTCGGCGACATTATCTGAGGCGCATGCCCGTGCATCGTGGCCTCTGCCCGAACCGACCCTGGCGTACTTCCCCAACGCCAGGTTCGGACCTTCGGACAGGGACCTGGGTGCAGGGGCGCCTCTCCGGGAAGGCCTTGCGGTGGCTGAGAATTCGGATGACTTCGGGCATGTGCCCGTCCTGCTGGACCGCTGCGTCGAGCTGCTCACCCCCGCCCTGACGCGCCGGCACCCGGACGGTGGCGGCGCGGTCCTGGTCGACGCCACGCTGGGCGCCGGCGGTCACGCCGAGCGATTCCTGACCGACCTGCCCGGTCTGCGCCTGATCGGACTCGACCGCGACCCCAGCGCCCTCGACATCGCCCGGGCCCGACTGGACCGGTTCGCCGACCGGGTCACCCTGGTGCGCACGCGGTACGACGGCCTGCCCGACGCGCTCGCCGAATCCGGCTGTGCCGCAGCCGAATCCGTCGACGGGATCCTGTTCGACCTCGGCGTCTCCTCCATGCAGCTCGACCGCGCCGAACGGGGCTTCGCCTACGCCCAGGACGCGCCCCTGGACATGCGGATGGACCCGTCGTCACCGCTGACCGCGGCCGACATCGTCAACACCTACGACGAGGCCGCGCTGGCGGACATCCTGCACCGCTACGGCGAGGAGCGGTTCGCCCGCCGCATCGCCAAGCAGATCGTCGCCCGGCGCGCCCGCGCCCCATTCACCTCGACCGCGGAGTTGGTAGAGCTGCTGTACCAAGCGATTCCGGCGCCCGCCCGGCGCACCGGCGGACACCCGGCCAAGCGCACCTTCCAGGCGCTGCGGATCGCCGTCAACGACGAACTGACCTCGCTGCGCGACGCCCTCCCCGCCGCGCAGGACGCGTTGACGGTCGGCGGGCGCATCGCGGTGATGGCCTACCAATCGCTGGAGGACCGGATCGTCAAGCGCGTCTTCGCCGACGCGGTCGCGTCGCGCACGCCGGTGGATCTTCCGTTCGAACTTCCCGGCCACGAGCCGAGATTCCGGTCGTTGACCCGCGGCGCCGAGCGCGCGGACGCGGCCGAGATCGAACGCAACCCGCGCAGCGCCGCGGTGCGACTACGGGCGCTGCAACGGCTCGAGCCAAACGGGCAATCACGGCAGGCTAGCGGGAAGGGCGACTCATGAAGGTAAGGCGCGAGACGCCCAAGCGCCGGGCCGGACGCGACGGCGCGGCCCGCAAGGGCCGGCGCGCCGCGGGCGACTCGGCGTCCGCTCGCCGCACGCGGCCCGGGACCGCCTCGGCCAACGCCCGCGAGGGCCGGTCGCACAACTCCGGGCCGCAAACCAGCCCGATCGCCCGGCCGGTCGAGCGGTCGGGCCGGCCCAAGAACACCAGCCAGGCCAAGGCACGGGCGAAGGCACGGAAAGCCAAGGCGCCCAAGGTCATCCGTCCCCGGCTGACCGAGCGCCTGGCAACCCGGCTCGCGTCGATCGACCTGCGGCCCCGGACGCTGGCGAGCAAGGTTCCGTTTGTCGTGCTGATCATCGGCGCCCTCGGCCTGGGCCTGGGCCTGACGCTGTGGTTGTCCACCGATTCCGCCGAGCGCTCCTACAAGTTGAGCCACGCCCGCGAGAAGAACCGGATGCTGCAGCAGCAGAAGGAATCGCTGGAACGCGATGTGCGCGAGGCGGAATCGGCGCCGGCGCTGGCCGAAGCGGCCCGCAAACAGGGCATGATCCCGACGAGGGACACCGCGCACCTGGTCCAGGATCCGACCGGTAACTGGGTGGTCGTCGGCAGCCCGAAGCCGGCCGACGGCGTGCCGCCGCCACCCCTGAACAGCAAGATCTCCGACGCGCCCCCACCGCCTCCGCCGCCGCCGGCGCTTCCACCGGAGGTCCCGGTCCGGGTGATGCCCGCGCCCGGGGCACCCGGGGCGCCACCCGTGCCGGCGAGGTCGGGACCGGAGGCGCTGTTGCGCGCCCCGGACGGCTCGTCGACCGTGGGTGGCCAGCACCTGCCCGCGCAGCTGCCCGTCGCGCCGCTGCCGGGGATGCCCGGCGGGCCGGCTACCGGGCACTTCCAGGGTGTGGTGCCCGTGCTCCCGACGCCGGGGCTGCCGTCCCCCGCGGGCCCCGCGCAACCCCCGGTGCCCGCCGAGGTTTCGATCCCCATGGGCGGGCTGCCGATCCCGGCCCCCGCGCCGGTGCCCGCCCCGCTGCCGGCGGAGGTGCCGGTCCCGGTGCGCCCGGCAATGCCCGGCCCGGCCGCGCAGGCCCCCCAGGTTCCGCAACCGGGCGTGCCGGCTAACGGCCAGCAGTTCGTGCCCCCCATCGCCACGACGCCGGGCGCCGCCCGGTGAGCCGCGGCGAGGACGGGCGGGCGCGCCGGTCGCCGTCGGCGCGGCCGCCGCGTCGGCCCCGCAAGCCGCAGGAGCCCAAGGACCTTCGGCAACCGAAGAAGCCCCGTAAAGCCAAGCAGGCCAAGCAGACCCGCTCAGCCGAAGCCGCGGCCGTCGGACACTCGGCACGCGAGCGGCGCACCCGCCAGATCGTGGAGGTGGGGACGCGCGGCGCGTCGTTCGTCTTCCGGCATCGGGCCGGCAACGTGGTGATCGTGGTGCTGATGGCGGTCGCGGCGGCGCAGCTGTTCGTCCTGCAGGTGACCAACGCCCCGAAGCTGCGCGCCCAGGCGGCCGGGCAGCTGAAGGTCACCGACGTCGAGAAGGCGGTCCGCGGCAGCATCGTGGACCGCAACAACCAACAGCTGGCGTTCACCATCGAGTCCCGCGCATTGACGTTCCAGCCCAAGCGGATTCACCAGCAGCTGGAGGAGGCGAAGAAGAAGAACCCCGCCGCCCCCGATCCGCAGGAGCGGCTGCGCGACATGGCCAAGGAGGTCTCCGCCCGGCTGAACAACAAGCCCGACTACGCGACGGTGCTGAAGAAGCTGCAAAGCAACGAAAACTTCGTGTATTTGGCGCGCGCCGTCGACCCCGCCGTCGCCAGCGCGATCTCGGACAAGTTCCCCGAGGTCGGCTCCGAACGCCAGGATCTGCGCCAGTATCCGGGCGGATCGCTGGCGGCCAACATCGTTGGCGGCATCGACTGGGACGGCCACGGGCTGCTCGGGCTGGAGGACTCGCTGGATTCGGTCCTGTCGGGAACCGACGGCTCGGTCACCTATGACCGCGGATCCGACGGCGTCGTCATCCCCGGCAGCTACCGCAACCGGCACCGGGCCGTCAACGGTTCGACCGTGCAGCTGACCCTCGACGACGACATCCAGTTCTACGTCCAGCAGCAGGTCCAGCAGGCGAAGAATCTGTCTGGGGCGCACAACGTTTCGGCCGTCGTGCTGGACTCCAAGACGGGCGAGGTGCTGGCGATGGCCAACGACAACACCTTCGACCCCTCCCAGGACATCGGGAAGCAGGGCGACCGGCAGCTGGGCAACCTGGCGGTGTCCTCGCCGTTCGAACCGGGATCGGTGAACAAGGTGATCACCGCGTCGTCGATCATCGAGTACGGCCTGTCCAACCCCGACGAGGTGTTGCACGTGCCCGGCTCGATCCAAATGGGCGGCGTCAGCATCCACGACGCCTGGGATCACGGCGTGATGCCCTACACCACCACCGGCGTGTTCGGAAAGTCGTCGAACGTCGGCACCCTGATGCTCGCGCAGCGCGTCGGCCCGGAACGCTTCTACGACATGGTCCGCAAGTTCGGGCTGGGCCAGCGCACCAACGTCGGGCTGCCCGGCGAGAGCGCGGGTCTGGTGCCGCCCATCGACCAATGGTCGGGCAGCACCTTCTCCAACCTGCCTATCGGCCAAGGGCTTTCGATGACCCTGCTGCAGATGACCGATATGTACCAGACGATCGCCAACGACGGCCTGCGGGTGCCGCCGCGGATCATCAAGGCCACGATCGCGCCCGACGGCACCCGGACCGAAGAACCGCACCCCGACGGTGTCCGGGTGGTGTCGCCGCAGACCGCGCAGACCGTTCGGGGCATGTTGCGCGCCGTCGTGCAGAGCGACCCGATGGGCTACCAACAGGGCACCGGGCCGGCGGCCGCGGTGTCCGGCTACCAGATGGCCGGCAAGACGGGGACGGCCCAGCAGATCAACCCGGGCTGCGGCTGCTACTTCGACGACGTCTACTGGATCACGTTCGCCGGCATGGCCACCGTCGACAACCCCCGCTACGTCGTCGGCATCATGATGGACAACCCACAGCGCAACGCGGACGGCACGCCCGGGCATTCGGCGGCCCCGCTGTTCCACAACATCGCGGGCTGGCTGATGCAGCGCGAGAACGTGCCGCTGTCCCCGGATCCGGGGCCCCCGCTGACCCTGCAGGCCACCTAGCCTCTCCGCCGCGCCCTCTCCGCCGCGACGGTGCGTGTCTGTACGGCGACACGCGGCGGAGGGTGTACAACTGCGCACGCTCGCCCGGGAACGCCTCGCGGCCGGCGCCCCTCGGTAGGGTGTCATGGCCGATCAAAAGGACCACGCGGGTGGACGGGAGGTGTGTCGGTGTCCACGGATTTGCGCCCCAGCGCCGGCGCCGGCGTCCGGTTGCCCGTCCTGGCGGCCCGGGTCGGTGCGGTGATGGCCCACGGGGTGGCCGTCCCCGACGTGCCGGTCACCGGCGTGACGCTGCGCGCCCAGGAGGTGCGGCCCGGTGACCTCTACGCCGCCCTGCCCGGCTCGACCACGCACGGCGCCCGGTTCGCCGGCGACGCGATCGAGGGCGGCGCCGTCGCGGTGCTCACCGACGCCGCCGGGGTCGCCGAGATGGGCGAGGCGGCCGCGACCCTGCCCACCCTGGTGCACCCGTCGCCGCGCGGCGTGCTGGGCGGCCTGGCCGCCGCCGTGTACGGCAACCCGTCGGAGAAGGTCACGGTCATCGGGATCACCGGGACGTCCGGCAAGACCACCACGACCTATCTGGTCGAGTCCGGCCTGCGCGCCGGCGGGCGGACGCCAGGGCTCATCGGCACCATCGGCATCCGCGTCGACGGCGCCGACATCCCCAGCGCGCTGACCACACCCGAGGCCCCCGCGCTGCAGGCGTTGCTCGCGGCGATGGCCGAACAGGGCGTGGACACCGTGGTGATGGAGGTGTCCAGTCACGCGCTGTCCCTGGGCCGGGTGGACGGCACCGGATTCGCGGTGGGCGCGTTCACCAACCTGTCCCGCGACCACCTCGACTTCCACGGCACCATGGCCGACTACTTCGAGGCCAAGGCCGCGCTGTTCGACCCCGAATCGCCGCTGCGCGCCCGCCGGGCCATCGTGTGCATCGACGACGACGCCGGCCGCGCGATGGCCGCCCGCGCCGAGGAACCGATTACCGTCAGCGCCGCCGGCGAACCCGCCGACTGGCGCGCCGTGGACGTGGCGCCGATGGGCGCCGGGGGACAAGAGTTCACCGCGGTGGACCCCGCCGGCGTGCACCACCGCGTCGGCATCCGGCTGCCCGGCCACTACAACGTCGCCAATGCCCTTGTGGCGCTCGCGATCCTGGACGCGGTGGGCGTCTCCCCGGAGCAGGCGGCCCCGGGGCTGCTGCAAACCCGCGTCCCCGGGCGGCTGGAGGAGATCGACCGAGGCCAGGATTTCCTCGCGCTGGTCGACTACGCCCACAAGCCCGAGGCGCTGCGCGCGGTGCTGACCGCCCTGGCGGGTCCGGAGCGCCGGCTGGCGGTGGTGTTCGGCGCCGGCGGCGACCGCGACCCGGGCAAGCGCGCGCCGATGGGCGAAATCGCCGCCGGACTGGCCGATTTGGTCGTCGTCACCGACGACAACCCCCGCGGGGAGGACCCGGCCGCCATCCGCCGGCAGATCCTGTCCGGGACCGCGGCCGGCTCGGCGAAGGTCGTCGAGATCGGCGACCGCCGGGCCGCGATCGAGCACGCGGTGGCCTGGGCGGCCCCTGGCGACGTGGTCCTGGTCGCGGGCAAGGGCCACGAAACCGGGCAGCAGGGGGCCACCGAAACCCGTCCGTTTGACGACCGGGTGGAGCTGGCCCGCGCGCTGGAGGCCCGCCGGTGATCGACCTGACCGTCGCCCAAATCGCCGAAATCGTCGGCGGCACACTGGCCGACATCGCACCGGCGGACGCCGCCGAACTGCGCGTCACCGGGACCGTCGAGTTCGACTCGCGCGCCGTCGGCCCGGGCGGGCTGTTCCTGGCGCTGCCGGGGGCCCGCTCCGACGGCCACGACCACGCGGCTTCGGCAGTCGCGGCCGGCGCGGTCGCCGTGCTTGCGGCCCGGCCGGTCGGGGTGCCCGCCATCGTCGTGGCCCCGACCGGGGCGGGCGACACCCGGGCCGGGGTGCTCGAGCACGACGCCGACGGCTCCGGCGCCGCGGTCCTGGCCGCGCTGGCCAAGCTGGCGCGGGCGGTCGCGGCCGAACTGGTCGCCGGCGGGCTGACCATCATCGGGATCACCGGCTCGTCGGGAAAGACCTCCACCAAGGACCTGGTGGCCGCCGTGCTCGCGCCCCTCGGCGAGGTGGTGGCCCCGCCGGGGTCGTTCAACAACGAGCTGGGCCACCCCTGGACGGTGCTGCGCGCGACGCGGCGCACCGACTACCTCGTTCTCGAGATGTCCGCGCGGCACCCCGGCAACATCGCCGCGCTGGCCGAGATCGCCACCCCGGCGATCGGCGTGGTCCTCAACGTCGGCACCGCCCACCTCGGCGAGTTCGGCTCGCGCGAGGCCATTGCGCGAACCAAATCCGAACTGCCACAAGCAGTTCCGCCATCTGGCGTCGTCATCCTCAACGTCGACGACCCGGCCGTGGCGGCGATGGCCGACGTCACCGCCGCCCGGGTGGTCCGGGTCAGCCGCATGAGCCAGACGGACGCCGGGCCGAGCGACGTGTGGGCCGATGGAGTGTCGCTGGACGAACTGGCCCGCCCGCGCTTTACCCTGCACGCGATGGACAGCGCCGCCCCGGTACAACTCAGCTTGTTCGGCGACCACCAGGTCACCAACGCGCTGTGCGCCGGCGCGGTCGCGCTGCAATGCGGCGCCGGCATCGAGCAGGTCGCCGACGCGCTGGCCGTGGCGGGGCCCGTGTCGAGCCACCGCATGCACGTGACCACCCGCGCCGACGGCGTCACGGTGATCGACGACGCCTACAACGCCAACCCGGATTCCATGCGGGCCGGGTTGCAGGCGCTGGCCTGGATCGCCCACGGGCAGGCCGAAAAGCGCAGGAGCTGGGCGGTGCTGGGCGAGATGGCCGAGCTCGGCGACGACGCAATCACCGAGCACGACCGCATCGGCCGGCTCGCGGTGCGCTTAGATGTGTCTCGACTCGTTGTCGTCGGAACCGGGAGGTCGATGAGCGCCATGCACGGCGGCGCGGTCTTAGAAGGGGCAGGAGGCGCGTGGGGTTCCGGTGAGCGAGGCTCCGTTAATGTGCCCGACGGCGACGCCGCGCTGGCGCTGCTGCGGGCGGAACTGCGGCCCGGCGACGTCGTCCTGGTCAAGGCGTCCAACGCCGCCGGCCTGGGCGCGCTCGCGGAAGCGCTGGCGGCCGACACCGGGGCGCGCCCGTGAGACAGATCCTCATCGCGGTCGCGATCGCGCTGACCGTGTCCATTCTCTTGACCCCCGCGCTGATCCGGCTGTTCACCCGCCAGGGCTTCGGCCACCAGATCCGCGAGGACGGCCCGCCCAGCCACCACACCAAGCGCGGCACCCCGTCGATGGGCGGCGTGGCGATCCTGGCCGGCATCTGGGCGGGATACCTGGGCACCCACCTGGCGGGCCTGGCGTTCGACGGCGAGGGCATTTCCGCGTCGGGTCTGCTGGTGTTGGGCCTGGCCACCGTGCTGGGCGTCGTCGGGTTCCTCGACGACCTCATCAAGATCCGCCGGTCGCGCAACCTCGGGCTGAACAAGACGGCCAAGACGGTCGGGCAGATCGTCGCCGCGGTGCTTTTCGGCGTGCTGGTGTTGCAGTTCCGCAACGCGAACGGCCTGACACCGGCCAGCGCGAATCTGTCCTACGTGCGGGAAATCGCCACCGTCACACTGGCTCCCGGGTTGTTCGTGCTGTTCTGCGTCGTCGTCGTCAGCGCCTGGTCCAACGCGGTTAACTTCACCGACGGCCTGGACGGGCTGGCCGCCGGCTGCATGGCCATGGTCACCGCCGCCTACGTGTTGATCACCTTCTGGCAATACCGCAACGCGTGCGTCACCGCGCCGGGCCTGGGCTGCTACAACGTGCGCGACCCGCTGGACCTGGCGCTGATCGCGGCCGCCACCGCCGGCGCCTGCATCGGCTTCCTGTGGTGGAACGCAGCGCCGGCCAAGATCTTCATGGGCGACACCGGCTCGCTGGCGCTGGGCGGCATCATCGCGGGCCTGTCGGTCACCAGCCGCACCGAGATCCTGGCCGTCGTGCTGGGCTCGCTGTTCGTCGCGGAGGTCACCTCCGTCGTCCTGCAGATCCTGGCCTTTCGCACCACGGGGCGCCGGGTGTTCCGGATGGCGCCCTTCCACCACCATTTCGAACTGGTCGGCTGGGCCGAGACCACGGTGATCATCCGCTTCTGGCTGCTCACCGCGATCACCTGCGGCCTGGGCGTGGCCTTGTTCTACGGTGAGTGGCTGGCCACGATCGGAGCCTGACGTGCTTGAGCCCTTGGTTGCGGGGGCGCCCGTGCTGGTGGCCGGCGGCGGCGTGACGGGCAGGGCGGTGCTGGCGGCCCTGACCCGGTTCGGTGCCGTTCCCACCTTGTGCGACGACGACCCCGAAACGCTGCGCCGCTACGGCGACGACGGCGTCGCGACCGCAACGACGTCGAGCGCGGCGGAAAGGGTCGCCGACTACGCCCTGGTGGTCACCAGCCCCGGCTTCTCGCCGACCACGCCGCTCCTGGCGGCAGCGGCGACGGCCGGCGTGCCCATCTGGGGCGACGTCGAGCTGGCCTGGCGCCTCGACGCCGCCGGGCACTACGGGCCGCCGCGCCGCTGGTTGGTGGTCACCGGGACCAACGGCAAGACCACGACGACGTCGATGCTGCACGCGATGCTGGTCGCCGGCGGGAAAAGCAGCGTGCTGTGCGGCAACATCGGCGACCCGGTGCTCGAAGTGCTGGACCGGCCCGCCGACCTGCTGGCCGTCGAGGCGTCCAGCTTCCAGCTGCACTGGGCGCCCTCGCTGCGGCCCGAGGCCGGCGTCGTGCTCAACATCGCCGAGGACCACCTGGACTGGCACGCCACGATGGCCGAATACACCGCGGCCAAGGCCCGGGTGCTCGGCGGCCGGGTGGCGGTCGTCGCGCTGGACGACGCCCGGGCCGCCGCGCTGCTGGACACCGCGTCCGCGCCGGTGCGGGCCGGTTTCCGGCTCGGCGAACCGGCCGCGGGCGAACTCGGCGTGCGCGACGGGCTGCTGGTCGACCGCGCCTTCGCCGACGACCTGGCCCTGCTGCCGGCCGAGTCGATCCCGGTGCCCGGCCCGGTCGGGGTGCTCGACGCCCTGGCCGCGGCGGCCCTGGCCCGCAGCGTCGGCGTGCCGGCCGAGGCGATCGCGAGCGCCGTCGCGACCTTCCGGCTCGGCCGGCACCGGGCCGAGGTCGTGGCCGTCGCCGAAGGGATCACCTACGTCGACGACTCCAAGGCCACCAACCCGCACGCCGCGCAGGCGTCGGTGCTGGCCTACCCGCGGGTGGTGTGGCTGGCCGGCGGTTTGCTGAAGGGCGCCTCCGTCGACGCCGAGGTCGCCAGGATCGCATCGCGGCTGGTCGGCGCGGTGCTCATCGGCCGAGATCGCGCGGAGGTTGCACAGGCGTTATCGCGACACGCGCCGGATGTCCCCGTCGTCCACGTTGTGACAGGCGAGGATGCTGATATGGATGCGACTGCTGTGGTTCCTGATGCTTCTGTGACAGAAGTGAGACCTTCCGACGGCGATCTCGGCGCTCGCGTCATGACCGCGGCCGTGGCCGCCGCGCGGGACCTCGCCAAGCCGGGCGACACCGTGCTGCTGGCACCGGCCGGCGCGTCGTTTGACCAGTTCGCCGGTTACGCCGCCCGCGGCGACGCGTTCGCCGCCGCCGTCCGCGCTGCGACCCGGTAACTGACGGTGGGAAACGCGCTGACCCGGCGGCTGCGCCGGGGCAAGGGAAGTAAAGAGACCGCCGCGCTCGAACAGGCCGATGCGGAGTCGGAGACTTCGGACGCCTCGATCGATGAGGACGCGACCGACGCCTTCGAGCCCGCCGAGAAGCCCTCGGGAGGCGCACGGGCCAGGTTTGTGTCCCTGCCGGCCGGTCTGCGCGGCCGCTTCGGCGCCTGGCTGGGCCGGCCGATGACGTCGTTTCACCTGATCATCGCCGTCACCGGGCTGCTGACCACGCTGGGTCTGATCATGGTGCTGTCCGCCTCGGGCGTGCGCTCCTACGGCGCCGACGGGTCGGCGTGGGTGATCTTCGGCAAGCAGGTGCTGTGGACGATCATCGGGCTGATCGCGGCCTACGTCGCGATGCGCGTATCGGTGCGCTTCATCCGGCGCGTGGCCTTCACCGGCTACCTCGTCACGATCATCTTGCTGGTGCTGGTGCTGGTGCCCGGCATCGGCAACCTGGCCAACGGCTCGCGTAAGTGGTTCGTGATCGCCGGCTTCTCGATGCAGCCGTCCGAGCTGGCCAAGATCGCGTTCGCAATCTGGGGCGCCCACCTGCTGGCGGCGCGGCGCATGGAGCGGGCGTCGTTGCGCGAGATGCTGATCCCGCTGGTCCCGGCCGCCGTCATCGCGCTGGCGCTGATCGTCGCCCAGCCCGACCTGGGGCAGACGGTGTCGCTGGGCATCATCCTGCTGGCCCTGCTGTGGTACGCGGGGCTGCCGCTGCGGGTCTTCGTGACCTCGCTGCTGGCCGTCTTCATGGCCGGCGCGATCCTGGCGATGTCCGCGGGGTACCGCTCGGACCGGGTGCGGTCCTGGATCAACCCCGAAAACGACCCGCAGGACACCGGCTACCAGGCTCGGCAGGCCAAGTTCGCGCTGGCCCACGGCGGCATCTTCGGCGACGGCCTCGGCCAGGGCGTCGCCAAGTGGAATTACCTGCCCAACGCCCACAACGACTTCATCTTCGCGATCATCGGCGAGGAGCTGGGCTTCATCGGCGCGTTCGGGCTGCTGGCCCTGTTCGGCGTCTTCGCCTACACCGGGATGCGGATCGCGCGCCGCTCGGCCGACCCGTTCCTGCGGCTGCTGACCGCCACCACCACCATGTGGATCCTCGGGCAGGCGTTCATCAACATCGGCTACGTGATCGGCGTACTGCCCGTCACCGGCCTGCAGCTGCCGCTCATCTCTGCAGGCGGAACATCCACGGCCGCAACGCTTTTCATGATCGGGATCATGACCAACGCGGCCCGGCACGAACCGGAGGCGGTGGCCGCGCTGCGCGCCGGTCGCGACGACAAGGTGAACCGGTTGCTGCGGCTGCCGCTACCCCAGCCGTACGTGCCCAGCCGCGTCGAGGCGTTCCGCGATCGCAAGCGGGTGGGCCCGCAGGCCGCCGGCAAGGGGCCCAAGGCGCCCGCGCGCAAGGCGCCCCGCGCCGCCGACGCCCCGGTGCGGGGGGCCGCAGGCCGAAAGGCCGCCCGCCCGGCACGCCAGTCTGGGGGCGGCGCCCGCGGGCGGGGAGGGCATCATGGATCTGGCCAGCGCTACGCCGGCCAGGGCGCCGGCCAGCGTAAGGCACGGCGAACTCGCGCATTGGAAGGTCAGCGTTACGGGTGAACGGCACGATCAAACAGCCGGCCGGCGGGCTGGGGGCAAGCCCCTCGCCCGCCGGTGCTGCATCATCGGCCCGTGATTCCCTCTCGGTCGTGCTCGCCGGCGGCGGGACGGCCGGCCACGTGGAGCCCGCGATGGCCGTCGCCGACGCGCTGCGCGCCCTCGACCCGCGCGTCCGGATCACCGCGCTGGGCACCGCCCGCGGCCTGGAAACCAGGCTGGTCCCCGAGCGCGGCTATCACCTCGAGCTGATCACGCCCGTCCCGCTGCCGCGCAAGCCCAGCGGTGACCTGGCCCGGCTGCCGCCGCGGGTGTGGCGCGCGGTCCGCGAGACCCGCGCGGTGCTCGACGCCGTGGACGCCGACGTGGTGATCGGCTTTGGCGGCTACGTGGCGGTGCCGGCGTACCTGGCCGCCCGCGGCATCCCCGGGCTGCGCCGCCGCGTGCCCGTGGTGATCCACGAGGCCAACGCCCGGGCCGGCATCGCCAACCGCGTCGGCGCGCGCACGGCCGACCGGATCCTCTCGGCCGTGCCGGATTCCGGGCTGCGCGGCGCCGAGGTGGTCGGGGTACCGGTCCGGGAGACCATCACCGCGCTGGACCGCGCCGCGCTGCGCGCCGAGGCGCGCAAGCACTTCGGCTTCGCCGACGACGCCCGGGTGCTGCTGGTGTTCGGCGGCTCGCAGGGCGCGGTCTCGCTGAACCGGGCGGTGTCCGCGGCCGCCGCCGACCTGGCCGCCGCCGGTGTCGCCGTCCTGCACGCCCACGGCCCCAAGAACACCCTCGAGCTGCGCACGCCCGAACCGGGCGACCCGCCCTACGTGGCCGTGCCCTACCTGGACCGGATGGACCTGGCGTACGCGGCCGCCGACCTGGCCATCTGCCGATCGGGGGCGATGACGGTCGCGGAGGTGTCGGCCGTCGGCCTGCCTGCCATCTACGTGCCGCTGCCGATCGGCAACGGCGAACAGCGGCTCAACGCGTTGCCGGTGGTCAACGCCGGCGGCGGCATGGTCGTCGCCGACGGCGATCTGACGCCGGCGCTGGTCGCGCGCGAGGCGGGCGGGCTGCTCAACGACCCGGCGCGGCTGGCGGCGATGACGACGGCCGCCGCGCGGGTGGGACACCCGGACGCGGCGCGACGGGTGGCCCAGGCGGCGCTGGACATCGCGGCGCGGAGGCGAGGGTGACCGGCGACCAGCTGCCACCCGAGCTGCGGCGCGTGCACATGGTCGGCATCGGGGGAGCCGGGATGTCGGGCATCGCCCGCATCCTGCTGGACCGGGGCGCGCTGGTGTCGGGGTCGGACGCCAAGGAGTCGCGCGGCCTGCACGCCCTGCGGGCCCGGGGCGCGCTGATCCGCGTCGGCCACGACGCGTCGTCGCTGGATCAGTTGCCGGGCGGCGTCACCGCGGTCATCACCACCCACGCCGCCATCCCGAAGACCAACCCCGAGCTCGTCGAGGCGCGCCGGCGCGGCATTCCCGTGGTCCTGCGGCCCGCCGTGCTGGCCAAGCTGATGGCCGGCCGCACCACGCTGATGGTCACCGGCACGCACGGCAAGACGACGACGACGTCGATGCTGATCGTCGCCCTGCAGCACTGCGGGCGCGACCCGTCGTTCGCCGTCGGCGGCGAGCTCGGCGAGGCCGGCACCAACGCCCACCACGGCAGCGGCGACTGCTTCGTCGCCGAGGCCGACGAGAGCGACGGCTCGCTGCTCGAGTACACGCCCAACGTCGCCGTGGTCACCAACATCGAGACCGATCACCTGGACTTCTACGGCAGCGCCGACGCGTACGTCGCGGTGTTCGACGCGTTCGTCGAGCGGCTCGCACCCGGGGGAGCGCTCGTCGTGTGCACCGACGACCCGGGGGCGGCGGCGCTGGCCGAGCGCACCGCCGAGCTGGGCATCCGGGTGCTGCGCTACGGCTCCGCGGGCGAAGGCCTGGCCGCCAGGCTGCTGTCGTGGGAGCAGCAGGGCACCGAGGCGGTCGCGCACATCCAGCTCGCGGGCGAGGAACACCCGCGCGTGATGCGGCTCTCGGTGCCCGGGCGGCACATGGCGCTCAACGCGCTGGGCGCGTTGCTGGCGGCGCTCGAGATCGGGGGCGCGGCCGACGACGTGCTCGACGGGCTGGCCGGATTCGAGGGCGTGCGGCGCCGATTCGAATTGGTCGGCACCTCGGGAACCGGTCCGGAGGCGGTCCGGGTGTTCGACGACTACGCCCACCACCCCACCGAGATCGCGGCCACGCTGGCCGCGGTCCGCACCGTCCTCGAGCAGAGCGGAGACGGTCGCTCCATCGTGGTGTTCCAGCCCCATTTGTATTCGCGCACAAAGGCTTTCGCCGCCGAGTTCGGTCGCGCGCTGGACGCCGCCGACGAAGTGTTCGTCCTGGACGTCTACGGCGCGCGCGAACAACCGCTCACCGGCGTCAGCGGGGCCAGCGTCGCCGAGCACGTCGGCGTGCCGGTGCGCTACCTGCCGGATTTCTCCGCGGTCGCCGAGGAGGTCGCCGCGGCCGTGGGCCCCGGCGACGTCGTCGTCACCATGGGCGCCGGCGACGTGACGCTGCTGGGGCCGGAGATCGTGACCGCGCTGCGGCTGCGGGCCAACCGCAGCGCGCCGGGCAGGCCGGGGATACCGCGATGACCGAGCCGACCGAGGCCAACCCGCCCAGCCCGACGCCGACGACGGCCACCACCACGCTGATGAGCAGCATCTTGAGGCCCCGGACGACGCCGCGGGTCGCGGGTTTCGGCTGGTTGACGATGCGCCCGCTGGCCTGGCGCTTGGCCTCGCGGCGGGCCTCCTCGATGGCCCGGGCGCGCGCCTGCGCGGCGCGGCGCTCGGCCCGTTCGCGGCGGGCCCGCCGGCGCGGGCCCTCGAATTCCGCCTGCTCTTCGGGCGCGGCCTCGCCTTGCTGCCCGGTCGCGAGGGGTTCGGTGATCACGCCGTCGTCGGCGTCGGGCTGGGGCTGGTGCTGTATTTCACGCCCGCGATGTCGGTGAGCGTGAACGTCGTCACCGG
>NZ_LZKR01000176.1 GCF_001672915.1 Mycobacterium sp. 1245805.9 | reverse complement strand
CCCGGCTCACCCTGAACATCGCTGCCACACACCACGATTCGCGGGTCGGCGGGCGCCGGCTGGTGTACGGCGGACACACCATCGGGCTGGCGCTCGCGCAGGCCAGCAGGCTGCTGCCCCAGCTTGACGACGCCGATGTCACGCCCACCATTGTGCGCGCGGCCGGGGCGCGCGACTCAGAAATGCAGCGCGTCGAACCGCCAGTCCAGCACCGGCCGGTCGGGCTCGCCCTCCGCATCGGCGACGGCGTAGACCACCGATCGCAGCCCCAGCACCCCGCCGTGCCCGGTCGGCCGCGCGGTCTCGACGTGCAGTTCGCTGTAGAGGGTGTCGCCCTCGTGCACCGGACCGGTGTGATCGCAGGACTGCCAACCCAGGACCGTCGCGAGGTTGGGCAGCAGCCTGCTGGCCTGCGCGAGCGCCAGCCCGATGGTGTGTCCGCCGTACACCAGCCGGCGCCCGCCGACCCGCGAATCGTGGTGTGTGGCAGCGATGTTCAGGGTGAGCCGGG
>NZ_LZKR01000175.1 GCF_001672915.1 Mycobacterium sp. 1245805.9 | reverse complement strand
CGGCATCTCCGCGCAGCTGGCCAAACGGACGGGCCACGTCGCGGCGTACATGACCGGCGCCGGCGTCGCGGCGTCGGGTTTCGGCCTGCCCGATATCGGGCTGGTCACCGCCAGCGAAATGGCCGACCGCGTCCGGATGATCGCCGACGCGCTGGGCGACGTTCCGCTGATCGCCGACGCCGACACCGGCTACGGCGCGCCGATGAACGTGGTGCGCACGGTCCGGTCCTACGACGCGGCCGGCGTGGCGGCTATCCAGTTGGAAGACCAGGTGTTTCCCAAGCGGTGCGGTCACCTGCCGGATAAGCAGGTCGTCGACGCCGCGGTGTTCGAACAGACGCTCGCCGCCGCCCTGGACGCCCGGTCCGACGACGCCCTGCTGGTGGTGGCCCGCACCGACGCGCGCGCCCCACTCGGCCTGGACGCCGCGATCGAGCGCGCCAACCGGTACGCGCAAGCGGGCGCCGACATCATCTTTGTGGAGGCGCCGCAGGGCGCCGACGAAATCGAGCGCATCGCACGCGAAGTCGAGGCTCCCCTGCTGATCAATCTCGTGCTGGGAGGCATGACGCCGCTGCAGTCCGCGTCGCGGCTGCAGCAGTTGGGTTACGCGATCGCCATCCATCCGAGCAATCTGCTGATTCAGGCGACATTGGGCATGCTGCAAGGCCTTTGCGAACTCAACGGCACGGACGCCGCGGCCCATCTGCCGAACAGTCCCGGAGACTTCTTCAACCTGGTCGGCATGGCGGAGTGGCTCGCCCTCGACGACAAGTACGCACGAACCGAGGACCCCTCATGGGCATGACCGTCATCGAAAAGATCTTCGCCCGCAAGGCCGGCCAAGACTCGGTGGCACCGGGCGACACCGTCGTGGTCGACGTCGACATGACCGTCCTGATCGACCTGCAGTTCGCCACCATGTGGATACCGCCCAACCGGATCCACGACCCCGACAAGCTCGCGGTCGTGATGGACCACGCCGTGCCCGCGCCGACGATCAAGGACGCCGCCGGCGGCGGGCAGGCCCGAAAGTTCGTCGCCGACTTCGGCATCGAGCGTTTTTATGACGTGGGCCGGCACGGCATCTGCCACCAGGTCATCGCCGAGAACGGCCTGGCGCGCCCGGGAGAGATCCTGGCCTGCACCGACTCTCACACCTGTGCCGCCGGCGCGTACAACACCGCGGCCCGCGGCCTGGGACCCGCCGAGGTGTACTCGATCATGTGCACCGGCACGACGTGGTTCCAGGTCGCGCCGACAATCCGCTACGAACTCGACGGCGTCAAACCGAACACGGTGAGCGGCAAGGACATCTTCCTGCACATCGCCAACGAATACGGCGACGCGCCCAACCTGAACCTGGAATTCGGCGGGCCCGGCCTGGCCGGCATCCCCATGCACGATCGCCGTACCATCGCCACCCAGGGCGCCGAGGTGTCGGCCGATTTCAGCACCTTCGAACCCGACGCGGTGCTGGCCCGCTTCCTCGACGACACCGGAGTCACCGGATACGACGCGGCCGCACCGGATCCCGACGCGAACTACCGCGACGTCCGGCATATCGACCTCTCGACGCTGGAACCCTATGTCGCCCGGCCAGGCACCGTCAGCCGCAACGGGCTACCCGTGTCGCGGCTGGACCGGCAGAAGGTGGACCAGGCGTTCATCGGCTCGTGCGCGAACGGCCAACTCGAGGACCTCGAGATCGCCGCGGAAGTGTTGCGCGGCAAGACCGTCGCGCCCGGGGTGCGGCTGCTGGTCACCCCCGCCTCGCAGGCGGTGTACCGGGAGGCCATGCGGCTGGGGTACCTGCAGGACCTCGCCGACGCCGGCGCGGTGATCACCAACTCGACGTGCGGCGCGTGTTTCGGCTACCACATGGGCGTGGTGGGCCCAGGCGAGGTGTGCATCACGTCCAGCACCCGCAACTTCACCGGCCGCATGGGCAGCACCGAGGCGGAGATCTTCATGGCCTCACCGGCGACCTGCGCCGCGTCCGCGATCACCGGATACATCACGGACCCGAGGAGCGCGACGGCATGACGATCTCGTTTAGCGGCAAGCTCTGGGTGTTCGGCGACAACCTCAACACCGACGCGATGTACCCGGCCTTCGCCATGAAGATGGACCCGCCCGAGGCGGCCAAGCACATCTTCTACGAGGTGCGCCCGGGCTGGACCGACGCGGTCTCACCGGGCGACATCGTGGTGGCGGGCAAGAACTTCGGGCTCGGATCGTCGCGCCCGGTCGCGGCGCTGTTCACCGAGCTCGGGGTCGCCGGCCTCGTCGCCGAGGAATTCAACTCGTTGTTCTTCCGCAACGCCGTCAACGCTGGCCTGCCGGCAATGACCGTGCCCAACGCCACCGAGGTGTTCCGCGAGGGCGACACCGCGACCTTCGACCTGACCGCGGGCACCTGGCGCAACGACACCACGGGAGCCTCGGGCAGCGTCCCAAGACTGCCCGACCTGATCCTCGAGATCATCGAAAGCGGCGGCGTGCTACCCCGGTTGGCCGAACAGGGCTACCTGCCGGCCGAGCTCGGCGACGTCTTGCGGTCGAGCACGGTCGCCATGCGCGGCGCCGGCAGCGGCGCCTGATGTTGGGCCGGTTGCTGCGCGGAGTGCGGGCCGGCGCGGACCGAAGCCCATTGGCCGGCGGTGCTTTTGACGCGCCGGCGTCGATCGCGGTGAGCAGCCCGGCATTCGACGACGGCGGCCCGATGCCGCCGGCCTGCGCAGGCAAGGGCGTCGGTGACAATGCCTCGCCGCCGCTGCGTTGGGACGGAGTGCCGCCGGGTGCGCGGCAGCTGGTGCTCGTCATGGACGACATCGACGTTCCACTGCGCCGGCCGCTGCTGCATACCGTCGCGGTGCTCGAGCCCACGTTGGACGGCGTCGCCGCCAATGGGTTGCGGCCGGGAACCACCGGAATCCGGTTCATCCGAGCCGATCTTGGGCATCGCGGCTATGCCGGGCCGCGCCCGATTCCCGGGCACGGGCCACACCGCTACCGGTTCCACGTGTTCGCACTCGACGAGCCCATCCCCGACAACGTCACCACCGCCAAGGCCTTGCTGGCCGCGATGGCCGAACACGTGCTGGCCCGCGGGACGCTGACAGGCACGTACGAACGGTAACGCGCCCCAGCGATCAGGTCGCCCCATCCGCCACTTGAGTCACCGCGGGGTCGGGTGGGTCTTTTTGTCCACCTCGGAGCGACAACGAAGGCCGAACGTCACGACGCATCGGAGTCGCTACGAGGCGGGCACGTCGGCATCCCATCGGCCACTGACCTGCGGTTGGCAGTGGTTGGCAGCGTCTGGCGTCGATCTGGCAGCGGTTTCCGAGCAGCCTGACCCGTGTCAACCTTCGAGAAAGGAACACAATGTCCGCCACCACCATTGCCCGCACGGAAACGCGCGACGGGTTGCTTCGATTCACCATGCGCGCCGACGCCGTCATCAGCGGACTGGTCGGCCTGGCCGGTATTCCGCTGGCCGGCTGGCTCGCCGAGCTATCGGGCACGACGAAGGCATTCGAGTACGGCATGGGCGCGTTCTTGATCGCCTACGGCGTGGCCGTGATGGGGCTGGCCGCCTTGCCGTCGGTACGCCGCGCCGGCATGGGCGTCATCGTTGCCAACCTGCTGTACACCGCGGCCACCGTCGTTCTCGTGCTCGCGGATGTCTTTCCGTTGACCCCGGCCGGCGTCGTGTTGAACCTGGCGGCAGGCGCCTACACGCTGATCTTCGCGGAGCTGCAGTACCAGGGCTGGCGTCGCGCAAGGGCGTGAGCCGCTAGTCTTCGGGCACCTCGCGCTCGATCTCGTCGAGCCAGATGCGCGCCGACATGTCCGAGGGGGCGCGCCAGTCGCCGCGCGGCGACAGCGCGCCCCCGTGCGACACCTTGGGGCCGTTGGGCAAGGCCGAGCGCTTGAACTGGCTGAACGAGTAGAACCGTTGCACAAAGACGCCCAGCCAGTGCCGGATCTCCTTGAGCGAGTAGGACGGCCGCTTGTCCTCGGGGAATCCCGGCGGCCAGTTGCCCTGCTCGGGGTCGCTCCACGCGTGCCACGCCAGGAAGGCGATCTTCGACGGCCGGAACCCGAAGCGCAGCACATGGAACAACGAAAAGTCTTGCAGGGCAAACGGTCCGACCTTGGCCTCGCTGCTCTGCAACTCTTCCTCCTCGCCGCTCGGGACCAGCTCCGGCGTGATCTCGGTGTCCAGCACCGACTGCAGCACCTCGCACACGTCCGATTCGAACTGGCCCGACGAAATGACCCAGCGGATCAGGTGCTGGATGAGCGTCTTGGGGACGCCGCCGTTGACGTTGTAGTGCGACATCTGGTCGCCGACCCCGTACGTCGACCAGCCGAGCCCGAGCTCCGAGAGGTCGCCGGTGCCCAGCACGATCCCGCCGCGCTGGTTGGCCAGCCGGAACAGGTAATCGGTGCGCAGGCCGGCCTGGACGTTCTCGAACGTGACGTCGTAGACCTTCTCGCCGCGCGCGAACGGGTGGTCCATCTCCTTGAGCATGAGCCGCGCGGTCTCGGTGATGTCGATCTCGGCGAAGGTGACGCCCAGCGCGCGGCACAGCTCGATCGCGTTCCGCTTGGTGCGATCTCCCGTCGCGAAGCCCGGCAGCGTGAATGCCAGGATGTCGCTGCGCGGCCGTTCCTCGCGGTCCATCGCGCGGGCGGCGACGATCAGCGCGTGCGTCGAATCCAGCCCTCCAGAAATCCCGATGACCACCTTCGGGTAGTCCAGCGCGCGCAGCCGCTGCTCGAGCCCCGAGACCTGAATGTTGTAGGCCTCGTAGCAATCCTGTTCCAGCCGTTGCGGATCGGCCGGCACGAATGGGAAGCGCTCGATCTCGCGGTACAGCCCGATGTCGCCGGCGGGAGGATCGAGCCGAAACTCGATGCGCCGGAACGCCTCCGCCGTCGTCCGGTGGTGGCGCCGGTTGTCGTCGAAGGTGCCCATCCGCAGCCGTTCCGCGCGCAGCAGCTCGAGGTCGACGTCGGCGACGCTGCGTCGCTCCCCCTTCGGGAAGCGCTCGGACGTGGCGAGCAGCACACCGTTCTCCCAGACCATGGTCTGGCCGTCCCAGGCCAGGTCGGTCGTCGACTCGCCCTCCCCCGCGGCGGCGTAGACGTAGGCGGCCAGGCACCGCGACGACGCCGAGCGCGCCAGCAGGCACCGGTCCTCGGCGCGCCCGATCGTGATCGGGCTGCCAGAGAGGTTGGCCAGCACCGTCGCCCCCGCCAGCGCCGCCTCCGCGCTGGGCGGGATCGGCACGAACATGTCCTCGCAGATCTCGACGTGCAGCACGAAGCCCGGCAGGTCGGACGCGGCGAACAGCAGATCGGGACCGAACGGGGCCTCGATATCGCCGATGCGGATTATGCCGCGCTCGTCGTTGCCCGGCGCGAGCTGGCGGCGCTCGTAGAACTCCCGATACGTGGGCAGGTACGACTTGGGCGCGACGCCGAGCACCGCGCCGCGGTGGATCACCACCGCGGTGTTGTAGATGCGGTGCCGGAAACGCAGCGGGGCGCCGACGACCAACACCGGCAGCAGATCGGCCGATGCCGTGACGACGTCGGCGACGGCACCTTCGACATCGTCGAGCAGCAGGTCTTGCAGGACGATGTCCTCGATGGAATACCCGGACAGCGTCAGCTCCGGGAAGACCGCCACGGCGACACCGTCGTCGTGGCTTTGGCCCGCCAACCGCAGCACCGACTCGGCGTTGGCCGCCGGATCGCCGATCGCGGTGTGGTGGGTGCAGGCGGCGACGCGGACAAAACCCTGGTGGTAGGCGTTGTAAAAGTCCATGACCCTCCCATTGTCGCGCGACGGGCGTCAACTCGTCGCCGCCGGGTATCCCCAACGGCATGAGCGATACCGCTGTCGTAGTCGTCGACATGATGAACACGTATCAGCATCCCGACGCTGAGGATCTGATACCCAATGTCGAGAAAATCATGGACCCGCTCGCCGACCTGATCCGCCGCACGCGGGAGGCCGACGGCGTCGACCTGATCTACGTCAACGACAACTACGGCGATTTCGCCGCCCAGTTCTCCGACATCGTCGGATCCGCGCTCGACGGCGCCCGGCCCGATCTGATCAAGCCGATCGTGCCGGGCGAAGACTGCCGGGTGATGACGAAGGTCCGCCACAGCGCCTTCTACGCGACGGCCCTGGCCTACCTGCTCGGGCGTCTGGAGACCAAGCGGCTGATCCTCACCGGCCAGGTCACCGAGCAGTGCATCCTGTACACCGCGCTCGACGCCTACGTCCGGCACTTCCCCGTCGTGATCCCAACCGACGCCGTCGCCCACATCGACGCCGATTTGGGCAAGGCGGCGCTGAAGATGATGGAGCAGAACATGTCGGCCGAGCTGACCACGGCGGCCGACTGCCTCGGTTAGGGGCACCTGGCGCGAGGGTGCGCAAAATGCCGCGTTCGGCGGCGTGTCGGTGGACAAACACGCACTCTCGCGCGGAGTCGCTACCCTCGAGGCGTGGAATCGCCGGAACTCGTCGCGCTGCTCGCCGGCCGCCGGCTGGCGGTCCTGACTGGCGCCGGGATCTCCACCGACTCGGGCATTCCCGACTACCGCGGCCCCGATTCGCCGCCGAGCAACCCGATGACCATCCGCCAGTTCACCTCGGATCCGGTGTTCCGGCAGCGGTACTGGGCGCGCAACCACGTCGGGTGGCGGCACATGGACCACACCGCGCCCAACGCCGGGCACCGGGCGCTGGCCGCACTCGAGCGCGCATCGGTGGTGACGGGCGTGATCACGCAGAACGTCGACCTGCTGCACACCAAGGCCGGCAGCAAGAACGTGATCAACCTGCACGGCAGCTACGCGCGGGTGGTCTGCCTGCGCTGCCGGTACGGCATGAGCCGAGCCGCGCTCGCCGACGAGCTCGAGGCGCTCAACCCGGGATTCATCGAGCGCGCCGAGGCCGTCGGCGGCCTGGCGGTGGCTCCCGACGCCGACGCCGTCGTCGCCGACACCGCGTCGTTCCGCTACCTCGACTGCCCGCGCTGCGGCGGCATGCTCAAGCCCGACATCGTCTACTTCGGCGAGAGTGTTCCCAAAGACGTTGTGGCACAGGCATATTCGTTAGTCGATCAAGCCGACGCGCTGCTGGTCGCGGGATCGTCGCTGACGGTGTTCTCCGGCCACCGGTTCGTGCGCCACGCCGCCGCGCTGGGCATCCCGATCGCCATCGTCAACCGGGGACGCACCCGCGGCGACGAGCTGGCCACCGTGAAGGTCGACGGCGGCTGCTCGGAGTTGCTGACGCTGCTGGCGTGCGAGCTGGGGGCGCTGGCGCCCACGCCTTAGAAGCTGCAGGGCATGCTGCGGATGGCGTGGATGAAATTGCCCGGCACGTAGGCGGGTTCGGCCGCCTGGATGTCCGGGATCTGCCGGAGCAGTTCGCCGAAGATGGCGCGCAACTGCGCCCGGGCCACATGGGCGCCGAGGCAAAAGTGCACGCCGCCACCGCCGAAGCCGATGTGCGGGTTGGGGTTGCGGCTCAAGTCGAAACGGTCCGGATCGTCGAACGCGTCGGTGTCCCAGTTCCCGGACGGATAGAACATCACCACCTTCTCGCCCGCCCGGATGCGCTGGCCGCCGAGCTCGACATCCGTTGCCGCCGTGCGGCGAAAGGTCATCACCGGGGTGGCCCACCGGATGAACTCCTCGACCGCCGTGCCGATCCGGTTGTCGAAGTCGCCGCGCAGCCAGGCCCGCTGCTCGGGAAAGTCGGTGAGTGCCTTCATCGCGTGGCTGGCGGTCTGCCGGGTGGTGTCGTTGCCGGCGACGGCAAGCAGGACGAAGAACGCGGACACGTCGGCGTCCGACAGCCGGTCGCCGTCCACCTCGGCGGTCACCAGGCTGCTGAACAAATCGTCGCCGGGCCGCTCGCGCCGCTCGGCAGCCAGGGACCCGGCGACCTGATGGAGGTACATCTGGTTCTCGACCAATACCTCCAACGGGTTGCGACCGGCGAGGTAGACCGGGTCAGCCCAGGACACCAGCGCGTCGGCGGCATGGGCAACGCGTTCGCGCTCGGACTCCGGGATACCCACCATGTCCGACAGCGTCCGGATGGGAAGTTGCTTGGCGCAGTGGTCCACGAAATCGGCACCGGTGCCGGCGGCCCGCAGCTCTTCGACGATGGTCTTGGCGTTCGCCTGGATCGAGTCCTCGATGCGGCGGACCTGCCTAGGGGTAAAGGCGGCACTGACGACCTTGCGCAGCTTGGTGTGCCGCGGTGGATCCATCGCGAGGAAGGACTGCGAGGCCTCGAGCAGCTCCTCGGGGACGTTCTCGAAGATCACGCCTTTGCCGGACAGGAACACCCCGTTGTTGCGGCTGACCTCAACGATGTCCGTGCGCCGGGTGACCGCCCAATAGCCGGGGTCGTCGGGGTCGGGCATCAGGGACGCCTCGACCGGACGGTGCCAGCTGACCGGGCGCTCGGCCCGCAGCACCGCGAACGAACGCTCCCGCTCCGCCGCGGTCGTGGACCAGAACGCGCGCGACGACAGATCGATCGCGTCGTACGCATGGCTGCTGGACACCCCGGTCGCCACTGTCATCGTTGGCCCTCCGTCGCTTATGACCCCAGTCACTTGACAATATGATTAGACACTACGTCTAGTCAATATGTTGATCCCGTGGCTATGCTGGGCGAATGCCGTCCGTCACCCGAAAGGCGCAGGCCAATCGCGAACAGGGGCGTCAGCAGCGACGCGAGCAAATGGAGCGCCGGCTGCTGGACGCGACCGACCGGTTGATGCGCGACGGCGCCAGTTTCACCGAGCTCAGCGTGGACCGGCTGTCGAGTGAGGCCGGCATCTCGCGCGCCAGCTTCTACATCTACTTCGAGGACAAGGGCCACCTGTTGCGCCGCCTGGCGGGCCAGGTGTTCGCCGACCTCGCCGACAGCGCGGACCGCTGGTGGAGCATGGCGTGGCGCCACGACCCCGACGACCTGCGCGCGGCCATGGCCGGAATCATCGGCAATTACCGGCGCCACCAACCGGTGCTCGTCGCGCTGAACGAGATGGCCGGCTACGACGCGGTGGTCGGGGCGACCTACCGAAACCTGCTGACCGCCATCACCGGACGGGTGACCCGGGTCATCGAGGACGGGCAGGCCGACGGCTCCATCCGCCCCGAGTTGCCCCCGACGGCGACGGCCAGCGCGCTGACCTGGATGGTCGAGCGCGCCTGCCACCAGAACCTACCGACCGCCGCGGAGACCTACGACGCCGAGCTGGCCGAGTCCCTGGCTCAAATCATCTGGGGCGCACTGTATCTCGAGCCGATGCCGCCGAGCTGATCGGTCAGCGGCTCCCCACCGGCTTCAAGACCGGGCGCAGGGCGTGCAGCACGTCGGGATCCTCGATGGTGGCCGGCATCTCGTCATCGTGACCGTGCGCGATCCGGTGCATCGCCTTGCGGAGGATTTTGCCGGAGCGCGTCTTCGGCAACGCCGAGACGATGTCAACCCGCTTCAGGCACGCCACCGCGCCGATCTCGTCGCGGACCAGCGCGACCAGTTCGTCTTCCAGCCCGTCCCGCGCCGACCCGGCCTGCAGGACGACGAACCCGCGCGGGACCTGGCCCTTGATGTCGTCGGCCACGCCGATGACTGCGGCTTCGGCCACGGCGGGATGCGACGCCAGCACCGCTTCCAATGCGCCGGTGGACAGCCGGTGGCCTGCCACGTTGATGACGTCGTCGATTCGGCCCATGACGAACAGGTAGCCGTCCTCGTCGATGTAGCCGCCGTCGCCGGTCAGGTAGTAACCGGGATGCTCGCACAGGTAGGACGATTCGTACCGTGCGTCGTCCTCCCAGAGCGTCGGGAACGTCCCGGGCGGCAGCGGCAGGCCCAGGCAGATAGCGCCCTCCTCGCCGGGTGCGCAGCCGGTGCCGTCCGGCCGCAGGATCGCGACCTCGTAGCCCGGCATGGGCACGCCCGGCGAACCGACCTTGATCGGAAGTTCCTCCGCGCCAATCGGATTGGCCGCGATGGCCCAACCCGTCTCGGTCTGCCACCAGTGGTCGATGACGCGAACGCCGAGTTTGCCCGACGCCCAGCGGTACGTGTCGGGGTCGAGCCGCTCGCCGGCCAGGAACAGCGACCGCAAGCCGGCACGGTCGTATTGGCGCAGCCAGGCGCCGTCCGGGTCGTCCCGGCGGATCGCGCGTATGGCGGTCGGCGCGGTGAAGAGGGCCTTCACGTTGTGCTCGGTGATCACCCGCCAGAAGGCGCCGGGGTCGGGGGTGCCCACCGGCTTGCCCTCGTAGAGCACGGTGGTGGCGCCCGCGAGGAGCGGGCCGTAGACGATGTAGGAGTGCCCGACCACCCAGCCGATGTCCGAGGCCGCCCAGAAGACGTCGCCGGGGCCGATGTCGTAGATGTGCCGCATGCTCCACAGCAGCGCCACCGCATGGCCGCCGTTGTCTCGCATCACGCCCTTGGGTCTTCCCGTCGTGCCCGAGGTGTGCAGGATGTACAGCGGATCCGTCGCGGCGACGGCGACGGCCGGCGCCGGTTCGGCCCGGCCGATCAGGGTCTCCCAGTCCTGGTCCCGCCCGTCGACCAGGCCGCACCGCAATTGCTCTCGCTGAACGATGACACAGTGCCGCGGCGGATGCGCGCAGGCGTCGATCGCCGCGTCGAGCATCGGTTTGTACTCGACCCGCCGGGTCGGTTCGATGCCGCACGACGCCGAAACGATCACCGTGGGACGGGCGTTGTCGATCCGTGCGGCGAGTTCGTGGGCGGAAAATCCGCCGAAGACGACGGCATGCACGGCGCCGATGCGGGCACACGCCAGCATGGCGACGACGGCTTCGGGAATCATCGGCATGTAGATGACCACGCGGTCGCCCTTGCCCACCCCCAAGTCACGCAGGACGCCGGCGAAACGCGCTGTGAGGTCCAACAATTCGGAATAGGAGAAGGTGCGCTTCGTCGCCGTCACGGGTGAGTCGTAGATCAGCGCCGGCGCGTCACCGCGGTCGGCGTCGACGTGCCGGTCGAGCGCGTTGGCGCACGTGTTGAGTTCGGCGTCGGGAAACCAGCGGTAGAACGGAGGGCGGTCGTCGTCCAGGATTCGCCCTGGCGACCGGAGCCATGTCACGGCCGACGCCGCATCGGCCCAGAATGCCGCCGGGTCACCGAGGCTGGCCCGGTAGAGCTCGCGATAACCGTTCATTTATTTCCTCTGCGGACGAAGGTGACCGATGCCAGATGATAGGGCCGGATCCCGCGGGGCGATAGGGGCATTGGGCCCCGTCGGCGCGGCTCCTGTGACCAGGACAACATAGTTAGCGCCCTAACTATTAACGTACGATGCGAATGTGGCCGCGGCGACCGCTCCGGAAATCGACCCTCTTGCCCTCGAGCAGCAGGTCTGTTTCGCGCTGAGTATCACCAACCGCGCCGTCTTGGCGGTCTACCGGCCGCTGTTGGAGCCATTGGGGCTGACGCATCCGCAGTATCTGGTGATGCTGACGCTCTGGGATCACCAGAAGGCCGGGCACCAGAAACCGCTGTCGGTCAAGGAGATTGCCGCCACGCTGCAGTTGGATTCGGCGACGCTGTCGCCGATGCTCAAGCGCCTGGAGGCGTTGGGCCTGATCACCCGTACCCGAAACGCCGTCGACGAGCGCACCACCGACGTCAAACTCACCGACAGCGGCACCGCCTTGCGCCGGCGAGCGTGCAAGATCCCGCCCGCCGTCGTCGCGCGTCTGGGCGTCGACATGGACGAACTTCGGCACCTGCAGCAGGTGCTGACGCGCATCAACTCGGCCGCCCTGGCGGCCGGCGCATTACAGACCTGACCCCTGGGAGTAGGCATGACCACCAGCAAGCCCAACCTTTGGCAGTACATCGGCTATTCGTACGGTCGATGCCTTCCGGACTCGATGCGCAGCTGGGTCGCCAACGACCTGGCGGGCAAGGGAGCCGTGCGCCGGCACATGATCCGGTGGGCCATCCCGCCCCTGTTCGTGCTGGCACCGTTCTGGTTGCTGCCCGCCTCGCTGTACGTGCACACGGAGATGACGGTGCCGCTCTACATCTGGGCGCTGCTGATATCGCTTGCGTTGAACAAGGTTTGGCGGCGGCACCGGTTGGCGCAGCATGGCCTCAACCCGAACCTGGTCGACGTGATCAAGCGCGAGAAAGAGTCGAAGATGCACGAGGACTACGCCCGCCGGTACGGGCCGCGTCCCGAATCGGCCGCGTGGCAGGACAACAGCAGCCCGTTCAGTTAGCCGGCTACACCGCGACCAGGTCGTCGGCGTGCACCGCCGGCCGGCGCAGCTCGCCGGGCAGCTCGGTGGTCGATCGGCCCATCATGGTGGCCAGTTCGGTCGCGTCGTAGGCGACCACCCCCCGGGCCACCATGGTCGCGTCCGGTCCGCGCAATTCGACGACGTCCCCCGCATAGAACCGGCCCGAGACCGTGGTGATGCCGGCGGCCAGCAGCGAGCGGCGTTGCCGCACCACCGCGCGCACCGCACCCTCGTCCAGCGTCAGCGAACCGGCCGCCTCGGCGGCGTAACGCACCCAGAACCGGCGGGCCGACATCCGAACCGGCCGCGGCGCGAACACCGTTCCGCTCGAGGCGTCGCTGAGCGCGGTCGCTGCGTCGGTCGCCGCGGCCAGCAGCACCGGGACGCCGGCGTCGGCGGCCAGCAGCGCCGACGACATCTTCGACGCCATCCCGCCGGTGCCCAGGTCGCTGCCCGGGCCGGCGACCACACCCTCCAGGTCCGCCGCGCCGGACACCTCGGGGATAAACCTGGCGCCCTTGGTTTTCCGCGGATCGGAGTCGTAGAGGCCGTCGATGTCGGAGAGCAGCACCAGCGCCTCGGCGCCCACCAGGTGCGCCACCAGCGCCGAGAGCCGGTCGTTGTCGCCGAACCGGATCTCGTTGGTGGCCACCGTGTCGTTTTCGTTGACGATCGCCACCGCGTGCAGGGCGCGTAGCCGGTCCAGGGTGCGCTGGGCGTTGGTGTGCGAGGCCCGCACCGAAATGTCGTGCGCCGTCAGCAGCACCTGCCCGACCGTGCGGCCGTAGCGGGCGAACGCCGCGCTCCACGAGTTGACCAACGCCACCTGGCCCACGCTGGCGGCGGCCTGCTTGGTCGCCAAATCCTTTGGGCGACGCGATAATCCGAGCGGCTCGATGCCCGCGGCGATGGCACCGGACGACACGATGACGACGTCGGTGCCCGCCTTCATCCGCGCCTCGATGGCGTCGGCCAGTCCGGCCAGCCGGCCGGCGTCGAACACCCCGGACGGTGTCGTCAGTGCGTTGGTCCCAACCTTGACCACGAGGCTGCGCGCGGTTCGAATGGTTTCACGGTGCATACTCAAGAGCGCCGCTCCTCCTCATCGCTTCGCTCTGCATCGTCGCCGGCGCGCTCACGATTCGTCACCATGTTCGCGCCGCCGGCGGCGCGCGGCCTTGCGCTCGTCGGCACCGACACGTTCACTGCGTTCCAGCCGCGCGTCAGTGCCACGGCCGGACAACGCAACGTGTTCTCCCGCAGGCGTTTGCGGCTCCCAGTCGAACGTCATTTCCCCGATGGTCACGGCGCAGCCCGGCTTCGCGCCGAGCTTCAACAGTTCCTCTTCGACACCGAGGCGCGCGAGGCGGTCGGCGAGGTAACCCACCGCTTCGTCGTTGTCGAAGTTGGTCTGGCCGACCCACCGCTCGGGCCGGGCGCCGGTGACGACGAACCCGCCCTCCCCGTCCGGCTCGACGGTGAAGCCGCTGTCGTCGACGGGCAGCGGGCGGATCACCGGGCGCCGCGGCACGATCTGCGGCCGGGTGGCGTTGTACTCCGAGATCATCTGCCAGAGCCCAAAGACCAAGGGCTGCAGGCCATCACGGCTGACGGTGGAAACCAGAAACACCGGCCAGCCGCGCGCGGCGATCTCGTCGCGGACGAACTCGGCAAGCTCGCGGGCCTCGGGCACGTCGAGCTTGTTGAGCACCACCGCCCGCGGCCGCTCGGCCAGATCGCCCAGCGCCGCGTCCCCCTGCAGGGTCGGGGTGTAGGCGGCGAGTTCGGCTTCCAGCGCGTCGATGTCGGAGATCGGGTCGCGGCCGGGGTCCGCGGTGGCGCAGTCGACGACATGCACCAGCACGGCGCATCGCTCGATGTGGCGCAGGAATTCCAGGCCCAGGCCGCGCCCCTCGGAAGCCCCCGGGATCAGCCCGGGCACGTCGGCGACGGTGAAGGTGTGCTCGCCCGCCGACACGACGCCGAGGTTGGGCACCAGCGTGGTGAACGGGTAGTCGGCGATCTTCGGCTTGGCCGCCGAAATCGCGGACACCAGCGAGGATTTCCCGGCCGACGGAAACCCGATCAGCCCGACGTCGGCGACGGTCTTGAGCTCCAGCGTCAGGTCGCGGGCCTGGCCCGGCTCGCCGAGCAGCGCAAAGCCCGGGGCCTTGCGGGCCCGCGAGGCGAGCGCGGCGTTGCCGAGGCCGCCGCGGCCGCCGGCGGCCGCCTCGAAGCGGGTGCCCGCCCTCGGCGGCGGGTGGGGGGGGGGGGCCCCCGCCCCCGGCGCCGCCCGGCCCGG
>NZ_LZKR01000174.1 GCF_001672915.1 Mycobacterium sp. 1245805.9 | reverse complement strand
CAACAAGGGCAATCTCGGTGCGCTGGAAGACATTACCGATGAGACCTATCAGGCCTTCGCCGGTCGCCAGGACCAGTTGGTCGACCTGATCCCCCGGCTCGCCGAATTGACGGCGGGGCTCAACCGGCAGACCAACGACATCATCGACGCGGTCGACGGGCTGAACCGCTTCTCCGCGATCCTGGCACGCGACAAGGACAACCTGGGCCGGGCGCTGGACACGCTGCCCGAGGCCCTGCGGGTGCTCAACAAGAACCGGGACCACATCGTCGAGGCGTTCGCCGCTTTGAAGAAGCTGGCGACGGTGACCTCCCACATCCTGGCAGAAACCAAGGTGGACTTCGCCGAAGACCTCAAGGGCCTGTACTCGGTGGTCAAGGCCCTCAGCGACAACCGCAAGAACTTCATCACCTCGCTGCAGATCCTGCTGACGTTCCCCTTTCCCAACTTCGGCATCAAGCAGTCGGTGCGCGGCGACTACCTCAACGTGTTCACCACCTTCGACCTCACCCTGCGCCGGATCGGTGAGACGTTCTTCACCACGTCCTATGCGCTCGACCCGAACATGATGCACATGAGCGAGGTGCTCAACCCGCCCGACTTCCTGACCGGCGAGATGGCCAACCTGTCCGGACAGGCGGCCGACCCGTTCACGATTCCGCCCGGAACGACAGGACACTAGGGGCGGCGGATGATCGACAAACTGACCAGGGTCCAGCTCGGCATCTTCGCGGTGATCACGGCGATCACGCTGACGGTGATGGCCGTCTTCTACCTTCGGCTGCCCGCCACCCTCGGCCTCGGAACGTACGGTGTGAGCGCCGATTTCGTGGCCGGGGGCGGTCTGTACAAGAACGCCAACGTCACCTACCGCGGCGTCGCGGTCGGTCGGGTGGAGTCGGTGGGCCTCAGCCCCAACGGCGTCACCGCCGAGATGCGGCTCAACAGCGGCACCCCGATACCGTCGAACGTCACCGCCACCGTCAAGAGCGTCTCCGCCGTGGGTGAGCAGTACATCGACCTGGTGCCGCCGGGCAATCCCGCATCGACCAAGCTGCACAACGGATCCCGGATCGACCGGCAGAACACCCGCATCGGTCAGGATGTCGCAGACCTGTTGAAGCGGGCGGAGGCACTGGTCAACAGCCTGGGCGACACGCGGTTGCGCGAGCTGTTGCACGAGACGTTCATCGCGGCCAACGGCTCGGGTCCCGAGTTGGCCCGGCTGATCGAATCCGCCCGGCTGCTGGTGGACGAGGCCAACGCCAACTACCCGCAGGTCTCGCAGCTTATCGATCAGGCCGGCCCGTTCCTGCAGTCCCAGATCCGCGCCGGCGCCGACGTGAAGTCGCTCTCGGATGGGTTGGCGCGGTTCACTTCCGAGGTGCGCCAGGCCGACCCGCAGCTGCGCGACACGCTGGCCACCGCCCCGGGCGCCACCGACGAGGCCAGCACCGCGTTCTCCGGGATCCGCCCGTCGTTCCCGGCACTGGCTGCCAGCCTGGCGAACCTGGGCCGCGTCGGCGTCATCTACCACAAGTCGATCGAGCAGCTGCTCGTGGTGTTGCCGGCGCTGTTCGCGGCGATCACCACGGCCGCCGGCGGCGCCCCGCAGGACGAGGGCGCCAAGCTGGACTTCAAGCTTGACCTCAACGACCCGCCCCCGTGCGCCGTCGGCTTTCTGCCCCCGCCGCTGATGCGCACGCCGGCGGACGAGACGCTGCGCGAGCTGCCGAGGGACATGTATTGCAAGACCGCGCAGAACGATCCGAGCACCGTGCGCGGTGCCCGCAACTACCCGTGCCAGGAGTTCCCCGGCAAGCGGGCGCCGACGATCCAGCTGTGCCGCGATCCGAAGGGCTATGTTCCGGTCGGCCGCAATCCGTGGCGCGGCCCGCCGGTGCCGTACGACACCCCGGTGACGAACGGGCTGAACGTGTTGCCCCCCAACAAGTTCCCGTACATACCGCCGGGTGCCGATCCCGATCCAGGCGTTCCCATTGTGGGACCGCCCCCGCCCGGCGTGATGCCGGGGCCGGGGCCGGCACCGCACCAGCCGGCCTTCGATCCGCCGCCACCGAACGACCGGCCGCCGCCGCCGGGCAACCCGTCGTGGATGCCGCCAGGCGTCCCACCGGTTCCGCCGATACTTCCCTATCCCAAGTGGCTCCCACCGCCAGCCCCGCCGGAGGGCATCAACCCTCCGCCGGCGGGCCCGGGACCGGAGAAGCCGTGGGGGCCGCCGCAGGGTCCGCCGCCGCCGCAGGCCAGCGGCCCGGCCTACACCACCTATGACCAGCGCACCGGAGCGTTCGTGGACCCGGCCGGCGGGACTGGTACGTTCGCGGCCGGCGCCAGTGGCGCCTCCAGCGCCGAGAATTGGGTGGACCTGATGCTTGACCCGAGGCCGATGTAGTGGCCCCAGAAGTCCCAGAAACGACGACACGGCGAGTGCGTCGCCGTGCTTCGCGCGCCGCGGGGCCGGCCAAGGGCGAGGCGACCGAGGCCGCTCCGGTCAAGGTCGACGTCCCGGCCCCGCCGAAGCCGTCGGCGAAGCCCGTCAAAACCCTGAAGCCGGTCAAGCCGCCGCCGCGGCGCCGGGCGAACCGCGTCCTGGTGCTGTGGACGTCGTTCGCCGCCGCGCTGGTGGCGGTCGGCGCTCTGGCCGGCTGCCTGGTCGCGCTGGTCGTCCAGCAGCGGCACGCCGACGCGGCCCAGGCGCGCGATCAGCGCTTCGTCGACACCGCCACGCAGACGGTGGTCAACATGTTCAGCTACAAGCAGGACAACATCGACGAGAGCGTGAACCGGTTCTACGACGGCACCAGCGGCCCGCTGCGGGGAATGCTGGGCGCCAACAACAACATTGAGAACCTCAAGGGCCTGTTCCGCTCCACCAACGCGACGTCGGAAGCCGTCGTCAACGGCGCCGCGTTGGAGGGCGTCGATTCGGTCACCGACAACGCGTCGGTGCTGGTGTCGGTGCGGGTCACGGTCGCCGACATCGACGGGACGAACAAGCCGTCGATGCCGTATCGGCTGCGCGTGATCGTGCACGAGGACGAGCGCGGCCGGATGACCGGCTACGACCTGAAGTATCCGGACGGGGGTAATTGATGCGGTGGCTGATCGCCGTCGCGGGCTCCCTGCTGGTGGCCGCCTTCGTCGGCCTGTCCGCGGCTTCCGGTTGGTTCTACTGGGAGCGGGCGCAGACGCGCGGCGAGGCGGCCGCGCGGGCGGCGTTGCCGGGGCTGGCCGCCAAGGAGATACCCGAGGTGTTCGCCTACGACTATCAGACCGTCGAACGCAGCCTCTCGGCCGCTTACCCGTTGCTGACGCCGGCCTATCGCCAGGAGTTCCAGAAGAGCGCCAACGCGCAGATCATTCCGGAGGCGAAGAAGCGTGAGGTGGTCGTCCAGGCCAATGTCGTTGGCGTGGGCGTCATGTCGGCCAAGCGGGATTCGGCGTCTGTGATGGTCTACCTGAACCGCACCGTGACCGACAAGTCACGGCAGCCGCTCTACGACGGCAGCCGGTTGCGGGTCGACTTCACCAAAGTCGGCAAGCAGTGGCTGATCGCCTACATCACGCCGATCTAGGCCCTCAGAAGCACATCGCAATGTCGTTGCACCGCAACGGGTAACGCTCGATCGGGCTGGGCGGTGGCCCGGTGAGCGCCAGCGTGAACGGCTGCTTGCTCATCGCCGACTCCAGGCCGCACTCGGGGCCGTGCAGGCTGGTGTGCGTGCCGGTGAGCGTCTCGTCGTCGAACGCATAGGTTTCGGTCGATGGCGCGGTGCCGCCGCCAGGGCACGAAACACCGTCGGCCACATCGACTTTGAAGGTCCAGCGTTGGCTCACCAGCCGGGCCCTGCCGCTGAAGTTCTGCAGCTTGTCCTGCCGGCTGATCTTTTCGTCGGTCGCGCTCACGATGTTCAGGGCGCAGAAGTTCGCGATGATGTCCGGGTTGGAATAGTCCTTGTAGTAGCGGCTTCCGTTCACCTGATCGCACAGCGCCGTGATCGTCCAGGTCACCCCGGACACCCCCGCCTGGTTGAAGGAGTAGTTGCCGTCCGGTGGCGGTGCGACGGCGCCGGCCGGTTCGCCCGATTCCAGCGCGATTCCGAGTGCGACGGCAGAGCAGATGCCGGCGACGGCGGCCAGGCCACGACGGAGCTTCATGACGTTCCTCCCTCTACGCTGCATCGAGTATCACAGCGTTTCGGCGGCAGCACCATGGGGGGTTCGCCGGGGCTACGGCAATCCGTGCGCCCCGCTGTGGCCGAACGGCCCGGCGAAGCCGCCGTTGCCGCCGTTTCCGCCGCCCTTGCCATTCCCGCCGTCGCCCCCGTTGCCGATAAACACGGCATCGCCGCCCCGGCCGCCGTTGGCGGGCGCGGCGCCGGTGCCGGCATCGCCGCCCCTGCCGCCGCCGCCGAAGAGCCCGCTGACGCCGCCGTCGCCGCCGGCCCCACCGGCCCCGGTGCCGGATCCGGCGCCACCCGCACCGCCGGCACCGCCGTGGGCGAATATCCCGGTCCCGCCGCCGTTCCCGCCGGCGCCGCCGACCCCGGTCGGGCCGCTGCCGGCGCCGCCCGTGCCGCCGGCGCCTCCGCCGCCCAGCAGTTTGACGTTGCCGCCATCGCCTCCGCGGCCGCCGAACAACCCGGCCCCGCCGTCGCCGCCGGTGCCGCCGTCGCCCACGATCCCGCTGTTGCCGCTTCCGCCGCCGTTGCCGCCGATCCCGAGGAATGCGGAGCCGCCCTGGCCGCCATGACCACCGTTGCCGAACACCCCGGCGGTACCCGCGTCTCCGCCGCTGCCGCCGTGTCCGCCAGCTCCGGTGGCGTCGCCGCCGGTCCCGCCGGTGCCACCATTACCGTGCAGCCACGCGCCCTTGCCTCCGTGGCCGCCGAAACCGCCTATCCCATTGGCGCCGGTGGCGCTCCCGCCGGCCCCGCCGGTGCCGCCGTTGCCCTGCAGCCAGCCGCCGTTACCCGCGCTCCCGCCCAAACCGCCGGCGATATCGCCGGCCCCGCCGGCCCCGCCCGCGCCGCCGGAGCCTTGCAGCCACCCACCATTGCCGCCGGCACCGCCGTAACCGCCGAAACCGTTGACATCGCTTCCGCCGGCTCCGCCCGCTCCGCCGTGACCGAGCAGTGGCGCGTTGCCCCCGGCACCGCCGATGCCGCCGGTGCCCCCGACGGCGGAGTTGGTCCCGCCCGCGGCATTCTTCCCGCCGGCGCCGCCGGCGCCGCCGTCGCCGCCGTTGCCGTACAGCCACCCGCCGTTACCGCCGGACCCGCCACTGGCGCCGGCGCCGCCACTGCCTTGGCCGCCGGCTTGGTTCCCGCCCGCGCCGCCTGCCCCGCCGTGCCCGCCGCTGCCGATCAACCCGGCATTCCCGCCGGTTCCGCCGTGCGCACCGGCACCGCCGGCCTGGCTGGCGGTGTTTTGGCCGCCTGTCCCGCCGGACCCGGCGTCGCCGCCGTTGCCGTACAGCCGGGCGCCGGCCCCGCCGTGCCCGCCGATGCCGCCGTTGCCGCCGTTGCCCTGGGCATTGGTGGCCC
>NZ_LZKR01000173.1 GCF_001672915.1 Mycobacterium sp. 1245805.9 | reverse complement strand
CGGCCCGACGAGTTGGCCAAATACGCCCGGCGGATCATGGACTGGCTTCACCCGGACGGCGAGTTCAGCGACCAACAACGGGCCCGCCGGCGCGGCCTGACCCTCGGCGAGCAGGACTTCGACGGCATGTCACGGCTCAGCGGCCTGATCACCCCGGAACTACGCGCCGCCATCGAGGCGATGCTGGCCAAGCTGGCCGCCCCCGGCGCGGCCAACCCCGACGACGACACCCCTGTCATCGACGACACCCCCGATGAGGACGCGGTGCGCCGCGACCACCGATCGACCGCCCAGCGCAACCACGACGCCTTCCTCGCGGGGCTGCGGGCCCTGTTCTCCTCGGGAAAGCTGGGCAGCCACAACGGGCTACCGGTGTCGATCGTGGCGATGACCACGCTCAAGGAGCTCGAGGCCGCCACCGGCAAAGCCCTGACCGGCGGGGGCACCCTGGTGCCCATGTCCGACATCATCCGCTGGGCCGGCCACGCCCACCACTACCTGGCGATCTTCGACGACGCCAAACCGCTGGCGCTCTACCACACCAAACGACTCGCCTCACCCGCCCAGCGCATCATGCTCTACGCCCGCGATCGCGGCTGCACCAAACCCGGCTGCGACGCCCCGGCCTACCACAGCCAGGTCCACCACACCCAAAGCTGGACGACCACCCGGCGCACCGACATCGACGACCTCACCCTGGCCTGCGGACCCGACAACCGCCTCGCCGAACAAGGCTGGACCACCCGCACCAACACCCACGGTGAGACCGAATGGATCCCCCCACCGCATCTCGACCGCGGACAACCCCGCACCAACTCCTTCCACCACCCCGAACGGATGCTGCGCGGCGAAGACGATGACGAACCCGTTTGACCGCAGGCAGTTTTCGATCGGGCGTCGGCCGCCAGGCGGATCAGGGTTTGGGTGCCGGGGCCGGGTTTCCGTACAGGCAGTCGTGGAGTTCCTGACTGCCCGGGGCGAAGTCGAATCCGCAGTTGCACTCACGAGCATCCCTGGGGGGAAGCGAATTGCAATACGGGGTATCAGCGGAGGCCGATGGTGCGGTCCACATGACGCCGGCCGCCAAGGCTGCCGCAGCACCGACCGTGGCCATCAATACTCTCGTCTTCATGCTGCTAACCCTTGCACACGCGGGCGAAATCCGCAGGTCGGCCGGCGGCCGTCAGGAGCCCGGCGACGGGCTGGCGGTCAGCACCTCTGCACCTTCGTCGGTGATGTGGACGGTGTCGCGACGAAGAACCGCGCCGACACCCTCCTGCCACACATAGCCGGTGATCGCCAGCACCATCCCGGCGTCGAGCCGGTCGTCTTCGTCTGCCGCCGCCAGGGTTTCTGAGACGACGGGCGGATCGAAACCCAATCCCAAGCCGTGCGCGACGGGCATCGGCGGTATGGGCTCGCCGGCCGCCTGATACGCGGCGAGCAACCCGGTCGCGGCTGCGCCGGGGCGACAGGCCGCGATCATCTTGTCAAACAGCGCATCCGAGCGCCCGAACAGCTTCCCAGTCGAACCGTTCGCCCCCTCACCTGCCGGCCAGGTCCGGCCGACCTCACCGACGTACCCCTCCGCCAGCGCACCCGCGGCGAAGGCGACGAGGTCACCGGGCCGTACCTCGCGAGGGCCGCGCCGCCAGGGGTGGTCGCGCGAGGTCACCCAGGCGACGTCCTGGGTGGCCGGCGTGCTGACACCACCCGCGGCCATGGCCTCCAGCGCGGCCCCGGCGAGCGTCTGCTCGGTCGCCCCGGGCCGCAATTCCTTGACGGCGGCGGAGAGTCCGCGTTCCGCCACTCGAAGCGCCGGGCCCATCGCGGCGATCTCGTCGGGCGTCTTGACGCGCCGCGCCGTCCGCATCGCCGGCTCGCCGTCGACCAGCTCGGCGTTCGGGAAGGCATCGGGTAGCAATGCCGCGAAAGTCGGTGTGATGGCGTCGGTTCCGACCCGGCGCGCGGCTTCGGCGCCGTCGATCTTCTTCAGCACGTCGATCAGCGTCATTGGGTTCCAGGCCAGCCCGTAGAGGTGATCGTGACCGATCTCCTCGGGGACGCCCTCGTCGTCGGTGCTGTTGAGGTAGATGTCCCCGGTGGCGCGCACCACCACGCACATCGGACCGAACGGCCGCGTCCCGGCTATCCACAGCTGCGGCGCGCCGGTCACGTAGCGAATGTTGGATTGCCGCCCCAGCACCAGGATGTCGAGGTCGTGTGCGTCCATCTGGGCCAGTGCCCGTTCCCGACGGCCCGTCCGCAATCGCGGCGGGTCGGGCGAAATCTCACTCGCCATAAGGGGAGTAGGGGTAGTCGGTGATCGGCGTGTAGCCGTCTTCGGTGATCACCACGATCTCCTCACTGCGATAGCCGCCCGTGCCGTCCTCCCACACCACCGGCTCGAGGACCAGCACCATGCCGGGCGAAAAGACGAAGTTGTCGTCGTACTCCTCGCCGAGGTCCGTTCCGATCATTGGTGCCTCGGCGGGGTAGGTGCCGATGCCGTGGCCCAGATAGAAGTGCGGCAGCCAAGGCTTGCGACCGCCGTTGGCCGCGATCGCCGTACGCGCCAGATCGCCCGAGGTGACACCGGCCTTGGTCACCTGGAGCACCTCGTCCAGGATGGCTCGCCACTGCCGAAATTGGTCCTGCTGACGGGGCGAGGGTTCTTGGCCGACCACCCAGGTGCGCCCGAAGTCTGAGCAGTATCCGGCATAGCTGATGCTGATGTCGGTCCACAGCACGTCCCCGGCGGCCAGCTCGCGGGCCGAGGGCAGCAGGGGCAACGCGAGGTCGCCGTGCGTCGTCCACACCCCGGCTTCCCGCGAACTCGGCATCACCTGCCAGATGGCCTCGAGCATGTTGGTGGTGGCGCCCAGCTCGAACGCGCGCCGAACGAGCTTGGCCGACAGGTCGATCTGCCGCACGCCCGGCGCCAACGCCGCTTGCACGTCGACCACCGCCTGTTCGGTGATGCGACAGGCCCGGCGAAGGCAGGACAGCTCGTCCCGCGTCTTGACCAATTGCGCGGCGCCGAGTACGAGCGCGGCGTCCGACGGCGGGCCGGCCGGGAACAGGGTGGCCGCCGATCGCCGCATCGCGCCGGTGAGCTCGTCGACGGCCACCGTCGCGTCCCGCGGGATCAGCTCCGCCAATGTCCGGGCGAAATCCTCTACACCCCGGTCGAATTCGAGATAGACCGGACCGTGCAGATGGTCGTCGGGCACCGGCGGATCGCGTGGTTCCAGGGACGCCCCGGCGCGAAACGGCAGGAACAGATGCGGGTGCTCGTCGTCGGCCAGCACGACGGCGACCGGCCGCTCCACGTGCGACAGGCCGGCGTCGATCAACGCCCAGCTGGCGCCAGTCGCGTATCCGACGTAGCCGTTCATCAGCAGGATGAGCGCGTCGACGCCGTGGTCGGCCATCGCGGCGCGAAGCCGCGCGCCGGTCTCGGCGCGCATCCGGGCGAAGTCCGGCTCGTCGGGAATGTCGATCACCGAGCCGCGGGCGGTGAGTGCGTCGGTCATGCTAGACACCCAGGAACTTCTTGATATTGCCGCCGACCACCCGCACGGCGTCTTCGGGGCCGACGGCGTCGACCACCGCGGCCAACGACCGCTCCGAGTAGCCGAAAGTGCTTTCGTTGTGCGGATAGTCGGACGACCACATCACCTTGTCGATGCCGATCTCCTCGATCTGGTCGAGCCCCAGCCCGTCGACCATGAACGAGGCGCACATGTGATTGTCCCAGTAGTAGCGGATGTCGCGCTGCGGGTGGTCCTTGAGCATGTGCCGGTACGAGGCCAGCACGTGCTCGGCGTCCTGCAGCGCCGGCGGCACCCAGGCGATTCCACCCTCGAACCAGCCGATCCGCAGCCGGGGATGGCGGTCGAGGATGCCGCCGAAGATGTACTTGGAGAACATCTCCCGGAACGAGTCGATGTTGACCATCATCGCGACTGCGACGCTGTTGACCTCGCTGGGAACCTTGGGCTGGCTCTCCCCGATGTGGTGGGCGACCGGCAGCCCGGCGTCCTCGATCTCGCCCCAGACGGCGTCCATCGCGGCGCTGGAGAAGTCGATGGCCCGGCCGTTGTCGTCGTTGCCGGGGCTGATCGGCATCAGAAACGTCTTGAGCCCGAGCGCTTTCAGCTCGGTCAGCGTGCGCCGGGTTCCGCGCGGATCCCACCAGTTGACGAGGCCGACGCCGTAGCAGCGGCCGCCAGAGCGCTCCTGCACGGCGGCGATGTGTTCGTTGTAGATGCGAAAGATGCGCTCCCGCAGGTCCTTGTCGGGATAGTGGAACAACGCCAGCACCGCGTTGGGGAACACCAATTCCTTGTCCACCCCGTCTTCGGCGAGTTCGCGTACGCGGGCGTCGATGTTGCTGCTCACCGCGCCGGCCAGGTCGTCGTACTGCATGAGCACCGCGCTGAAATCGCCGACCACCATGGATTGGCCCGGGCGTCCGAGCAGGTAAGCGCCGTCCTCGTACCAGATACGGGGCGCGTGATCCTTCAGGTCGTCCGGGAAGTGCTCGTAGAAGATGTCGTCGGCGACCGAGATGTGGTTGTCGGCCGAGAACACTTCCGTGCCGGCGGGCAGGCCGGTGGGACACCCAGCGGCGTGACCGTGGCGGTGTTTGGGTGCGCCGATCACCCCCTCGGGGTAGAGGGTGCGGGTTCGACTCGACATCATCGTTCGTATCGTCCCTCCACAGTGGTCACCGCCGGCATCATCCGGGGTACGCGACGCCGGTGAGTTGTTCGGACATCTGCCACAGCCGCTCCATGTCGGCCTCGCTACGCGCCAAGCGGGGGACACCCGCGAACGTGACGCCGCCCCCGGCGGTTTCGTACAGGCCGCGCGGGCCGTAGTATTTTGCGCCGTCGGCGTCCGGCGACACGGCCGCGTAGAGCGTCGGCTTGATGCCCTCGTCGACGTCGAGCCACATGAACGGCAGCAGCCGCCACGTCAGCCGGGTGAGACGGGCCTGCAGAGTCGGCGTGTCGCGCCCGTAGGACGCCCCGCTGAGCAGGTTGGTCTTGCTCAGCCCGGGATGCGCCGCGTTGGACATCAGGCGCCAACCGCCGCTGCGGCTGCGCCGATCCAATTCCATCGCGAACATCAGTTGCGCCAGCTTGGCCATTCCGTAGGAGCGCATGGGTCGGTAACCATGGTGGGCGTTCGGATCGCCGAAGTCGAGGTTCCGCTGGGTTGCGGCGATGCTGCTGACGGTCACCACCCGAGCGGACTTCGCTGCGCGCAGCAACGGCAGCAGGTGTCCGGTCAGCGCGAAGTGACCCAGATGGTTTGTGCCGAACTGCAATTCGAAACCTTCGCGCGTCTCCTGACGCCGCGGCGGCGTCATGACGCCGGCGTTGTTGATCAGGATGTCGATCGGCCGGCCCGCCGCGACCAGCTCCTCGCCCAGCGCCGCCACACTCCGCAACGACGACAGGTCCAGATGCCTGATGGTCAGCTTGGCCCGTGGCGCCTCCCGGCGGACCTCGGCGATGGCGGCTTCGCCCTTGGCCCGGCAACGAACCGCCATGACCACGTCGGCGCCCGCGGCCGCGAGCCTCTTCGACAGGCCAAGCCCGAGCCCGCTGTTGGCGCCGGTGACGAGCGCGCAGCGGCCCGACAGATCGGGCACCTCAAGGGCCAGGTCGGGCTTCACCATGTCACGGGGAGCTCGTACACGCCGTAGGCGAGGGTGTCGTGCTTGAAGGGCAGCTCCTCGAGCGGCGCGGCCAACCGCAGCGTCGGGACCCGGCGCAGCAGGGTGGGCAGGACGATCTGCAGTTCCATCCGGGCCAGTTGCTGGCCGACACACTGGTGGCGGCCGTAGCCGAACCCGACATGGGCGCCGTCCTCGCGCAACAGGTCCAGCCGGTCCGGGTGAGGGAATTGCCGGGGATCCCAGTTGGCCGGCGCGACATCGAGGATGATGCCCTCGCCGGCCCGGATGGTCTCGCCGCCGACCTCGATGTCCTCCACGGCAATACGACGCTGACCCGTCTGGATGATGCTCAGGTAGCGCATCAGTTCCTCGACCGCGTTGGCGATCACCTTCGGGTCGTCGGCGTCGCGCAGCAGCGCCCGCTGCTCGGGGTGCTCGAGCAACGCCGCGACACTGAGGCTGATCATGTTCGCGGTGGTCTCGTGACCGGCGATCAGCACGCCGAGCGCCAGTTGCGTCGCCTCGCGCACGCTGAGCTCCTCGGCATTGACCCGCTCGGCCAAGTCGGACACCAAATCCTCGGAGGGGCTTTGCATCTTGGCGCGAATCAGGTTGGCCAGGTATTTCGCCAACGAGGCGGCACCCTTGGCCGTGTCCTCTTCCGTCGCGTAGCGCCCCGTGCCCCGTTGGGCTTGCTCCTGGAAGAAGTCCGCGTCCTCGTAGGGGACGCCCAACATCTCGCTGATCACCAGCGACGGCACCGGCAACGCCAGGGTGCTGACGATGTCACCGGGATTGGGGCCGGCCAGCAGGGCATCGATGCGGTCGTCGGCGATCTTCTGCACCGCCGGGCGCAGCGCTTCGACCCGCTTGAAGGTGAAGGGTTTTGACAGCATCCGGCGAAACCGGGTGTGCTCTTCGGCGTCGGAGGTGAAGACCGAACGGGGCCGGGTGTGGACCGTCGCCAACATGCCCGCGTTCCAGTGCGGGTAGCCCGGCAGCCGGTCGTCGACGCTGGTGCGCGAGTCCGTGAACAATGCGCGGATCGCGTCGTAGCCGTGGATCAGCCAGGGGGTGCTGCCGTCCCAGATTCGAACCCTGCTCAACTGCTTGGTGTCGTTGAGCGCCAAGGCTTCCGGCGGCGGCGCGAAGGGGCAGCCCGGCGCCCGCGTCATCGGAAACTCCGGGACGTCGGTGTCGGTCCTGGTATCGGTCATCCCGCTCCTCAGTTGTCGTCCGCCGCGTTCACGTGCACCGGTGCGCGCCACAGCCCGACGATCGCGTCGATGAGCCCCTCGCCGGCGACCGGCCAGCTCGACCGCGACCGCGGCCCGTGCTCGGCCAGCGCTGCCTCGTGTTCGGCGCAGGTGTGCATCAGCATGTTGCGGACCATCGAGATGCGCTCGGAGCGCACCCGCTTGGGGAGCTCAGGAAGGCAGCGGTTGATGCCGTCGATCGTCCGCACCAGCAGCGGCGACGTCAGCGCGTCCTTGGTGACGACGTGGCGATAGGTCGGGTCGGCCAGCGCCTGGGCGGCGAACCGGGCATACCAGCTGGGGGTGCCCAGCGCGGCCAGGTGATCGGTGAGGGGGCGCACCAGCGCGCCCACCCAGTCCCGGAGCTCGGTCGATTCGCCGATGTCGGCCAGCATCTGCGCGCGCAGCTCCTCGATCGGCTCGCGGTGCTTGCTTTCGATCGCCCGGAGCAGGTCGGTCCTGGTCCCGAAGTGGTAGCACGCCGCGGCGTTGTTGCCCTGGCCGGCCGCCTCGCTGATCTGCCGATTGGACACGGCATACATGCCGCGCTCGGCGAGCAGCACCTCCGCTGCCGACAAGATCGCCTCGCGGGTGCCCGTCGACCTGCCGGAGCGGGCCATCCTCTGGGCGCTCATCGCCCCAGTGAACACCGCGCCCCACGTTAAATCAAGCAATTTATTTAACGCCGCGCCCCCGAGATCCGACAACGCGCCGAGCCTGAAGTTTTGCAGGCCTGCACTCGTACTTCTCCTGCGGATTTACCGGCTCGGCGATTGTCGGTCACGGCGTAGTTTCCCGGGCCGGAATACAGTACGCGTGTGAATCCGCTGCAGCGGGTGGCGCGAAACCCGACGGCATACCGGTGGCTGATCCTGCGGGGGCGAGCGGCCGCCCAGGGGGCCGAAGCCTTCCTCCGGTTCGCCACCAACGGGCGCATCGGCGTCCTGGACCTGACCGGCGTGCCCAACATCCAGGTGACCACCTCGGGGCGCAAGACGGGCCTGGCCCGCACGGCGACCGTGCAGTGCGTCCCCGACGGCGATTCGCTGATCGTGGTCGGGTCCAACTGGGGCCTCGCCCGGCACCCGTCGTGGTCGGCGAATCTCAAAGCGGCGCAACGGGTCACGGTGCGCAGGCGCGGGCACCGTTTCGTCGCGAAGGTGCGGCTGCTCAGCGGCGAGGAGCGCGCCGAGGCATGGGCCCGGGTGGTCGCGCACTGGCCGAATTATCAGATCGCCCAAGACCGCGCCGGCGGGCGCCAGTTCCGCCTGTTTCTGCTCACGCCGACCGGCTGACCGGCTCTCAGTTCGACCAGGGGTAGGCAAACAATGGCCCGGTGAGTGCGGACGCGAGCAGCGACAACACCGCGACGATGATCATGAGCCAGATTGCGTGGGCGAGGAGCCTAAACGCGGCCTTCAGATCGTCATTCCGGCCACCTACTTCGCCCCGGATGACGGTGCTCAGCCGATCCAGATCGCCGGGAGTCAGGAACACCCTCTCCTGACCGATTGCCATCAAATACCTGCGGGAGCCATTGGCCCGATCGAGGCGAACGAGGTGTAGCTGATCGCCGTCACTGTCGCGCAGGCCGATGAGGCTGGTTAGTTCCGGTTGTCTCACGGTGCACCCCCTCGTTGGAGTTCCGTGGTTGGGTTGGGACTGTCCTGTGAACTTCTTGACCATATCCGCCGCGGCAACCGCGCACAATCCCCTGCGCTGCAAGGGATCTGCATCGTTCCGATACAACCGATGTCATCGCCTACCAGTCCGCAAAAAGTCACCTGCCTGGGCGGCAGGATTATGTCACCGCTAAACCGGCCCTCGCCTGCTGAAGGTGGGCCCGTTGATGCCGGCGCCGCGGCGGGCCCACCGTCAGCGCGGCGCGAGCGCGTCGAAGATCAACTTCCCGTACATCGCCATGCGGTCCGAACCGAGAACGCCCGGCCCCATCTTGTTCATGACGTAGGAGACGGTGGCCTTCCGGTCGGGCCACATCAACACCATCGAGCCGCCCCACCCGCCCCAGAAGCAGATCTTCTCGTCGGGAACGTAGGGGAGCGCGTCCTTTTGGGGAAGGCCGTACCCGAGGCCCCACCGCAGCGGCGATGGCAGCACGAGATCGACGCCGCTGGCGTGCTCTTCGAAGATCAGCTCGACGGTCTCGGGCTTGAGCAGCCGAACCCCACGGGCCTTGCCGCCCAACGAAATCACCGACAGGATCGCAGCCAGCGACCGTGCGTTGCCGTGACCGTTCAGGGCGCCCATGTCGGCATCGCGCCAGGCCGGCGTGTTGGCGGCCTCGGCGTTGGGCGGCGGCCCGCTGAAGGTCTTGCGCATCGGGCTGTCCTCGGGGAGCGCCTCGAGTGGCAGCTCGAGGGGCGGCGGCGGAACGATCTCGGCGATCCGGTCGTAATCGGCTCGCACCGCACCGATTTGGAAGTCTGCGCCCAGCGGGCCGGCGATTTCGTCGCGGACGAACTCCTTGAGTGACTGCCCCGCGACGCGGCGGATCAGTTCACCGATGAGATGGCCCTGGTTATGGGCGTGATACCCCGAGGCGGTTCCTGGCTCCCACCACGGCGCCTGGGCCGCCAGGGCCGCGGTGGCCTTCTCCCAGTCGTACATGTCCTCGGTGGTGAAAGGCAGGTCCCAGCCGGACACGCCTGACGTGTGCGACAGGATGTGGCGAACCTCGATGTCGCGCTTGCCGTTTGCCGCGAATTCCGGCCAGTACTCGGCCACCGGTGCGGTCGGTTCGATCAGGCCGCGGTCGATGAGCATCAGGGCGGCCAGGCTGGTGACCGTCTTGGTGGAGCTCCACACGTTGACGATGGTGTCCTCGGCCCAGGGGATCGTGCGTGCGGCGTCGGCGAAGCCGCCCCAGATGTCGACGACGGTTTCCCCGTCGATGTCGATGGCGATGCACGCGCCGACTTCTTCTCCGCAGGAGATGTTGTCGGCCAGCGCGGCCCCGACCTTGTCGAACGCGTCGTCGCAGTGTCCGTGAATGACGCTCGTCACCACCAACGGAACATATGTGACGGTGCAGCCGCGGGCAAGGGTGCTAACCAGCGGGCGCGCTGGTGATGTGCGAGAGCAGGTCCCGCGCCACCCCGGCGGCCGGTGTACGCCCGCCCACCCAGACGGCCCGCAGTTGGCGTCGCAGGTTCAACTCCGGCACCTCCACCGTGCGGAGCCGTCCGATCGCCAGGTCGTCGGCGACGGCCAGCCGGCTCATCACGGCGGGTCCGGCGCCCGCCACGACGGCGGCGCGCACCGCGGCGGCGGAGGACAGTTCGAGGACCGGGTCAGCCTGTGGCGTCGAGTCGCCCAGCGCGTGGCGCAGCGCCGTGGTCAACGAGTCGCGCGTCCCCGATCCGGGTTCGCGGGTCACCAGGGGAGTCTGACTCAGTTCCGCGGCGGTGACAGGTCGCTGGCGTTGCGCCCATTTGTGGTCCGCGGGCACGATCAGCACCAGGTCGTCGTGCCCGACCACCCGGCTGCGCAGACCTTTTGGCGGGTATGGGGTTTCGATGAATCCGAGATCGGCTTTGCCCTCGCGCACGGAGGCGATCACCTGGTCGCTGTTGGTGGCGGTCATGATGACCTCCGGCGGCGCGGCGCCCAGCCGGCTCGCCGCGACCTGTAGCGATACCAGCCAGCGCGGCATGAGCTGTTCGGCGATCGTGAGGCTGGCCGCCACTTTGGCGCGCCTGCGCCTTTCGGATCGCAGTGACGCCAACCCCGCATCGACGTACTGGGCGACGTCGAGCAGCCGATCCGCCCACTCGGCGACGACGACTCCGGCGGGCGTCAGCCGCGACCCGCGCGGGGTGCGCACGACGAGCGCGATGCCGGTTTGCGCCTCGATCGACGCCAGCCGCGCCGAAATGGCCTGCTGTGTCAGCCCGAATTCCCGGCCGGCGGCGGCCAGGCTGCCGGTCCGGGCGATCGCTGTGAAGATCTCGAATGCGGACAGGTCGGGCATGTGGGTGCTGAGCGGCATGGCGATCCTCCGGGGGCACAAGGCGGCGTTGTGAGATCCGCACCGGTCACAAGTAAAGCTTGTGACCCCACAAAATTCATCCCCCTGGTCGCGGCGGCTGAACTCCGAAACGATTGCTTACATGACAGCGAGCGCCATCGCCCCGGCCACGGCGCTGTGGGGCAAGCGCGACGACATGATCGTGCGTGGACGCCTGCCGTACAACGCCGAACCGCCACCCGCGGTACTGGCCGGCAGCGACATCACCCCGACCGACGCGTTCTACGCCCGCAACCACGGCCCGTTCCCCGATATCGCGCCGCAGCAATGGCAGCTGGCGGTCGACGGGCTGGTGACAAGACCGCTCACCCTGACGTATGAGCAGCTCACGACCGAATTCGATCAGCACGATGTGGTGGCCACCCTGGCCTGCGCGGGCAATCGCCGCGCCGAGATGCTGCGGGTGCGGCCGATCCCGGGCAAGGATCCGTGGGCGCACGGGGCGATCTCGACGGCCGAGTGGCGCGGTGTCCGGCTGGCGGACGTCCTCGCGGCCGCCGGGGCGCGCCAGGGCCACGGGCTGCACGTGGCTTTCCAAGCGCCGGACGTCGCCGCAGAAGCTCGGCCCGTCCAGCGCTACGGCGGCTCTATCCCCCTCGGTAAGGCGATGGCGCCGGAGGTTCTGCTGGCGTGGCAGATGAACTCCGAACCGCTGCCACGCGCCCACGGCGGTCCGGTCCGGGTGGTGGTGCCCGGATACATCGGGGCGCGCAGCGTCAAATGGGTCACGGCCGTCACCGTGCAACAGGGTCCGTCGGACAACTACTTCCAGGCGCACGACTACCGCATCCTGCCCTCAGACGGCGACCCCGACGCCGCGGCCGCGGGGGAGGGCATCGCGTTGTCGTCGTTGGCGCTGAACTGCGACATTCTCGAACCCACCGAGGGCGATCGGGTGTCCCGGGGCCCGTTGACCATCCGCGGCTATGGAATCGCCGGCGACGGCCGCAGCCTCGAACGCGTCGACGTGTCCCTCGACGACGGACTCACCTGGCGCCAGGCCGACCTGCATCGCGCGGTCAGCAAGTGGTCGTGGCGGCCGTGGTCGCTGGTCGTCGACGTCGCGCCCGGGCCGCTGCACATCACCGCCCGCGCCTGGGACGACACCGGCGCGACGCAGCCGGAGTCGGCGGCCTCGCTGTGGAACCCGCGCGGGTACGCCAACAATGCGTGGGCGCGCGTCGCACTCAGCGTGGGCTGAGAACCGCGGCGATCGCGAGGGCGCCGGAGCGGGGCGAAGCGGGGCGCCGCATGGGTGCCGCGGCTAAGTCCCGTTGGACTTCTTCAGCCGTGCTATCTCGCCGCCCCACACCGATTGGGCGCCCGCGTCGCCCGTGCGGTAGATCTGAATGGTCGACGAGATTCCCACGGCGAGAACGATTATCGCGACAACGAGATGAGCGACCACTCGGCGCTTGTCGGATCGGCGTTCGACCACGCGCAGCACCACGAGCCCGACCGCGACCACCAGCATGGCGGCGGCGAAATAGACCATGGTGCTGCCCCGCTCGGCATGCTCCTGCAGGATGGGACTCGGCTTTTTCCTGAGGTCATAGAGCCATTCTCCGGCGTTGACGGTGATGGGCGTGATCACCATCGTCGCGGTGGCCAGCGCCAGCGTGAGCCACATCAGCTGGCCCCGCCGGGCCGCCCGCCAAAGGCCGCACACGATTTCGAGCACGGCGGTCAGAGGGACCAGCACCACCACTAGATGCAGCCATAGGGCATGAGCCGGCAGGCCGCTGACGACGTCCATGCGTCAGCCGCCGAGCCCCTTCTTCACGGCATCGTCTTGCTTCTGGGCCACGTCGGTGACGAAGTCCTGCGGGGGGAGCGAGTCGACCGGGCCGTCGAATTCGAGGGTGACGAACGCCTTGCCCTCGGTGAACAGCAGAACCAAGACGCCCTTGGAGTTGTCGGGCGAGTTCCCGGACACGGTCGTTCCGCCCGTTCCGACGTTGAACGGTTGCGTCGCCGGATTCTTGATGATGCCGCCCTGCGCGCCCTTGGCCGCGTTCAGCGCGTTCGTCGCGGCGCCGGGATCCGCGAGCACCTGGATCGTGTCCTTGATGACGTGGCTGTTGTCGTCGGTGCTGAAGGTAATGGCGGCGCCGGGCTGCCCATTCGGGTTGTTGGTCGGGGGGCCGGCGTTGAACTGGATCGGCGCGTTGATATCGGTCGCCTTGATCAGCAGCCCCGTGTAGTCGGCTGCCGGTGCCGCGGGACTGGGCGCCGCGCTGCCGGTCGTCGACGCCGGGCCGGACGCGCCCGGCTTCGACGTCGATGACGTGGTGGTCCCCGACTTGTTGCCGCAACCGGCCACCGCCACCGTCAGCGCCGCGGCCAGCGCAACGCCGGCGACCATCGTCTGAAACGTCCGAGAAACCCTCATCGCATCCCGCTCCTTCCAGGCTGATTCTGGCGACACAGTCGACCCGTTCCCGAATCGCACAGTACATCGCCGGGTGTCACCGAAGGTCCTGCCGGGGCGGGCCGGTAGCCAGCGACCTACTCCAGCCGGTCGCGCAGGCAGCGCAGGGTGTGGGCCAGGATGCGAGAGACTTGCATCTGCGATACGCCGATCCGCTCGGCGATCTGGCTTTGGGTCATCGATTCGAAGAACCGCATGTGCAGCACCTGACGTTCCCGCTCGGGGAGTGCGCCGACGATGGCACGCACGGCTTCGCGGTTGGTGATGTGCTCGATTTGCGGGTCGACGCCACCGACCGCGTCGGCCACCAGGCGGGGCTTGCCCGAGCCGTCGGCGCCAAGGGGCGCATCCAGGGAGTCGAGCCGGTAGGCATCGCCGGCGACGAGGCATTCGATGATTTCCTCGCGCGGGACCTCCAGCACGGCAGACAGCTCACCGGCGGTGGGCGCTCGCCCCAGCTTTTGCGCCAAATCGCTCGTGGTGCGGCTGATTTGGACGTGCAGTTCGCGCAGGCGTCGCGGCACTCGCATGCCCCAGCTGTAGTCGCGGAAGTACCGCCGAACCTCGCCCATCATGGTGGGCACCGCGAACCCGATGAAGCTGGGCCCCTTGTCCGGGTCGAAGCGGTTGATGGCGTTCATCAGCCCGAGACGCGCAACCTGGGTCAGGTCGTCGAGACCTTCCCCGCGCCGGGCGAAGTGGCTGGCCACGTGGTCCGCCAGCGGTAGGCACCGAGCGACGATCCGTTCGCGCTGCCGGCCGTACTCGTGGGATTCCGCGGGCAACCGGCGCAGCACCACGAACATCTCGACAACATCGTCGTAGGAATCGTCCGTCTGGGTTCTGGCTGGTCGAGTTGGTCGGGCGGGCGTCGCTACGCCGGTCATCGGCTAGTCGACGCGAAAAGATTTGTACGGGAAGGGATTTGCATTATTGGCCCACTTTCTGGGTCGTGTGCAGCGAGGCATCGCAGGATATGCGCACAGTCGCCTCCGCTACACCTGTATCCGCCCCGGAGAAGTCGGTGATCAGCGCACGCAGCAACAACGAGGGGTGACCGGAGTGTTTTCCGCCGGAGCCACGCCATACTCAGCAGCAGTGCGGCTGACTGACCGCTTTTAGCTAAACGGCGACCTGTCCAGAAACGGACTTCACTAAGGACTATACGCCCCGTCGGGCGCACCTGCGATCGCGCTCAGCTCAGCCCGCCTGGGAGCGAATTGTCGTTCATGTTTGGAAGTTCGCTGATCGCCGCTGTAAGACGCCTTGGCGCTGGGTGGCCGGGTGCGGGCAATCGCGGCGGGATAGCCCGGACGCGCCTCAGTTGCGGGCTTCTCATTCCCCGCGCGCCTGGGTACTGTTCGGCACATGTTTGCGACGCCCGCGCACGAACTATTGATCGCCAGCGAGAAGGTCGCTCGCACAGGGCATTCGGAGGATTGCGAAGCGCGCGCCGATGGCTGATCCGATGCTGGACGGGCGCGGCGTGGTGGTGTCGGGCGGGAGTCGCGGCATCGGACGCGCGGTCACCGAACTGCTGTGCGACCTGGGCGCCGGCGTGGTGGTCAACGGGCGCGACGCCGACGCCGTGGCGGAGACCGCCGCCGCGATATCGGACACCGGGGGACGCGTCACCCCGGTGGTCGGGGCCGCGGACGACGAGCGCACCGCGACCGCGCTCGTCGACGCGTGCGTGGGCACGTACGGGCGGCTGGACGCGCTGATCAATTGCGCCGGGATCGCCGAGCCCGCGGGTTCGTCGATCCTGAACATCTCGCCGGAGGAATTCGACCGCCTGATCAGCGGGCACCTGGGTACCGCATTTCACACGTGCCGGGTCGCGGCCCGCGTGATGGCGGCGCAGGGGCACGGTTCGATCGTCAACACCAGCTCGGTGGCGTTTCTCGGGGACTACGGCGGCACGGGTTACCCGGCGGGCAAGGGTGCCGTCAACGCGCTGACCATGGCCATCGCGGCGGAATTGAAACCCCACGGCGTGCGGGCCAACGTGGTGTGCCCCGGCGCCCGAACGCGGCTGTCCACCGGTACCCAGTACGAAGAGCACATCGCGGACCTGCACCGCCGCGGGCTGCTCGACGAGGTGACGATGCGAGCCTCGCTCGACAGCGCCCCGGCCGCGTTTGTGGCCCCGCTCTATGCCTATCTCGCCGGCGACTTGTCGCGCGGCGTGACGGGCCAGATCTTCGTGGCCGCGGGCGGATTCGTCGGCAGCTTTGACCGGCCGACGCCGCGGGTGCTCGCCTACCGCGATCACCACGACGCCGAACCGTGGTCGGTCGAGGAACTGCACAAGATGGTCGGCAGGCCGGCGAGCTGACCGGATTCGTTGAACCGGTAGGCGCGCTGGCACGTATCCAATGAAGTGACGAGCCCCCTGCGGATACTTGTCATCGGCGCCGGCGTGAGCGGGATTTCCGTCTCGCGCGCACTGCTGCGCGATGGCCACGACGTCACGGTCTTCGACCAGCGCAAAGACACCAGTGCCGGCGGCGGCGCGGTGACCACCTGGTCCCACGGCGAGGCGGTGCTGCGGCAACTGGGCGTCGACATGGACGGGGCCGGTCAACTGCTTTCCCGGGTGCGGGTGCTGACCTCCCGGGGACACCAGCTGGCGAGCCTGGACGTGGACGCGGTGGTCGACCGGCTGGGTGCGCCGGTGCGGATGGTTCCGCGCCGCGTCCTGCTGGAACGGCTGTTGGACGGCTTCCCGACCGATCGCATCCGCTGCAACTCCCGCGCGGCGCGGGTCGTGACGGATACCGACGGCGTCCACGTCGAATTCGAAGACGGCACCGAGGCCCGTGGCGACCTGGTCATCGGCGCCGACGGCCTGCATTCCGTCGTGCGCGATGTCGTCGGTGCCCCCGCCGCCGAACCGACGGGCTGGTGCAGCTGGCAGGGGCTCGTCAGCCTTCCCGGCATCGTCGACAAGCGCGTGGCGATGATCGTCATCGGCGAGCGCGGCAACACCGGCGTTTGGCCGGCCGGGGGCCGCGATGTCCAGTGGTGGTTCGACCTGCCCTGGTCCCACGACTTCGTCAGGCCGCGCCGCCCGATCGACGTGATCCGGTCGAATTTCTCCGGCTGGTCCGACACCGTCGACCTTGTCCTGCGAACGCTGACCGACGCGGACCTGGCCGGCTCGCCCTACCCGCACTTTCGGCACCCGACGCTTCGCCCGCTGGGCGCCGGTCCGGTGACGCTGCTGGGCGACGCCGCCCACACCATGCCGCCCACGCTCGCGCAGGGAACCAATCAGGCGCTGCTGGACACCATGGTGTTGCGCAGGGAGCTGTCCGGTGTCCGGGTCGACAGCGGGCCCGGGGATCTCGCCAAGGAAATCGCCGCCGCGCTGCGCCGGTACGAGAAGGCCCGGCGCCGCCGGGTCGGCGCCGTGTCCCGGGTCGCGTCGCTACAGGTGGCCCACGGCGAGTCGGTGTTGTGGCCGGCCACGATGATCCCCGACCGGGTACACACCTGGATGCTGACCACGTTTCTGCGGTGCACGAGTCATCGCCGGCTGTCCGCGGCGATCGATCGCCGCCTCGGGACGGCAATGCCGATCGCGTCGGGCCGCCGATGAACGGGCCGGCGGCGGTGCCAGGCGACGACGGTCCGGTGCGGGTGCGCGGGGATCTGGAGACACCCTCGCGCTGGCTCTGGCTCGTCAAGTGGTGCGTGCTGGCCGTCCCGCACTACCCGATACTGATCCTGCTCTATCTGGTGTATCCGCTGCTCACGATCGTCGCCGGGGTGGCGATCCTGTTCACCGGGCGCTACCCCCGCCCGATATTCGACTTCAACGTCGGGGTGCTGCGGTGGTCGTGGCGGGTCATGAATTACCGCTTCCCGATGAACAGCACGGACAAGTACCCGCCCTTCACGCTGGCGTCGCGGCCCGACTATCCCGGTGACCTGATCGTCGACTACCCCGAGCGCCTCACCAATTGGGCGGTGCTGGTGAAGTGGTGGCTGCTGGGGCTCCCGCAGATAGTGCTGTGCTGGGCGATGGAGCCGCTCCTGCAGGTGCTTTGCGTCATCAACGCGGCGTGGTTGCTGTGCAAGGGGTCCACGCATCGCGGCATGTTCGACCTGCTCATGGGGATCGTTCGGTGGCGTTACCGGGTGGCGGCGTATGTATCGTTGATGAGTGACGAATACCCGCCGTTCCGGCTGGATCTAGGTGGCAGATAACGCGCGGAAATCCTTTGTTCCCATACATATATCGGTTCGGTCAGCCGATTTTCGACCGGCTCTTCTACAACCGATATCGCCGAGCGGCGATCGCACACGCAACCGGCCGGCTGCTGATGGTCGGCCTGGGGCCGGGGACCGATTTGAAGTTCGTGCCGCCAGGCGTGACGTCGGTCGCCGCGGTGGAGCCGGCGGCCGCGTTCCGGCGGATGGCGTCGCGGGTGGCCGATCGCCACGGCATCGCCGTTGACATCGTGGACGGCGCGGGCGAGTCGATTCCCTTCCCGGACAACAGTTTTGATTCGGTCCACGTCGGGCTGGTGCTGTGCTCGGTCGACGACGTGGCGGCGACGCTGGCGGAGATCCGGCGGGTGCTGGTCCCGCGGGGCAGGTTGGTGGTGCTCGAGCATGTCCGCGGCGACGGGGTGACGGGCCGGTTCCAGGATCTGGTCGCGGGGCCATGGTCGTGGTTTGCCGCCGGCTGCCACCCGAACCGCCGAACGGTGGACGCGATTGCCGCGGCCGGCTTCGACACCTCGGGGCTGCGCCGCATCCGGACTCCGGTGCCGTTCCCGTGCAAGCCGCATCTGCAGGGCTTCGCCACCTTGGTCGAGGGCAACGCTTGAAATTCGCGGAAGTGGTTGGGATAGCCGAACTTTCCCCAGGTTCGCGGCGGAGGCCACCAGCGCCTCGCGAATTGATCGCTCATTCGTCTGTCGGCTGGGTCACCGAGTTGTAGGCTGGCCTGATCAAGCCCGGTGAGCCGTGCGGCGTCCGGGACTGTGCCCTAACGGTGGCGGCCCATCGAGCAACCTCACCTGACGCCATCAGGTGATCGATTTGCAGCATCGGGCGACAGGGGCCAGCACATGTCATTTGTCATCGCGGCGCCGGACATCGTGACAGCGGCGGCGACGGATCTGGAAAGCATCGGGTCAACGATCAGCGCGGCCAGCTTCGCGGCGGCGGCCCCGACGACCGCTTTGCTGCCCGCCGCCGGGGATGAAGTGTCGGCGGCGGTTGCGGCGTTATTTGCCTCGCAGGGCAAGGCATTTCAGGCGCTGAGTGCGCGGGCAGCCGCGTTTCATCAGGAATTTGTGCGGGCGTTGGCCGCCGCCGCGGGCGCATATGCGAGCGCCGAGGGCGCCGCCGTGTTGCAGTTGCAGGGCGGCGTCGGCGGGGTTGTCTCGCAAGCATTTTCCGGCGGCTACGCGGCTCTACTGGCGCCGGCCGCGGGCACCGGGCTCGCGTCGATCGCCGGCCCCTACCAAACGCTGATCGGCAACACGGCCGCAAACTTGCAGACACTCGGGGGCGCCATAGCCGCCGATCCGGCGCCGTTCCTGCGCCAGTTCCTCAACAACCAAATCGCCTATGCGCGGACGATCGCGGCCGGCGTCGAATACGTACTGCAGAACCTTCCCGCGGTGTTGGCGAGCCTCCCAGCGAACATCCAGGCGGCCATTCAGGCGCTGCTGGCCTTCGACCCCGCCCCCCTTGTGCAGCAGATCATCGCGAACCAATTGGCCTACGCCCAGATCATCGCGACGTCCCTGCAGAACGCTGCCCGTGACTTCGTCGTCGGCCTGGAGCAATTGCCGGCGGCCTTCCAATCCGCCGTGCAGGCCCTGATGGCGGGCGACGTCAGCGGCGCGGTAAGCGACATTGTCCAGGGCTTCGTGGGTCTGTTTGTCACCGGCGCGGACATCACCGAAACCGGCGATGTCCTGGTGCCCCCCGGGCTTGCCATCTCCATCACGCCGGCGGGCAGTTTGGGGGACCTGTTACCGATCCTCACCATTCCGGGGATGGTGGCTCAGAATTTCACCAACCTGCTGCCACCCGGCACCATTCCGGCACAGGTTTCGCAGAACTTCACCAACGTGATCAATACGCTCACGGACACGTCCGTCAACGCAACCGCGCTTCTCGGGCTCGGGACCGGCGGTCTCAGTGCCACTCTTACGACGGATATCGGATTGCCGGCGGCGCTTCTCATCGACGCCGTGGGCGCGCCGGTAAACGCGTTCGGCGCGTTATCGGCAAGCGCATCGCAATTCGTCGGCGAGTTGCAAACCGGCAACCTGACCGGCGCGATCGGCACACTCATCGATGCGCCGGCCGTCGTGACCGACGCCTTCCTCAACGGGGAGACGAGCCTTCCGGTGTCAATTCCCCTGCCGACGTTCAGCACAAATCTCGGCCCCGGCCCCCTGTTGGGCACCGTCACGTTCGCGAACGGCACCGCCGACTTCAACATTCCGCTGGATGGACTTCTCGTACCGCCGACCCCGATAACCGGGACGATAACCGGGGTCGCGACCGGCACTGGTGTCGCGGGCATTGCTGCCGCGATTCTCGTCAACAGCCAGCTCCCTCTGGCCGTTACCGTCCTGGGCACGCCCACCAGCGGGCTTGCTACCGCCCTGCTGGTCTTCGCGCCCAAGCAACTCGCGCTGGCAATCACACCCGCCGCATAGGGTGCCGAACCCGGTGCAAGCCGTATCCGGAGCGACATTGAACTAACCGCGCCCCTGTTTCGTGTAGTCCTAGACGCTGCGTGTTGTCGGTGATGACTGCGCCGGCACATTGTCGCGGCCCTCAGGGAAGGGACTGTGGTCATGAATTTCTCGGTATTGCCACCGGAGATCAATTCGGCGCGAATGTTCTCGGGCGCGGGTTCCGGGCCGATGTTGGAAGCGGCGGCGGCCTGGGATGGTTTGGCCTCCGAGTTGGGGTCGGCGGCGTCGTCGTTTTCCTCGGTCACGTCGGGCCTGACCCAGCAGGCGTGGCAGGGTCCGGCGGCGGCGGCGATGACGGCCGCGGCGGCCCCGTACAGCCGGTGGTTGAGCGAGGCCGCGAGCCAGGCGACGGGCGCGGCCGGGCAGGCCCGGGCGGTGGCCGGAGCGTTCGAGTCGGCCGTGGCGGCCACGGTGCATCCGTTGCAGGTGGCGGCGAACCGGAACGGGTTCGTGCAGTTGGTGATGTCGAACCTCTTCGGCCAGAACGCGCCGGCGATTGCGGCCGCTGAGGCCGAGTACGAGCAGATGTGGGCGCAGGACGTGTCCGCGATGGTCGGCTATCACTCCGGCGCCTCGGCCGCCGGCGCGGCGCTGGCGCCATTGCATAACCTGGCCACCCAGCTCGCGTCGGCGCTGGGCCTTAGCCCTGTCACCAACCCCGTCGCCGGCGACCCGGATTTCATGCGGCAGGTCACGAATTTCGGGGGCTTGTTCTCAACGACGTCTGAGGCCGATCCCGACGACAACCACTTTGTCGCGACCAACATCTCGAGCCCACTCTTCACGGCCTCGGTGACCTCTGGGAGAGAAACCACGTTGGGCTTGGGTGCGCCCGGGCAGACGATTCTGACGTTCCAGAGTCCGGTTGCCCCGTTCTTGAACAGTTCTTTCGCGCTTCCGGTCACGGATCCGCTGGCGCCGGTGTTCACCGCGCTTCTTCCGCTCGGCTTCTGATCGTCCGCGGGCATCGGAGGGGAGTGCCCGCGAACTAAGGACCGGCTACTCGACGCTGACGGCGTCGATGATGTTGAGCCGTGCCGCGCGCCGCGCCGGCGGGACCGAGCCGAGCAGGCTGATCGCCAGCGCGCCGAGCGTGAACGCGCCCGCCATCCAGCTGGGCCGGAAGGTGACCTGGAAGTTCATCATGTCACCGCTGACCAGGCTGAACAGCCATTGGTCGGCCAACCCGAACACCAGCCCCAGCGCGCCGCCGACGACGCCGATGCCGGTCGCCTCGGCCAGCACCATCCGCAGCGTGAACCGCCGGCTGGATCCCATCGCGCGCAGCACGCCGAGTTCGCGGCGCCGTTCCAGCACCGAGAGCGTCAGCGTGTTGAGCAGCGCGACCGCGGCCACCAACACGACGATGATCCATACGGCGTTCGCGATGAACATGCTCTGGTGCATCGGGGCCTGAAGCCCGGCCAGCTTCGTGCGACCGTCGTACACGTAGTTCGGCCCGGGCACCGCTCGGCGCACGTCGGCGAGGAGGCGGCCGGCGTCGGCGCCGGGAGCAGCGGCGATCTCCAACGTGGTCGTGATGGGGCGGTCGAACCACCCGCGCAGTTGGTCGATGCCCATCCCGACCGTGCCGATGACCGTCGAGAAGTACGGCACCAGGGCTAGCACCGTTGTCTGCCGCACGCCGTGCGGTGTCTGCATCCGCAATTGCCCGCCGGCGTGAACGTGCAGCGTCGTGCCGAGGTTCTGCGAGAGCACCACGCCCCGGCCGGCGAGCACCTGGTCGCGGATCCGCGGGTCGAGCGCGCGGTACAGCGGATCGGCCGTACCGGCGGAGAAGCCGTCGAGCATTACCCGGGTGCCGCCGACTTCGGCGAACCCGAGCGCGCCCTCGGTGACGTGCCGGACGCCCGGCAAGGCGGCCACCTTCTCCGAAAGGCCTTGCGGCAGAGCATCTGTGGGGTAGCTGTCGGGGGAGTTCGCGCTCACCCAGACCGGGACGCCGGCGACCGGCGCGAAGATGCCCCGAGCCGAACGGATCATGTCGGCGTTGGTGCCCGTGATGGTGACGGTGGTGACCACCGCGATGAGCACCGTCATCACCGTCGCCCACACCCGTCGCGGCGCCCGCTCGATGGTCGCAGCCGCAAGCGCCCCGACGGAGCCGAACCCCCGTGCCGCCGCGGCGGTGGCGTTGACGATGGGCGCGCTGAGCGCGAACCCAAGCGCTATCTCGGCGGAGAACACCGCCGCCATCGCGACGAACGCGAGGACGCCCCGCTGGTCGACGACGACGGCGATGGAGACGGCGAAGACCACGAGGGCGCCAATCCCGCTCGCGATGCGAAGCCATCGCGGCACGCGGTCCGCGGCCGAAACCCCGACGGGCGCCAGCGCCTCGATAGGTGCGACCTTGTACACCTGACGCGCGGCCATCGCCGACGCCACGACGCTGGTAAGGGCGGTCGCCGCGACGGCGGCCGGTATTGCGTAGCCGGGCAGCCAGTATTCGATGCGGGCCTCCAGTCCCTGCGTCATGGCCGGTGGCAGTCGACCAATCGCGATGCGGCCCAAGAGAATCCCGAGGGACGAGCCGAGCGCCCCGCCGATGATCCCGAGGATCGCGGCCTCCGCGAGCATGTCGCGGACGATGGTGGCCCGACGGCCGCCGATTGCGCGCAGCATCGAAATGACCGGCCGCCGTTGGCTGATCGCCATGGTCATGGTCGTGTAGATCAGGAAGGCGCCGACCATCAGGGCGACCATCGCGCCCATCAGGGCCATGTAGTTCATCAGCTTGACGCCGTCGCCGGCGCGGGTGGCCCGCATGCTGGGGTCGGCGACGATGGCTCGGCCGTTCACGGCGGTGGTGATCGCGGCGCGGACCTTAGCAAGATCGGCGCCGGGTTTGGTGGTGATCAGGATGGAGTCGAGCTGGCCGTCGCGGCCGGTGATGTTCTGCGCCAAGGCAAGTGGGGCAAGGACGTAGTGCCCGCCGTTGAGCGCGGCGACGTGCTTGCCCGCGAGGACCTCGCCGACGGTCACCGACCGGGACCCCAGTTGGAACGTGTCCCCCTTGGCGCGGCCGACACCCGGTCCGACACGAACCGCGTCCGCCGGGCCCCTTGGGCCGGACGGGTTTCCCAGCGCTCCCGGCGACCCGCCTTTCAACGCGTCCTTGAGGGCGCCGCCCAGGGCGGCCAGGCGCTCGTCGGCGCCGAACAACAGGACCGGGCCCGACGATGTGGACGCCGTCGTCCGGATCATCGGCGCCGCGGTCGCGACCCCGGGCACCGCGGCGACGTCGGCGGCGATCGTTTCGGGGAAGCCCGCGTCGGTGATGCCCGACACCTCCAACGCGGCGATCCCCGCGATGCCGTCGGCGAGGCGATTGACCGATCCGCTGATCGAGCCGAAGATGCCGAACACCGCGACCAGATACATTGCGGACACCGCCATTACGGCGACGGAAGCGCTGGTGCGCCGGCGATGTACCGCGAGTTCGCGCAGGCTGAACAGGCGCAGCCGGCTCGCCGCGGCGGCGATCCCCGACGCCGGCGTCACACCATGACCCCCGCGCGCTGATCGGCGCCGACGCGGCCGTCCTGCAGCGTGATGACCCGGTCCGTCGCGGCCGCGGCCTCCGAGTTGTGGGTCACCATCACCACCAGCCGGCCGCGGCCCGGTTCGTGGGCCACCTCGCCGAGCAGCGACAGGATCGACCCGCCCGTTGCGGAGTCGAGGTTCCCGGTCGGTTCGTCGGCGAGGATCAGCGGGGGATCCATCATCAACGCGCGCGCGACGGCGACCCGCTGCATCTGGCCGCCGGACAGCTCCGCGGGCCGGTGCTCGGTCCGGTTGCCGAGGCCGACGCGCTCCAACAGCCGTATCGCGTCCGGTTTGGCCTTGCCGAGCCGCACGCCGTCGAGCAGCTTCGGCACCGCGACGTTCTCCCACGCCGACAGCGTCGGCAGAAGGTTGAAGAACTGAAATATGAAGCCGACGCGATGGTGGCGAAACTCCGACTGCTGCTCGTCGCTGAGGCGGCCGATCTCGTCGCCGTCGAATTCGATCGACCCCGAATCGGGGGAGTCCAGGGCGCCCAGCAGATGCAGCAGGGTGCTCTTGCCGGCGCCCGACGGCCCGACGACCGAAATGAAGTGCCCGCCCTCCAGGCGCAGGCTGATCTCGTCGAGGGCGCGCACGGATTGACCGCCCACCCGGTATTCGCGCACCACGTCGCGCAGCTCGATGGTCAGCACCCGTGGAAACATGATCCTCCCGCGCTCACGCCGCACCCCAATAGCGCCGGTACTTCAGATAACGAGCTCCATACGGGTTCGGTTCATCCGGGGATCACCGTCTTTGGGCGGTCGGCCGCTAAGACGCACAAGCCGATCTGGGGCCGCCACCGTCGAGGGGCTTCGGTTGCTGCTTGGCACTGATGAATTCGCTGATCAGATCCGCGGCGAGTTCGGCCCCGTCGCGCTCACGGATCTGCGCCCCGAGCCGGGCGGCGGCCCGTCGGTAGCTCGGGTCCGTCAGCACCGTCTGGATTGCCGCCCGGATGCGGTCCGGTCGGGCGTGTTTTCTCAGCAGCAGACCGGCGCCGACGTCGCGAACCGCCGCGCCGACGCGTCGCTGGTCGATCAGGGTGTTTGCCGGCATCACGATCACGGGGACGCCGAAGGACAAGGCGCGCATCGTGGTGCTGTGACCACCGTGTCCGACCACCAGCGATGCGGTGGCGAGGACCTCGTCGTGGTCAAGCCAGGCATGCAGCGATGCGTTGTCGGGAACGCGCAACCCCGCCGCGTCAATCCCCGGCCCGACCGTGACCGTCGCTTGCACCGGCAACGGGCCGACCGCGTCGAGGATGTTCTGCAGCATGCGTCGCTGACCGGCGAACGCGCAGGTGCTCAGGCTGACGAGAACACGCGGGATCGGCTGCACCGCAGCCGCTTTCGGAACACCCTGCCACGCGACCCCGGTGTGGTGAACGGGCGGAGCGCCGCGCACGGGGTCGAGGTCGGCCCGTGCCGTGACGATCTGCAGCGCGTCGCTTCGCTCCGCACCCAGCGGCGGGGTGCCCCTTAGCCGTTGCAACCACCCGATCGGGCTCGAGGCCAGGTCCTGCATGCCACGGTAAAAGCAATGCACGCACACGACGGTCGGGATGTCGGCCTTCAGCGCCTCGGAAATCCCGGCCGTCAGGATGACGTCGACAACGATCGCGGAGGCGCCCTGCCGCCGTGCGACATCCACCGCACACCGGCCGAGTTCGCGGTCCATCGCGGTCTTGGCGAAGTCGGCCATCATGGCGAACAACGACCGCCTGACCCTCGGATCGAAATGGTGTCCGGTGCCGAACGATTCGAAGGCAAAACCAGCCGCCTCGACCTGTGCGCGCACCCCCTCATGGCCGAGGAAGGACACCCGCGCGCCGCGACCTCGCAGCGCACGAGCGATCGCCAACTGCGGAGGCATGTTTCCGCCGCCGTCCACCGCAACGAACAAGATCCTCACGGCGACCTCCCCTCGATCGCGCTCCGCGGCGCCGCGGTGGCCGCCGCCAAAATCGCCTCGGTCATCAGCTGCATCCGGTCGTGGACCTCGTCGACCGACAAACCCCGGTCGAGGCGGAGCAGCTTCCACGCGTAGACGTCGGTCGCTACTACCAAGGCGTCGATCAGGCGGCAACGGTCTTCGCGCTCCCGTGGCAGGCATGCCTCGAAAACCTCTTCCACCCACGCACGATGCGCGACCCGGCCGGCGTCGCACATGTGTTGTGCGCGCGGATCTTCGTCCTCCTCGGCGAGCACGCCCAGAATCATGGGGCCGCGACGCTCGTAGTGAACGATCAGTGCCGCCAGCGACGCGTCCCGATCGCCCGGCAGCGCCGACCGCTCCGCGACCGCCTCCCCGAACACCCGTGACCACGCGGCCTCGATGAGCGCCTCCCGGCTGCCGAAGTGCCGCAGGATCGTCTTCACCGTGACGCCGGCCCGCTCGGCGACGGGACCCAGAGTGACGGAGAACGAACGCTCGGCCGTGAAGGTGTCGATGGCCGCGTTGATGACGGCTTCGCGCGTGGCAGCTTTCGCTTCCCCCCGCGCCCGCATCTCGTACTGCCGCTTTTTCATGTCCATCCGAATGTACGCCAATTATGGTTTTGGTGTCCACGGCGATGGACATAAAAAATCGGGTCGGTGACACCGTTCGCTAGCCGTCGGCGCGGCCGTCGCCGGGCTACGCTGTCCTCCGAACCGGAGGAGGGTCTGAAGACAATGCAACCGAACCCGCTCGACCCAGTCGCCAGCGAACGGCTGTCGCACGCAGGCAAGGTGTTCACGACCGATCTGTCGATCAACGAATTCGCCCTGCTGCACGGCGCGGGGTTCGAACCGATCGAGCTGGTGATGGGCGTGTCGGTCTATCACGTGGGCTATCAGTTCACCGGCATCAGGCAGCAGTCCGAGCTGCCGGTGCTCACCGAGGCGACGTACCGCGCACGCTGGAATGCGATGTCGCGGATGCAGGCCGAGGCCGATTCGCTGGGCGCGGACGGCGTGGTGGGCGTTCGCCTGGACTGGCGCCATCAGGGGGAGGGCGAGCACCTCGAGTTCATCGCGGTCGGCACGGCAGTGCGCTACACCGCGAAGCCCGGCGCATTTCGGCGCCCCAACGGGCAGGCCTTCACCAGCCACCTTTCCGGCCAGGACCTGACCACGCTGCTGCGGTCCGGATTCGCCCCGGTCGCGTTCGTGATGGGCAACTGCGTGTTTCACGTTGCGGTGCAAGGGTTTATGCAGATGCTGAAGCAGGCGGGACGCAACGCCGAGATGCCGCAGTGGACGCAGGGCAGCTACCAATCCCGGGAGCTGGCGATGTCGCGGATGCAGAGCGAGGCCGAGCGCGACGGCGCGAACGGCATTGTCGGGGTCCATTTCGCCATCTCGAACTACGCGTGGGGACATCACACGGTGGAGTTCTACGTGGCGGGGACGGCGGTGCGTCGCAGCGGCGAGCCGCAGACCCTGACGCCGTCGTTCGTCCTGCCGCTGAGTGACTGATGACGGGCCTCGATCAGGAGCGGGTCAGCCACGCCATCGGGACGGCCTTATCCGGCCCCGGCGGCGTCGCCCTGGTCGTCAAGGTGTTCGGCGCCGTTCCCGGCGTGCTCGTCACGCCGGCGCGGCGGGGCGTGTTCCGGTCGCAGCCCGAGCGTGTTCAGATCGGTGACTGGCGCTACGAAGTGACCCCTGACGGCCGGCTCCGCGCCGCCCATGTGGTCGGTGGCGTGGCCATTGCCGAGGACGTCCTCGCCGCCGCCGCCGTCGGTCCGCACATCGCGCGGGCGCTCGCGCACCTGGTGAGCGGGTACGGCCCGACGATCATCCCCAACATCGACGCGGCGCTCGAAGCCCTCGACACGGGGGGCGGTCCCCGCTTCTGAGTCTCGGCGGGCCGATGACTTTGGGGCCCGGCGGCGGTCTACACCGGCGTCATCCCCGCCGTGAATTGGAGGCGTACATGTCCGAAGGTGCCATCCGCGACGGCCTCTGGTCGGCGGCCCACGCGGAACGCGCCGCGCTCGCCGACGATCTCGCCGGGCTCGACGACGCGCAATGGGCGCAACCATCGCTGTGTGGGCGGTGGGTCATCGAGGAGGTGGTAGCCCACCTCACGGCCGCCGCGAGCACCGGCCCGCTGCGCTGGTTCGCCAGTGCCCTGGGCGCTCGATTCGACTTCGACCTGCACAACGAGCGGCGGCTGGCCCAGCACAGAGGGGCGACACCCGCCGAGACACTCGCGCGGTTCCGGCGCGTCATCACCAGCACCACCGCGCCACTAGGACCGACCGCCGCATGGCTGGGGGAGGTGGTCGTGCACGCCCAAGACATCCGGCGGCCCCTCGGGCTCGAGCGCACGCCGCCGGTGGACGTCGTCGCCCCGGTGGCGGAGTTCTATGCGCGACGGGACTTTGCGGTACGCAGCCGCAGCGCCATCGAGGGTCTGCGGCTGGAGGCGACCGACGGTTCCTTCGCGACCGGCGCCGGCCCGCTGGTCACCGGGACGACGCTCGCGTTGACGATGGCGATGGCCGGGCGCCGGGCCTATTGCGATGACCTGACCGGCCCGGGCGTCCCGACGCTGCGCGCCCGATGCGCTTCCGGCTGACTTTTCATTCGCCTTGGGTTCGGGTGTGCCGCAAGCGGTTCCGGCCGGTGCGGGCGCCGCGATGGGCGGCACCCAGCGCCCATCGACTAGAGCCGGCCAGCCGCGAAATCGGCGGCCTGATCGACCATCCCCGCCTCGACGTATTGCCGGTGCGCGGCCGGGAAGCCCGACCCCGAACAGACGGGGTCGTTGGGCACGCACAACTCGATCGTCTTCGGCTCGTACAGCGGACCGACCGTGACCGGGGGCTCGTTGATGATGCTCATGAACTGGGTCGACGGCTTGCCGAAGAGGGCGACGGCGGCGACGTGGTTGGCGACGTCGGGCGGCATCGGCTGGGGCGGCTGCGCGAGGTTCGCCCCGTCCGGGACCCGGTTCGCGGTGACGAAGCCCATCACCGCCGCGCCCTGGGAGTATCCGCCCAGCACCATCTTGGTTCGGGGGCAGTTCGCCGCCATCGACTCGACGTGGTGGCCGGCGTCGGTGATGCCGTCGATCGCGGTGGGGAAGTCCGTGGTGGCCGGGTAGTTGACCGGGTACACGCCGAGCGATCGGGTGCCGACGCGCGAGCGCAGCGTATCGACGAAGTCCTGCCCGACCCGGCCCACGCCGGGAGGCTCGGTGGTACCTCGGGCAAATACCACCTCGACATCGGGGCACGGCTCGGCGGATGCGGAGGGAACGGGAGCGGCCAGCAGCGCCCAAATCGGCGCCACCGCAGCACAAATGACGCGGGCGAGGGGAGGAAGCGGCACGGAGAAAATTTTGTCACAACGTCATGACGGCTGCTCGGCGAGCGCCGGGCGGCGGCGGGACATCCGGGCGGCACCCAACGACTCGGCGATCCGGAGATATCGCAGGTCAGCGCGCTACCAGGCGCACCGGAACGGTCGATGTACGCGTGCCGTAGGCACGTCGAACGGGGGATGAGATGTGATCAAGTCGATCCGTCGGCGCGGTCCCGAATGTCCTTCCTGTGCACCAGTGAACGGGCAGCGCGCAGCACACCGCGGAACGCGTAGGCGGCGGTGACCACCGACAGCAGGATCAGCAAGACGAACATCGGCAGCCAATTGCCCCGGCTGTGGTCGACTTCCCACCAGATGATGGTGAACAGCACCACGCAGAGCAAGAGCACCACGTCCCGCCAATTACCCCGGTAGGTCAGCGCGGCCTTGCGCAGCGCGCGATTCCTGTCGGCCACCTCGACCAGGTCGTCGATGCGTTCGTCGATGCTGCGCCGCAGCTCGGCGCGTCGCGCGACCGCCTCCGGGGGGAGTCGCTCCAGCAGGTCCATGTCCTGTTTGATGAGCTCTCGATAGTCCGGCCCCCTGAATTGACCGGCCGCAACAGCGAGCATCAGCCCACCGAAAACAGGCGCACTGTTCAGTGCGAGTTGTCCCAGCCCCACCACGTCCCCTCCCTTCGTCGGTCGTCAACGTCGGTTCGCTTGGGCGGTATCAGGACGCCCTTGACGGGCGCCCGCGCGCTCGCACCGGCTCGGCTCCCCGAAGCGCGTCCATGGTGTGCACCAGCTGTGGATAGGCGATCGCGGGCCCGATCCAGCGGGTGAGATAGCGCCGCAGGTCGGCGCCGCTGCGCGGCGGGCGGCCCGGGTCGGCGAGGAAGGAGTGCAGCACCCGCAGGCTGAATTCGTTCAGTTCGTCGAGTCCGGCTTCGTCGAAACCGTAGTGCTGCCAATCGATGTCGAAGCGATGCAGCATCGAACGCCCGAACGCCAACGCGGTATCGGAGATGATGGGGACGCCCTGCCCGCCGCGGTGGCGCAACACGAACGCGAGCTGATTGTCCGACGCCAGCTGCTCGATGGCGAAGGCCATGCCCTCCGTCATCGCCACCACCGGGTCGGTTACGCCCTCGAGCTGGGTCGCCAGGCGATCGAGAAACCCGTCGGCCGAGCGCATCGCCGTCGCCACCAGCAACGCCTGCGTGCCGGGGAAGTAGCGGTACACGGTCTGGCGCGTCACGCCCAGGGCCCGTGCCACGTCGGCGATTCCCATGGCCTGGCCGCGCTCGTCGATGATCCGGTCCGCGGCATCCAGGATGCGCTCGATCGCCTCCTCATCGGAGGCGGGCGCGTTCCCTGCCCAGCCGTGACTGCGCACGCTCAGCCGATCCTCACAGCTGGATAATAACGATCCGATTGGGCCACTGGCCTTTAGGCGGCGGACGCTTTCAGGATGAGGCCGACGGCCTCGTCGAGCTGCCCCGCAATCTCTTCGTAGCTGACGAACCGGGCCGTCAGGAGGGCCCCGGCAAACGTCATCTGCAGCGCGGACTTCACCGCGCGCGGCCACCCGGGACCCAGCGCCGCCGCGATCCGCCTGGACACCTCTTCGCCGATCTGCTCCCGCAGCGGCTTGACCGCGGGATCGTCGGCCATCAGCGCCGCGCCGCACGCGGTCGCCAGCTCGGGCTCGTCGGCGACCATCAGCGCCATGTCGCGCAGGGTCGCGCTGACCCGCGCCTGGGTGGTGTCGTTGACGTCGGTGTGCAGCGGCAGGTCCCGCAGGAAGCGCAGGTACACCGCCGCCACCAGCGCGCTCTTCGACGGAAAGTACGTGTATGCGCTGGCCGGGGACACGCCCGCGCGGGTCGCGACCGCGCGCATCGTCAGGGTCGCGTACGACGATTCGCGCAGCTCCTCCAGCCCGGCGTCGAGGACCTTGCGGATCGTCTGCGCCGGCCGGCGGTCGGAGCGGCGGCCCGTCCCGGCGTCGGTCGGAGAAGCCGCCTCGCTAGACACCGGTCCAGTGTAGAAACGCGGTGCGCAATCTAGGGTGGCGCCCATGGCCGACGACGACCGGCGTCGCTGGGACGAGCGGTATGCCACGGGCGGGCCACCTCCGGTGGGCGAGGTCGGGCCGCCCGGCTTCGTCGCGCGCCACGCCGAGCTGTTTCCGACGTCGGGACGCGCCCTGGACCTCGCGTGTGGGCAGGGACGCGGCGCGGTGTGGCTGGGCCGCCGCGGCCTGGACGTCTGGGGGTGCGACGTCTCCCCGGTCGCCATCGAGCAGGCGCGCGAGTTGGCCCGGCTCGCCGGCGTCGGAGACCGCTGTCGCTTCGACGTCTTCGACCTGGACGGCGGGCTGCCCGCCGGGCCGCCCGTCGACGTCATCCTGTGCCAAAACTTCCGGGACCGCCGCCTGGATGGGGCGATCATCGAGCGCCTGGCGCCGGGCGGGCTGCTGGCCGTCGCCGCGCTGAGCGAGGTCGGTGCCGCGCCGGGACCGTTCCGCGCCGCGCCGGGCGAGCTGCCCGCCGCCTTCGCCGGACTCGACCTCCTCGACGTCGGCGAGGGCGACGGTCACGCGTGGCTGTTGGCTCGCCGCTGAGCGGTCAAGCTTCCAGCCTGGCTCGCACCGCGGCCAGGCGCTCCTCCAGTTCGGCCTCGCCGATGACGCCGCGCACGACGAGCGAGTGCGCCAGCGCTACCAGCCGGTTCTCCGGGTACGGCAGGTCGGTGTACACGGTTGCCGATAGGGCGTCCTCTTCGTTGCGGCGGTCGACGAAATCGAGTATGTCTGGGCCGCAGGCGCTTTGATCGAGCGCGTCGCAAATGCCGTCGAGGCTGCTCTTCCAGGGCGGCACCGGGTTGTCAACCCCGTAGTCGGCCGCCATGCGGCTCCAGACCTGGTTGCGTTCAACGATTTTCGCCAGGGGAGCGATCTGCGGAGTGCTCATGCTTACTGACCTACGGGGTGGATGGCGGGGCGGGTCTGGGTGATCGCATTGGTCGTCACGCCGGGCTTGGGCAGCGCGACACCGATCAGGCAATCGCGCGTGATGATTTCGACCAGCTGGTCCTCCGTCCAGCCGTCGGTTCCGTCTGGGCGGACGGGCATCACCATGAAGCGGTGCTTCTGGTTGGAATCCTCCACCCGGATCTCGACCTCCTCCGGCAGGTACAGCCCGAATTCCGCGAGCACCTGGCGCGGCCAGCGCACGATGCGGCGCCGATAGTTCGGGGTGCGGTACCACTCGGGCGAGTTGCCGAGGATCGGACGCGGATAACAGGAACACAGCGTGCAGACGATGACGTGATGCAGGGTTTCGGTGTCTTCCAGGACCTGAAAAGCGGTGAAGTCACTCGGTGTTCCGAAACCCGTGGGTTCCAGCCAGTCGACCCCGACTTCCTTGCTGGCGGCGAGCGGATCCGCAAGCACCAGCTTCTTGAAGTCTGGATCCAGCCAGGCCCGAGCCACCAGGCGAGCGCCGGGAGCGGGGCCGATCTGTTCGGCGAATTCGGTGAAGCGCCGATGATCCTCGGCGGTGAAAATCCCCTTCTCGATACATAATTCGCGAAGGGCGATCTCGAGGACTTCGAAGTCGGTGACTTCATCCACCATGGGTGCGGCGGTGCGATCGTGGTCGTGATCGGTCATACGAAGTCCTTTCGGTCCGTGAGCGAAAGCTAGCCCGCCGCTTCGAGCCACCGCTCGGGGATCTCGGTCTGCAGCGTGTCATTGCCGGGACCGGTGTAGCCGTGCCACAGCTGGGACAGATTGAAGCGAACGATGTAAAACCACTCGGGCTTTTGATCAGGCCCGTCCCACGTCTCGTCCTCGGCGGCGGGGCTTTCATAGGAGACTTTCGCGATCTCGCCCGTCGCGCCTCGCACGTATTCCTGGGTGCGGGTATAGAACAGCGCGGGAAGCTCCCGCACCACCACCTTGTCGCCGACCTTGAACTTCGGGTCCCCGGCCCGTCCCGCATATACCTGCGGGTCGCCTATACCGACCGCGTGCGTGTGGTGCGAATTGCGTCTGACCCCGTCGGGATCCCCTTCGAACCTTGGCTTGGCCTCCAACGGTTTTCCCTGCAGGCCGCCCTCGTAGCGCGCCTTGACCTCGGCCATGCGCTCCGCCAGCTCGCTCAGCCCGATGTGGTGTTTCTCGACGAGGATGCGCGCTACGGCCAATAGCCAGCGCCCGTAATACGGCAGCCCGAGATAGATCGCGCGGCCCACGTCGACGTTGCCGATTCGGCGTCGCTCTTCGGACAGCCAGATGCCGCGCCAACCGAGAACCTCACACGTGACGTAGGTGTTCTCTTCCCAGGCCTCGTACTGCTTGTTCTCGAATTCCAGGGGCGCATCGGGCTCGCCTCCGACATCGTGCGGGGTCTTGGTGTAGGCGCTGAAGCGCGCGTGATCGATGAGATCGGGGGTGGGCGCGTCCGGGAGTTCGGGATAGGAGGACTTGAGCCGGGCTACCAAGTCCAGCTGGGCTTCCCGGTCCACAGGAGTCATGAGCAGGGCTCCCTTCGTCGTCAGGATGTAAGCGGCCGCCTTTGATTCCCCCGCGGCACGGTCCAGAGCCGCCAAATACACTTCACTCCCGCCGTGAACTTAACGCAACCGCTAAGCGAATTCCGGTATGTGGGCGTCCGGTAATGTCACCGAGATGGAGCGGCGCGTGCTCGAAGCGATCATCTATGAACGCGAACCGCCGATTGCGCGGATCATCCTGAATCGGGTCGACAAGGCCAACACCAAGGACGCGGTATTGGTCACCGAAGTCGACGACTGCCTACACGAGGCCGACCGCGACAAAGAGATCAAGGTCGTCATCATCAAGGCCAACGGCAAGGGCTTCTGCGGCGGACACGTGGCGCGCTGGGGCCCGGACGAGAACCCCTACCCGGACTTCGGGAACACGTTCGAGGACCTGTACAAGGGGACCGCCGACCTGTTTCTGTGGCCCACGCTCTATCTGTGGGAGTTTCCCAAGCCGACGATCTCGGCGATCCACGGCTATTGCATGGGCGGTGGGATTTATCTCGGCCTGCTGACCGATTTCTGTGTCGCGTCCGAGGACGCGTATTTCCAGATGCCGCTTGCCCAAAGCCTCGGCGAGCCCGGCGGACACACCATGATCGAGCCGTGGTTGCTGATGAACTGGCATCGCACCATGGACTGGCTGCTGCTGGCGCCCACCCTCTCGGCGCAGGAAGCGCTCGACTGGGGTCTGCTCAACAAGGTGGTGCCGCGCGAAGACCTGGAACGCACCGTCGAGGAGATGGCGCGCAGGATCGCCCAGATCCCGTTGACGACGCTGATGGCGGTCAAGAACAACGTGAAGCGGGCCTGGGAATTGATGGGAATGCGGGTCCACCTCCAGGTCAGCCACATTTTGACGAACATGGTGGGCGCCGCCTCCGACGTGCAGGCCCGCCGGGCCGAACTCATGCAATCCGGCATGAAGCCAAGGGATTTCGTCGGCCGCGACGAGAGTTCCTAGCGCGAGCAGACGCAGAATCGCGCATTTCGCCACGGCATGGTGCGATTCTGCGTCTGCTCGCGGGACTTAGCGGGCGTTCTCGCCGGCGATCCGGCGCCCGGCGGCGTGCCTCGCGGCCACGTACCCGAACACCATCGAGCTGGCGATGCTGGCGCCCGCGCCGGGATACGTGCGGCCCATCACCGTCGCGGTGGTGTTGCCGGTGGCGTAGAGGCCCTCGATCACCAGGTCCTGCTCGTCGAGGACCTGTGCGTGCTCGTTGGTGACGACGCCCCCGCATGTCCCGACGTCCGCCGGGAAGACCCTGGTGGCGTAGTAGGGCGCGCGGTCGAGCGGCCCGACGGCGGCGTTGGGCCGGTAGCCGGGATCGCCGAGGCAGTCGTTGTAGGCCGACTGACCGCGCCCGAAGTCGGGGTCGAGGCCCTTGGCGGCGAATCGGTTGAACCGTTGGATGGTTTGCGCCAATTCGTCGGCGGGCAGGTCGATCTGGCGGGCGAGGTCGGCGATGGTGTCGCCGCGTTTGACCGCGCCGTTCTCGATGAGCTGGGGCGGCAGGTTCTGGTTGCGCTTGAGCGGGTTGGTGCTGGTGACATACCTGCGCACGTACCCGTCGTCGAAGATCATCCAGCAGGGGACCGCCTTGTTGGCGTACATCGCCTTGCCGACCTCGACGTAGGAGTTCGACTCGTTGCAGAATCGCCGGCCGGTCGCGTCGACGTAGATGGCGCCGGGCCGTTGCCGGCCCGAGCCGAGCGAGGCGGCCGCGGCACCGCCGTCCTTGATGAAAACCGAAGGCAGCCACCAGGCTTCGTCGAGTAGGTCGGTCTTGGCGCCCAGCCGCATGGCGGCCTGCAGCACCTCGCCGGTGTCCCCGGCGTTGGCGATCGACCACTGCGCCTCGTTGGGTTGATCGCCGCTGTATTGGCGGCGCATCTCCTTGTTGTGGCCGAATCCACCGGCCGCCAGCAAGACCCCCTTGCGCGCCTCCACGTTCAGCGGCACGCCGCCGCGGGAAACCCGCGCCCCGACGACGCGGCCGTCTTCGACGATGAGGTCCTCCACCGCGGCGTTGATCCACAGCGGGGGTTGCCCGTCGCTGAGATCGATGAGCGCCTTGAGCATCTGGGCGATCAGCGAGGCGCCGTTGGTGAGGATCTGCCGGCGGCGAGCGCGCGCGGCCGCGGTCCGCAGGAACACCCGGGTCGCCACGGCGAACGCGCGCGGCGACCGGTTGTAGTACTGGACCGAACGCAATTCGTTGGTCAGGACCACGAATCCATAGTTCTTGGCCAGCGGCGGCTGCACCTTGTCGCTCCAATCGCCCAGCTGCGCGGCATCGAAGGGGATGCCCTCGATGGCGCGCCCGGACTCGTTGCCGCCCTTGTGATTCGGGTAGTAGTCGCTCCATCCGGCGCAACGGATGAGCCGAACGCCCTTGCGGATCAGGAAATTGATCATTTCGTAGCCCGCGGTGAGAAACATCTCGCGGCGCGCGGGCGAGGAGGGGGCGCCGATGTCGCCCACCACGTCGGCCAGGTAGGCCATCCCGTCCTCGTGCGAGTCGGCGATGCCCTCGGCCCGCATCAGCGGGTTGTTGGGCAGCCACACGATGCCGCCCGACAGGCCCGTCGAGCCCCCGACCAGCGCCTGCTTCTCGAGGATCAGCGGTTCGAGGCCGCAGTCGATCGCTGCCAGGCCGGCCACCATGCCGCCACCGCCGCTGCCCGCGATGAGCAGGTCGACGGAGCGGTCCCAGCGGGTGGTCATCGCCCCTCCGAGCCGAAACCCAGGTCGGCGATCGGCACGTCGATGGTGGTGTTGGTCTTCTGGATCGCGGGTACTAGCACGTCGTAGGGCAGGCCGGCCAGGAAGCCGTCGATGACCCGTTCGAAGTTCGAGATCAGCCCTTCGATCCGGTCCGACAGCCGCATGAATTCAAACCCCTTGGAGTGCAGGCCTTTCTGCTGACGCGGCAGGTTGGAGAAATCCTGGGCGGGGATGGGCGGCCAGCGCGGGTCGTCGGGCGCCATGGGCTCCGGTGGGGTGGGTTTGTCGGTAGCCTGGTCCGGCGGGATGCGGGTGAGCGACCAGATCTCGAACAGCGTCTCCTCCGGGCCGAGCGGACGGATCCGGTATGACGAGGCGCTGCTGTATTGCGGCAGCAGAAAGTAGTGCGGGAACGCGAAGTTGATCGCTTCGGTGATGCCGCGCCGCTCCAGCTCGTTGAGGTCCGGCATGTCGCAGCCCCGGGCGCGGTGCCAGTTGACGATGGCGTCGTTGAGCGCGGCCCGCCAGGCGGCCATCGCCGCGGCCGGGTCGGCCGGCAACTCCATGGTCTGCAGGCCCTCGGCGATGCGAACGTCGTTTTCGTGGGTCATCCCGGCCATGCCCTCGCCGAGGGTGCGCATGAAGTACAGGTTCGTCCGGGCCAGCCCCGGCGGTTTCGACGTGGCGGGCATGGAGGACGGCAGCAACTGCGGGTGGGTCTGCGGGACGTGGTAGCCCTCCATGAAGGCGGCCGTCGCCAGCTTCCAGTTCACCGGAAGCCGGCACGCCTGCCACCATTCGACGCGCAGCGACTCGACCTTCCAGGCGTCATAGATCGACGCGAACGGCTCGAAGCAGTCGCGCAGGGGTGGTGCGTTGTCGTCGAGGTTGATCCACGCGCATCCGCCCCAGAGCTCGCATCTGACCGGGACGAGTTGCAGGTCGTCCGGGCTCAGGTTTTCCTCGGCGAACTCCTCGGGCCGCAGGACGAAGGTGTTGCGCCCGTCGATGGCCCAGCACCAGCCGTGGAAGGGGCAGACGAAGGTGCGGCGGTTTCCGTTGCCCTCCACCAGCTTTACCCCGCGGTGGCGGCAGGCGTTGTGGTAGGCGCGTACGTTTTCGGCGTCCAGCCGGACGACGATGATCGATTCGTCCAGGATCTCGTACTCGACGTAGTCGCCGGCCTTGGGGATCTCCTCGAGGCGGCAGGCCATCTGCCACACGCGTGGCCAGAGCAGCTCGTTTTCGAGGGCGTAGAACTCCGGGTCGTAGTACCGCTGCTTGGGGATCCGGTCGGGCCGCTGAACCGCCCACGGCACGGGTAGGGGTGTCCAGTTCACGTCGGTGTGGGTGCTTTCGGTAGTCACCATGTCCGTTCCCTCGTTCATACGATCCGCGATGCCCGCCCTTGCCAGTAGCGTTCGCGGATGCGCCTCTTGTACAGCTTCCCGTTCGGGTCGCGGGGCAGCTCCGCTTCGAATTCGACTGTGCGCGGGCATTTATAGCCCGCCAGGTGGGCCCGGCAGTACGCGATGAGCTCCGCCTCGAGGTCGGGCCCGGGCGTGACGCCGTCGGCCGGCTGCACGACGGCCTTGACCTCCTCCCCGAACTCGTCGTTGGGCACGCCGAACACCGCCGCGTCTACGAGCTTGGGATGCATGATCAACAGGTTCTCCGCCTCCTGCGGGTAGATGTTCACCCCGCCCGAAACGATCATGAACGTCGAGCGGTCGGTGAGGTAGAGGTATCCGTCTTCGTCGACGTAGCCCATGTCGCCGAGCGACCGCCAGCCCCGCTCGTTGGAGACCGACGCCGTCTTGGCGGGATCCTTGAAGTACTCGAATTCGGGCCCGCCCTCGAAGAACAACTCGCCGGACTGGCCCACCGGAAGCTCGACCCCGTCATCGCCGACCACATGAACGGGGCTGAACGGCTTGCCGACCGATCCGGGGTGGGCGAGCCACTCCTCGGGGCCGATCGTCGTGCCCGCGAATCCCTCCGTGCCCCCGTAATATTCGTGGATAATCGGGCCGAACCAGTCCATCATCCGGTGCTTGACGTCCACCGGGCACGGGGCCGCGGCGTGGATCACGCATTCGAGGCTCGAGACGTCATACTTGCGCCGCACCGCCTCGGGCAGCTTGAGCATGCGCACGAACATCGTCGGCACGAACTGGGCGTGGGTGACGCGGTGGGTCTCGATCAATCGCAGCACGGCCTCGGCGTCGAACTTGCGCATCAGGATCGAGGCGGCGCCGACGCGGTGCACCGCCATGGTGTAGTTCACCCCGGCGGCGTGATACAGCGGCGCGGGGGAGAGGTACACGCTGGAGGAGTCCATGCCGTACTTGTGGATCAGCGCCAGCTCCAGCACCGACTGGGCCCACGACCCGTTGCCGTCGGTCGGCAGCGACCGCCGGACCGCCTTGGGCCGTCCCGTGGTGCCCGACGAGTACAGCATTTCCGACCCGTCCGACAGCGGCGGAGCGTCGCCCGCCGCCGCCAGCGCGTCGTCGTATGAACGCCATCCCGGCAGTGCGCCCCCGACGGCCACATGGATCCCGACGCGTGCGTTGGCCGCGCGGACGTGTTCGGCGAGGTCACCCCCGGAAGCCTCTGACGCGTCGACGAACACCGCCTTGGCGTCGGAGTCGTCGATGACGTAGGCGACCTCTTCGGGGGTGAAGTGGGTGTTCACGGCGGTGTAGTAGAGCCCGGAAAGCTGGCAGCCCCAGGTGATTTCGAAGAACTCGGGCCGGTTCGGCAGCACCAGGGCCACACCGTCGCCGCGCCGCAGCCCAGCCTGATGAAGGGTGGCCGCGACGCGTTGGCTCTTTTCGTACAGCTCGCCGTACGAAATGGTGCGCCCGTCCGCGACGAGCAGGGCCGGCGATTCGGCGGCGGTGCTCGCGTGGTCGGCGATGTTCACCAGCGGGCCTATGTGGTTGCGGCGCCGTCGGTCTGGGCTGCCGCCGCCTGGCGCCGGGCCTGCTCGGACGGCAGCACCTTGTCCTTGAAGACCGTCTGGATCAGCTGCTGCACGTCCTTGCTGATCGACGCGAGCGCGACCAGGTCGTTGGAGCTCTGCCAGTGCACCCGCATGCCCATCAGCTCCCATGCCCGCTTGAGGTTGGCCTTCGTGGCCAGCAGCGTCGTCAGCGGCGCCTGGGCGATGTGGCGGGCGATCGCGTTGGCCCGCGCCTCCAGTTGGTCGTTCGGAACGACCTCGTTGACCAGCCCCACCTCCAGCGCCCGCTTGGCGTCGATGACCTCGGCGAGGTAGAGGTAGTAGGCTGCGCGGCGCCAGTTCATGAAAACCCATGGCTCGATGGAGCATTCACCCGACGGCATGCCGAAGCCCTGCAGCGGCGGGTAGGAGAAGTACGCGTCCTCGGCGGCGATCACGATGTCGGTGGTCAGCCCGTAATGGGTGCCCCCGCCGACGCAATAGCCGTGCACGGCCGCGATCGTCGGCTTGGAGAACTCCCAGAGGTTCAATATCGGCTTGACGAACAGGTCGGTCTGCGGCTTCCACGGTGTGCCCATGACCCCTGCGGCGGTGGCAAAATCCGGGTAGTCGACCGCGTTGTTGCCGATCGCGTGCCCGGAGCAGAAGCCCTTGCCGTTGGCCTTCAGGATCAGCACCTTGATGTCGTAGTCGCGGTCCGCGTCCAGCAGCGCTGCGTCGACTTCTTCGGCCAGCTTCTGGTCCTGGGCGTTCGCCTTCTCCGGCCAGTTGAGCGTGACGCGGGCGATCGGGCCTTCCTTTTCGTAGACGATTCTTTCGCGGGTCTCGTTGAGATCCATCTGTTTGCGTCCCTTTCTTATGACGTGATGACGCCGATTTCGGCGCCGATGTCGTAGGTGGTCCCGACCTGTCCGGTCCACTGCACGATGCCCGAGGCACCGGCCTCGATTTCCTGTTCCACCTTTTCGGTGGCGATCACATAGATCGGTGTGCCCTCCTCCACGCGCTCGCCTGCGTCGACGAGGAGGCCGGTCAGCTCGGCCTCCGAGACGGCCACCGACACGCGCGGAATGCGAATGACGAAGTCAGCCATGCACTTTGGCCCGGTCGAGGGCGCCCCGGTACGTAGCGAGCGCCGCGGCAACGATGCGCGCCGGCGACGGGTACACCTGCGCCTCGAGCGCCGCGGCGGCCGGGTTGGGGACGAACCGGGCGGCGACCCGCTCGATGGGCGCGGCCAGCTCGCCGAACAACTCCGACTGCAGGGTGGCGGCGATCTCGGCCCCCGGGCCGGCGAATTGGACCGCGTCGTGCACCACGACGACTCTCCGTGTGCGGCGAGCGGATTCGACGAGGGTTTCGACGTCCAGCGGCACCAGCGTGCGCAGGTCGACGACCTCGGCGCTGACGCCCTGCTCGGCCAGGGTGTCGGCCGCCGCGAGCGCGTCGTGCACGGGCCGGCCGTAGGCGATCAGCGTCACGTCGGTGCCGGGCCGCTTGATGTCGGCCTGGCCGAGGGGGATCGAGAAGCCGGGTTCGACGGGAACGGGACCCTTCTTGCCCTGCAGCCGGATCGTCTCGATGAACAGGCAGGGGTCCTCGTCGAAGATCGCCGATGTGAGAAGGCCTTTCCCGTCGCGTGGGGTGGACGGCACGATCACCTTCATGCCGGGGATGTGCATGAACCAGGCCTCCAGGCTCTGCGAGTGCGTGGCGCCGGTGGCCAGCCCGGCGTAGACCTGGGTGCGGATGGTGATCGGCGCCGTCGTCCGCCCGGCCGTCATGAACCGCAATTTGGCGGCGTTGTTGATCAGCTGGTCGGCGGCGATGCCGATGAAGTCCATGATCATGATCTCGGCGACCGGCAGCATCCCGTCGATCGCGGCACCGATCGCGGCGCCGACGATCGCGGCCTCGGAGATGGGCGTGTCCAGCACCCGTTCGTGGCCGTACTTGGTCGACAGCCCGGCCGTCGGTCCCGAGGCGCCGGGATCGGCGATGTCCTCCCCGAGCAGGAACACCCGGTCGTCGGCCGCGAGCGCCTCGTCGAGCGCGAGGTTCAGCGCCTCGCGCATCGTCATCTCTTTGTCGTCCATGGGTTTACACCGGGTACCTGATCGGGGTCGCGTACACGTCGTGGTCGAGTTCGTCGATCGAGGGTGGCTCGGCGGCCATGACTGTGGCCAGCGCGTTCTCCACCGTCGCCGACGCCTGCTGGTCGATGCGGTCGAGCTCGTCTGCGTCGCAGATGCCGGCTTCGGCGAGGTGGTTGCGGAACCGCGGCACCGGGTCGGCCGCCATGGCCGCGGCCAGTTGCTCCTTGGGGATGTAGGGCATCCGGTCGCCGAAGTAGTGGCCGCGGAAGCGGAAGGTCACGCACTCGATGAACGTGGGACCCGCGCCGGCGCGGGCCCGCCGCAGCGCCTCGTCCAGGGCCGATTTCACCGCCAGCGGGTCGTTGCCGTCGACGCGCACCCCCGGGATGCCGTAGCCGGCCGCCCGTTGGGCGACGTGCTCGAGCTTCATCGTGTCCGAGGTCGGCGTCATCTCGGCGAACAGGTTGTTCTGGCACATGAACACCAGCGGCAGGTCCCACAGCGCGGCCATGTTGGCGGCCTCGTGGAACGAGCCGGTGTTGGTGGCGCCGTCGCCGAAGCTGACCACCGTCACGCGGTCGAGGCCCTTGCGTTTGCCGGCCATCGCCAGCCCCACGGCCACCGGCGGTCCGGCGCCGACGATCCCGGTCGAGAGCATGACGCCCTTGGCGGGGTTGGCGATGTGCATGGTGCCGCCCTTTCCGCGGCTCGCGCCGACGGTGCGTCCCATCATTTCCCCGTAGATCTCCTCGAGCGGGACGCCCTTGCCGATCAGGTCGTGCAGCCCGCGGTACGTCGTCACCAGCTGGTCGTCGGGTCGCAGCGACACCCCCATCGCGGCGGCGATGGCCTCCTGGCCGCGCGACGGCCAGTACACGCACATGAACTCGCCGGTGCCGATGCCCTTGGAAAGCCGGTCGTCGGCCGCCTTCATCAGGACCATGAGTTCGTAGAGGTGACGCTCAACGCTCACCACGAGCCTCCACTTTCGTTGCGCGGCAGGATGACTGGCGGCATCAACCTCACCCGCCCGACCACGGTTTGACCTTCAGGAAGCCGCCCCCGTCGACGCGGAGCTGCTGGCCGGTGACGTAGCGCGCCGCGTCCGAGGCGAGGAACAACACGGCCTCGCTGATGTCCTCGGGTTCGACGTAGGGGATGGGCATCGCCTGGACCACCGGGAAGACGGGTTCGGCGTCCTCGCGCTTGGGTTCGGGCAGGTCCGGCCGGAACGCGCGGTACATCGGCGCGCTGTGCAGCATGTCGGTGTTGACATTCGTCGGATGCACCGCGTTCATCCGGATGCTGAACGGCGCGAGCGCCAGGGCGAAGTCGTGGACATAGTGCGCCGCAGCCAGTTTCGCGAAAGCGTAGCCGGCCCCTCCGGGACCTCCGGACACGCCGCCGCCGGTGTTCAGCGACGACATGAATGCCGCGTTGGACCCGATCACGATGATGGACGCCCCGGCGTGCAGATGTTTGAGGCTCGCGTGCACCAGGTTGAGGACCCCGAGCAGGTCGACGTCGACGGCGTCGGCGAATGCCTGGGGCGGAAGGCCCGCGGTGAGCGGGCAGATGCCGGCGTTGGCCACCACGATGTCGAGGTGGCCGAACTCGGCCACACCCTGATCGATCGCGGCGGCCAGGGCCACCCGGTCGCGCACATCGACGATCGCCGTGTGCGCGCGCTGCCCCTCCTTCTCGACCAGCCGCGCCGTCTCGTCGAGGTCCTCCGGCCGGGCCAGCGGATACTCGTTGGTTTCGATGTCCGCGCAGATGTCCACCGCGATGATGTCGGCCCCCTCCGCGGCCAGCAGCCGCGTATGCGAACGCCCCTGCCCGCGCGCGGCCCCGCTGATCAAGGCCACCTTGCCCGTCACCCTGCCCATGTCCCGTCCTTTGCCGCGGAGCCTAAACCAGCGACCCTCGTTGGGGGCCAAAGCTATTCGTAACCAAAGAGCTCGAGGGGCGCGTACTCACCGCATCGCGGGGCGGGATCGGACCAATGGTCGGCCCCATCGCATCTGTTCCACGAAAACCGCGCGTGGCCGCAGCCGGGCTGTCGATATCCCTGAGACTAGCTAGAATACTTAAAATAGCAAGAAAGGCAGCTGACTTGTCCCGGGTACTCAGCGGTGTCCGTGTGGTCGAGTTGGCGTCGTGGACCTACGTGCCGTCGGCCGGGGCGGCCCTGTCGGACTGGGGCGCCGACGTGATCAAGGTGGAAGGCGTCACCGCTGGGGATCCCGGTCGCGCGCTCGTGGTCGGTGGTTTCACCCGCGAAGCGGCCCGCCCGGACGCCGACTTCATCCTCGAGTTGGGCAATCGCGGCAAGCGCAGCATCGCCATCGACATCAAGTCCGAGGTGGGCCGCGACCTGTTCGGCCGCTTGCTGGCCAGCGCGGACGTGTTTCTGACCAACTGGCTGCCCGGCGCGCTGGAGCGGGCTCGGCTCACCGTCGAGGACATCCGCGGGTTCAACCCGAAGATCATCATCGCGCGAGGCACCGGGCTCGGGGTCCGCGGTCCGGACCGCGATCGCGGCGGGTTCGACGCCGCCACCTACTTGGCGCGCGGTGGGGTGGCATACACGTTGACGCCCTTCGGCACCGACACGCCGGCTGTCCAGGGCCCCGGGTTCGGTGACCTGCAGGGTGGCGCGACGCTGGCCGGCGGGGTGTGTGCCGCGTTGTTTCACCGGGAGCGCACCGGCGAACCGACGATCGTGGATTCTTCGCTGCTGGCGCAGGCGATGTGGGCGATCGCGCCGTCGATCTCGGCGGCCGACTTCTTCGACATCGACGGCATTCCGGGCGCCCCGCCCGGGCTGGCCATCAATCCGCTGGTGAACCGGTACAAGACCAAGGACGGCAGGTGGATTCAGCTGGTCTTCCTGCAGCCGGACAAGTTCTGGGCCGGCTTCTGTGAACGGATGGGCCTGGGCGAGTTGGCCACCGACGAACGCTTTGTGCCGTCGAGCAACCTGATCGCCAACGCGGCCGCGGCGACCGAGATCTTCGCGAACGCGTTCGCCCGCAACGATCTTGCGCACTGGCGAACGGTGCTCGCGGACGAACCGGGGGTGTGGGGCGCCCTCGCGACGCCGCGGGAGACCCTCAACGACCCGCAGGTCGAACCAAACGGGTACGTCGTGACCAACGTCGACGACCACGGCGAGAAATACCGGATCGTCGCGGCGCCCGTCCAATTCGACGAGACCCCGCCGGCGCCCGCCCGCGCCCCGGAACACGGGCAGCACACCGAGGAGATCCTGCTCGAGCTCGACGTCGACTGGCACGACATCGCCCGGGCGAAGGACCTCGGGGCCATCCTCTGAGGCCCGGAGCCTCGGTGGCCTTCCGGGCGTTGGCCGTCGCCACCGTGGAGTCCTTCCGGCTCGATGTCTAGGGTGACAATCCATACCCTGTGGGGTATATTCGGCTTGGACCGATCAATACCCCCTGGGGTACCGCGTGGGTAGCGGGCACGGGGAGACGGAGGATGCAAGATGATTGGCGATCAAGACAGCATCGCCGCGGTGCTCAACCGGTTGCGCCGCGCCCAGGGCCAGCTGGCCGGCGTGATCTCGATGATCGAGCAGGGCCGCGACTGCAAGGACGTCGTCACTCAGCTCGCGGCGGTCTCGCGCGCCCTCGATCGCGCCGGGTTCAAGATCGTCGCGACCGGCTTGAAGGAGTGCGTCACGGGCAGCACCGCCGACGGCGCCGCGCCGCTGAGCGAGGCCGAGCTGGAGAAGCTGTTCTTGGCGCTCGCCTGAGCGTTTTCGGGCACTAATGGAAGGAGTCATGATGGACATCGCGATTGCAACGCCGCTGCGCACCTCTTTCGAGGACGCGGTCGCGCGTACCCGTGAGGCGCTGGCGGAGCAGGGCTTTGGCGTGCTCACCGAAATCGACGTGAAGGCCACGATGAAGGCCAAGCTCGGGCAGGACATGGAGGACTACCTGATCCTCGGCGCCTGCAACCCGCCGCTGGCGCATCGCGCCGTGGAGGCGAATCGCCAGATCGGCCTGCTGCTGCCGTGCAACGTCGTCGTGCGCGCCGACCCGCAGGAAGCCGGCACGGTGCTCGTCGAGGCGATGAATCCCGGACTGCTGGTCGAGGTCACCGGTGAGCCGGAGCTGCGTCCGGTCGCCGAAGAGGTCGGGGAGCGGCTGCGAGCCGCGATCGGGTCACTCGAGAGCGCTTCGCCGGTGAGCGCGGAGTAGGCCGACATGTCAGACCAACATCATCATCACGACGTCCTGCAGGAGCTGCTGCCCCAGCACCGCGAGCTGCGTAAGCAAATCCCCGAGGTGTACAAGGGGTTCGCGGCCCTGAGCGGTGCTGCCCTGGCCGATGGGGCGCTGAGCCACAAGGTCAAAGAGCTGATGGCGCTGGCGATCGGGGTCGTCCAGGGCTGCGACGGGTGCATCGCGTCGCATGCGCAGGCGGCCGCCCGTGCGGGAGCCACCCCGGAGGAGGCCGCGGAGGCCATCGGCGTCACCATCCTCATGCATGGTGGGCCGGCCGACCATTTACGGCGCTCGGGCCTACACGGCCTTCTGCGAATTCGCCGACGCCGAGCCGGGGACATGATTTCGCGGCGTTAACGCCTTGACGAATGGCCCGATGTCGAGGGACCAAAGTCATTGGCTGCCAATGATGTGCTGACCTTTGCCGCCCCCGGTCGTAGGTTTAGGCCCGGAGCACACCATGACGGCATTTCTACGCAACAGCGACGCGTTCACGTGGGCGATGGAAACCGATCCGCGGCTGCGATCGACCGTGGTCAGTGTCGTGCTGCTGGATCGGTCCCCGGACTGGGACGAGGTGCGCGAACGTTTCGACCTGATCAGCCGCAAGCTCCCGATGTTTCGGCAACGGGTGGTGCCCTCTCCGCCCCCGGCCCCGCCCCGCTGGGAATACGCCCCCGACTTCGACCTCGACTACCACGTCCGGCGCGGTGTGGCGCCGGGGGCCGGCACGCTCGACGACGTGCTCGAGCTGGCTCGATTGGCCGAGATGCAGGACTTCGACAGGGCCCGCGCGCTCTGGGAGACGACGTTCATCGACGGCCTGGAAACCGGTGGCGCGGCGATGATTTGCAAATTCCACCATGCACTCACCGACGGCATCGGCGGCGTGCAGATCGCGATGAACCTGTTCAACCTTTCCGAAGACCTGTATGAGCACGAGCCGCTGCCGCCCGAGCCGGAGGCGTCCAGGCCGTCGTGGGTCGCCGGCTACCGGGACACCTGGCGCTACGACGCCGGCCTGCTCGCGAACGCCGTTGTCGGCGCGGCCAAAACGGCACCACGGCTGGTCTACGGCGGTGTGCGCCGGCCCGTCGCGACGGCCCGATCCGCGGCGGCCATGGCGGGATCGGTCTACCGGATGATGCGACCGATAAGTCGGCCCGGCTCTTCACTGGTGACCGACCGCGGCCTGATCCGGCATCTGATGGTGCACGAGGTGCCCATGCCGGAACTGCGCGAGGCGGCGCACCGGTGCGGTGGTGCGCTCAACGACGCGTTCGTTTCGGGCGTGGCCGGTGGGCTGCGCCGGTATCACGAGAAGCACGGCGTCGAGGTCGGCGACCTGCATCTGTCGATGCCGATCAGCCTGCGGACCAAGGCCGACGGCATGGGTGGAAACCGGATCACGCTGATGCGTTTCGACGTGCCCGCGGGTGAGGCCGACCCAGCTGCTCGGATCAAGGAAATCCATCAGCGCGCCGGCGCGGTGCGCAACGAGGAATCCGTCCCCTATACGCAGCGGATCGCCGGGGTGCTCAACCTGATGCCCCGCTGGTACATCGGCTCGGTGCTGCGTCACGTCGATTTCGTCGCCAGCGACGTGCCGGGTGTACCCGTTCCGGTATTCCTGGGCGGCGCGCCGGTGCGCGCGCAGTACGCCTTCGGTCCGACCATCGGCTCGGCGGTCAACGTCACGCTGCTCACCTATGTCGACAGGTGCGCGTTGGGCATCGACGTCGACACCACTGCCATACCGGATTTCGACGTCTTCTACGACGCCCTGGTCGCCGGCTTCGACGAAGTACTGGCTCTCGCAGGCTGATTCGCTCGATCCCGGATCGGTCACAAGCGGGTATCGATTCCAGCGCTGCTCTGGCACAACGCCCTTCGATCCACAAATCATGGCATAGGGCGCCTTCTAGGGGACAAGGCGCGACGATGCGTACCGCACGGGTTCTTTGGCCGCCATGCGTGGCGGATTCCGTTCGGGCGCAACAGGAGGTATCGACAGAATGATGGCGTACGGCCCGAACTCGGGCGGCCTTCTCGACACCGCGCGGGGAATCTTGATCGGACTTCGCCGATGCCCGTCACAGGTGG
>NZ_LZKR01000172.1 GCF_001672915.1 Mycobacterium sp. 1245805.9 | reverse complement strand
CGTCGGCGGCGTGGTGGTGGTAGTCGTCGTCGGCCCCGTCGTGGTGGTCGTGGTCGTCGTCACCGTCGTCGTGGTCGTCGTCGGGGGCGTGTACGACGGCGGCGTATACGGCGGGTACGGGTTGTACGGGGGGCGCCAGCCCGGGTACGGGACGATGACCGGGTACGGGATCGGTCCATCCGGGTTGGGCATCAACCCGGGAACGGGCGCCGGGGCGACCGGGGCGGAACCGGGGGACGCCAGCTGCGGCGGGATGTAGCCGTTGGCGTCCGGGATGACGCCGCCCTGGAATCCCGCGTTGGGCACATCGGGCGGCGGCGGTGGCACCGGCGCCTGCTGCTGCGTGGGCAACAGCGGCATGAACTTGCCCGGGGCGGCGTTCTGGTGGCCGATCACCGGCTGCGCGCTCGCGGTCGGCCGAACGGCGATCGCCACGGCGGCGGCCAGCGTCGCGAATCCCACGACGGCGAAGGCGATGACGGCGTTGCCGAGCACCAGCGACCGTCTGCTCAGCGGCACTCGACTGGTGGCGGCCGGGTCTGCCGGGTCGTCGTCGAAGTCGCCGTACTCGTCCACGTCGCCCGCGAACGGCTCGGCGTCCTCGGCCTGCGAGTACGCCAGCTGCGGTTCCTCCGCGTCCGAGCCCGCCAGCCCGGAGGTCGGGGCGATCCCGGTCGCTTCTCCGGCCACCGCCGTCGCCGGGGCCATCGCCGTCGCGTCCCCGAGCGCGGGTGCCATCGCGGTTCCGAAGCCCGCGGTGACCGGGGGCTGGGGCGTCGTGGGCGCTAACCCGGCGGCCAGCGCCGCGCCGCGCGCGAACGCGAAGTCGGGCCGCTCGAGC